>JBDHKD010000033.1:0-27935 GCA_039586575.1 Gemmatimonadota bacterium | reverse complement strand
CTGGCTCTTGGTCCTCGTGGCCGTCCCGGTAGCGCTGAAACTCACGGCTACCGGGCCGCTGGTGATCGACGGGGTGCGCCGGGTCATCGGTGCCGTTGGAACGCCTCGTGCGGTGGTGCTCGCCCTGCTGGCGTTCACGGCGCTAGTGTCGGCGACGTGGAAGCAGCTCGTGCAGAGCCTCTACATCGGCTTGAGCGGCCGGGGCTGGGCGGTGAAATCGAGCGTGTTCTTGAGTCTATCGTTGCTCGCCGCCATCGGACCACTCGCCGTGTGGATCATCGAAAACGGGGCCGTGCTGGCCGAGTTGTTGGAAGTTCTGCCCCGGATCCTCGCCCTCCTAGCGGGTCTCAAGCTGTGCTTCGCCGCGTGGGTCGCCACGCGCCTCTATGATGAGCGGCTGCTCAGCGATCGCACGCTCGTCGTCGGTGCGGCGGGCTGGCTCGTCGTAGTCCTCGCACTGCATGGCGTACTCGTGTGGCTTGTCGCCACGCCACTGATCCCCAGCTACCTGCTCCTCCTCGTCGCCATACTGGCGACCCCGTCAGCCCGCGTCTCCGCGGCGCCCGTGGCCCTGGCATGGAACCGGCACCGGTGAGCGGCGCAGCCCCTGGGGCGAACGTGCGTCGCCGGAAGGCGGTCATTGGCGCGGTGCTCGTGCTCATCGCATTGCCGGCGGTCCTGGCGCTGGTCGAGGCCGCGGGCTTCTACGTCCGGAACCGGAGCAACGGCGTCATTGTCTCTTCCGGGCAGAAGCGGGAATACCTGCTCTACGTCCCGAGCAGCTACGACAGCACCCGGGCGACGCCGCTGGTGATCAGCATGCACGGCGGGGCGATGTGGGGTGCCGCTCAGCAACAGACGAGTCAGTGGAACGAGGTGGCCGAACGCCACGGGTTCATCGTCGTCTACCCGTCGGGAACGGGATTCCCTAAGGTCTGGAATGCGTCGCAGCCGGGAGCCGGCCTGACCGCGGACGTCCGGTTCATCTCGGAGTTGATCGACACGCTGCAGGCGACCTATAACCTCGACCCGAGCAGGATCTACGCCGATGGGCTCTCCAACGGCGGAGGTATGGCGTTCGTCCTCTCCTGCACGCTGTCCGATCGAATCGCGGCAGTCGGGATGGTGGCGGCTGCTTTGTTCCTGCCGTGGAGCTGGTGTGCGGACCAGCCAGCGGTGCCGCTGATCGCGTTTCATGGGACGGCCGACCGGATCGCGCCGTATCGCGGCGGCACCTCGTGGGTCGCCCCCAACCCGTTTGCCAACATTCCGAGGTGGACGGCGAATTGGGCTCGCAGAAACCGCTGCGCGACGGACCCCGTCGAGTCCGCTGTCGCTCCTGACGTCACCCGCCTCGAATACACGGGCTGTGCCGACAGCGCGTCGGTGGTTCTCTACACGATCCACGGAGGAGGCCATTCCTGGCCGGGTGGCATGCCGCCGCCAGAATGGTTCGCAGGCCCCACGAGCAACAGCGTCGATGCCTCGAGTCGGATCTGGGCCTTCTTTCGCGAGCATCCCCTTAGCCAGACGCGAACCACGGCACCGCAGAACTGAACTGGCGCTCGCTTTCGCTTTCGGGGTCTCCTGATCCCGGCGCGTGCGGCCTCTTCCCGCTGCCCTACGTCAAAAAGAGACCCCGCCTAGCGTCGTAACACCAAGCGGGGTGTGACTTCTGTCTGATGGGCCTGGGTGGACTCGCGTGGGAGGCGCCGTCAGGCGCCTTCATACACGAACGCCGCGCCGGCAGGCGCGGTGTGAGTCTCCACCACCGACCTCACGCTTCTCATGGAGTGTCTAGAAGGCTGGATCTGAGTGGGCCTGGGTGGACTCGAACCACCGACCTCACGCTTATCAGGCGTGCGCTCTAACCACCTGAGCTACAGGCCCGGCAACCTCTACGCTACCGGTCGCCGACCTTTCGGTCAACGGTGTGGATCCGAAATCTATCAGGCTCGCCGTCCCGAGCCACCCTCACCAGCCGAGCCGCTGGACGAGCGCCAGCGTCTCCTCCGCGCTGAGGTGGCGGAGCGGCCGGCCTCGGTGATCGGCCAGCGCCCAGACCGCCGCGGCGGCCGCAGCGCCGGTCGCCTGCACCGCCTCCAGGTCGATCTTGTCCAGCGTGTCGCCGGCGTTGTGGTACCAGCGGGGCGCGTCCTCGGGCAGGGTGCTCCGGACGTAGATCGTTGGGACGCCGGCCAGCAGGAAGGGCTGGTGGTCGCTCCCGGGGCCGCCGCCGTGGTCCACCTGAGTGGTGAGGCCGAGGTCGCGGAGCTCCGGCTGGCTGGCCAGGCGGGCGAACAGGGTATCGGCCTCCTCGTGGCCGGTGGCGCCGTAGCCCTGGGGCGCGCCGACCATGTCGAGGTTCATCATGGCGACCACCTCGGGGAGCGCGATGGCGTGCGCCCGCACGTATTCCTGCGAGCCCACGAGCCCCAGCTCCTCGCCGGCGAAGAGCACGACGCGCACGGTGCGCCGTGCGCGGGCCGGGCCACCGAAGATGGCGCGGGCGGCGGTCATCACAGCCAGCACGCCGGTGCCGTTGTCGAGCGCGCCGGCGCCCACGTCCCAGGCGTCGAGGTGGGCGGCCAGCAGGACGACTTCGTCGGCCAACGCCGGATCGCTGCCGCGCCAGTCGGCCACGACGTTGGTCGCCGTTCCCTGGCGCGTCTCCGCCTCGACCTGCAGCCTGAGCGTGAGCGGCCCACTGGCGAGTTGGCGGCGCAGCCATAGCCCGTCCTCGCGCGGCGTGGCGAGCACGGCGAGCGGGGCCGGCCGCTCAAGCCCGGGGGCGAGCCGGGCCTGGGGTAGCCTGCCCGGCTCCAGGGAGACCCGCAACAGTGCCGCCGCGCCCAGCTCCATCGCCTTGGCTACCATGCCGGGGCTCAGCACATCGGCCAGCAGCACGGCACCCCGGGCCCGGCCGCCGAGGCCGGCCACGACGGCGGTGTCTCCACGCCCGAGGTCGATGACGGGCAGCGAGTCGGCGTCGATGCCCGGCGAGTAGCCGTAGGCGAGCACGTCGATCCGCCGGTGGCGCAGGGCGGCGGGAGTCACCACCTGAGCGCGGGCGGCGCCGCGGCGCCAGACCGGCATGTGCACTACCTCGAGCCAGATCGAGTCGGCGCCGAAGCTGCGGAGCCAACCGGCGGCCCAGCCCTCGGCCCGCGTGCCGGCGGGCGTGCCCGAGAGCCGGCCGCCGATGGTGTCGATCAGCCCGGCGGCCAGAACCGGCAGTTCGACAGCCGCTAGGGCGCGGTCGACGATGTTACTCAACGTGGAGTCGACCGCCGGCGCGACGAGCGTGTCGCGCTGTGCGAGGGCGCCGGAGTGGAAGACGGCGAGGGCAAGCAGCGCGGCGGTGCCCTGCCGCAAAAGACAAGAGGGCCCACAGGGCCCTCTCGCTCGATGCCTTGCTACCCGGGACGGGGGCTTAATCCCACTCTTCACGCCGCGGCCTGCGGGATGTATGCTCGATTTCTTGGTCGCTCTCGTAGTCGTCGAACTCCTCGTCCTCCCACTCCTCGTCCTCGAACTCGTCCTCGAACTCGAGCTCGTCCTCCTCCTCCTCCTCCTCCTCGATCTCTTCCTGATCCTCGAACTCCACCTCCTCGTCCTCGTCCAGCAGCGAGTAGAAATCGTCCGGATCCAGCTGAGGACCCCGCAGCGCGCTCATCGTCCTCCTCCTAGGGATTGATTCAGCTCAGCCATTGACGAATTGCCACGACACAGGCCATCAAAACGCTGAATAATAACGGCCGCCTGGCTTGTCAAGCACTTCTTTCAGCCCACCGGCGGCCTGTCCGACGCCTCGACCTCATGATATGTTTCGATCGATGACTATCCAGCGAACCCTTCCGATCTCCCTGACAATCATCGCCCTCGCCTCACTCGCGCTGCCCGGGTGCAAAGCGCCCCAGTCGTTCGGCGAGCGGAACAGCATCATAGCCCACGCGGATCCCGACCTGTGGGAGGAGGTCGGACCCGAGGTGATGGAGGCCCTCGAGCAGCGGGTCTTCACGACGCGCAAGGAGCGCAAGTTCGAGGTGACCTTCGTCGCCGTGGGCGACACCCTCTGGGAGAACATGCGGGTCTGGCAGCAGCTCGTCGTCCTGGGAACCCCGGACGACCCGGTCGTCGAGCGGCTGCTGGCCGCCTCCCAGACGCCGGACGCCGAGCCGCCGGCCATCGTCCAGGCCCGCGACATTTGGGCCCGGAACCAGCAGGCCAGCGTGCTGCTCCTGCCGGCGGCGAGCCAGGCGGAGGCGGTGCGCGGCCTGCTCCCCGAGCTCTACACGCTGCTGGAGCGTCAATACGACGAGTGGGTGCTGGAGCGGATGTACACCACCGGGGTCAACGACTCGCTGAGCGCGGCGCTGGCCGAGTCCGGTTTCACCCTACGGCTGCCCAACGTCTACCTCTACGCCCTTGAGGACTCGGTCTTCCGCTTCGGCAACCCGTACCGGCAGGGCGACACGGATCTCTTGCGCTCCATCCTGCTGACCTGGCGGAGCGGGCTCGAGGTGGTCACGCCGGAATGGCTGCGCGCCTGGCGCGACGAGATCGACGAGACGAGCTACACGACGCCGCAGGACGTCCTGTCCGAAGGGCTGCGGTCCGCCACGATCGAGGTCGACGGCCTGACCGGCCTCGAGCTGCGCGGCCTCTGGCAGGACCGCTCCGACTTCCCGGCGGCGGGCCCGTTCATAACGCGCGCCATCGCCTGCCCGGAGCAGAACCGCACCTATCTCATGGACGCCTGGCTCTTCGCCCCGGGGAGAGACAAGTATCCTTATTTGAGACAGTTGGAGATACTGCTGGATTCGTTTCGGTGCACCGAGTAGCAGGACCCATGACTTTCGTACACCTTCACTGTCATAGCGAGTATTCCCTACTGGACGGCGCCAACAAGCTGGACGCGCTGGTCGACCGCGCGGCCGAGCTGGGCATGCCGGCGCTGGCGCTCACCGACCACGGCAACCTGCACGGCGCCTGGCGTTTCGCTGAGACGGCGCGCGCCAAGGGCGTCAAGCCGATCATCGGCTGCGAGGCCTACGTCGCATTCGGCGATCACCGCTCGAAGGAGAAGCCGGCCGACGCACCTCAGGACTACGCGCACCTGGTCCTGCTCGCCCGCGACCTCGAAGGCTATCACAACCTGGTGAAGCTGGTCTCGATCGGGCAGACCGAGGGCTTTTACCGGCGGCCGCGCATCGACCACCCGGTGCTGGAGCGCTACGCCGGCGGCCTCGTCTGCCTCTCGGCCTGCATGTCCGGCGAAGTCGCCCTCTACCTGCTGGCCGACCGCTACGAGCGGGCGAAGCAGGCGGCCGAGTGGCACGCGCGCCTGTTCGGTGACGGCAACTACTGGCTGGAAGTGCAGGACCACGGCATCCCGGGCGAGGAGAAGGTGCGGGAGGGCGTGTACGAGCTGGCCGCGGATCTGGGGCTACCGGTGCTGGCCACCAACGACGCCCACTACCTGCGGCGCGAAGACGCCGACGCCCACGACATCCTGCTCTGTATCGGCACCGGCAAGGACCGCGACGACCCGAAGCGCCTCAGCTTTTACGGGCAGGAGAGCTATTTCAAGACGGCGGAGGAGATGGCATCGCTGTTCCCCGATCGGCCCGAGCTGATCGAGAACACGCTGGCGGTGGCCGAGGCATGCAACGTCGAGTTCGAGGAGAAGGTCTACCTGCCGGAGTTCCCGCGACCGGACGGCTACGAGAGCGAGGACGACCTGCTGCGCGAGCTGGCGGAGAAAGGTGCGGTGGAGCGCTACGGCGAGCCGCTGCCCGACGAGATCCGCGAGCGGCTCGACTACGAGCTGGACGTCATCACGCGCACCGGCTACAGCGGCTATTTCCTCATCGTCTGGGACTTCATCCGGGCGGCGCGCGAGGCGGGTGTGCCGGTGGGCCCGGGCCGCGGCTCGGCGGCCGGCTCGCTGGTCGCCTACGCGCTGCGCATCACCGATATCGACCCGCTGCGCTTCGGTCTGCTGTTCGAGCGTTTCCTCAACCCGGACCGCATCTCGATGCCGGACATCGACGTCGACTTCTGCTACGAGCGGCGCGGCGAGATCATCGAATACGTGCGCTCGAAGTACGGCGTCGACTCGGTGGGCCAGATCGTCACCTTCGGCACGATGCAGGCGCGTGCCGTGGTGCGGGACGTCGGCCGCACGCTGGGGTTCACACCGGCGGAGACCGATCGGGTGGCGAAGTTGATCCCCAGTTCGCCCGGCTACTCGCTGGGCGTGAAGGAAGCGGTGGAGCGGGTGGAGGAGTTGAAGGAGCTCTACAAGGAGGAGCCGCGCTACAAGGAGCTGCTGGACTACGCTTCCACCCTGGAGGGCCTTTCTCGTCATACGTCGGTGCACGCGGCGGGCGTCGTGATCGCGCCCGGCCCGCTGGCCGACTACGTCCCGGTGATGAGCGCGACGACGCGTGGCGCCGGCGGCGACTCGGAGAACGGCGACCTGGTCATCACGCAGTACGACATGGTGAGCCTCGAGAAGGCCGGGATGCTGAAGTTCGACTTCCTCGGCCTGCGCACGCTCACCGTGATCAATGATGCTGTCGAGATGATCGCCAAGCGGCATGGGGTGACGGTCGACTGGGACGCGATCGGGCTCGACGACCCGGAGGTCTACGAGATGCTGGCCAGCGGCGCCACCGCCGGCGTCTTCCAATTCGAGTCCTCGCTCGCCACCGACAAGCTGCGGGCGATGCGCTGCGACCGCTTCGACGACCTGATCGCGGTGAACGCGCTGATCCGGCCCGGCCCGCTCGACTCGGGCATGACCGACGTCTACATCCGCCGCAAGCGGGGAGCCGAGCCCGTACGCTACCCGCACGAGACGCTGGCCGGTGTGCTGGAACCGACCTACGGAGTCATCACCTACCAGGAGCAGGTGATGCGCGCGGCGAACTCGATGGCCGGATTCAGCCTGGCCGAAGCGGATGTACTGCGTAAGGCCGTCGGCAAGAAGGATCCGGTGCTCATCCGCCAGGAACTCGACCGCTTCATCGAGCGCTCGATCGCCCGCGGGGTGAAGCGCCGCGAAGCCGAGCACGTGGCGTCGCTGCTCGAGACGTTCGGCCGCTACGGGTTCAACAAGGCGCACGCGGCGGCCTACGCGATGCTGTCGTACCGGACCGCCTGGCTCAAGCGCCACTACCCGGCCGAGTTCATGGCAGCGCTCTTGACCTCGGAGATCGGCAATACCGACAAGGTGGTGGGTTACATCAACCAGTGCCGCTCGCTGGGTCTCGAGGTCCTGCCGCCGCACGCCAACGAGTCGGGCTACAAGTTCACGGTCGTCAGCGACACGAGCATCCGCTTCGGCCTGGGCGCCATCCGCGGCGTCGGTCGCTCGGCGATCGACTCGATCATCGATACGCGTCAGACGGACGGTCCCTTCACCTCGCTGTTCGACTTCTGCAGCCGGGTCGACCTGCGGCTCAACAACAAGCGGGTCATCGAGGCGTTGATCGGCGCCGGCGCCCTCGACGGGCTGGGCGCACGGGCTGCACTCGCGACGGGCCTCGAGCCGACGTTGCGCGAGGCGCAGCTCAGGCAGCGGGAACGCGAGACAGGCCAGGTCAGCCTGTTCGGCGGCGCTAGCGAAGGCGCTGACGGCCCCGCCGAGCCGCCGCTGCCGATGGTCCCGGAATGGGCCGAGGCCGACAAGCTCGCACGCGAGAAGGAACTGGTCGGCTTCTTCGTGTCGGGCCACCCGTTGGACGAGCATCGCGACCTGGTGGAGCTGTACGCGCAGCGCACCAACGCGCGCAACCTGGCGGAGCGCCGCGACAAGAAGGTCGAAGTCGCCTGCGTGGTCACCGAGATCTCGCGACGCATCTCGCGCAAGGACGGCTCCGAGTGGGCACGCCTCGTGTTCGAGGACTACCACGGCACCGCCACCGCCCTCGCCTTCCGCGACTCGTGGAGCAAGCACCGCGACTTGCTGGAGCCCGGCGTGCCGGTCCTGCTGCGCGGCAGCGTATCCGGCCGCGAGCGTGACGAAGGCGACCCGCCTCTCTTCCTCGACGACGTCACCCCCCTGGCCGAAATCTACGAGAGCGGCCGCATCGCCGTCTGCCTAGAGCTCCAGAGCTCCGCCGAGTTGAGCAGCGAGCGACTCGAGGCGGCGATCGAGATCGCGCGGGCGCACCCGGGCCCGGCGGCGATCCAGGTCATGCTGGTCAACGGCGGTGACGAGCCCGAGCGCCTGCGCTCCCGCGCTCTGCGCGTCGCCCCGCAGCCCGGCGTGCTGGCCGAGTTGCGCAGCGTGCTGGGAAACGAGCGCGTGCGGCTGGTCGAGGTTTGAGCGAAGCCCCTGTGCATCTCCGCGGGTTGTGCTATCTTGAACTCTTCCGGCATACTCGTAGCCACCTGCAGCACCACGTTTTATGGCATCGCATCAGGACTTCGAGCGCTCGATCGGCGACGTCGTCGCCCGGATCGGGCAACTGAAAGAGCTGGCCGGCGAGAAGGGGCTCGACGTGGAAGCTGAGCTCAAGAAGCTGGAGGCCCGCCTGGAGGAGCTGCGCGCCGAGACCTTCCAATCGCTGAGCGCCATGGAGCGCGTACAGATCGCGCGCCACCAGCAGCGGCCGCACTCGCTGGACGTCATCGAGCGTGTGTTGACCGACTGGGTCGAGCTGCACGGGGACCGGGCGTTCCGGGACGACCCGGCGGTCGTTTGTGGCTGGGGCCGTCTCGACGGCCGCTCGGTCATGGTGATCGCCCAGCAGAAGGGCCGCAACACGAAAGAGAACTTGAAGCGCAACTTCGCCATGATGCATCCGGAAGGCTACCGGAAGGCGTTGCGGCTGATGCGCCAGGCGGAGAAGTTCGGTCGGCCGGTGATCACGATCATCGACACTCCGGCGGCGTACCCCGGCATTGGAGCCGAGGAGCGCGGCCAGGCGGAGGCGATCGCGCGCAACCTGCTCGAGATGTCGCTGGTCGAGGTGCCGATCCTCGCCGCGGTGATCGGCGAAGGTGGCTCCGGCGGCGCGCTGGGTCTCTCGGTCGCCGATCGCATCATCATGCTCGAGTACGCCATCTACTCGGTCATCTCGCCGGAAGGCTGCGCTTCGATCCTCTGGAAGGAGAACACCGAGGAGGCACGCTCCAAGGCGGCGTCGGCGCTCAAGCTGACGGCGCCCGACCTCGACGCGCTGGGCGTGATCGACGAGGTCGTGGCCGAGCCGCCGGGCGGCGCCCACAACGATTGGGACCGCAGCGCCGAGATCCTCAAAGCCTCGCTGATCCGCAACCTGAACGAGCTGTGCGAGAAGCCCGTCGACCAGCTTCTGCAGGGCCGCTACGAGAAGTACCGCAAGATGGGGGCGTGGGCCGGTGGTTGATCGAGCAGGTGACGGGAACGACCGTCCGGTCGAAGAGAACGGCGACGGGCCGGCGCCGGCGGTAGTACACGGGATCATCAGCAAGGGCCCGCAGCCCCAGTTCATCGAGATTCGCTTCAAGGGCAAGCGCCGCGACTTCTTCACCGCACACGTCACACCGCCGCTGCGCGAGCGCGAGTACGTCGTGGTCGAAGCGGACCGTGGTCAAGACCTCGGCCTGGTCGTTACCGCCGGCGCCCAGGCGCGCCGCAAGTGCGAGGCCTGCGAAGGCTGCAACCCGACCACCCTGCCGAACCGCCGCGTACTGAGACGCGCGGCGCCCGTCGACGTGGAGCGAGCGCTGGGATTGCGCGACGAGGAGGGAAGTATCCGGCGCGAGGTGCGCGGCATGGCACAGGAGCACGAGCTGAAGATGAAGATCAGCGATGCGGAGTGGCAGTGGGACCGCAACAAGCTGATCATCTACTTCACCGCCGACAAGCGGGTCGACTTCCGCACGCTGGTCCGCAGTCTGGCCAAGCGCTACCGCACGCGCATCGAGCTGAAGCAGATCGGTGTGCGCGACGAGGCGAAGCGTCTGGATGGCGTGGGTCGCTGCGGTCGCCAGCTCTGCTCCTCGAACTGGCTGCCGGAGCTCAAGCCGGTGACGCTACAGCTGGCGAAGGACCAGAACCTGTCGCTGAACCCGTCGCAAATCTCGGGCGCCTGCGGCCGGCTGATGTGCTCGCTGCGCTTCGAGCACGACTTCTACGTCCAGGCGCGCAAGCGCTTCCCGAAGGAAGGCCGGCTGGTGCGCACGGCGGCGGGCAGCGAGGAAGTCGTGTCGGTCAACATTTTCGCCAACCGAGTGACGCTGAGGGGGCCGACAGGCGAGCAGCGGATAGTGGCGCTGGAGGACTTGAAGCGCGAGACGGCGGAGGCGCGGAGGAGCGCGCGAAGCAACTGAGGCACCGGCCTTGTCCAAGTTTTACATCACGACAGCGATAGACTACTCGAACGGCGATCCGCATCTGGGTCACGCGTTCGAGAAGATCGGCGCCGATGCGATCGCACGGTACCGGCGTGTATGCGGGGACGACGTCCATTTCGTGATCGGGATGGACGAGAACTCACAGACGATATTGCCGCCGGCCGCCGAGGCGGGGCTGGCGCCGCAGGCTTGGGTAGATCAGCTGGCGGTCGTCTTCGAGGATACCTGGAAGCGGTTGGGGATCAGCCACGACGACTTCATCCGCACGACGGAGGAGCGGCACAGGCGCGCCGTGGTCGACATGGTCGAGCGGACGAAGCAGGCCGGCTACATCTTCGAGGGCACATACGAGGGCTTCTACTGCGAGCGCTGCGAGACGTTCAAGCAGGAGAAGGACCTGGTCGACGGCCGTTGTCCGGAGCACCCGGATCGCGAGATCAGCTGGACGAAAGAAGACAACTACTTCTTCAAGCTGTCCGCCTTCCGCGAGGCGCTGCTCGAGCACCTCGAGGCGCACCCGGAGTTCGTGCAGCCGGAGCTGCGGCGCAACGAGATCCGTAATGTGCTCCGCGAGGGTCTGCAGGACGTCTCGGTGTCGCGGCCGCAACGCGAGTGGGGTATTCCCTTCCCCGGAGATCCAGACCACGCCGTCTACGTCTGGTACGACGCGCTGATCAACTACATGTCGGCCGTCGGTTACCCGGAAGACCGCTACCGCGAATGGTGGCCGGCGAACCTGCACGTGATCGGCAAAGGCATCACGCGCCACCACTGCATCATCTGGCCGGCGATGCTGATGGCGGCGGGCGTGGAGCTGCCCGAGACGGTCTGGGCGCACGGCTACATCCACTGGGGCGGCCGCAAGCTGTCGAAGTCTTCGGGCGCGCCGGTGACCCTGGAGAGTGCCATGGAGCGCTACGGCCCCGACCCGCTTCGCTACTATCTGCTGCGTGAGGTACCGTGGGACGGCGACGCCGACTTCACCTGGCAGCGCTTCGACGACATCTACAACGCCGAGCTGGCCAACGACCTGGGCAATCTCGCGAATCGGACCCTGGCGATGATCCACAAGTACCGCGGCGCCGCGGTGCCGAACGGCGAACAGACCGAGCTTGACCGGCGGGCCGGCCAGGTCGTCGCCGCCTACCGCTCGGCGATGGACCGCCACCTGCTGCACGAAGGCATCGGCACCGCCATGGAGCTGGCGGGCGCCGCTAACGCCTACATCGAGGAAGAGGCGCCCTGGAAGCTGGCCAAGGACGATTCGCAAAGCGGCCGGCTCGACTCGGTGCTCGGCAGCCTGGCGCGTACGCTCGGCCGCCTGGCCATCGTCCTCAGCCCCTTCATGCCCGGCAAGAGCCGCGAGCTCTGGAGCGCCCTCGGTCGTGACGACGCGCTTCCCGGGCTCGACGCGTTCGCCGGCCTCGACCTGGCCGGCAGCTCCGTCGACCGGCAGGCCGTGCTGTTCCCCAAGCTTGAGAGCTAAAAGCCAGATTCCCGGTCGTGCGGCCTCTGGGCGCGCCACCCGACTGGCGCCGCTCGCCGCTTGCCTCGCGCTCATCGCCTGCCCTCCCCAGCCGGCGGGCGAGACACCGCCGGCCGGGGAGGGCGAGGCGGCCGTCGAGCCGCTGGAACCAGCGGCGGCGCCGCGGCCAGAGACCGAGCCCGCTACTACAGCCGAGGTGCCGCCTGCCGGCCCGCCGCTCAGCCGCCGCATCCGGATCTGCGCGGGCGGTGACGTGCTAGTGGGGAACAACCTGGACACGCTGTGGGCGGGCAGAGCCGCGGCTCGACTGGGCTACCGGGTGCCGCCCTTCCCCGACCCCGACTCGCTGCTGGCGCCGCTCGCGCCGCTGGTCCGCGACGCCGACATCATCTTCCTGAACGTCGAGGGAGCGATCGGCGAGGGGCCGGCTCCCCGCAAGTGCCGGCCCGGCTCCACCAGCTGCTACGCCTTCCGGCAACCGATCGAGACCGCCGCCGCCCTCACCCGGCTGGCCGGCGACGCGGCGCTGGTGGCGAACGTGGCGAACAACCACGCGATGGACGCGGGCCCGCAGGGCTTCGCAGCCAGCCTCGCCCACCTCGAGGAGGCGGGCGCCCGAGTCACAGGTGCCGACACCCTGGCCACGCCCGTGGCCGTCTCCGAGACCGACACCGTCGCCTTCATCGGCTTCAGCCCCTTCCGGGCCGGGCCCGATCCCCGTGATCTGAGTGCCCTGCGCCGCCACGTCGCCCGCGCCTTCGCCCGCTACGGGCGCGTCGTGGTATCGATGCACGTGGGCGCGGAAGGCCGCGGCGCCCAGCGCACGCCGGACCAGAGCGAGCTCTTCCTCGGCGAGGACCGCGGCAACTCGGTGGCCATCGCCCGCGCCGCCGTCGAGTCGGGCGCCGCCCTGGTCATCGGGCACGGCCCACATGTGCTGCGCGCCGCCGCCTGGCAGGGCGACGCCCTGGTCTTCTACTCGCTCGGCAACACCCTCACCTACGGGCCGTTCAACATGCGCGACCCGAACCACATCGGCGGCATCGCTTGCGCGTCCCTCGATGCCGCCGGCCGCATCGGCGACGCGGCCTTCCGCTCGACCTACCAGGTGCCGCCCGGCCTCTTGCAGTTCGACCCGGCAGGCCGTGGCGCCTTTCTGGTGGATTCGCTGGGAAGGCTGGACTTTCCGGGGAGCGCGGCGCGAGTGCTCGATGATGGCACGGTGGTGAGATAGCTGTGAGATAGCTAGGACAGCCGACAATCGACAGTCGATCGTCGGCTGTCCCCTCCAACTACTCGGCCGACCCCTCGACCGCTGCGGTTCCCTTGCCCAGCTTGCTGAGGATATTCACGCCCGTCGCGTTCTCGATCTGCTCGGTCAGCTTGATGATCGCGGCAGGAAACTGGCCCGCGGCGCTGGCGACACCCGAGCCTTCGCCGGAATCGATCACGGTCAGTCGATCGATGTCGATGCCCTCCACCGAGCTCGACAGCTCGCTGATGATCTCCGGCAACATGTTGAGGATGAATATCCGCTCCGCCTCGCCGCCCGCACCCAGGTACAGCTTGATCATCTCGCCGAGCACGTAGAGCCGCGCCCTACCGTCCTCGGTGATCGACGCCGCCGAACCCTTCGCCCGCTCTTCCATCGCCTCGCGCTCCGCCCGGGCCGGCAGCAGAACGTCGGCCTCCAGCCGCCGCTGCTCGAGCGCGATGCGCTCATGCTGCATCTCCTGCTCCGCGATCACCTTCGCCTTCTCACCCGCCACCGGCGCCGCCAGCTCCTTGGCCAGCGCCTCAGCTTCCAGCTCCGCGGTGCGGACCCGCAGTTCGTTGTTCTTCTCGACGATCGCCTTGTCGGCCTCGATCTTGGCGACCTGCGCGGCCCGGCGCGCTTCGGCCTCGGTCTGTTCCGCCTCCGAGAAGCGTTCCGCCTCGGCGACCCGCGCCTTCTTGATGATGTCCGCCGTCCGCTGGCGGCCGATCGAGTCCAGGTAGTTCACCTCGTCGGTGACGTTCTGGATCTTCATCGTGTCCAGCTCGAGGCCCAGCTTCTTCATGTCCTCGTCCGCCTCCTCGATCAGAACATGGGCGAACTTCAGCCGGTCCTCGTTCACCTCTTCCGGCGTCAGCGTCGCCAGCACGCCACGCAGGTTGCCTTCCAGCGTGTCCTTGGCGATCTGCATCACCTCGTCGAACGGCTTGTCCAGCATGCGCTCCACCGCGTTGTGCGCAACGGGATCACGCGCGCTGATCTTCACGTTGGCAATACCGTGGACGATGAGCGGGATGCCACCCTTCGAGTAGGCGTTCTTGACCACGACCTCGATAGGAAGCGTGGTAAGGTCGATCCTCGAGACACGCTCCACGATCGGAACTCGCAGCGTCCGGCCGCCGTGCAACAGACGATAGCCCGAACGGCGCCCGTCGGCGGCGAGGCGCTTGCGTCCCGTGATGACCACCATCTCGTTGGGCTGGCAGATGACGATCAGCGACTTGACCACATAGATGAGCGTCACGACGACGCCGAGCCCGACGACCCCTAGCAGTAGACCAGTGTCCGCGTCCACGCGGTTACCCTCAACTTTCTCCAGGTGGCAGTTCCAGCGCGTCGAACGGGATCACCTCCGCCACTCCGCCCTCGACGCGAAGGATGACGACCTCGCTTCCGGCGGCGAGTTGTCTCTCTACATCCGTAGATACACGAGCCGTGAGATAGTATTCGCGGTCGGCGATCGTGCAGACCACGCGACCCGGCACGCCCGGCGCCGGCGGCAGCACGACCCGCGCCGTGTGTCCCTCCATCTCCCGTTCACCCAGCGTGTCGATACCGACCTCGCTCCGCCGCAGCCAGGTGAAGATCGAGTGCGTGAGCAACAGCGCCCCGGCGCCCATGCCCAGCGACAGCAACAGCGTCGCCTCCGGCGGCGAGGCGTTCGTCAACGTCAGCAGCGTCCCCGTGACCCCGAACCCGGCGAGGAAGAAGATCAGGTTGCGCGGGCGGAAGAGCCCCAGCACCAGCTCGGCTGCCGCATCGTGACCGACGTGCACATCGTGGTCCGCATCGACCGATACGTGGACGTCGGCATCGACGCCCGAGACGTCGGCATCGACCCCGGAGACGTCCACGTCCCCGGCATCGTGGTGGGCCCCACTCAGTACCGAGAACACCAGCAGCCCACCGCCGACTATCGCCGCAAGTATGTATATGCCAATCACTCGGAGCGCTCCCGGGCACGGCCAGCACCGGCTGGCTCGGTTCGTACACCGCAATCTGGAAGGGGCCGTTCTAATTCTGCCGGGGGCCCAGACCGAGCGCAACCGGGAGGCGCGGCGGGCCGCGGAAATTCGGGCAAAATTTCCGCCTACGTGGTCAATATTTACCGCTCGGCTCGCCGTTTTAGGACTCATTTGTTTGCACGTAACCCATTGCCATATAGTACGTTAGGTGCTCTTGCTACCCTGGGGAACAGAGCTTGCAATCGCTCTAAGTGGCGCGGTAGCTTGACAGTGCTACGCGAAGCTGTTAACGTGGCGCCGCCCCCTCCTCCATCGGTAGCCGAATTCCCCGCGCGGCGGCAGCGTTTCGCCTGCGGGAAGCGAAGGCGAAGTGCCGGTGGACGTGTCTCTAACTAGGCATCGCGAACCTGAGCGCGCATGGGACGAAACCGCCTGACGTTCCTGGTAATCACCGACCCCTCGCGGCCGGCGCACACGCTGGAGGTATCACAGCGGGTGCTCCGTTACGCGTTGGCCGGTATCGGTGGCGTTCTGCTGTTCGTGTTGGTCGCATCGGCGGCGCTGTTACTCAAGCTCGGGGATTTGGCGCGGGCGGAGAGGCTGGAGCGAGAGAACGCACTGCTAGTGGCCGACGTCCAGCGAATGCAAACGACGGTAAGCCAGTTAACCGAGACACTGACCGAGATTTCGGAGCGTGATCGGCGTTTCCGTTTGCTGGCCGGCCTTCCGGAGATCGACCCGCAGGTGAGGCAGGTGGGTATCGGTGGTCCGGGCACGCCGTCGATCGAGAGCGAGCCGCTGCTAGAGCTGGACAGCGAGCTCGGCGGCGAGGTCTTCACGACGACCGCCGACCTGAACCGGCTGCTCCGGCAGTCCAACCTGCTGAAGGCGAGCATGGATCAGGCGGCGCGGGAGATGGAGGCCCACACGGAACGCCTCGCCAGCTACCCGTCGATCGATCCCACCAGCGGTTGGTTGAGCTCCTCCTTCAGTCGCAGTCGCTGGCACCCCCTCCTCAACGTTCGTCGTCCCCATGAAGGCATCGACATGTCGGCGCGCCGCGGCACGCCGGTGGTGACGACAGCGGACGGCCGAGTGACTTATGCGGCCTGGCGGCCGGGTTACGGCTGGACGGTGGAGATTGACCACGGCAACGGGATCAAGACCCGCTATGCGCACAACGAGCGCAACGTGAGGGTGAAGGTCGGCGATCAGGTGCGGCGCGGCGATGTCATCGCGCATGTGGGCCAGAGCGGTCTGGCGAAAGGCCCGCATGTTCACTACGAGGTGCTGGTGGATGGCCGAGCGGTGGACCCACAGAACTACCGATTGCACCAGGTGATCGTCGAGTAGGGCAAACGAGAACAGGGAAATCAAAGAGCGGGCACGGCCCGCTCTTTTTTTGCCGGGAATCGGGATTCCCGACTACCCTACCAGTATCCGCTTCCCCTCCACCTTTACCCGATAGGTCTTGATCGGCACACGCACCGGGCCGCCGCAGGGCTCCCCGGTCTTGATGTCGAATCGCCCGCCGTGCCAGGGGCAGTTGAGCGTGCAGCCGTCACCGTCCACCGAGCCCTCGGACAGCGAGGCCCGACCGTGCGAGCAGCGATCGCTCACCGCGTAGAAGGTGCCGTCCACGTTGAACAAGGCGATCGCGTCGGCGCCGTTATACACCCGCTTCGAGGCGCCGGGCGGCAACTCGTCCAGCGCGGCGACCGCCAAGAAGCCTTCCGCATCGCGCTCGGCGGCAAGAGCCAGCTGGGAGACCGAGGCGCCGCCCAGCGCGTCGAGGACGTCCCAGAGCGACATCTGGATGCAGGTGAAGATCGGTGTGTCTTGAAGGGTGTAAGCCGAGGCGTCGCTCTCCCGCAGCTCCATCACCAGCTCGAGAAAGGCGCCGGGGTCGTCGCCCTCGAACCCCACCATGAACTCCTGGTCGTCGAGTCCGAACGAGTAGGCCGTATTGATCCGGATGTCGGGGTAGTTGCGCCCGACGCGTACGTGCTCGTTCATCATCTGCTGCCGCTCGGCCTGCGGCAGCCGGTACCAGGGCCGCGTCTTTACGAACGGATAGAGGAACAGGTACTTCGAGTCCTGCGGTCGCACCGTAATACGCTCGTCATGCTCCAGCTCGTCCGGGAACTCGTAGATCGACCGCTTGGTCATCGCCAGATAGCTGTACGGCGTCGACAGGTAGGCGCCGAGCCGGGTCGAGAAAATCGCCGTCTCCAGCGCCTGCAGCGTCTCGAGCTGCTCCGCCGCCTGCCACAGCATGAAGTCGGCGTCGCCTCGCGTGCCCATCGTACTGTAGGAGCGCAGCAGACACCGGGCCTGGAAGCCACGGATCGTGTCGCCCAGCTCGACCTTCTGGTCGATCTGCTTGTCCATACTCAGCCGCCGCCACGTCGGGTCCAGCTTGAAAAACAGGTACCGGACGAGCTGGGGTCTCTCTTCCCTACCCGCCATCGCTACTCCTTCCTGCGCTCATCTCGAGGGTTCAAAGTTGCACATACTAGCCGGACGGAGCCGTTCCCGTCAAAAAGGTACTCCCTCTTACACCGGCACGCCGAAGCGACTGAAACCGGCCCTCTGGCGGCCCCGTAGTGAGACCTACCCGCGTAAGAACTTCGAATAGGCGGTGGGACCGTGAGAATATCCGAGCTACTGGTAACCGTCATCACACTGTACGAAGGGCTCATCCTGCTCCGAGCCATCCTCACCTGGTTCGCCTCACCGAATGCCGACCACCCGGCCATCGACTTGCTGAAGCGGCTGACCGACCCGGTGCTCGACCCGGTGCGGAAGGCGCTCCCGGAGACGTCGGGGATCGATTTCTCTCCGCTCCTGGTACTGATCGGACTCGAGCTACTGAAGAGACTGCTGACCTAGCCGCGTCAGCCGTCGGCTGGAGTGGTGTCGGGGAGGGGCGGCGGCCCGTAGGGTTCGCGCCGTTCCGCCCCGATCACTTTCGCCGTGAGGATCTGCGGGAAGCCGGCGATGAACTCATTGTAGCGGCTCACCGCCTCGTTGTAGCTGCGACCCGCCTGCTCGATGCCCAGCTCGGTGTCCTCGAGCTCGGCTTGCAGTCGCTGGAAGCCGGGGTCGGTCTGCAGGTCGCGCAGGCCGGCCGCCGCCGCCAGCAACTGGCCCAAGGCGCTGGCCAGCGAGGCGGAGGCCGACTCCATGCTCGACAAGTCTTGGGACCGGACGGCGGTGATCAACTCGACCCGGGAATCGGCGAGCGCCCCGACCGCCGCCTCGTCCGGCTCGCCGTAGCGCTGCACGGTCTCCACTAAGCTCGGGACGAGCTCGGCCCGGCGAAGCAGCTGCACCTCGATGTCGGAGCGCGCCTCACCGGCTCGCTCGTCGAGCTGCTGGATCTGGCTGTAGCCGCAGCCGGCCAGCCACGACGCTGCCAGGACCGGCAGCAGGGCCCGCAGCGGCGGTCCGATCCGCCGGCCCCGGTTGGTTCTCGCTGGTTTCACAGGCATTCGGCGACGCGCGCCCGGTGCTTGATAACTGTAACGGTCCTTCCTAGCTTCCATCGATTCAGCGGGCAGAAACTTTAATCTGGGAGAGCCTAATGAACAAGCATTGGGTCTTGGGACTCGCTGCGTTGGTCACAACCTCAGCGTGCGGCCGCTCGACCCAGCTTGCGGTGCGCGCCGAATCGGAGGGAGCCGACGGCACACCCCAGGGTCAGGCGCAGTTGATCATCCGCATGCTGCCGTACGACCGCGACTCGCTGTTCGACGCCCTGGCCGCTCAGGCCGCCGAGCCCGAGCCTCAGCCGCCGGCGGACCTGATCGAGCTGCGCGACTCCGTGTCCGCCGCCCGTGAGCGCTGGACGGAGGCGGAGGGTATTTGGAACGAGGTGCGCTCGGAGATGCAGGATCTGTCACAGCGCATGCAAAACATGAACCGAGCGAGCGCCGAGTACGCCCGGCTGTTCTCCCGGTTCGACGAGCTGGACAGGCAGGTCGGCCGGTTGGAGCGCATGCAAAGCCAGTACTTCGATCAGTTCACCGAGCTGCAGAGCACCTACCGGTCGCGGGCCGATTCGTTCAATGCTGTGATCCAGTCGTGGGGCGACGTGGCGTTCGACATGTACAACGACGTCGTCGACAGCCTGACCGAGGCACTGGGCGAGGAGCTAGAGGACACGACAGACGCGAGTGGCTGGGCCTATTTCCGGGTGCCGCGCGGCACGTGGTGGGTCCACACACGCAGCGCGCTGGTTTTTGAGGAGTTGTATTGGAATGTGCGGTACCGTTCGACGGGTGGAGTGGACACACTGATCATCGACGCTTCCAACGCCGAGCTCCGCCCCGTCTTCTAGCGGTTCAGGTGCAACCGAGCGGCGCCAGGAGTCTGGCGCCGCTCGCCATACCCGCGACCAAGGGCCATGTCGATGAGCCTCCCAGTCCCGGACCTCCAACTCGAGGTCCACGATCGCCTCGCCGTCCTCACTTTCGATCGTCCCGAGTCCAAGGTCAACTTGCTGACCAGCGACGTCATGCTGCGGCTCGACGAGCTGCTGGCGTCGCTCGAAGAAGCGGCGGCCCGCGGCGAGGTGCGGGCGCTGCTGATTCGTAGCGGCAAACACCGCAACTTCATCGCCGGTGCCGACATCGAGGAGCTGGCGAGGATCGGGAGTGCAGCTGAGGGCACGGAGATGTCGCGCCGCGGCCAGGAGATCTTGCAGCGGCTGGAGCGGCTGCCGGTGCCCAGCGTGGCCGCGATCGATGGGAGCTGCGTCGGCGGTGGATTGGAGCTGGTGCTCGCCTGCGATTTCCGCCTCGCCAGCGACCACCCACGTACCGGCCTGCGCTTCCCCGAAACGCAGATCGGCATACTTCCCGGCCTCGGCGGTACGGTGCGCGCTCCGCGGCTGATCGGCCTCCGCCCGGCGCTCGACCTGATCCTCAGCGGCAAGCAGGTCGGCGCTCGCCGCGCTCTACGTCTGGGTCTGGTGGACAAGGTCTTCGAGCCCGAACGCTTCGACGAGGAAGTCGGCACCTTCGCCAGCAAGCTCGCCCGCAGCGGCAAGAAGCCGTCAAGCCGGAGCCGCTCGCTGCTGGCCCGCATAGTCAGGGAGGGTCCGCCCGCCCGTTGGCTCATCCTGCGACTGACCCGCCAGGTGCTGGCGAAGCGTACCAAGGGTCACTACCCGGCGCTGCCGACGGCCCTCGAGGTCACGGTGG
The DNA here is from genome assembly GCA_039586575.1 of Gemmatimonadota bacterium. Taxonomy (GTDB): domain Bacteria; phylum Gemmatimonadota; class Gemmatimonadetes; order Palauibacterales; family KS3-K002. Next base: position 7,649 of record JBDHKD010000033.1, on the reverse strand, counting down.
GCGGTCTGGCCCTGCCGGCGGAGCGGGCGCACGCCCAGGAGGCGGAAGCTTTCGGTACGCTGGCGGTGACGCCCGAGTGCAAGAATCTGATCGCCGTCTACCAGCTCACCGAGACGGCTCGCAAGCAGGCACCGCCCGGCCAGGCGGCGAAGGTCAAGCGGGCGGGCGTCGTCGGTGCCGGGGTCATGGGCGCCGGGATCGCCGAGCTGCTCGCCTACCAGAACATTCCGGTGCGGGTCGTCGACCTCGACCGGAACCGAGTGGAGGCGGGGATCCGGGCGGCCGGCGATCTGCTCGAGGCAGCGGCGGCGCGCTCCGGCTGGTCGGAGGAGGAGCTCGAGCAGAAGCGCGGCTACCTGCGCGGTGGGACCACCTATGACGGCTACGAGAAGGTAGACGTCGTGGTCGAGGCCGTGCTGGAGCTCATGGATGTGAAGCGACAGGTCTTGAAGACGATCGAGGAGAACGTGCCGCCGTCGGCCGTGATCGCCACCAACACGTCGGCCCTGTCGATCACCGAGCTGCAGAGTGCACTCGGTCACCCGGAGAGGTTCTGCGGGCTCCACTTCTTCAACCCGCCGCACCGCATGCCGCTGGTCGAGATCGTGCGCGGCGATGAAACCTCCGACGACACGCTGGCCACCGCGTTCGAGCTTGCCGTCCGGCTGGGCAAGACCCCGGTCCTGGTGAAAGACTCCCCCGGCTTCCTGGTCAACCGCGTGCTGGCCGCCTATCTGACCGAGGCGGGCTACCTGCTGGCCTCCGGGATGGCGGTCGAGCGGCTGGACCGCGTCATGTCGGCATTCGGCATGCCCGTCGGGCCGCTCCGCCTGCTGGATGAGATCGGCCTCGACGTGGTTTCCGAGGTGAGCCAGACGATGGTGGGTGGGTTCGGCGAGCGCTTCGCGCCGGCGCCGCTCATCGGCGCGGTGCTGGCGACCGGCGTGACGGGGCGCAAAGGCGGACGCGGCTTCTACCGTTACGACGGCAACGACGCGAAGGGGGTAGACGGCGAGATCGCGAAGTTGCTCAAGCGCGCCGCAGCCGGTGCACCACCTGGTTCGGCCGAGGCGGAGGAGCGCATGGTGTTCAGCATGATCAACGAGGCGGCTCGCATCCTCGACGAAGGGGTGGTCGATTCGCCGGGCGCCCTCGACACCGCGATGATCATGGGCACCGGGTTCCCACCGTTCCGCGGCGGCCTCCTGCGCTACGCCGATGCCGTCGGCCTCCAGCGTGTCGCCGAGCGCCTGCGGCATTACGCCGAGACCGCCGGGGCACGCCTCGAGCCGGCGCCCGGTCTAACGGCGCGCCAACGCTTCTATTTCTGAGGCGATGCCTCAGGTCGAGATCCACTACCGGCGGCCGCCCGACCGGCTGGACGTTTTCGTCCAGCAGCTGGTGGTCGACCGACCCGACTGCAAGATCACGCTCCACGACCCCAGCACGATCGACACCACGCTCACCGTCGGCGACCGGGTCATCTACGAGCCGGGCGCTCCGCTCGTCTGGTTCGTCTTTCCCGGCGCCTGGCACGACCTCGGCCGCTTCCACCTCGCCGACGCGACTTTCACCGGCTACTACGTGAACCTGATCACACCGGTCGAGATCCACACGACGACCTGGCGGATGGTCGACCTCTGCCTCGATCTCTGGATCGACCGCGACGGCAGCTTCCAGGTCCTCGACCAGGACGAGTTCGACGAGGCGGTGGACCGGGGTTGGATCGATGCCGTGACCGCGGAGCATGCCCGCAGCGAGCTACTCCGCATCATCGAAGCGGTACGCGCCGGCCGGTGGCCACCCGCGGTCGTAAGGGAGTGGGATCTCGAGAGAGTCAGAGCGGCGTGGACACGACGCGGTGAAGCGGGCTAGTGACCGAAGGATCACTTGCGCGTTGCCTATCAACAGGCTAAACCTCGGCATGCCGCCAAGAGCCGTCTTACTCGCAGCAGCGACGCTCGCCGCCTTCAGTTCGCTCGCCGCCCAGGAGTCCGATTACCGTGTGCTCGGTCCCGCTGACGCGGCGGTCGAACTGGCGATCTACTCCGATTTCGAGTGCCCGTACTGCCGCAACTTCGCCTTGGCGGCGATGCCGGCCATCATCGCCGAGTTCGCGGAGCCGGGGCTTATCCGGGTGCGCTACGTTTACTTCCCGCTGGCGGCGATCCACCGCAACGCCGTGGCTACGGCGAAGGCCGCCCACTGCGCGGGGGAAGCGGGTCGCTTCTGGAGCTATCACGATTACCTGTACGTGAGGCAGCCGGAGTGGGCCGGCGCGGCGCGGCCGGATTCGTTGTGGGTCGCCTACGCCGAGAACCTGGGGATCGAGCCGGAACCATTCGCCGCCTGCCTAAGAGCGCCGGAGACGTTGGCCGCCGTCGAGGCGGACCTGCGTGAAGCCCTCAGCTCGGGGGCGACCGGAACACCGACGGTTGTGGTGAGCGGCCGCTCGCTGACCGGGCTCTCCTCGTACGAAGAGCTGCGGGCCGAGATCCTGGCGGCCATCCAAACCGCGAACCCGTAGGACCTGATCGGCTGGGACCATTGGACGCGACTCTCGAAGCCGTTGTGATCGGGACGCTGCTCGCCGGCGCTGCTGCCATGGGACTGAGCCTCTACGCCGCCCTGGCCCTACCCGGTGTGGCAAGCTACCTGGGTGCGATCGAGCTCCCGGGAGCGCTGGCCGGACTGGCCACGCCCCTGGTCTGGGGCACGCTGATCGCTTTGGCGCTGCTCGAAATGCTGCTGTCGCGAATCCGGCTGCTGGACCTGACGTGGAACGCGCTCCACACGGTCGTCCGCCCGCCGGCGGCGGCGCTCTTCACAGCCGCAGCGCTCCACGCAGCGCCCCGCGGCCTCCAATGGCTCCTCGCCGTGGCAGCCTCGATCGTGGCACTTCTCGTTCACCTCTCGGTCCTGGCCGTCCATACGGCCGCCCGCAGCGCCGGCCCCGCGCCCCGACTGGGTGGTTTCACCGGCCTCCAGATCCTGGCCGCCGCGGTCCTCTCCGGCCTGGCCTGGACCGCCCCACCGGTCGCGGCCGCCGGGGCGCTCGTCCTCGTCCTCGCCCCCGCACCCTGGTGGCCCCGCCTTTGGGGCGCTGCCACGCTCGCGCTCTCCGGCTGCTTCGCCCTCATCGCCCGCGCCGGCCGCTACCACCGCTGGGACGACGCGTCCACCCTCCCCGCCCGGCTCGCCCGCCTCGCCGAGGCCGAACTGCGAGTGCCGATCAGCCGCGTCCGCTCAACCCGCCTCAGCCTGGCCCGCCTCGGCAACCGCTGGCCCTACCTGCGTGGACGTCTGCTGGTTGCACGGGAGCGGCCGCCGCTTTTCGTCCACCGGCGCGGCTTCCGCACCCGGCTCGTTGCGCTGGCCCGCGCTACGGGCTCCGCCGACCACGGCGCCTTGCTCGAGACCGTGGAACTGGACGCCGTCCCGCCCTACGCCCTCTGCCTGGGCCCCGACGCACCGCCGGGCCCCGCCATTCTGGCAGCCCTGGAGCCGTCCGGGGCGGGGCCGATGGAACCCGACCCCCCAGCTGCGGTGTAGGAACAGGTGTTCTAGCGAGGGCGGAAAGGCGTTCGGGGACAGAGACTTAAATCGTGTTCGAGGTCTCTTCGGGGGTTTACGAGATCCGGGAACGGGCATATAATATACAGTCTTGTCTACTACCCTCTTGAGGTCGTCCGTTTCCGCCGCCGGCATCGCTGTGGGGCGGCTGGTTGGCGAGGCGCATGGCGCTCTGGCGAGACTTTGGATTTCAGCGGGGCCGTTCGGCGGTGCTCGCTCTTTTTGTTCACCTTCAAGTGAAGACCGAGTCAGAGCAGAGTGAGCATGTTTTTCAGCTCGAAAGCCTTAGACTCCTTCGATCAGTACCTTCACGACGTCGAGAAATATCCCCTCATCGAGGACGCGCAGACGGAGCGTGAGATCGCCCGTCGGGCGCGGGCCGGGGACCGAAAGTCGGCCGAGCGACTGGTGACCGCGAACCTGCGGTTCGTGATCTCCTACGTGAAGAAGTACCAGGGCCGTGGGCTGAACCTGGCCGAACTGGTGTGCATCGGCAACGAGGGGCTGCTCAAGGCCGTGAAGAAGTTCGACCCGGACAAGGGTGTCAAGTTCATCTCCTACGCGGTCTGGTGGATCCGTCAGACTGTTCTGCAGGCACTGGCCGAGCAGACCCGCTCGGTGCGGATCCCGCTGAACCAGAACTCGAACCTGGTGAAGCTCTCGCGGACCGAGACGGCTTTGACGCAGCAGCTCGGTCGTACCCCGACGGACCGCGAGATAGCCGACCGGATGGGCGAGCCGGTACAGACGATCCGGGCGCTGCGGCGCGTGGCTTCGGCCGAGTTGAGCCTGGACGCACCGTTGGACCGTACCGACCGGGACAGCGCATCGTTCGGCGAGCGCTTCTCCGGCATGGAGACGGAGGATATCCAGGACGAGATCGAGTACCAGGCGCGCCGCCAGTTCCTGCAGGACATGTTCAGGAAATACCTGACGGAGCGCGAACGCAAGATCCTGGTGCTCTATTACGGGCTCGACGACGGCGAGGAGATGACGCTGGAAGAGATCGGCTCGCTGCTCGGCGTCACGCGCGAGCGGATACGCCAGATCCGCAACCGCGCCTTCGAGAAACTGCGCCAGTCGCCCGACGGCCAGGCTCTGGAAGGGTTCTGGTCGCCGATCTGACGTCGAAGACGGTTCGCCATGTGAGAAGAAGGGCAACGCGGAACGCGTTGCCCTTCTTGGTTGGGAACCGAGAATCCCGGACTAACGGAACAACCGAGCAATTCTGTATTCTATTATTCTCTTATTCACTTATTCTCTTACTCCCAAACTCCCTCTCCTCAGGCCCACGAGCGACAGTACGAAGATCGCGACGATGATCACCTGCGACACCACGCACCACTGACACACGGCGTGCAGGATGAAGAGCTCTGCGTACGTCAGGTAGAGCGTGAAGGCGACGGCTACGCCGGAGAAGACGGTGAGCAGCAGGTCGGGCCGGCGGTCGGCGAGCAAGGCCGGTTGCAGGCCGGCGAGCGCGCCGGCCAGCAGCACCACATAGCCGGCAAGGCCGATCGCCGCCACGGGAACGCCCAGGAACTCGGAGAAGCGCGACGTATTGACGACGTCACAACCACCGCTCGTGATCGTGCAGACGTACCCGCTCATCACACCCAACTTCACGAGCAGCAGATAGGCGGCGTCGAGCGCCCCGACGAGCGCCAGGACCGCGATGGCGCGTCGGCGGTTCACTGGTCTCGCGCAGGATCGCTAGCTTCGCCGGCGCCCGGGCTGCTGGCCAGCTCCGCCTCGATCAGCTGCGCGAAGCGGTCGTAGCCCATCATCCCCAGCACGACGCGCCCGTTGATGATGAACGTGGGGGTCTGGTTGAGGCCCAGCTGGCGGGCACGCTGCCCGCTGGCCATCACCACCGCGCGGTACACCCCCCTATCCACACAGTCCTCGACGGCCCTGCCGTCGAGGCTCAGCGCATCGGCATATTGGCGGATCACCCCGACCACATCGCGTGCCATGCCCCACTCACGCTGTCGGCTCATCAGCACCCTCTGCATCGCCCAGAAGGCGCCCTGGTCGCCGGCGCAGCGAGCGGCCTGCGCACCCAGCTCGGCCGGCGATCCGGGATTGAGCGGGAAATCATAAAAGACGAAGCGGATCTTGCCGGCATCGGCGTAGTTTTCGAGGATCTGCGGAATCGTGAGCGTGGCGACCATGCCGCACGCCGCGCACAGGTAGTCGGCATACTCTTCGACGACTATCGGAGCGTCGCTCGGCCCGCGCGCGACGCCCAGGTCTTCCGCCGCCGTCTCGCTGTCGAGCAGCCTCTGCAACGTCAGCGCGTCGGGCGCGCCAGCCTCGGCGGTGGCACCGCGATTGCTCAGGGCGACATATCCGATCAACGCCGCACCGGCGACGAGAATCAATCCCAGGAAACCGTAGAACTTGGACTGCGAGTTCGCCATTCAGTTAACCTCCGTCCGATTTTGAGTGCTTCGATCGCCCGCGCCGCTACTCGAACTGAATGACCTGGCTCAGCTGGCCTGTCAAGTACAGGTAGACGACGAAAGCGACGATGAGGACGAGCAGGAAGTACAGCGCCACCTTGAGCGGACGTGGCAGCAGTCGGCGGCGTTCGCCACCGAGTCGCGTTAGGCGCGGCAGGAAAGCGTCCTGCCAGATCGCGATGGCCTCGCGGCTGAGGCTGGTCCAACCGGTGGCGTACGCCTGATCGAGCTCCTGCAGGCTCTGTTGCCAGGCCCGGTAGGCGGCCTTCAGCTCGGCCGGTCCTGCCTGAGCGGCCGACTTCAGCGCGTCCTTCGCCTCTGACACCGCTTTGAGCGGCTTCTCGAGCGCCGCCACGCCACGGATCAGCTTCTGTCGCAGCCCGGCGACCTCCTTCGAGGATGGCATGAACTTGCCGCGCGCCTTACGCCAGGGGATGCGGCGATTGGCCGCGACGCGGCGGGTCTGTCGCTCGAAGGCGCGGACCGTGGCGTCGCTGACGGTGCTGACGTTGTCGAGCATCGAATCCCAGAGCCGGCGGCCGTCGAGCGCCTCGACCGCGCCCAGAAGCTCGCGCGAGGCCGCCGCTTCACGCTTGGCCTTGAGCAGCGCGCCATCGTAGATGTTGCGCAGCTCGCGCAGGTGTTCCTCGAGGAAACCCACGGGCAGGAGCGACGACATCTGCAGCCGGTCGATGGCCGCGCCGAGCGGTCGATCGGCACCGGTCCCCAGAGCGCCCAGCGATGCCTCGAACTCCGGGATGACGAAGCGACGCATCAGATCCTCGCTGGGAGGCGCGGCGGGCCCCGTCGGTGCGTCGGGCCTTGGTGGCGACGCCAGCTGGTCGGCGCCGGTGACGCCGAGCACACCGCTGGAGTGCCGGGCAGCGAGGCCACGGATCGTCTGGATCTGGGCGTCGGTCAGGTAGAGGACCTCGCACTGAGTGGCGCCGCTGCCGACTCTGAGCAGGCGCCCGAACTTCGCCTGGGTCATGTCGACTTTGTTGATACGATCCCAGGCCATACGGAAGTGGCGACCACCGCGCTCGAATACGTGGAGCGCCCCGTCGGTAACCACCACCAACGCCATCCCCTTGAACTGCTCCATCTCCATCAGTCCGGAGAGCGCCACCGGGGTGGCGAAGACGACCCGTTCACCCTCTAGTGCCTCGCGGTCACCTCTCGGCAGGTGCTCGAGGTCGGCGCGGCCGCGCAGTTCCGCCGCCAGGGTGGCGAGGCCCTCCTGGCTACCGCGCAGCGCCATGGCCAGCTGCGTGCCGACGACGAGCAGGATCTGACCCCTGAGCGCTACGCCCAGCAGGGTCGAGTAGGGGATCTGCTGCTTGTTGATGTAGAGTCCCTCGGGCGCCGCCAGGACTTTGGCATTGCGCTCCGCACCCACGCCCTCGATCACGACGTCGAAGCTGCCCTCGTAGCTCATCGCTCCCCGCCATTCCCAGCCGCGTCCGCCGACGCGCCCGTCATCCCCGCCAGCGACAACACACAGTCCAGGACCCTGTGCGTGTCGCTGAGATCCTCGAACACGGCATCGGCCCCGGCCCGCTCGAGCTCGGCGACGCCGTGTCGACCGGTCGCTACCGCCACCGCGTGGGC
>JBDHKD010000194.1:0-2018 GCA_039586575.1 Gemmatimonadota bacterium | reverse complement strand
TCCGGCACGCTGGTTCTCGTGCTGGTGATTTTCGGCTTCGCTTTCCTGCTTCACTTCCTGGTCGAGTTCCCCAAGCCGAAGGCGATCTTGCAGAAGAAGCACACGTTGAAACTGTTGTACCTGCCGGCGGTGCTGATGGCGCTGTTCGCCGCCTACCTGATTCTCTTCGCACCGCGCGGCACCAGCGGCTTCATCGCCCTCTGGGCGCTGATTCACAGCTTCGTCAGGGCGACGCCCGCGGAGCGCTCCCGCTACGGCCTCAACTTGCTGCTCGCCGGCGTGATCATCGGCCTCTTGCCGGTGACCATCGGGTCGCTCGTCGGCATCCTCGCGCCGACCGTCGTTCTGCCCGGCGTATTCTTCTACTTCCTCACCATGGTGCTCATCCCGATCACCATGGCGTTGGCGGTCATGAAGTCGGCGGCGCCCGCGCCGGCGCCGACACCGGTCATGTAGGGAGTGCCAGAGGCGGTTCGCATGAGAGAGCGTGAGAGCGGTGGTTTTGACACCGCTCTCACGCTCTGAGCCAGCGATGATTGCCCCCCCTCCGCAAGACCGGCATATTACAGCGTTCTCCACACAGATGGATTGAGCTGAGCGCCTTACTGTCGGCGACAGATATAACCGTCGCTTCGCTGGCGACATCTCGTGCGATCCCCACCTGAAGGGAGGCTACGCATGATCGCCAAGTACAAGACGCCTTTCCTGATCGTCGGTGCGTTGTTCGTCCTCTGGGGCGTCATCGGCCTGTTCGACATCGGGAACATTCCCTATGCCGGCTACAACACCGACGGCAACAACACGGTGACCCGTGTGCGGGAGGGCAGCCCGGCGGCCGCCGCCGGCCTGAGGGTCGGTGACTACATCACCAGCATCGCCGGCGTCCCCGTCGAAGACACGCGGGCGCTGGCCGCCATGCCGCGGGCGGCGATCGGCGAGACCCGCACGCTGGTCGTAGAAGACCGCGCCGGGGTGACGCTGGCCGCCGGCGAAGAGGGCGCGCCTGCCCGCGAGGTCGCCATCACCTACGCCGGCCTGCCGGGCCGGGACGTCGCACTCGGCTGGGCGGCGTTCGTCATCGGGCTCTGCTTCATCGGCTTCGGTGTGCTGGCCTACCTGAGGGCGCCGAGCAGAGCCTCGACGCTGCTCGCACTCACCGGACTCTGCCTGGGCATAGCGTTCTTCGTTGGCCCGTACATCGGCTCGTTAGCGCTGCGCCAGATCGTCAACTCGATCGTGCTCGCCTTGATCATCGTTGGTCTCGCCTTCCTGCTCCACTGCCTACTCGAGTTCCCGAAGGTGAAGGCGATAATGCAGAGGCCGCACGCGACCAAGGTGCTCTATGCGCCTGCCGTACTGATGGCGCTCTTCACCGTGTGGCTCATCGTCTTCTTGCCGCGCGGGACGAGCGGGTTCAATACCCTGGTCAACGCGCTCTTCGGTATCATCGTCGTGCTCTACTTCGGGCTCGCGCTCGTAGCGCTGATTCACAGCTTCGTGAAGGCGACTCCCGATGAGCGGTCGCACTACGGCCTCAACCTCATGCTGGTCGGCGTGTTGGTCGGCCTGCTGCCGATGATCATCGGAGACCTGATCTCGATCTTCGCGCCCCGGGTCATACTCCCCGGCGTCGACTTCTACTTCCTGACGCTCATCCTGATTCCCATCACGATGGCGTTGGCCATCATGGGAACGGCGGAAGCGCCGGCGAAGGCGGCACCGACGCCGGTCATGTGACCGGACGCGGGCCGCGAGCGAGAAACGAGCGGGCGGTGGCATAGGTCACCGCCCGCTTCTCTCGCCGGTCGTTGTGAAAGCACGGCGCCCGGTCCCATATTGCCCTAACCACGTCGTCAATACTGCCCCGGCGGACGCCGGCACCCGTCCGCCGCCGGTTCGTGCGTGCTCGATTGCAAGGGGCCCACCGCCTGGATCCGAAGGAGTGCGCGTATGCCCAGTATCGCCCTCAAGGTCAACGGTGAGTCGCATACCGTGGACGTCGATCCCGACGCCCCGCT
>JBDHKD010000103.1:0-7861 GCA_039586575.1 Gemmatimonadota bacterium | reverse complement strand
CTCCGATGCTCAACGAGCCGGCAGTCGGTTCGAGGATCCCGTTGAGCTGTAGCAAGAGCGTGCTCTTGCCCGCACCGTTCGGTCCGACGATCGCCACGTGCTCGCCGGGCTCGATCGTCAGACAGATATCGGCGAGCGCTGGGGCCCTGGCACTCGGGTAGGTGTAGGTCAGCCCATCCAGCTCGACGCCCCAGGCCGCGTTGCTTCCCAGGCAGCTCATCCTAGCGCCTCCCACAGTCCGGCCAGCCAGATGACGGCCAGGGTAGCGACGATCGCGCCACTCCACACGGGACTCGCCGTCGCCGCCGGCTCGAGCGTCGGCAGGCGGTCGCGGTAGCCGCGGCTCAGCATCGCCGCGTGGATCCGCGCGCCGCGATCATGAGCGCGCAGCAATAGGTGAGCGAGCGTGGTCGCACGGGTGCGCCAGAGTGAGGCGCGGCCCATCCGGCTGCGGATCGCCCGGGCGGTGCGATCGAGCTCGTCGTTCAGCAAGTAGACGTAGCGGTAGCCGAGGGCCAGTGAGCTTTTCACCAGCCGCGGGACGGGAAGCCCGTCGAGCGCCCGCAGCAGATCGGTCGCTCGCGTCACCGACACGACTACCGTGACCGCGCTGACGGCGAGCGTCGCCCGGACGACGATCTCGGCGGCGCGCACGAGTCCCGGCTCACTTAGCGTCAGCGGCCCGATCTCCAGCGCCGTCGGCCCCGGAACGCTCACCGGTAGCGCCAAGGCGGGAAGCAGGAAGAAGGGGAGCGCCTGCCCGACGCGTCGAGCCAGCGCCCGGGCCGGCAGTCGCGCCGACCACACGCCGAGGGCCACCAGGAGGGCCAGGATCGCCAGGGCGCGCCAGGCGCCGGGCGGCATGAGACCGGCGGCGAACGCGGCCGCCAGCGCGATCCAGAGACGCTGGCCCGGACTGGTATGATCGGTGAGCCAGGAGTCGCGGCCGGCGTAGCGGTCCAGATGAGCGAACCCCATCAGCGTTCTCCTACCCGACGTGCCCGGGCGACGGCGCGGACCGTTGCCGCCGTACCGGCGAAAAGGAGAGCGGCGCCCAATACAACCGCCAGCGCCGTGCCCACGGCGCCGGGGATCCAGGCCTGATATTCGGCCAGTGGCGCCCCTTCCCAAGACGCGGCCGCGTCGGCGAAGCCCAGGTCGATGGCGACGCGCTCGAGGCCGTCTGGCGACGTCGAGGCGACGATCGACAGCGCGCCGGCGGCGATCGCCACGAGGCCCAGCGCCCCCAGGATCAGAGCCGGGGCGGGCTCCGCGTCCCGCACCGCTCGCGGCCGATAGAGGAGGTCCGGTCGCCTACGTGCCAGCGTCCACACCGCGAGCCCTGTGATGGCGGCCTCCGGTACGCCGATGATCGCGTGCACCGTCGCCATGGCGCCCACCGACAGGCGGACCGGCGCGATCCCGCTCACCCCCAGCTCCAGCCCGGCGGCTATGCCGGTGAGCATCGTCGCCAGGTACGCGGCGGCCGCCGCCGCCAGCCCGCGCCGCCCGGCGCCCGTGCCGGCCAGCCCGGTCAGGGCGCGGTAGATGCCGTACCCCAGTAGGCACGCGACGCCGGCGATGTTGAGCAGGTTGGCGCCCAGCGCCGTGAGCCCACCATCGGCGAAGATGAGCGCCTGCGCGATCACCACCGCGGTCATCACCAGGAAACCGGACCAGGGGCCGAAGACGACGGCGACCAGCACACCACCGAGCAGGTGGCCACTCGTCCCCGCCGCGACGGGGAAGTTGACCGCCTGGGCGGCGAAGACCGCCGCCGTAGCCAGGCCCAGGGTCGGCGCCGCCCGGTCGTCGAGCCGCGCCTTCGCCCGCCGCGCGGCGAGCGCGGTGAGCGCGCCGGCCGCCACGAAGGTGCCCGCCGATACGGACGCCGATAGGAAGCCGTCGGGTATGTGAGCCATGGCCGTATCAAGATATCCGCGCGACCGGCCGCCGCGAGTCCCGCCGGCCCGCCGGCCCACGCGCCGCTGAAACGGCGGCCGCCCACCCCTCGTAGTTAGGGGCGCGGCGGATGGAGGCCGCGCTCTCACCTCAGGCGGGTATAACAATGGACAGACTGATTCAAGATCTGCGCTACGGGTTCAAGCTCCTCTGGAAAGACAAAGTGGTCACGTTGACGGTGCTCCTGACGCTGGCCGTCTGCGTCGGAGCCAACACGACGATCTTCAGCGTGGTCGACGCGGTGCTGCTGGAGCCGCTCCCCTTCCCAGGGCCCGACCGACTCGTCCGGGTCTTCAACAGCTATCCCAACGCCGGGGCCGAGCGCGCCTCGAACAGCGCTCCCGATTTCTTCTACCGGCGAACGGAAGTACCGGCGTTCGAGGAGGTCGCTCATTACCAGTACTGGGGCCACACGGTGGGTGAGCCGGGGAGCACCGAGCGAGTGCGGACGATGCGGGTCACCCCGTCCTTCTTTCCGCTGCTGGGGGTGCGGCCGCTGGTCGGGCGGACCTTCAGCGAGGAGGAGATGGACGTCGGAAACGAGCAGCGGGTGGTCCTGAGCTACGGCTTCTGGCAGGAGCGCTACGGCGGCGATCCGGCGGCCGTCGGGCAGGACCTTCGTGTCGACGGGCGACTCTACACGATCGTCGGCGTGCTGCGCGAGGACTTCCGCTTCCTCGGCGAGCGAGACAACCGGTTCTACGTGCCGATTCCGTTTACGGCCGAGCAAAGGACACCGGCGCTACTGCACAACAACAACTACCAGATGATCGCTCGGCTGCGACCGGGTGCCACGGTCGAGCAGGCGACACGCCAGATCGCCGCGCTCGATCAGCGACTGATCGACGAGTTCCCGGTGCCCAACGCCCGCCAGATCCTCGAGGACGCTGGCTACCACGCTCAGGTCCACGACCTGCGGGCCGACCTGCTGCGCGACATACGGCCGACCTTCATCATGCTATGGGCCGGTGTCGCCTTCGTGCTGCTCATCGGCTGCCTGAACATCGCCAACCTGATGCTGGCCCGCTCCAACGTTCGCATGCGGGAGCTGGCCACGCGCCTAGCACTGGGCGCCGACCGCTTGCGGCTCGGCCGTCAGCTGCTGACCGAGGCCGTATTGATCGCCGTGCTCGGCGGCCTCTTCGGCCTCGCCGTGGGCGCGGCGGGGCTGCGACTGATCGGCACCATGGGCGTGGAGGAGCTGCCGCGCGGCACCCAGGTCGCCATCGACGGCAGCGTCGTGTTCTTCACGTTCCTGCTGGCGTTGGCCGCGGGCATCTTCTTCGGCATGATCCCGCTGGCGCACGTACTGCGCTCCGACCTCAACGCCGTGTTCCGGGCGGAAAGTCGCACGGGAACGGCGAGCCGACACGCTGTGCTGCTGCGCAGCGCCCTGGTGACCGGCCAGGTCGCCATCGCTTTCCTGCTGCTCATCGGTGCCGGCCTCATGTTCGCCAGCCTGCGGGCAGCGCTCGCCGTCGATCCCGGCTTCCAGCCGAGCTCGCTCTTGACCGGCTACGTCTCGCTGCCCGAGTCCCGCTACCCGGACGACACCGCGCGCGCGCAGTTCACCGACGAGCTATTGCGCCAGGTGCGGGCGTTGCCTGGGGTCACGGCGGCGAGTGTGACCAGCAACATTCCTTTCGGCGGCGATTTCAGCTCCACTGTGATCCTACCCGAGGGCTACGTCCCTCAGCCGGGTGAGTCGATGCTGGCACCGTTCAGCACGATCGCCGGGCCCGGCTACTTCGAGACGATGCGGATCCCACTCGTAGCAGGCCGCTACTTCGACGAGAGCGACACCGAGGAGACCCAGCAGGTCATCATCCTCGACCGCTGGCTCGCCGAGCGCTACTTCCCCGACGAGGACCCGATCGGCAAGCGGATGCTCTATGGCACGGTGCCGGGCATGGAGGAGGACGAGGAGCCCTTCCTCTACACGATCGTCGGCGTGGTCGGTGACATCAGGCAGAACGACTTGACGGAGAGCACCCACGTCGGCGCCTACTACTTCACCTACAAGCAGCGCCCCATCGGCTTTCAGACCCTGGTGGTCCGCACGCCGGTCCAGCCGACCAGCCTGACGGCGACGATCCGCCAGGTCGTGAGCCGCATCGACCCCGACCTGCCGTTCTACTACCCCGAGACGATGGCGGAACGCGTGGCCGAGTCGCTGGTCACACGCCGCACGCCGATGCTGCTGCTGGTCGGCTTCGCCGGCGTGGCCCTGTTCCTGGCTGCCGTCGGCATCTACGGGGTTCTGGCCTACTCGGTGACCCAGCGGACGCGCGAGCTGGGCATCCGCATGGCGATCGGTAGCAGCCCGCAACAGGTGTTCGGCCTGGTCGTCTCCCAGGGCCTGCGGGTCCTCGGCCTCGGTCTCGTGATCGGGCTCGCCGCCAGCTTCGTTCTGGTCCGCCTGATCCGGGCGCTGCTCTACGGCGTTCAGCCGACCGATCCCGTCGTCCTGACCGCTGTCATCCTCGTGCTCGCTGCCTGCGGTGCGCTGGCCTGCCTGCTGCCGGCGCGGCGCGCGACGCGCATCGACCCGGTCGTGGCGCTGAGCGCCGAATAGTCTCTTAGGAGAGCCGCGCCCGGCGACGTTCAGAACTCGTCGGCCGCCCGCGCCGTCGGCTTCAGCAGGAGGTCGTGGAAGTCGAAGCTGAAGTCGGTGGCCGGTGAGACCGCACGCATCTTCACCTGATCGATACGCCCGTCGGGAGTTAGCGCGAAGGTCAGGAAAGCGTCGGCGCGCAGCTCGCGATCCCACCAGCGCGCGACGAAGGTGTCGTACTGCCAGTGCTCCAGGTCCCCGACCAGCGACGGGGTCTTGGAGAAGCGGATGACCAGGCCGCCCTCCTCGAGGGTGATCGTGACATCGCCGTACCACTTGTCCGTGTAGGTCCCGGCGTATGCCGCGAGCGGCAGCGACGGACGCGAGGCGGTGTCCCGCTCGGCTGCGGCTTCGGCCGCGGCGACCGCCGAATCGCGGCGTGCCACCACGGTCGTGTAGGCGGCCAGCCAGCCGGTGGCCGGCGCGGCCAGGTAGTGGTCGAGGATCCGGTAGGTGATCGCCTCGAACGCCGCTCCCGCCTCCTGGTTGGTGAGCACGGCCACCCCAAGCTTGAGCTTGGGGATCATGGCGACTCGGGAGACGTAGCCGGGCAGGCCGCCGGTATGCGTGACCATCTTGTGGCCGCGGTACTCCTGCACCACGAAAGCCAGCCCGTAACCGCGAAACTCGGTCCACAGGGGTAAGAGTTCGGGCGCTGGCCTCGTGATCGGCATCGGCGTCACCGGGGTCCACAGCTCGCGAGTCGTTCGCGGTTCGAAGAGCCGTGACCCGTCGGCCACGCGCCCCGAGTCGAGCTGGACGACGAGCCACTTGGCCAGGTCGCTCGCGGTCGAGTTGATGCCGCCCGATGCGTTGGTGTTGACGGCGTCGAACGGCGCCACGGGCCGCACACGACCGTCCACGCGGGCGTGCGGGGTGGCCACGTTGCCGCCCTCACGCGTCGACGCGCGGCTCACCCGGGTCTCATCCATCCCCAGCTTGTCGAGGATGCGCGTAGCGACGAACTCCTCCCAGGTCTGGCCGCTCGCCGCCTCGATCACCAGCGCCGCCACATGGTAGAGGACGTTGTCGTAGGCGTAGGCGCTGCGGAAGCTGGTGACCGGCTCGAGATAGCGAATCTGGCGGACGATCTCCTCGCGCGTTCGGGTCGAGGGCGGCCAGCCGAGCAAGTCGCCTTGGCCGAGACCGAGGCCGCTGCGGTGGACCAGCAGGTCGCGGACCGTGATCTCGCGCGTCACCCAGGGATCCCACATCTGGAACCACGGCAGGTAGCGGATGACGGGCGCATCCCACTCGAGCTTTCCCTCCTCGACCAGCAAGGCGAGCGCCGTGGCGGTGAACGCCTTGGTGTTGGACGCGATGCCGAAGCGCGTATGCGCATCCACCGGCTGCGGTTCTTCCAGCCGCCGAACACCGTAGCCTCTGGCGACGACCGTTCGGCCGTCTTTCACGACGGTCAGGGCGATACCCGGAACCTCGAACGCTTCCATGACCCGGGCGACGTAGCGATCCAGGTCGGGCGGAACGTCTTCCACCACCTGCTGAGCGGCGGCGAAGCTCGCTGAGAGGATTCCGAAAAGCGGCGACAGTATCAGTGCAACGCGGGAGCGACGCATAGGACATTCCTCAGTTGAGCCGGCCGGCGATCCGCGTCAGGCCCTGGCGCGCCTCGTCGACCAGCGGCACGAGCTCGGGGTCCGCCTCCGACCACCAGGTCAGGAAGTAGCGATACGCCTCGCGCGCCTCTCGGTAGCGACCCAGGGCCTCGTACGCCTTGCCGAGATAGAGGTGAGAGACGGGATCGCTGCGTCCCGACACGAAGTAGGGTATGGCCTCGACCGGTCGGTCGAGCTCCAGCAACATCTGGCCGTACCACTGCTCCGCGACGTTGACGTCGGAGGACTGTGGGAAGTCGACCAGCGTCTCGTAGGCCGCCTCCGTGTCCCCGGCCAACCAGAGGCCGAGCCCGTCAATCAGGAGCAAGACCTCGCCCACCGCGCGCGCGAGCGCCGTGTCCTCGGCGGCGGCCTCTACACCGAGTTCGGCAAGCCGGTCGCGCAGCTCGCGATGGTCCTCGTCCCGGCCGCGGTAGTAGGCGTAGAGCGCTCCGCAGGCCAGCAGCCCGATCACATCTCCCGGATCGCCAACTACGCGGAGTAGGGCCTCGATCTCAGCTCGGGCGAGCTCTCGCTCGAGAACATCCGTGGGTAGGCTTCGCAAGGTGAGCTCGAGAGCCAGCAGCTCGCACGTCCCGAGCGTCGCGTCCGCGCTTGGATCATCGAGATAGGCGAGCGCCGCGCCGAGCCAGCCCCGGTTCATCACGTTCCCGTTGAACAGATAAGCGAGCAGCCCGTGCTGGGCGTCCGGCAGCAGCCGAGCCCGCATCAGATTGCGGACTCGTTCCTCTACGGGCCAAGCGCCGGGGTGCGTGAGCCGGCCCGCGACGATGCCGAGGTCCCAGGGGTCCTCGCTCTCGAGCTCGGCGAGCGCCGCCGTCTGCGCGGTCGAGTCGGCAAAGGTCAGATCGAACACCAAGTCATAGAGGCGGTTCCAGTGCGAGGCCGGCGCCAGATCCCGGTAGTGGGCCATTCGCTCCGCCGCCACGGCGCTGTCGCCGTGATAGCGGAAGGCCAAGTCTACGAGGTGCACGTAGTGCGGGGCCCAGCGCCGATCGAGCTCCTCCGCCCGCAGAAACGCCTCCTCCGTCTCCGCCCAGCCGACGTATCTCCGCGCCCCTACGTGGTAGTAGAGCTCGCCCAGCAGGTACCAGGCCTCCGGGTCGTCCGGGTAGCGCGCGGCCAGGGCGCGCGCCGAGTCGATCTGGCTCTCGTCGTTGTTCACCATCGCCAGCGCTGCACGCACGAAGCCCCGCTCGCGCTGCGGCAGGGTGGCCAGCGAATCGGCTCGCGCCAGCGGCCCCGCGGCCAGCTCGGTGCCGGCGGCTTCCGTCCAGCCCCGCGTCAGACCCAGCCGGTAGTAGGCCAGGGCGAACGCCGAGTCGGCGGCGACCGCCCGCTGGTAGGCCTCGTCGGCCGCCCCGTAGCGACCGCGCCGGTAGAGCTGCTCGCCGCTCAGGTACGCCTTGAGTGCCTCGATCGAGCCCGTCGTGACGCTGGCCAGATCGGTCCGCGGCTCCGCGGCGCCCTCGCGCAAGAGGTACCGCAGGAGGTCGATCGACAGGCGGTCGACTACCGCGATCATGCTGTCGACCGCGCCATCGACCTGGACCTGGCTCAAGAGCTCTCCGCCCGGCAGATCCAACACGTTGGCGGCCACCCGCACCTGCGATCCCGTGGCCACCGCGGTGCCCACCACGGCGTGCCG
>JBDHKD010000032.1:0-34187 GCA_039586575.1 Gemmatimonadota bacterium | reverse complement strand
CCCCCCCGATCGCGGTTCTCGTTGATGGCAAGCAGGATCTCGCGGACTGCCCGCTCGATCCGCGGCTAGCCGCGGGTTGACAGCGAGGAAGGGGGGCGCCATCATACGAACGTATGAAGGAGGTCATACGTATGAATGAATACGCCGGCACCGCTGCCGCTCTTATCGACGCCGGCCGCGAGCTCTTCGCTCGCCACGGCTACGACGGCGCCTCGGTCCGCGCCATCACCGCCCGGGCGGGCAGCAACCTGGGGGCGATCACCTATCACTTCGGGACCAAGGAGGCCTTTTACGAGGCGGTGATCGATTCGGCTCTGCGTCCGTCCTACGAGCGACTGGTGGAGGCGGCGAGTTCGCCCGGCGAGCCGCTGGCTCGGATCGAGCGACTCGTGCGGGCCCTGTTCGGCTTTCTGTACGAGAACCCCGACCTGCCGCGGCTGATGTTGCAGCAGCTGACGGGGTCACGTCCGATGTCGGGAGCGGCGATGAAGACGATGAGTGGAAACATCCGGCTGCTGGCCTCGCTGATCGCCGAGGGGCAGGCCGATAACTCGATCCGTTCGGGTGACCCGCAGTTGCTGGCGCTGAGTGTCGGTGCGCAACCGATATGGCTGGCCGTAGCGCGGCGGGCGTTGCAGGTCGGCGTAGGCGTTGACCAAGAGGATCCCGAGATTCGCACGCAGCTGGTGGAGAGTGTTGTGCGTTTCGTGCGTGTGGGCCTGGAACTTCACTCGGAGACAGAGGAATGATCGAGCGGAGAGTCGCGTCGACTGCTGGCGCGCTGCTGCTGGCGATTCCGCTCTCGCTATCATCGGCGACGGCGGTGAGCGCGCAGCAAAGCGGCACGGGCAGGTTCACCCTGAGTGAGGCGGTATCACGTGCGGTCGAGACCCATCCCAGCGTGGGCAGCGCGCGAGCCGGCGAGGATGCTGCGATGGCGGCTCTGGGGCAGGCGAAGTCTCGCTGGTGGCCGCAGCTCGGCACGCGAGCCAGCGCAACGCGCTACCAAGAGCTCATGCTGGTAGCGCCGATCCACGGTTTCACGCAGGAACAGTTCGAGCGGATCGAGTTCGAGCGCACGCTCATCCAGGGAAATCTGTCTCTGGGCTGGACGATCTTCGACGGTGGCAGTCGAGTGAATCGCATCAAAGGCGCGCGCGCTGGCGCCGCCAGTGCTGCGGCGATCCGTTCGGCGGCCGAGATGGCGTTGACCGCCGGAGTCGCCGCCGCCTACCTCCGGGTGCTCAGCGCTCACGGGGTTCTCGATGCACAGCAGCGGCGCATCGATGCGTTGACCGCCGAGCGGCGTCGCGTGCAACAACTGCTCGCCGAGGGTCGAGCCGCGCAGGTTGAACTGCTGCGGGTCGATGCGGCGCTCGCCGAAGCGGAGGCCCAGCAGGTCGCCACCCTCACGCGGCTCGATCTGGCGGAGCGCGAACTGGCTCGTTTCGCCGGGGTCAGTCCGGATCAGACCCGCGTCGATCGCCTGGTTGGCGTCCGGCTACCCGGCGATGCGGGACCGGGCGAACGTCGCGACCTGGTAGAGCAGGCCAAGGCGAACAACCCCGACCTGGATCGTGCCCGGCTCGACGTGGAAGGTGCCGAGGCCGGCCAGCGGATCGCCCGCGCTGCTTGGCTTCCCAGTCTCAACCTGGCCGGAGCCTACCAGGCGTTCAGCAGTGACGCCGGCCGCACGACAACCGAATGGAACCTGGGCGTCTCGCTCTCCTATCCGCTCTTCACCGGCGGCGCCCGGTCTAATGCCGTTAGCCAGGCCGGGGCGGAACTGCGGTTGGCGCGTGAGGCGTTGCGCTTGGTCGAGCTGCAAACGGAGGAGGATGTCGACCGGGCGCTCAACGCGGCGCTCGAGACCGGCGCGCTGGTCGCGGCGCTCACCCGTGCCGTCCAGCATCAGACCGAAGTCGTCCGCATCGAACAATTGTCGCTGGAGGCCGGCCAAGGCACCCAGACCGACTATCTACGGGCCGAGGCCGACCTGGCCCGGGCGCGGTCACTGCAGGTCGAGGCGCTGCACGCCGAGATCGCCGCCCGGGTCGAGCTCGCCAGGGTCCTCGGCGAGCTGACACTCGATTGGCTCGAGACGAGCTTGGAGACCGCACCATGAGTAAGAAACGACGTGTCGCGATCACGGTCGTCGCCTTGGTTGTGATCGCTGCAACGCTCTGGTTCGCCGTTCTACGTGACAACGATGGCGGTCCGTGAGGGCGATCGTGTCGCAGAGGGCCAGGAGCTCGCACGGCTCGACCGTAGCGAGCTTCTGGCTCGCCGCCAGGCGGCCGCGGCGCAGGCGGAGGCGGCTCGCGCCGTGCTGGCCGAGCTGGAGAGCGGGTTCCGCAGCGAGGAGATCGCCCAGGGCCGGGCGGCGCTGCGGGCTGCCGAGCAGCGGGTCAACGATACCCGGCGCGACCTCGAGCGCACGCAGCGATTGTTCGAGGGTGGGGCGGTGAGCCAGCAGATGCTCGACAACGCGGAGACGGCGCACGAGCTGGCGCAAGCCGATTACGAGAGCGTGCGCGAAGCGTTGCAGATCCTCGAGAGCGGGCCGCGCCGCGAGCGGATCGCCGCCCAGCGCGCGGCGCTCGCCCAGGCCGAGGCGGCGGTGGCGCAAAGCGACGCAGCGCTCGACCACGCTGTAGTCCGAGCGCCTTTCGCCGGTCTGATCACGGTACGCCATCGCGAGCCCGGTGAGACCATCGCCGCCGGGGCGCCGGTGCTGACGCTCATGGACCCGGGCGACCGCTGGGTTCGCATCTACGTGCGTGCCGACGAGGTCGGCCGGATCACCATCGGCCAGTCGGCGTCGATCACGGGCGACGCCTACCGCGATCGCACCTATGAGGGTCGAGTCGTCTTCATCGCCAGCGAGGCCGAGTTCACACCGCGTAACGTTCAGACGACCGAAGAGCGCGTGAAGCTCGTCTACCGGGTCAAGGTACAGATCACCGGCGATCCGAGCTTCGACCTCAAGCCGGGACTCGCCGCTGACGTGCGCTTGGTGACCGGGGAGCGTTAGGCCTCATGCAGCCGGCCGTCTCGCTCGACGGGCTCAGCCGCGACTTCGACGGACTGCAGGCGGTGAGCGAGCTGACCTTCCAGGTCGCTCCCGGCGAGTTGTTCGGTATCGTCGGGCCGGACGGTGCCGGAAAGACGACCACCCTTCGAATGCTCGCCGGCGTGCTGCGCCCCAGCGCCGGCGACGCGAGCGTCGCCGGCGTCAGCATCGCCCGCGACCCCGAGGGCGTCAAGCACCACATCGCCTACATGTCGCAGCGCTTCGGGCTGTACACCGACCTCACGGTCAGGGAGAACATCGATTTCTATGCCGACCTCTACGAGGTGCCGCAGGGCCAGCGCCCGGCGCGACTCGAGAAGCTCTATGCCTTCTCCGGACTCGGCCCGTTCGAGGACCGACTCGCCGGTCAACTCTCTGGCGGCATGAAGCAGAAGCTCGGTCTCTGCGCGGCGCTGATCCACGAACCGGATATCCTGTTGCTGGACGAACCGACCTTCGGCGTCGACCCCATCTCGCGTCGCGACCTCTGGCTGATCATCCACGAGATGGTGGCCGGCGGCGTCACCGTGGTCGTCTCGACGGCTTACCTGGATGAGGCCGAGCGCTGCGACCGCGTCGCCCTCTTCCACAAGGGGCGGGTGGCCATCATCGATACGCCGGATGCTCTGCAGCGTCGGCTCGAAGGTCAGGTGTTGGCCGTGCGCACCGACCAACCGCGACGCGCCCGGGAAGTGCTGCGTGAGCTGCCTGCGCTGCGCCAAGCCGTCTTGTTCGGTGACACCCTGCACGTCAGGCTGGCCGGTGGCGCGGGAGACTGGCCGGCCGCGCGCGACCGGCTGACGAGCAGCGGCATCGCCGTGCTGGAGGAGAGCCCGGTCGAGCCGTCGCTGGAAGACGTGTTCATCGATGTCGTCGAAGGCCAGGAGGCCGGTGATGCCTGAGGCGGTCCAGGTCCGCGAGCTTACCCGCAAGTTCGGCGACTTCGTCGCTGTCGATCGGGTGAGCTTTGCCGTCGAGGAGGGCGAGATATTCGGGTTCCTCGGTCCCAATGGGGCCGGCAAGACGACGACGATCAAGATGCTCACCGGGCTGTTGCACCCGACGTCGGGGTCGGCCTGGGTCGCCGGGTTCGACGTGCTGAAGCAGATCGAGAGCGTCAAGGCCAACCTCGGCTACATGTCGCAGCTCTTCTCCCTCTACCCCGACCTCACCGTACTGGAGAACATCCAGCTTTTCGCCGGCCTCTACGGGGTGGGCAACGACCGCTTCGCCGAGCGCCGGGACTGGGTGCTCGAGATGGCGCGGCTCAGCGACCACGGCGATCGGCTCACCGGCGAGTTGCCGCTCGGCTTCAAGCAGCGCCTGGCCTTGGGCTGCGCCGTGCTCCACCAGCCGCCGATCCTGTTCCTCGATGAGCCGACCTCGGGCGTCGATCCCATCTCGCGGCGCAACTTCTGGGACTTGATCTACGGCTTCGCCGCTACCGGTACGACCGTCCTCGTCAGCACGCACTACATGGAGGAGGCGGAGTACTGCCACCGGATCGCTGTGATGAATCGGGGCAGCATCATTGCGCTGGACCGGCCGGCCGCGCTGAAAGGTGCGATTCGAGAGCCGATTCTCGAGGTCACGGTGGATAACGCGCCAAGGGCCGTGGAAACGCTCCGCCGGGCACCGGGCGTCCTCGAGGTCACGATGTTCGGCCGCGCCATGCACGCGATGGTCGAGGATCGAGCCACTGCCCAGCGAGAGATCCCCCGGCTACTCAGCGCCGCCGGTCAGCGGGTCGAATCGATCGAGCCCATCGAGCCATCACTCGAGGATGTCTTCGTCTCCTTTGTCAAGCGCGCTGGTGGGACGGTCGCCGGATGAACCTCACCCGACTCTGGGCCGTGAGCCGCAAGGAAGCGATCCAGCTGCGCCGTGATCCGCGCAGCCTGGCGATGGCCTTCCTGCTGCCGGTAGCCCTGCTCATCTTCTTCGGATACGCCATCAGCTACGACGTCAAGAACATCGAGATGGCGGTCCTGGACGAGAGCGGCAGCGAGCGGAGCCGGGCGCTCATCGAAGCGTTCGAGAGCTCCGGTTACTTCAACGTCATCGAGTACCCGGCCAGCTACGGCGAGCTCGATCCGCTGCTCGACAGGGGCAGGGTTCGACTCGTGCTGGTCATCCCACCGACCTTCGAGACCGACCTGCAGACGGTGCGTGGCGCCGCCGTGCAAATCCTGCTCGATGGCGCCGATGCCAACACCGCGACAATCGCGCAGAACTACGCAACCGCCATCCTCGCCCGCTACTCGGCGAACGTCGTTTCGCAGGGGCGGAGCCTGGTGCTGCCGGCGGAGGCCGAGACCCGCGTCTGGTTCAACGAGACGCTGGAGAGCCGCAACATGATCGTGCCCGGGCTGGTCGCCGTCATCATGTCGATCATCGCCGCGATGCTCACCGCACTCACTATCGCTCGCGAGTGGGAGCGCGGCACCATGGAGCAGCTCTCCGCCACCCCGGTGCAGCGCTTGGAGGTAGTCTTGGGCAAGCTCTTGCCCTATGTCGCGATCGGGCTCTTCGATGTGGCAGTCGCGATCGTGGCAGGCCTCCTGGTCTTCGATGTGCCGCTGCGCGGCAACATCCTGCTGCTGACCGTCTTGACGCTGCTCTTCCTCCTGGGTGCGCTCAGCTTCGGGATGTTCATCTCCGCCGCCGTCAAGAGCCAGGTCTTGGCCACGCAGGTCGCGCTGCAGACCACCTACCTGCCGGCGATCCTGCTCTCGGGGTTCATCTTTTCCATATCGACCATGCCGCTCGCCCTGCGGGCAATCACCTATGCGGTCCCGGCTCGTTACTACGTCACCGTCACGAAGGGAATCTTCCTGAAAGGTGTAGGACCGGGCGTGCTCTGGGTCGAAGCCGTCGCCATGGTGATCTTCGCGGCCGTCGGCCTGACGCTGGCCATCCGCTCGTTCAAGAAGGAACTGGCGTGAAATGATCTCCGGCGTGAAATGATCTCCGGCTTGCGTTTGCGTCAGTTGCTCAAGAAAGAGCTGCGCCAGATCTTCCGCGACCCGCGGATGAAGCGGATAGTATTCATCGCGCCGATGGTCCAACTCATCGCGTTCGGTTACGCGGTCAACACCGACATCAAGCATACCAAGACCTTCGTCATCGACCACGACCGTAGCGCCGCGTCACGGGAGCTGCTCGAGGTGGTGGAGGCGACGGGCTACTTCAGGATCGTTGGCAGCTCCCAGCGACCTGCCGACCTGGTGCGGGCGCTCGATTACGGCGAGGCGGAGGTCGGTATCGAGATTCCGACCGAGTTCGGCAGAGAACTCGCCGCCGGCCGAGGCACCCGGGTTCAGGTGATCCTCGACGGAACGAACTCGAACACGGCCACCGTAGCCCAGGGATATCTCACTCAGATCGTCCGGCAGTTCGGGCTGCGCCGAGTCGCCGAAGCCGGCGGCTTCTCTGCCAGCGGCATCGATCCGCGGCCGCGCGCCTGGTACAACCCGGAGCTCGCGAGCCGCGTCTACAATGTCCCCGGCGTGATCGGCATGCTCATCCTGCTCATGTCGTTGCTGCTCACGTCGATGTCGGTGGTGCGCGAGCGTGAGATGGGCACGCTCGACCAGCTCGCGGTGAGTCCACTCTCCGCCGCCGAGCTCATCCTCGGTAAGACGGTTCCCGCCACGTTGATCGCGTTTGTCGACCTGTTCCTCGTCACCGCCATCGCGATACTCTGGTTCGGCATCCCGATGCGCGGCTCGTTCGTCGTGATGTTGCCGGCGGCGCTGATCTTCATCATCAGCGCGCTCGCCGTCGGCTTGCTCATCTCGACAATCTCGCGCACGCAGCAGGAAGCGTTCATGTCCATGTTCCTCTTCCTGTTGCCGGCTATCATTCTGTCCGGATTCTTCTACCCGATCAGCAGTATGCCACAGGTCTTCCAGTGGATCACGGTCCTCAACCCGCTGCGCCACTTCCTCGAGATCGTCCGCGCGGTCTTCCTCAAGGGTGCAGGATTCGCTGAATTGCGGGTTCAATTCGTCGCGCTGACCGTGATGGCCGTGGGGTTCATGACGCTGGCCGTCGTCAGGTTCAAGCGCACCTTGGCGACGTGATGAAGGCGGCTAGCGTGGCCGCACGTTGACGAGGTAAAGGCCGGTCTTGTCCGCTTGGAAGCGCATGACCCAGGTCGTAGTGCGGGGTGGGGGGACACGGCCCGGCTGCCCGAGTACCAGGACGTCATTGTTCACCTCGGCCACCACCAGGCCGTCGGCGGTGCGTCCCACTCCGGCTATCTGATGGCGGATCCGCAAGCGCGGGCCCTGTAACAAACGGCTGTAAACGCGCCAGTCGCGGTCGGGGATTCGCCCGCCGTAGAGGCGCGCGATGGCGGCGGAGTCCTTCGCCTCGATGGCGCGGACCAGCTCGCCCACGGTGCGGTTGACGGCCGATCGCTCGATGGGGCCGGCGGGGTAGAGTGACGGCGGCGCCTCGTCACGCGCGGGCTCTTCTGTGACCGTCGCGCTGGGAGGCTCGGGGCCCGGTGCCTCCTCCTGTCCGCCGGTCGGCGAAGCGGGATCTGCAGGGGTGACGTCGGTGCTGGGAACCGGCTCGGTCGAGGCGGCCGGACCCTGAGTCGCGTCCTCGCTCGCGGTCTGCTGCGAGGATTCGGCGGACGGTTCTTCCACCGCGGCGCCTGCTTCGTCCCGGGCGACGGGGCCCTCCTCCTCCTCGGCGACCGCCGTCGATGATTCGGAGCTTTGTGGCCAGGGGCGCAGCTCGGGGAACGCCCACAAGGCGGCCCCAGCGAGCACCACGGCGAGGGCGGAGAGGGCGAGAGCACGGGCGGGGCGGCGCCTACGAGGTGCGCTGATCGGCTCGGTGAGGGTCCTGGGTGAGACGCCAGGAGAGTCGGCGGTGATCACGGTCGGTGCCGTGGCAACCGCATCCAGATCGGCCTCCACCGCGCGCAAGTCCTCGGCCAATGCTGCGACGCTCTGGTAGCGGTCTTCGGGGTCCTTCTCCAGAGCCCGCAGAATGATAGCGTCGAGCTGCGGGCTGACATCGATGCCGAGTTTCCTCAGCGGCTTGGGCGACTCGGTCTCGATCTTGTGGCAAATCCCGCCCAGCGTCGGCGCCTCGAAAGGTGAAGAGCCGGCGATCAGCGTGTAGAGGACGCCGCCGAGCGCGAAGATGTCGGCGCGGTGATCGACCGTCCGGCCTGCCACCTGCTCCGGCGCCATATAGAGCGGGGTGCCCAGCGAGACGCCACTCCCGGTGATCTGCGAGCCGATGAGCTTGGCAATGCCGAAATCGACGATCTTGACTTTGTCGTCCGGGGTGACCAGCAGGTTGGCCGGCTTGATGTCGCGATGCACGATATCGCGAGCATGTGCGTAGGTCAGCCCGTCGCAGACCTGAAGCGCATAGCGCACGGCCCGCACCGGCGCCAGCGGACCCGAGGCACCCAGGATGTCGCCCAGGTCGGTGCCCTGCAGGAGCTCCATGACGAAGTAGGGGAGCCCGTCCTCGGTGCGACCCGCGTCGAAGACGGTGACGATATGCGGATGTTGAAGGTGGGCTACGACCCGCGCCTCCCGGTTGAAGCGCTCCATCGCATCGGGGTCGTACTGCGCCCACGCCAGAACGACCTTGATCGCCACGAATCTGCCCAGCTCGGGATCACGGGCCCGGTACACGACCCCCATCCCGCCTTTCCCAAGTGTTTCCAGTACCTCGTAGCGACCGATGCGCTGGGTCATGCCAGCAAGCTAAGACCTCCACGGAAGACGGGTCAATCTCTCGGTCCGGCGTTGTTCCCCCTGCGGCCGGCACCTAGATTGTCCGACGATCCTCGGTCACGACCGGATCTCAGCCAGGAGGTCAGTATGCGTGCCGTGACGCTTCTGCTCATCACGGGTTTTGGCCTTCCGCTCGCGTTCGACTCGGCGCCGGCGCAGGAGGCGAGTCGGCCAGGCCCCAAGCTCCGTATCGCGGTCATGGATGGGACTTGGGACCCCGGCCTCTTCGAATCGACGGGAACGTTTGGTGCCGCCGGGTTCTCCTACAACCAGAGCCTCGAAAACTACGCCCAGGGCCTCACAGAGGTGATGGTCGCTGCCCTGCTGGAGAGTGGCCGATTCATCGTGGTGGAGCGCCAGGCGATAGCTGACGTCCTGGCGGAGCAGGAGCTTCAATACAGCGGTGCGGTCAATCCCGAGACCGCCGTGGAGGCCGGCCGCATCATCGGCGCTCAATACTTCATTCGCCCCGTGATCACCACGTTCAGCTACGGAGAGAAGGGCAGCGGCGGCGAGGTCGGCGTGACCGTACCCGTCGATGTGCCGGTCGCCGGCGGTATCCGGATCGGCGGCGGGAAGAAGACGGTAGTGGCCCGATTGGTCCTCGACAGCCGGATCTATGACGTTCAGACCTCGCAGATCACCACCTCGGTACAGGGCGAGGGATCGGTGGAGCGCAAGTCCTCCCACGTCGCGTTGGACACCGACGTTCTCGACATCGGCACTGCCGACTTCGAAGACACGCCGCTCGGCGAGGCGACCCGCATGGCTGTGGACGAGACGATCGGCAACCTCATCGCCGAGCTCGGCGACCAACCCTGGCAGGGCAGGGTAGTGACGGTTCGCGATGGCCAGATCTACGTCAACGCCGGCAGCGAGGCCGGCATGCAGGTCGGTGATGTGCTGGAGGTCTACCGCGAGGGTGAATCGCTGGTCGATCCGGAGACCGGACTCAATCTCGGGCAGATCGAGGATAAGCTGGGCCGTCTGGAAGTCACGGCGGTCGAGGAGAAATACTCGATCGCCCGAGTATTGGGCGAATTCGCCTGCGAGCGGAACGACCTCGTGCGCTTCGTGGTAAACAACTAGGCGGGCGGCCCCACGCGGCCGCACCCCTCCTCCTCGGGCTTGATCGGTAGTTCCCAGCAACCACGGTATCCTCTTGCCTTTACGTTACTTGAGGTACGTGCTGTCTTGGATCGCGCCCGGCGGCCTCGTGCTCGCGGCCGCCGTCGCCGCCGTGCGTCTGGCTCCGGACTCGGCGGCCCTGGCCAGCTTCGCCCGCCTCTATCCCTACGCCGTCTTCGGAGCGGCGGCGCTGCTGGCCTGGCGTTTCCACCGCAGTCGCGTCTTCGCCGCAGTCTTGGCGGTCGCCGTCGTGGAAACGGCGCTGCGCCTCATACCGGGGAACGATGGCCAGGTCGCCTACGTCGCGGCCGCCGTGTTGCTGCCGCTGACCTTAGGCGTGCTCGCGATGATGAAGGATCGCGGGCTGCTGACGCCCCGCGGACTGATTCAGCTCAACATCGTGCTGGCGCAGTTGCTGGCCGTCGCCCTGCTGCTCGATCCGAGGGCGGCGGAGGTCGCCGCTGCCTTCGGCCAGCAGCCGCGCGTTCCCGGCCTCACCAGCTGGACTCCACTCCCGCAGCTGGCACTGCCCGCCTTCGTCTGCGGTTTCACGCTGGCAGGGATAGCGGTGCTAAGGCGCCGCGGTGTGGTAGAGAAGGGTTTTTTCTGGACCTTGGTTCTGGTGCTTCTCGGGTTGCACGCCGCCTCGGGAGTGAGTTCGGCGGTCTATCTCATCGCGGCGGGTCTGGTGCTCGGTCTCTCGGCGGTGGAGACGGGCTACAGCATGGCTTATCGTGACGAGCTCACCGACCTGCCATCGCGGCGCGCCCTGCCCGATGCGCTGGCCGCTCTGGGTACCCAGTACAGCATCGCCATGGTCGACGTCGACCACTTCAAGAAGTTCAACGACAAGCACGGGCACGATGTCGGCGACCAGGTTCTGCGCATGGTCGCCAGCAGGTTGGCGGACGTCTCGGGCGGCGGTCGCGCCTTCCGCTACGGTGGGGAGGAGTTTGCCGTCCTCTTCCCCGGCACTTCACGGGAGGACGCGATCCCTCACCTGGAAGCACTGCGCGGCACGATCGAGGAGACGAGCTTC
Organism: Gemmatimonadota bacterium; assembly: GCA_039586575.1. Taxonomy (GTDB): domain Bacteria; phylum Gemmatimonadota; class Gemmatimonadetes; order Palauibacterales; family KS3-K002. The sequence continues at coordinate 23,176 of JBDHKD010000032.1, read as the reverse complement.
ACGGTCCGCGGTCGCGGCCGCGCTAAGGTCAAGACGAAGAACAAGCCCCGCAAGCCGCGCCGAGGCAGCAGGCTGGCCGTTACGGTGAGCATCGGCGTGGCGGAACGGAACGGCAGGTACGCGACACCGGAAGCGGTGCTCAAGGCTGCCGACAAGGCGCTGTACAGGGCGAAGCAAGCCGGTCGCAACCGCGTTGTCGGAAACTAGTGAGTCACTGACCCACTGACCCACTGACCTACTGACCTACTGACCTACTGGTCTAACGCGTGTGCAACTCGACGATGTCGCCGTCCGCCAGTACGTGGTCCTCGCCGACCCTCTGTCCCTTGAACCTGCCCGACTCTCCCCACAGGCGAGCGTACTTGAAGTTGGCCAAGATCTCTTTGTGGATCTTGCTGGCCAGATCGTGGACCGTGCTGCCGGCGGCCAGGACAAACGGCTCACCCAGGTCGGCGTCTTTGCCCGGCTGCTTGGTGAACACCCGGGTGATCGCCATGACATCGAACAGTGCCCGCTTGAAGCCGTCCAGGCCGCTGCCGCTGGCCACCGATATGGCGCAGACCGGGAACCGATCGCTGAATCGCCGCTCGAGCGCGGCCAGAGCAGCGCCGGCGCCCTCTGCGTCTGCCTTGTTGGCCACCAGCAGCGTCGGGATACAGACCTCGAAGCCTTCTCGCTCGTCGGGTACTTTGCCGATGAGAACGACGTCGCGGGCCTCCATGCGGTCGACGATGAAAGCGATCATCTCGTCCGTTAGCTCGTCGGAGAGATCGGCGACCAGTACGCAGGCATCGGCGCGGCGCACCAGTTCCGGGATCCAGCCAACGTCGAAGTCCTCCGACCAGGCCGGCGCGTCGATCAGCTGGATCTGGATGTTCTCGAACGGCATCATCGCCGGGACCGGCGCCTGGGTCGCGAACGGATACTCGGCCACCCGCACCTCGGCGTGCGTCAGCCTGGCAATCAGCGCCGATTTGCCTGCGTTGGGCGGCCCGATCACCGGCACCTGACCCGCTCCGACTTTTTCGATCACCCACAGGGGCACCTGTCGGGCGGACGGCGCCTTCTTCGCTTGTTCCTTGAGCTGCGCGATTCTCCGCTTGATGTCCGCCTGGAGCTTGTCGGTGCCCTTGTGCTTGGGCATGACGGCGTACATCTCGCGCAGCGCCTCGATCTTGTCTTCGGGCGAGCTGGCTTGCCGGTAGCGCTTCTCGGCCGCGTGATAAACCGGTGGCAGATTGGCTGGCATCTCGATACCCAGTCGCGTAACGTTCTCGGCTGCTCCAAGCTGCGTGGCGGAGCCGCCGCTGGCAACATGTCCACGGTTGCCTGCCTGCCGACTCCCTTCTATGATGACAGGTGCCCCTGGCGTAGAAAGCTGATGGAATGGATAGGTCGTCAGAGTCTCGTCATTATCTCGAGGTCGATGGGACCACCTACGGGTTGAGCGAGGTCGAGTTCAAGGGTGTGCTGTTCGAGCTCGTCGCTACACTCGTCTTCGAGAAGATGGTCGATCGCGTCTCTTACGTGCTCGAGACCGCTGAGCACGAGCTGACCGGCTCGGGTGGGGAATACTTCGATCCGCTCAGCGTCAGCCTCTACCGTCATCTGAGGGTGGAACGCTGCTCCGGGCCGAGCTACCCGGAGCTGGGTGGGGAAACGCAATCGTTCCGCTTGCATGCGATCGTTGATGGGCTCGTGGCCGTCGCCTTCTTCGTCGGAGGCGGCGACATGGTGCCGCACATGATCGTGGGGCGCCCCGATCGAGCGGTGCTCACGGTCATCGACCGGGGCAAGCGCACGCAACTCGCCTGCGACGATGCGCGCTTGCTGGCTAGGCTCAACCGGTTGATACCGGGAGCGGCTTGAGCGCAGGGGCAAAAAAAGGGGCCTTGCCGGCCCCTTCCGGTTTCTCCCCGCTTCCAGCCTATGGGCGGGCGGCCACCACGGTCAGCCAATTGCGCGGCCAGACCGTCAACTCGAACTCAGCGAACGTCTCCTTCAGCGACTCCACCAGAACGTTGCTGGCCGTTGCAAGCGGGACGCCGGGTAGCGCGCCGCTGATGAAGTCGGAGAAGCGGCTCAAATCGATCCAGCCCTGCTCGGTCACCGCGCCGGGATAGATCTCCTGTAATTCGATCTCGAATCCCTCCGACCGCAGCAATTCCGCGTACTCGTCCGCGGTCAGTTGTTTCCGCGACTCGACCTTCGAATGTTCCGGCTTCAAGTTGTACTGCGACTTCAGCTTGCGCAGCGACTTCATCATCCACCGCCGGTAATACTTCAGTGTCTCCGGTGGCAGCGCGCCGTCAAAGAAACCGGTGTTGAAGGCGAAGACTCCGCCGGGTCTGAGCGTGCGGCGGATTTCTTCCAGTAGACGCTGCTTGTCCTCGATGTAGTGGATGCCGTTGCAAAAGACGACCGCGTCCACGGCACTCCTGATGCTCCGCGACATCTCCTCGGCCCGGCTCTGCACGAACTCCACGACCGCGTCCCTCGCGCCGGCCACCTTCTCGGACGCCTCTTTCAGCGCCGTCGCCGACATGTCGACGCCGATCACCATAGCGTCCCGCGCGCCGCGGATCTTCTCCAGGATGAGCTCGGTGATGGCGCCGCTGCCGCAGGCCACGTCCACCACAGTCCAGCCGCGCTGTAGGTGAGCGCGGTCCAGCAAGGCCTTGTTGACCTGGCGGTAGAAAGCGTGCTGGCTAAAGGCCTTGAAGGAATACTCGTCGGAGGACATCTGTTGCTCCCGCGTTGATGCTGAACTGGTCATACCTCTGACAATTTACCCCAAGCCGCCGTCCGGCGCGAGTGCTTGCGGCGCTGGCCCCGATCCGGTAGTCTGAAGGCGTACCCTCCAGCCGTGTAAGCCCCTAATAGTTTTGAATTTACGCTCTACGCGGCGGGCCCCGCCTCGGGCCGGGTCCGACGGAGGAGCCTCGCGTCGGGGTGGGGAGGTGGCTATGGACGGAGCGACGGTGCTGCTTGGGGCCCTGGTGCTCGTCGCCGGCTGGCTGGCCTGGCGCCAGCTCCGGATGGAGCGCGAGCTCGCGCGGATGGCCGAGGCGCCCCCGGCCGCGCTCGAGCTGCTGCAGCGTGAGGTCCAGGCGCTGCGCTCGGGTGTGGACGAGCGGTTACGCGAGCACGTGCAGCAAGCCGGCGAGCTGAGCCGGCGGATCGGGCTGCTGCAGAAGGCGACCGAGAACGTCGAGCAGCTGGGGGCCGGTCTGGGTGAGCTGCAGAAGGTCCTGCAGCCGCCGGGACTGCGAGGCGCCTTCGGCGAGCGGCTGCTGGAGGAGTTGCTGGCGGACTCGCTGCCCAACGATCGTTTTCACCTGCAGTACAGCTACCCGGGCTCGGGCGTGCGTGTCGATGCGGCGGTTGTCCTGGGGGACGGCCGCATCCTACCGATCGATTCGAAGTTCCCGCTGGACAACTTCAGGCGTTACGTCGAGCTGCGCGGCGCCGGCAGCAGCGAAGCGGAAGCGGCGCGCCGGGCCTTCGCCCGTGATGTGAAACGCCATATCGACGACGTTGCCGCCAAGTACCTTGTGGCGGAGGCTGGCACGGTCGACGTCGCGTTCATGTATATCCCGGCGGAGTCCATCTTTCATGAGGTGTACCTCGATCAGCTGGGCGACGGCGGTCGCTCGCTGGCCGAGTATGCGCTGCGGCAGCGCGTCGTCCCGGTATCGCCCAACACACTGCACGCCTATCTGGCGGTCGTGCGCATGGGCCTCAAGGGGTTCCAACTGCAGGAGAGTGCTCGAGAGGTTCTCGCCACACTCAGCCAACTGAGCTCCGATGTCGAGAGACTGCGCTCGGAACTGGACAAGGCCTATAAGCAGGCCCGGCACGCGCTGGCGAACCTGACCGATGCCGACACGGCGCTGCGACGAGTGGAACAGCGGCTCGTTGGGATAGGGAGCCTGGAGTCGGGCGAGCCGGCGGGTGCGGTTGGATCGTGACGGGCGGATCGGCTAGGAGTGCAGGCGCCCCTGCAGGTCGGCGATGAAGGCGTCCAGATTCTCAGGGCTCACGATCAACCGCTGGGCGCGTATCGAGTAGATGTGCCTGAGGACGGGCAGCCTGATGGGCCGCCAGAAATAGATGTCGGCCACCGGGCCCGTCCTCGACACCACGGCGATCCAGTTCTGAAAGTTCGTGCGCACGCCCAGGCCGCCCAGGATATTCCACTCGATCTCCTTGACGCGCGCCACGTCGGACAGCGGGATCTCCTCGTCGAACAGCGCACCCATCTTCACGCGCAGCGTCTCTTCTCCGATCTCGACGAACGATTCGCCCAGATTGCGACCCAGCCACACCAGCCCGCTGCCGACGGCGAGCGGCAGAGCAATCGTTCCGAGCGCGCGCCTGGCGATCGCCATCCCGACGCCGAGGGCGCCGGCGGCCAGGCCGCCTCCCGTCAGCAGGGCTTCGAGGTTCTCTCTACCGGCCAGCGGATAACGCATCTTCCCGACTCAGCCTTTCGGTTCCACCAGTTCCGCGAACGGGGCCCAACCGTTAAGTGGCTCGAGGTCGAGGTCGCGATGCAGCCTCAGGTCGAACGGTCGACCATCGGCGTAGGCTTGTCTGAGCAGCGCCATGGCTCGCTCGCGCTCGCCGAGCTGCGCCGCGATACACGCCTGCCAGTAAGGCTCGCGACCGTGGTCGTAGGGATCGGCCGTGCCGACGAGCGCATCGCTCAACCGCATCGCCTCCTCCCGGTCACCGCGCCGCGCCGCCAGCACGCCCAGGTAGCCCAGCCAGTTGGGGTTGCCGGGCGCCGCCGCCGCTAGCTGCTCGAAGATCGCTCGTGCCTGCTCCCACCGTTCTGCCAGGTAGTACGCCGAAGCCAGGTCGTAGCTGAAGGCGTTCGTCACCCGCGCCTCCGCGGGCAACGATCGGTACCAGCCGACGGCGCGCTCCGCCACCGCACGGGACTCCTCCCGATAGCCGTGGGCACGCAAGTCCAGGGCCGCCCCAATCATCAGCTGCCCGGGGGAGCTGCCGGCCTGAAGCGGCAGGAAGGTGACCGCGCGTGGCGGCAGATTGAGGCTCTCCTCGAGACGCTCGTAGAGCTCCTCGACCCGTCCCAGTGCCGCCAGCGCATCCACCTCGAGTTGGAGCATGGTGAGCGCGCTGGGATAGCGCTCGCGGCCCCGGCGCGCTACCCGCAGTTCGCGCTCGTGCTCGCCCAGCATATGGTGGGCGGCAGCAAGAAACTGCCAGTAGAACTGGCCGACCCCGTAGAGGCCCGCCTCGTGCATGTGGGTCTCATACCACTCGGCGTCTTCCAGCGTCTCGACCGTTTCGCGCGGGCGGTTCGCCCAGAGCGCGCGGGCCGCCCGATCGATCGGCGCTGCATCGACCGCCCCCTGCGGTCGGCGGCGCACCGCTTCCAGCGCTCGCATCCGATCTCCCGCCAGGTCGGCGAGCATGACGTCGAGCTCGGCGCGGAGGAACCCCGAGAGCTCGTCGCGGTGCGCCGCCACGATGTGGAGCAGCGAGTCGCCTTCCGCCGGCCGGCCGAGCAGGGCCAGCGCCGTGGCCGCCCGAATTCGTGCGGCATGCAGGGTCGAGTCGAGCTCGAGGGCTCGGACGTACAGCTCCAGCGCTTGGGCGCGGAGGTGGTTCATCCCCGGTGTGAAGGCTCGGTTGTACAGCTCTTCACCCTCGGCGAAGGCTCGATAAGCCTCGAAGGTCGGCGGCCGTAGCGCAGCGTTAGCGTAGGTCGCGATCCGTCCGTCGTGCGTCATAGCCAGCGCGCCCACGACCCGCTGGCGAAGCGATTCCACGGCGGGCCGGGGATCGCTCCGCAACGCGCGGTCCGACTCGACGCTGACCAGAACCCTCTGGTTCTCGACGTCGGTGATGTGCGCCTGGAACTGGAGAGAATCGTCGAGCAGGTAGATGGCTCCCGAGATGATCGTGCCGGCGCCGGTCAGCTCGGCCAGTGTCCGCTCCCGTTCCGCGGCGGGCTTCGTGCCCGCCACGAGCGGCAGCGTGGCCTCCGGCGGCACGGCTTCGAGCAGCGCGGTCTGCTGGATGCCGCGCGTGATCCAGTCCGCTGCCATCCGGCTCAGCGGATCGAGAGTCGAGTCGCCCGTCCGGTTGTCGAACGCCGTGACGAGGACGCGTCGTGCGTCGAGCTGCGGCTCGGAGTCGCCGAACAACTGGAAGGACCCGATGACGACGAGGCCGAGGACGATGGCGGCGCCGGCAGCCAGACCGATCCTGAAACTCCAGCGCCGGCCCTCCGCCTGCCCGGGCGGCGCTGCGCTGGCTTCCGGTGGCGGTGGGGGAGCGCCGGCAGCGCCTTCCACATCGGGTCGATCGTTCCGGCCGTTGGGCGTGGATCTGGATCGCACCGTCTCGATGAGGCTTTGAGTCTCCGGCGCCGGCTGCAACTCGAGCTCCGTGTGCAGGCGGCGCGCGAACGCCTCGTAAGCCTGGACGGCGCCGGAGCGATCGCCCTGGCGATCGAGGAGTGCGATGGCGCGACGCACGAGATCCTCGTCGAGCGGCGCCAGCTCCAGCGCGCGCCGCGCCCAGTTGCCCGCCGCTGTCGATGCGCCGGCCGACTCCGCCTCTTCCGCCAGGGCCCAGGCCGCTGCCGCTGCCCGCCCGCGTAGCTCCGCTCGCCGCCCATCCAGCCAATCCTGGAAGTCGGGGGCGTCGGTCACGAAGAGGCCTTCCAGCAGCTCACCGCGGTAAAGCTGGAGCGCCTGCTCGCCCCGGCCGGCCGCCAGCGCGTCCTCGAAGGCCGTTACGTCGCACCAGAACCGCTCTCGTGCCAGCCGCACCTCGTCATCGCCGCGGCCCACCAGCACGTCCTCACCGAGCGAGCGCCGCAGGTGGTGGAGCGACTGTCGCAGCGAGTTCCTCGCCCTTTCCTGCTCGACATCGGGCCAGAAGAGGCCGATCAGGGTGTCGCGTCGGACGAACCCGCGGCGGCCGTCGGCGGCCAGGTAGGAGAGGATCGCCAAGAGCTTCGGCCGTGCCAGCACGGAGAGCAGCTCGTTGCCGTCCGGCGCCTTGAGCTCCGCTGACCCGAGGGCCCGAAACTCGATCATCCCCGCTTTTGACTGCCGATCTTCCATTCCCAATAACGGCAGATAACGCCTGGAAAACGCTTGAGAAACAGAGCCCCTGTATGCTTGCGGCAAAACTACGGGCCAGCCTGAAAGCCAGCAAACGGGCGGCCCGAGGCGGACAACAACACTACGAGCTCAGCCAAAGGGAGGTTTTGATGAGAGAGATCGCGACAGCCGGCGTGGCGCTACTCTTGAGTTTCGCGGCCACCGACTCCGCGCTGGCTCAACAGATATCGCTGGGAGCGCGAGGCGGCTACAACAGCGCCAACATCATCTGGGATGGAGGCATCGACACGATCAAAACGCACTGGAACTCGAGCTTCCACGTCGGTGGTTTGGTGCGGCTGGATCTCGACCGGCTCTTCGCAGTTCAACTCGAGGCCTGGTACACCCGAAAAGGCACTCGGGCTGACTGGACGGAGCAGACGGGCGAAGGCGAGATCACCGCGAGCTACCTGGAGATCCCACTGCTGGCGGTGTTGAAGGTGCCCGTCGGGTCGGGTGCGAGGATCACGCCCCACCTATTCGCCGGTCCGACCGTCGCCTTCGAGTTGGACTGCCGAGTCGAGGGCCATATAACCGATATCCCGATCGACGGCGATTGTGACGATCCCGGATTCCAGATTGCCAGGAAGAAGACCGACATCGGATTGCTCTTCGCCGGCGGCTTGGAGATCCGAACCGGGCCGGGAGCGATCCAACTGGACGCCATGTACGATCTCGGTCTGAAGAACCTGAATTACGAGACGGAGGACCCTGAGCTGACCGTGAAGAACAGGGCCTTCATGGCCTCGGCCGGCTACGCGATAGCGGTCGGCGGCTGGTAGTGGCGCGACGAGTTGGCCCTGAAACACCGCCGTGGAGGCGCTCGTATCGGTGGGCGGCCCCACGCGCGCGACCGACCGAGGAGCATCCCGATGAAGAAGAGCAAAGCACTCATGCGAGCGCTTGCCCGCGTTTGTGTCCCGGTCGTCTTCCTCGCTTGCGACCTGGCCTGTAGCTCGAATCCCACCGAACCGGCCGCCATAGAGGTCGTGCCGATGCCGGGCCTGCAGGGCTTCGAGGCCGAGCTCGACAGCGTGCGCGTCGAGCTCCGGATACCAGGGATCTCGGCTGCCATCGCCGAGGACGGAGCGATCGTCTGGTCCAAGGGCTTCGGCTATGCCGACGCGGAGAACGAGCGCTTTGCCACGCCGAGCACGCCGTTTCACCTGGCGTCGCTGACCAAGCCGTTCGCCGCCACGATAGTCATGCAGCTGGTGGAAGAGGGGCTCGTCGATCTGGACGATCCCGTCAGCCAGTACGGGGTGGACTTGCAGGCCGACGGGGTCATCCGCGTACGGCATTTGCTCACCCACACGTCCGAGGGTGTCCCTGGATCCCATTATCAATACTCCGGCGGTCGCTTCGGCCAACTCGACCTGGTGGTCTCCGGGGCTACGGGCCGCTCCTTCGGCGAACTGCTGGTCGATAGGATACTTCGACCGCTGCAGCTGAACGAGACCGCGCCCAACCCGAGGCATGCCGCCTTCAATCTCACGGGGCTCGACCGTAGCGAGTTCATGGCCGAGATGGCCCGGGGATACGCTTTGAGCGACGGCCGCCTCGTACAGATACCGCACCCATCGTATTTCGGAACGGCGGCCGGCCTGGTCGCCTCGGCGGAGGACATGGCCCGATTCTCGATCGCCATCGATGAGGGTCGCTTCCTTGAGCCCGAGACCTGGGACTCGGTCTTCACCCCGGCGGTCTCTAACGCCGGCGCGACGCTTCCTTACGGGCTTGGCTGGTTCATCTATGAGCATGACGGCGCCATGCTCCAGTGGCACTATGGTTTATGGGACAGCAATTCGTCGCTCATCGTGCGGGCGCCCGAGAGAAGCCTGACTTTCGTGGTTCTGGCCAACACCAGCATGCTCACCTTTGGCCACGGACTGGGGGTCGATGCGAACGTCATGCGCTCCGACGTCGCGCGCCTGTTCGTCGAATCGTTCGTGCTCGGCAACGAGCCGCTACCCTGAATACGAAATACGACGATGCTGAAACTGAGAACGCTCATGTTGGCGGCCGCGGCCGTTCTCGCGGTCCCCGCCTGCTCCGATGACCCCGTATCCAGCCAGCCCGGCCCCAACGCGCTCGAGACCGTCACCCCGGAAGAGGTGGGCTTCTCGTCCGCGGCGTTGCAGGACGCTCTGGCAGGATTCGAAGCGATCGGCTCCGCCGCGGTCGTGGCGCTTTACGGTGATAGGGTCTTTCTGTCGTGGGGCGAGGTGCACCGCAAGTTCTGGTGCCACTCGATACGCAAAGCCTTCCTCAGCTCGCTCTACGGGATCTACGTGGGCAGGGGGATCATCGATACGACGATGACGCTGGCGGAGCTCGGCATCGACGACATCCCGCCCAGCCTGACGGACGACGAGAAGCAGGCGCGCGTGGCCGACCTGTTGAAGTCGCGCTCCGGAGTCTACCACGAGGCGGCGGCCGAAGCCCCCGAGATGGCCGCTGCACGGCCCGAACGGGGCAGCCATCCGCCGAACACCTTCTTCTACTACAACAATTGGGACTTCAACGTCGCCGGGGTGATCTTCGAGCAGGAGACGGGGGTCGGGATCTTCGAGGCCTTCGAGCACGAGATCGCGCGGCCCATCGGGATGGAGCACTTCGTAGCCTCCGACGGCACCTACAGCTACGAGCCCGCTAAATCGATGCACCCGGCGTATCCCTTCCGCATGACCGCCATGGACATGGCCCGCTTCGGTCTCCTCTATCTGCGCAACGGCAACTGGCGGGGCCAGCAGATCGTGCCGCAGGACTGGATCGCCGCCAGCACCACCGCCCATTCGATCGAGGACGAAGAGCTGGGCATCGGGTACGGGATGATGTGGTACGTCATCCCCGACGACTTCCCGGCCTTCGGGCCGGGCTTCGCACACTCGGGAGTTGGCGTCCACCTGCTGCTGGTGCTACCCGAGGACAATCTGGTAATCGTTCATCGGGTGAATACGTTCGAGCCTTGGTCCATGACGGGCGAGGACTACCTGCCGCTCATCGGGCAGATCGTGGCCGCGCGTATCGACTGAACGGGGTTAGGGGCGGGTCGGGCTCAGCCCGATCTCGTTCAGGAAGATGTTGCCGCCCGAGTCGCGGCCGCGCCGCCGGTCGGTCCGCGTCAAGACCAGGCGATCCTCGGCACGCGTCATGCCGACGTAGAGGAGCCGACGCGCTTCCTCGATCTCGTCTTTGCGGTGCTGCACCGCGGCGTAGTAGCCGGGAAGCTGGTAGTCCTCCACCCCGATGACGTAGACGCGTGAGAACTCCAGGCCTTTGGTGGAGTGCAGGGTCAGCAAGTTTACCCTGTGGGGATCCGCCTCCACGCCCTCCGATGTCGAGAGCGCGACCCGCTCCAGCAGGCGCATGATGCTCTGTTCGAGAACGTCCGACTCGCTGACCGCGATCAGTGAGCCGAGGCGCGCCACCGCCGTCGGGTAGCGCTCGGCGGGGCTACGCTCGGCGCGGATCCGCTCCATGGTTCGCCGGCCGCCCAACCGCTTGATTACCTCCTCGACCTCCGGCGCCTTCAACCCGGCGGCCTCCCGTTCCGCGGCGTAGAACTCCAGGCAGTCACTGAATCGTCCCAGCGCATATGGCACCGCCAGCTCCAGCAGCAAGCGGTCCTCGGTGGCGAGCTTGCGCTTCGGCTCGAGCGCCAGCCCCAGCCCCAGGTGATCGAGCAGGTTCACCAGCGCCGCCTTGCGCGCCCGCAGTCGCTTCCGCTCGCTCAGGCCGCGGAAGACGTGGGCGAGTGCTACGGCGTCGTCGAGAGCGTGGTGGGCCCGTTCGATCGTGACACCGAATCGCTCCGCCAGATCGCCGAGCCGAGCGCTCTCGCGGAACAGCGAGCGCGCCAGCGGCAGCGTGTCGAAGAAGACCAGATCCTCCGTGTCGGCGAACGCCGCGACCGAGCGCCTGAGCACCGGCACATCGAAGCGATGGCCGTTGTGGGCGACCAGGACGCTGTCCCCGGCGAATTCGAGGAAACGCGGCCATATCTCTTCCAGCGATGGCGCCTCCCGCAGGTCCCTCTCTCCGTAACCGTGGATCGCGGTGGCGCCGGCAGCGATCGGACCCGCGCAGCGGACCAGCGTATGGAAGGTGTCCACCACCTCGCCGTTGCTGACCTTAGCGGCGCCCAGCTCGATGATCTCGCAGCTGGCCGGGTTGAGATCGGTGGTCTCGAGGTCGAACGTGACATAGTCGTGGAGCACATCGCCGAAGCCGCGGCTGTGCACGAGCTGCAGAGCCTTGAACAGCGTGGTGACCAGCGGCCGCTCGCGAGCCTCTCCTGCGGTCAACAAGAGATCGTGGGGGCGCGCGTCCGTGGTCTCGCTCGAGTACTCTACCGCCGCCGGTATCCGTGCAGCGAGCAACATTCCGCGCACGGCGATCTCGCGACCGCCATCCGGCTCGATGTAGACGTTGCCGCCCTTGGCGATCGTCGCCGTCAGTCGCTCCGCCAGCTGGCGGGCGCCGGTGAACTCGTCGGGATCGCTGAGCTCGTCGTAGTGCTCTTCCAGGCGGTTCTCGTACGGCCTGACCCGCTGTGACAGCAGTTCCTCGACCAGCCCGCTCAGCGAATCGTGGGACTCGTGCAGCGCGCGCAGGTTCTCGACGTGGTAGACGAAGCGCCAGGCTTTCTTGGTGTCGGGATGGTCGGCCGGGTGCGTGCGTGCGTAGAGACGGAGCGCCGGCAGGAAGTCGACGCCGCGCGGCGATGCCAGGGTGCGGACCTCGGCCAGCATGCTGTCGGGCAGCATGCGCTCAGCGAATGCCTCGACGGCGACCGGATCGTCGGGCGCGCTCACGACGCGCAGCGATGCTACGACGTAGGCGATGACCGTGTCGTCGAGCAGCGAACGGCCGCGCGCCAAACGGCAGGGCACGTCGGCGGCGACCAGCCGCCTTTCCAGGTGCTCGCCGACCTCGTGTCTGCGGTAGAGCAGGGCATAGTCACCCCAATCGAGACCGCTCGAACCCCGGTCGGTTAGCAGGTGGTTGAGTATCCAGGCGGCCTCCGCTTCCTCGTCGCTGAATGCGTAGGCCTCGACGTCGTATTCCGACTCGCGCTCCGCTTTGATCTGTTTGCGGAAGAGCTCGGGGTTCTCCCGCAACAACTGTCGCGCCGCCTCGAATATCTGGTGGCTCGAGCGCCAGTTCTTGTCGAGGATGATCTCCTCGTCGATCCCGAAATCGTTCTTGAAGCGCCAGAGGATGCGCGGATCGGAGCCGCGCCAGGAAAAGATCGACTGCTCGTCGTCGCCGACGGCGAAGATGTTGCGATGCTCCTGTGCCAGGCGCTTGAGTATCGCGTACTGGGCGGCGTCCAGATCCTGGAACTCGTCGACCAGCAGGTAGTCCCAGCGGGACGCGACCTCGTCGGCGACCGCCGGGTGTGCGCGGAACGTCTCGTCGGTGAGCGCGATAATGTCGTCGAAGTCGACCAGGTTCTTCTCGCGTAAGAGCGAGATGTAACTGTCGAAGGTCGCCTCATCGCCCTCCGTCAGTTCGTAGCCCTGGAGACGCCGCCGCCCGAATAGTGTCAGTAGTTGGCTGCGACGGGCTTCGGGGAAGACGCCCAGCCGGCGCAGCAGCAGCTGTTGGTAGTGCTCGTCGGCGACGCCGAACCCGCGTCGCAGGCCGATCGCTTGCGGTCGGTCCCGCAGAATACCCAGGCAGAGGGCGTGCAGCGTGCCCCGGGTGATGCGGTCCGCCTGTTCACCCAGCCGTCTGTGCAGGCGCGCCGTAACCTCTTCGGCCGCCTTGTTGGTGAAGGTCACGGCACAGATGCGCTCCGGCGCCAACCCCTCGGCACGGATGAGATGCTCGACCCGCCGGATCAGGCAGAACGTCTTCCCGGCGCCGGGCCCGGCCAGCACCAGGACGGGGCCCATCTCCGCCTCGATCGCTTCCCGCTGCTTGGGGAACGGCTGGAAGTCTTCCGCTCTTGACGTCACGTGACCACCCGGCCCACACTCATTCCAAAGATCAAGCTAGCCCCGCGTTCCGACACCCGCGGTGGAGGATCTGTCATGGCCAACATCAAGGTCTACACTACGCCAACTTGACCCTACTGCAACCTGGCCAAGGATTGGCTCAGGGAACACGGCTGCGAGTTTGAAGAGGCGGACATCACCAAGGATGTCTTCCAGCTGCGCGAGTGGCGTGCCCTGACCGGCGGCGTCGGCGTGCCCGTCATCGCTCATGGGAAAGACTTCGTCATCGGGTTCAACCCCGAGCGGCTCGAGATGATGCTCGACTGCTGCGCGCATACGACGGAGGTGGATATACCCGACGAGGAAGGATAGTCGGGGTCGGTCAGCCCAGCAGCCAGAGGAGGAACACGGCGAGGACGATGAGCGAGAGGACGGCGATGGTAGCCGTACCGGGCGTCATGTATCGCCGAATCCTCTGAACCGGTGACTCCGGTGTCGCGCCGGCCTCCAGAGCGGTGACGAACTCGGCCACCGATTGCGGGCGGTCGGCGGGGCGCTTGGCCAGCGCGCTCATCACGGCCTGGCGTACCGCGGCCGGCACCTTCGTCGGCAGCGGCTCGGGCCGTTCGAATATCTGCTTGCGGATGACATCGCCGGGCGCGGCCCCGAGGAAGGGAGGCCAGCCGGCGAGCATCTCGTAGAGCACACAACCCAGGCTGTAGATATCAGTGCGTCCGTCGATTTTGCGGGCGGCGGTCAGCTGCTCGGGGCTCATGTAGGTAATCGTGCCGACGACACTTCCCGACTCGGTCAGCGTCGTTTCGTCCGCTCCCTCGAACACACGGGCGATCCCGAAGTCCATCACGACCGCCTGCTCGTTGGCGATCAGGATGTTCTCCGGCTTGATGTCGCGGTGCACGATCCCTTGCTCGTGCGCGTAGTGCAGGGCGCTGGCGACGTCCCGGGCGATCTGGAGCGCCTCTTCGACCGGCAGTCTGCCGCGCTGCTGTATGCGTTCGCGCAACGACTCGCCTTCCACATACGGGGTCACGTAGTAAGGGAGCTCGCCCGCCATACCCGATTCGAGCAGCGGCACGATATGCGGGTGCTGAAGGCGCGCCGTGATTCGGACCTCGCGCGCGAAGCGCTTGGGAGCGATGCTGGTGAGAAGTTCCGGGCGGATGACCTTGATCGCGACTCGACGATCGTGCTTGCGGTCGCGGGCCAGGTAGACCACGGCCATCCCCCCGGAGCCCAGCTCGTCCTCCAGGTGATAGCTCTGCGAGAGCTCTTCGTGGATGACTTCGTGTGGGTCGCGCATGGTCCCTGCAAGTCCAATCCTATTTGCAGCTTAACGCCGAGGGGGCATCAGCCGCCAGCGCCGGCGCGGCGCCCAGCTCCGCCGCCAGCTCCAGACCCTTGTCGCCCGGGCCGTTTGTGACGTATTGTCCCGGCTTAAACCGTAATCGATACCGGTAGGAACCCGACCGCTCGCACAAGGGATGACGGTGGTATGAGCACGGAAACCGCCAAGAGACAGCAACTCAGCACCCTACCAGGCGACGACGTCCGGCAGATCCAGTGGCGGTTCGCCGACCGTTACGACCTGCAGATGCTGGTACAGTCGGCCCGGGCGGTAGCCCGCGGGCCGGTGGCCCGACTGGTCGCCGATGGCGCCCGGAACACGCACGAGTGGACGGAGCAGAAGGCCACGCTGCTCGAGGCCTACGACGCGGCGGGCATCACGTCGGTCTTCCTCGATCCCGAGTACGGCGGCTTCATCGAGGGCCCGAAGAACCTGGCGATGGCGCTGGCGGCGTTCGAGCTGGCCTGGGTGGACGGCGGGGCGGCGACCGGGGCGATGGCGGGCCACCTCGGCCTCTCGCCGATCCACGAGAGGGGGACGCCGGAGCAGAAGGCGGAGTACATGCGGCGGTTTTCGCCGCCGCAGCCGGGCGAGGACCGGGTGATCGAGCGCAGCGCTTTTGCGCTCACCGAGCCGATCCCCTACGTGGGCGTCGACACCGGTGTGTTGGGCGGCAAGGTCACCGTCAAGGAGTGGAAGAAAGGCGAGGAACCGCTCCTCCACGTCGAGAAACGCGGCCGCTTCATCACCAACATGGCGTTTGCCAACTTCGTCTCGGCGGCGGTCGATTCGGGTGACGAGCGGATCAAGGGGAGCTGCATGATCGTCCTCGAGGAGGACGACGCGGGGATCTATGACCGCGGCACCCCGACGAAGAAACTCGTCCACCAGCTCTCGGCGACCAGCGATCCGGTCTTCAGCCTCGATGTGCCGGCCAGTCGCATCATCGGCGGTTACACCGTCGAAGACGGTGTGATCGTTCCCAACTACAATCACGGCGAGATCATCGATTCGGTCTTCAGGCGTACACGTGTAACGGTCGGCCTGATGACCGCGGCGAAGCTCCTGTCGGCGATCGAGCCGGTGATCCGTTACCATCGCGGCCGCTTCCGCGGCGGCGAGTCGGACCATCCCGGTTCGCCGCGGCACGAGTTGGGGCTGCAGCAGAAGGAAGACGTGTTGCACCGACTGGTCGATATTTGGGCGACCGGCGAGGCGAGCGCGGCGCTGGGATTCGCCGCGGCGCGGCTGTTCGACGAGCTCGATCCCCTGGACCATCGGCGCGACGAGATATTCGAGCGCTACGAGATCCCCAAGGGTCGCAAGGCCATCCGCGCCCTGGCTGCCTGGACCGACCCGGCGGTGGAGTTCGTCCGGCTCGCCGCACAGCCGGAGGCGGAGCGCCACGCCGCCCGCTTCCAGGAGCTCGAGTCGAATGAGCTCGTGCAGTACCTGGTGAAAGACTCGCTGGCCAACGTCCTCTGCCCTGCGGGCAAGCTGTGGAACACCGGGCACGGCGCCAATATGATGCGCGAGGCGGTGAGCTTGATGGGCGGTTACGGCATCACCGAGGACTGCCCCGGCTTCCTGCCGCAGAAGTGGATGGATGCGCAACTCGAGGCGACCTACGAGGGCCCGGAGGCGGTGCAGCGCCGTCAGCTCAGCGTCACGATGACCAACGAGATCTTCCTCGCCCAGTTCGAGGAGTGGATCAACGAGATGCGCCGCATTGCCGGCCTGAGGCCCGGCTCCGGCGCCTGCACGCTCGCCACGGCGATGGATCTCTGGCTCTGGACACTGCGCCACCTGCTCCACGCCAAGGATGGCGACGGCGCGCCACTCTACAAGGGCCACCGGCAGGGCGTCACCTTCCCCATGGCCGATGCGCTCTGCTGGTTGCTCGCCTCGCGCTACCAGATCATGGACCTCATCGAGCTCGAGCAGGAAGGGCCGGAGAACCCGAGCCTCGCCGAGGCTTTGCCCGGCTTCGTCAAGTTCTTCAGCGACCTCTGCCATGTGCAGGCGGCAGCGGCCGGCGGCGAAGTTGCCAGGATCTGTTCGAGCCTGGTCTTCGGGTATAACCGGCACCCGGCATGGGACACGGAAGCGGACAGCGCTTACAACGCCCGCGAGCTCAACGTGCTTGAGAACGTGATGCCCGGCCTCTGTTCTTGCGCCGTCGACGCGTTGGATGAGGACGGCGAAGCTCCGTTGAAGCGAGGTCCTTGCGTGCGCTTCGCCGGCTATGAGCCGTTCACGCTGCGGCGTGCCAAGCTAGACGGCTGCCTGACGGGCTCGCGATTGGCGAAGGACGCCGCCGCGCAGGCGGTGGCCGAGGTGTCGATCCCCGAGGCCCTCGACTACCCGGCTTGAGGGGCGCATGAGCGAGACGGCCATCGAGCGACAGAGCATGGAGGTCGATATCGTCTGCGTCGGCTTCGGTCCGGCGACAGGCGGCTTCCTGACCACGCTCTCGCGGGCGCTGCAGGACCCGGAGACCCAGCCGTTCATGATGAGCAAGGCGATGCCGGGTATGCCGCTCCAGGTCGTTTGTTACGAGCGGGCCGACGACATCGGGTTTGGCGTCTCGGGCGTCGTGACGCGGGCTCGCGGGATCAAAGCCTCGTTCCCCGACCTCGAGCCGTCGGAGATCCCGATGACCCACGCGGTCACGGACGAGAAGCTCGTCTGGTTGAAGGACCCGGTGGGGGCGAGCCGGCGACCGAAAGGCGTCAAGGGCCTCGATGCCCTGATGGTCGGCCTGAAGCTCTTGGGCCGAGGGAAACACCACGCCTACGAGCTGCCGTACATCCCCGAGTTCATGAGCAAGGAAGATGGAATCGTCATGTCCATCGGGCAGTTCAACCAGTGGGTGGGCTCGCTGCTCATGTCCTCCGGGATGGTGCAGATCTGGCCGGGCATGCCGGTCGCCGAGCCGCTGGTCGAAGGTGACCGGGTGGCCGGGATCCGCCTGGTCGACCAGGGCACCGATCTGAAGGGAAACCCTACGGAAGCCTACATGCCGGGGATGGACGTGAGGGCGGCGCTCACGGTGCTGGGCGATGGACCCGTCGGCCCCATCGGCCGCAAGATCGATGAGCATTTCGGCATGCCCGAGGACCATCACCAGCGCGACTGGGCGGTGGGCATGAAGATGGTCGTCGACCTGCCCGAGGATTGTCCGCTCGAGGCGGGTACTGTCTTCCATACCATCGGATACCCGGAGCCGGAGATCTTCGGCTTCCTCTACGTCTACCCGGGTCGCGTCGCCTCCTGCGGCATCTTCGTTCCATCGTGGTTCGACAGCCCGGTGCGTACCAGCTACCGCTACCTGCAGCATTGGATGATGCACCCGTACATCTGGCGCTATCTGGAGGGCGGGATGATGCGCTCTTGGGGCGCCAAGACGCTGCAGGAATCGGGTCGCCGCGGCGAGCCGCACCTGGCTGGCGACGGCTACGCGCGGATCGGCGAGGGCTCCGGCAGCACCAACGTACTGACCGGGTCGGGTGTCGACGAGGCGTGGACGACCGGCGTCCTATTGGCCGAGGGCGTCATCCAGCTTCTCAAAGAAGACAAGCCGTTCACCCGTGAGAACCTCGAGGCGGCGTATGTGAAGCGCCGCCGTGCCAGCTGGATAGAGAAGGAGGGCCGTGTCGCCGAGCGGGCGCGCGACGGCTACCAGCGCGGCTTTATGGCCGGACTCATCGGCATGGGGCTCTCCGGGGTGAGCAAAGGTAAGGTCAACATCTCCGGCCCCGCCAAGCGACCCTACGAGCGGGTGCCTGCGCTTCAGGATTACTACGAGGGGAAGCTCGCGCCCGAGGAGATCGAGCGGGTCCGGGCGGAGACCGCCGCCGCCGGTACGTCTATGCACGACGCGCTGATGGAGGCGGCGGGCTGGCCCGCAATCCCCTACGATGGCAAGCTGCTCGTCTCACATCAGGACGCGCTGCTCATCGGCGGTAAGGTCCAGGCGCCGGCAGGATACCCCGACCATGTGGTCTTCCTTTATCCGAGCGTCTGCGAGGCGTGCGAGACCAAGCTTTGCATCGAGATCTGTTCGGGCGAAGCAATCACGCCCGGTGAGCAAGGCGTCCCGCAGTTCGACCGCGAGAAGTGCATCCACTGCGGCGCCTGCTTCTGGAGCTGTACGCAGCCGCGCGAGGACGATCCCGAGCGCACGGTGCTCGAGTTCCGGGCCGGGGCCGGTGGGCTGCATTCGGCGGAGAACTGACTCAGCGTCGGAGGCTGGAGCTCGGAGATGTGGGCGAGTCGATCGACGCTCGGCGAGCGAACTTCAACATCCGCTACTACTTCTAGTCGCGGAAACCGCTGTTCGAGGAGAGCGATTCGATGAGTGCAGGTTTTCACATCGTAGTCTGCGGGAGCCTGGTACCCGACCCACTCCAAACGCTAGAGCCGGTCGACACCCCGGCGGGACCCGGCCTCAAGAACGAGATGATGCTGCCCTCGGTCCTCGACCCCTGGGCGGCGCACGCGCTCTACGAGGCGGCGCACTTGGCCAAGAGCGCGACCGACAGCAAGGTCTGGCTGGTCAGTCTCGGCCCCAGGGCGCGGCTCCAGCAGCTGATGATGAACATCGCCCAGAAGGTCCCGTTCGAGCTCGTCGCTCTGGACGGACCCGCCAGCGGCTTCACCGACGCCTACGAGGTCGCCGCGGCGCTGGCTGCTGCGATCGAGAAGATCGAGGGGCTCGACCGCTCACGTCTCTTGCTCTTCGGTGGTCGCTCCTCCGCTGCGCGCGATGCAGGGGTGACCGTGCAGATGGTGGGCGAGCGCCTCGGCCTGAGCGAGCAGTTTCTCGCCGTCGACAAGCTCACCGTCCAGGATGACGGGTCGCTGCGCGTCCTGGAGCGGATCGAGGGTGGTCAGTACCAGGCGTCGGTGTGCGAGGGGCCGCCGGCCGTGCTCGCCTGGTCGACCGGTGAGCTGCCGGAACCGCCTAACAACCCGCAGGTTGGGATGGCGAACATGCGGGCGATCATGCCGGCGCTGCAGAAAGCGCAGCCGGCGGCGGTGAGCGCTGCGGGCATCACCTATACGAAGGTCGAGGTACCGCGGCAGCGGCGCGATACGAAGATCGTCAAGGATGTGCCCGCGGAAGAGATCGCGCGCGACATCGTCGAGTGGTTGAGGAGCTAGAGCGATGGAGAAGATCCTGTTCCTGACCCATACGGATGCCGAGGGTGCGCTGCCCCGAGTCGCGCACGAAGTGCTGGGCGGTGCCGTGCAGTTGTCGAAGGACTTGGGTGGCGCACCGCTGGCCGTCGGCCTCGTGGGCGCCGATCTGGGTGCGGCGGCCGACAGCATCGCCGGCTGTGGGGCGGAGAGTTTCCTGGCCGTCACTGGTGATGAGTTCGGCATCTCGCGTTACGCCACCGACGTGGCCGCGGCGGCGGCACTGGTTCGGAAGAGCAGCGCGACCCTGGTGGTCGTTCCCGCCAGCTCGCGGTTCGCGCGCGCGTTGCCCGGGGTGGCGCAGCGCCTCGAGGGCCGGATCGACACGCACGTGACGCGCCTCAGCGTGGAGGACGGCAAGCCGCAGATCGAGCGCTGGTTCTATCGCCAGCGCATGGTCGCCAGCTTGTCGCGCGAGGTTCGGCCCTGGTTCATACTCGTCGATGGCGGTGTGTACGAGCCCCTCGAGGGCGTCGCCGGCTCGGCCGCGCTGGCAAGCGTGCCCGTCGACCCACCGGCGACCCGCACTCGGGTCGTAGGTAACGAAGCCGCGTCCGGCGGCGCACAGACTATCCGCCCCGACGCCGAGCTCCTCTTCGTCGCGGGCGCCGGTTGGACGAAGAAGCAGGCCGACGGCCAGCCCCACGTCCCCGAGGCCGAGCAGCTCATCCTCGGCTTCTTGGAGAAGGCGCAGGCTTCCTTGGGGAGCAGCAAGTCGCTAATCGATCAGTCGGGGGAAGGGCAGGCGATCCTGTCGTTCATGAGCCACATGAACCAGGTGGGTCAGACTGGCTCCACGCCGCGCCACCCCAAGGGGCTGGCCACCTGCTGCCACGGCGAGGAGCCCCACGTGGTCGGCTGGCGCTTCATCAAGGAGCGTCGCGCCGTGAACCTCGATCCCGGTTGTGGCTGGGCCCAGGGTAAGGCCGACGTGCTCTACGTGGCCGACGCCTTCGAGGTGATGGCGAAGCTGAACGAGTTGTTAGGCCAGATCTAGCGGGGGCTTCAGGGGGTCCAGACGAGCTCCGCCGTGTCTCCCGCCATCCAGGCACGCCACAACAGCTCGAGGTCGTCGAGCGGGTCGTAGGCGATGGCGGCCTCTACGTTGTTGGAGATCCACCAGCTCTCCTCGATCACGCGGCCCCGATCACTCAGGTGGTAGAACAGCGTGTCGACGCCGTTCCAATCGCCCACCAGCGCGACGAAGTACACCGTGTCCGGCGCGATCCCGTCGCTGAAGTCGTAGTAGTCCACGTGAACGCCCGGCGGCACATCCGGAAAGTAGTCCCCGGGGCCGCTCGAGCTCTCGACGCAGGCGCCGATCAAGACCAACAGGAGTAAAGCTGTTCCGCGCATGTGACGCGCCACGGTTGAGGGCGGGTGGGAAGGCTGCCAGCCACCGTCTTGCTGGTACCCGGCCAACCCGCCCTGGATCCGCACCCGGGCCGTGGCCCGGCGCGTCGCCCTGCAACGTTTTGGCCGCCAGGTGCGTCTATAGTGTAGAGGCAGCCAAACGGGGACAGCAGACAGTGGGCCGCCGGGTCCATCGGCGTAGGTACTTGATGTACAATGTCTTGAGGTAGTGGTCATGTCAGCGGAGCGTGAGAACTCGGTCATCAACAGGGCGCGCAAAGCGCTGTGCTGCGTCGTCAGGTACGTGGTTGGGCTGTCCTATCGGTCCAGTCGGGCCTGGTCGGCGTTTCTCTCATAGATCACTCTGGTCCGACCCCGTCTTAATGGCGCGGTGATCGGGCAGACGGCCGCTCAGGAGGAGGCAGCAAAACAGGCCGTCGGCACCTATCACCGCGCCGTTTCCCTTCCAGGTCCACACGGCGACGCCTGGCGGGCAATAAGAACCGGGCGGCGCGCGGCGCCACCCGGTCTCATGCCGACTCGCGAATGCCTTCCCGGCGCGGGAGGCTACTCCGTTATTCGCTATCGCCGGCCGGATCGTAGGTCTTCACGAACGCGGTCGAGTCGGGGAAATGATGGTTGACGATCTCGACCGTTACCCGCAGCTGATTCATCCCTTCTAACGGTCGGTAGGTGGTGGTCATGCTGCCGCCCTGCGCCAGCTCACGTTCGATCACCAGCGCGCCATCGACCCAGGCGGCGCGGAAAGCGACCACCTCGCGGCCCGGCAACTCCACCTCTGTCACCCGGCCATCGGTGTGATAGCGTAACATGCGATCGTCGCCGTAGGTAATCGCGACCGTCGTTGCGTCCTGTTGGATCTCCAGTGTACCCTGCGGCCCCTTCGCCAGGTGGCCGTCGCGCCGCTCGTCCGTGTTCCGCAGAAGACCACTCTCTGCGATGTTGAGATTCCAGGTTCCCGAGATGTCCGCCTGGCCGGGGGCGAAGGCACTGGCTCCCAGGTCGGGCTGCGTGTCCACGGGATCGGTGCAGCCGCCCAGTCCGAGGGGCGTGGCGGCGAGCGCCAAAGCCAGCGCCGCCGCTGGCGGTTTGCTCGAGCTCAGCCGGAACACCGTTCTTCTTCCTCCCACCTAGCTGGTCACGCCCGCGGCCAGGTGCCCGGCCGCGCCCGACGGGCCACCGCAGGGGCGGTGGGCGCGGTCGGGTCGATACTCACCCGTAAGACAGGTCTTGGGAGGCGAACGTTAAGTCCTGAACAGATACTGAAACTTGGCGAAGAACTGCCGCGACGTCTGGGTCAGACCGTCCGGGCTCGGATAGTCGCGGTAGGCCGCAGTCGAGCCGATATAGAACATGCTGAAGGCGTTCAGCCGGTAGGTGAGCAGCGGCTCGATGCTCAGCCCCTTGTCGAAATCGTCGTACTGCACGACCAGACGCAGGAAGAACTCGCGGGTGAATTGGAACGTGGTCCTCAGTCTGAGGATGTAGCCGCTGAAGAATTCCTCGCCCGTCTCAAGGTCGTCGAGCTTCGAGTACTGAAGCTCCGGCGAGATCACCCACTGGGTCAGCGGCTTGAGGTCGAACCAGACCTCGGCGTCGGTCCCCTTTCCTTGGACCGGTGGGTCCTGAAAGCGGGCGATCCGCCGGCCGTGCTGGACCCAGAAGCCGGGCCGGAAGAGCTCGCTGAAGCCGGAATTCACGAAAAAGAACCAGTTGTACATATCGTCGAATTCCACATCCCGGAAGCGCTCCCACCAGCGGCTGTGCTCGATGACCGTACGCGTATCTCCCTTCCAGGCGACCTCGAGGTTCAGCGCGACGGTCCTGTCTCTGGGATCGCCGTCGAAGGTCCAGTCACGCGCGATGAAGAACACCGGGATAACCTGGTCGACGAATCGGGAATCGGGATAGAAGACCAGGCCCTGTACCATGTTGAAGTGCTGGAAGTCGTTGCGCCTCTCGAACCCGAGATCGGCTCGAAACGTCGGACTCGAGACGAAGTACTCGATATCGAAGAACCAGGTTCGCGCGTCTCGCTCCAGGCTCACGTAACCCGCGTGACCCCAGTACGACTCGCCGTCGAACGCGGCGGTGTGGCCGTCCCCGAAGATCAGGTCGTTTACGCCCTCGGTCAGCGTCGTATC
>JBDHKD010000006.1:0-81677 GCA_039586575.1 Gemmatimonadota bacterium | reverse complement strand
TTGTAGCCGACGTTGTCGCTGATCAGGCCGGCATGGCGGAAGCTGAGCTGACCGAGAAACTCGGATCCGCCGATGTTGTTGCCGGCGCGATTCCCACCGACGAGGCTCACCGTCGTGCCCTGATGATCGAACGGCGAGCGTGTGATCAGATGCAACACGCCCTTGTCGACGTTCGGACCGTAGAGCGCCGAGCCGGGACCGAGCACGAACTCGATCCGGTCGATGTCCTCGTTGGTCACCGGGATCAGGTTGTAGGCGTTGAAGCGGAGCGACGGTACCGAGGCCCAGCGGTTGTCGGTCAGCACGAAGAGAGCGCCGGAGAACACGTTGTTGAAGCCGCGTGCCACGACATTGTGCTGGGCGAGACCCGTCGTCACGACGTCGGCGCCGGGCAGCGTACGCATGTGGTCCACTGCCGTCGTCGTGGTCCGCTCCTGGATCTCCTCCGTCTCGATCGTATAGATCGACGACGGAGAGTCGAGCGCCTTCTCCTGGGTCCGCGAGGCGGTCACCACGACCGGGTTCAGCCGGAAGACGATCGAGACGAGCTCGACGGCGCCCGCCGACGCGATCGCACCACCGGACACGCTGATGCCATCGAGGCGCTTCGTCTCGTAGCCGATCGTCGAGAAGACGAGCGAGTAGCTGCCGTCGGCGACACCGGTGAAACGGAACTGGCCGTCGTCATCGGTGGTCGTCGTGGCCTGAGCCCGTCCGGCGCCGACGACCAGTTCGACCACGACTCCATTGAGCGGCTCGCTGTTCTCGGCGTCGATCGCCCGGCCGGTGATGGTCCCCTGCTGGGCGAGCGCCGAGCTCGGTGTGCCGCAGAGGAGCAGCAGGCCCAAGGCCGCAGCGGCTAGCCAGCCGCCCGCAATGCGGCTGCCGGACCCGATGGTCAGGGGGAGGATCTCCATAAACTTACCCCTCCGTGCAGGTGTACGGATGCTAGAAGAACAGGCTTTTTTGACAGGTTGACCGTTCAAACTACACATTTTTCCCGCCACGGCTAGATGCCGCCTCCCGGGAGCCGCCGGGCCAGGGCCCGGGCCACGAAACGCAGCCTGTCGGACCAGGGCAGGCGCCCCAGGTTTGTGCGAACGACGCCGCGGGTGAAATAGGTCGGACGCGAGTAGTCGATCTCGACCTCGACCACCACGGGCCGGCCCTCGCGGTGTATCGAGCGAGCCTGGCGGAGGGTTTCGAGCACCTCGACGTCGCTCTGGAGCGAGACGTAGTCGACGCCGATCCCCTGGCAGAGGGGGGCGAGATCGAAATCGGGTAGCCGGCTGGCCGTCTTGCGGGCGAAGGCCGTGTGCTGGAACTGGGCGATCTGGGCCAGCTCACGGTCCCGCAGAACCAGGATCGTCACCGGCAGACGCAGGTGAGCGGCGGTGAGCAGCTCGAGGCCCGTCATGAGGAAGGCGCCGTCGCCGGCCAGGGCCAACGCCGGCCGGTCAGGTGCGGCGAGGGCGGCACCCAGAGCGGCGGGCACGGCGTAGCCCATGCAGGAATAATCGACCGGCGCCAGGAACGAGCGCGGCCTATCCAGCCGCAGGATCTCCATGGCCAAAAAAGTTCCGTTGCCGCTGTCGGTGGAGAAGATCGCTTCGGGACCGTAGACCTCCTGCAGAGCCGTCAACAGGTGAAATGGGCTCACCCGCTCGCCGCCAGGGGCGGTCCGGGCATCGTGCACGGTCGCGTGTCCCTCACGGATCGTGTCGCGCAGCCGGGTATCCCGGTCCCGGGGTTCCAGCTCGGCCAGCAGGGCGGAAACGAAGGCGGCGGCGTCCGAGACCACCCCGAGCTCGGTCGGGTAGTTGCGGTCGAGGGCGGACGTATCGACATCGACGTGCACCAGCTTACCGGGCGGTTCGAGGCCGTAGCTGCCGGTACCCACCTCGGCGAAGCGGCAGCCGACGGCCAAGGTGAGGTCGCAAGAGGCGGCGACTTGGCGTGCGAACGGCGGCGCGGCGTCACCGAATCCGCACCAGAGCCACAGGGGGTGGCTCTCTGGGAAGATCCCTTTCCCCTGGATGGTCGTGGCCACCGGCGCCTCCAAACACTCCGCCAGCCTCACCAGGTCGCGACCGGCACCCTCGGCGCCCAGCCCCAGGTAGAGGAGCGGACGCCTGCTGCCGGCCACCAGCTCGCGAACCGCCTGCAGCGTCTGGGGGTCCGGCCCGGCGGGCGCCGTGGTCCCCGGCGCCCAGGAGTCGTAATCGGGTTCCTGCCGGAATAGGTAGTGGTTCACGGGGATCTCGACGAAGACCGGCCCGGCGGGAGCGGCGCGGGCGATGGCGCAGGCCCGGCGGATCGTGGCGTAGAGCTGGGCGCCCTCCGCCGGCTTCAGCTGCGCTTTGGTGACCGGGCGGGCGATGGCCATCTGGTCGACGTCGTGCAGCTGGAACGCCTTGCCGCTGTCAGTGCGAACCCCGCAGCCCAGCACGAGCATCGGGATGCCGTCGAGGTAAGCCTCGGCGATCCCGGAGAGGGCGTGGGTAAGCCCGGCCCCGGGGACGAGGTTGACGCAGCCGAGGCGGCCGGACGAGCGCGAGACGCCATCGGCCATGAAGGAGGCGCTCTGCTCATCGGTGACCAGGATCGGCCGCACGCGGGTCGAGCGGCTCAACGCGTCGTACAACTCGATGTTGTGCGTTCCGGGGATGCCGAAGGTGAAGGGCACACCCTCATCTTCCAGGGCACGTACGACGATGTCGGCTCCCGGCATCTTCGTCATCAGTTCAGCAGCTCGCCGGCGTCCCGGCGGATCCGCTCGGCTGCGCGGTCGGCCAGCGCCATGATCGTCAGGTAAGGGTTGATCTCGACGGAGTCGGGGAAGAGGCTGGCGTCGGCGACGAACAGCCAGGGCAGTCCGTGCACGCGGCCGAAGGCGTCGGTGACGGAGTCCTGCGGGCCGAGCCCCATGCCACAGCCACCTTGCAGGTGAGCGGCCGAAACCGTTACCGAGCCCGGCCGGAAGAGTCGCTCATCGACGATCCCCTCGAGCCGCTCGGCATCCCGTCGCTCGACCAGCGGTGTGGTCGCCGCAGGCACGTGGACGCGCTGCGCTCCGGCGGCGAAGAAGATGCGGGCCGCGGTGAGGGTCCCGTGCGCCAGCGCGCTCTTGACCGCGGGCGTGAAGCCGTAGTGAACCACCGGCCGGCCGCGGCGATCGACGGTCACCCGATTGTGCGGATCGGTGTGGTCGCAGGCCAGGACGAGGATCATCTGGAGCCGCGAAAAGGCCTTCATGAACGTGCTGTGCGCCGCGCCGAACCCGCTCAGGCTCTTCGCCGTGGTGAACGGGAAGTACATGCAGGTCTCGAGGATAAAGCCGTCGCTCTCGGCGAACTGATCCAGGAAGTAGCTCTTCGGATGACCGACGAAGTTGGTGATCGGCCGCTCGTGCTGGCCGACCAGGATCAGCGCCGGGTGACAGGTGAAGCCGTGACCCAGCCGCGCTAGCGACACGGGCAGGCGCGACCGGAGTAGCAAAGCCGGCGAGTTCACGGCCCCGGCGCAGGCGACCACGATCTTGGCGCGGATTCGGTAGTCGCCGGGCTCCCAGGAGGCGGGCTCGCCTTTGCCCCCGTCGGGGCGCGCCGTGACCCGCGCGATCACCGCACGCTCCTCGAGGCGCAGCGCCTCGCAACGGGTGACGACCTCCACGCCGGCTTGCTCCGCCCGCGGCAACTGGACGCGATCCGTGCCCTGTTTGGCCTGATTGGGGCAGCCCAGGTTGCAGAGGCTGGCGCCGCGACAACCCTTCACGTTCACCGGGAACTGCTGGACGTCGTAACCCAGTCGACGGCACCCGCGCACGAAGAGCTGGTTGTTCTCGTTGATCAGAGCTTCCTCCAGCAGATGGACGTTGTTCTGGTCCATGAACTTGCGGGAGCGGCGCTCGATCTCCTCGGGCTCGAGGCCCGGCACGTTCCAGCCGCGGATCACGCGCTGCGGAGCGATGATCGAGGTACCGGTATAGACCGTGGTCGAGCCGCCGTAGCCGATCCCCATGGCCAGAGTCATGGATCGGTCGGCGGTGAGGAAGCCACCCCCGTCCTCGTAAAGAGCCTGCGCCATCTCGATCTCGCGACCGCTGAACTCGTCCTCCCGGAGCCGCGGCCCTTTCTCCAGCACGGCGATGCGGACCCCATCCCTGCAGAGCGGCGCCAACTCCTGAGCCACGGTGCCACCGCCGGCGCCCGAACCGACGATCACGATGTCGTAGGCACGCTCCCTCATCCCCGGGCCTCCCAACCCCGAGGGTCGGGGCGGTAGCCGATCGATTCGGCGGCCGGCTCACGACCATAGTAGCCGAGGAGCGCCAATGTCCTCAGCCCCCAGAAGCCGACCCGGAGGAGATCGCTGCGGCTCGTCTGCAGGCCGGCCAGGAAGCGGGCCCGGCGGTCTCGATCGAGACGAGTGAACCGTCGGCCGAAGCGGAAGAGCGGGGCCCACTCGACGAGACGCAGGAAGAGGCGAAGCCCGCGCAGCAGCTCGGGCGGCCGGTCGCGCAGCGATTCCGAGACCAGGCCCTCCAGGTCGTCCCAGGCTGCCGGGTCCAGCTCTTCGGCCTCGGGCACGACCGTGCGGACGACGGCCTGGAACACCGGCGCCAGCGGTGCGATGGCGGACGGCGTGTTCGTCGCGGCCCCTTCCTTTCGTCTGGGGTTGGCTCGGTGGTCTCGGGAAAGATGGGCTATATTATAGGGTCAGGTCAAAAGGAGGTCATTATGTCCGTGCTGTCGCCTTGGCTCGGTGGCACGCGACGGCTTGTCGGGCATGTCGGACAAAGCGGCTTGCTGTTCGGCCCCATCCGCCGTGCCATCGTCGAGCCGGCCGCCGCCGCCCACGATGAGGCGCTGCGCCTGCTGCTTTGCTATCACGGGAAACGCGCCTGGCAGGCCGGACTCATCGCCGGCTGCTGCGGCAACCTGTCGGCCCGCCTGCACAACAGGGACGCCATCTACATCACCCCACGTGCGGCGGACAAGTCGCGCCTCCATGCGTCCGCCATACGGGTGGTCGATCTGCACGCCGCGCCGGAATCCAGCGCGCACGCCAGCGTGGAGCTGCCGCTACACCGAGCCTGCTACCTGGCGGACATGGGAGTCGGCGCGGTGATTCACACGCACGCCCCGGCGCTCACGGCGCTGGGGATCCGAGACCTCGACCTGGCATCGATACTGCCGGAGGCAGCCGCCTCCCTAGGCCCGATCGCCCGCCTCCCCTACTGGCCGTCGGGCTCCCAGGAGCTGGCCACGTCGGTCGGCCACGCGGTCGCCGAGGGCGTGAAGCTCCTCCTTCTGGCTCGACACGGGGCGGTCAGCGTCGGGGGCACTATTGCGGAAGCCTATGAGCGAATGGAGTACGGCGAGCTCAGTGCGAGGGCGGCGTTGATGGCGACCGCCGACGGTGGTGCCACCAGCGCAGGAGCGCCGGGGCGACCATCAGGTTGAGCCACATCGCCCAAATCACGCCCGCCACGGAATCGATGGCGAAGTGGTGCTGCGTGTACACCGTTGATACGGCTACACCGGCGGCGGCAAGCACCAGCAGGCCAGCGGCGGGCCGGGAAAGCCAGCGGACGCCTAGGTAGGCCATCGTCGTCGAGGCAGCCACATGCGAGCTCGGGAACGAGCAGCCCAGCGCGTCTCCCTGGCCCTGCAACACCGAATCCACCCGATAGAAGAACCCTTGCTGCAGCGGGCCCTCGTAGTGCTCGCTGAGGAAGTGGGGGCCGTCCACCGGGAAGGCGATATAGATGAAGTAGCAGGCGAAGTAGACGAGCACCACGCGGAAGGTCATGTCCAGCTTCATCTCCTGGCTGCCCCTGAACAGCATATAGAGGAGCGGCACGATCACTGTGAAATAGTAGCTGAAGTAGGCGAGGTGCATGATCTCGCTGAACCACACCCAGGGCATGGCCGGCATCCAGACCTCGTTGAGATGGCGGCCGAAGACCGCCAGGTCGAGAGCCCCGATCACGCGGTCATAGGCGGAGTCGTGCAAGAGGGGACGAATGAAGTCCAATTCCGTCCAGAAGGCGAGGATCCAGACCAGCGGGTAGATGTCGCGCAATACGCGGCCGACGGGCGACAGGCGATCGGGAGCGCGCGCGAGCATCGGCGGCATCATCGCCGCCGCCGCGTGAGCGAGGAAGAGCCAGATGGCGTACGACCACTGCGGGATCAGAACGGCCCAGACGAGCGCCAGCAGGACGTTGTAGGCGGAGGCGATTCTGTCGACGAGCTTTGGCCTTGGCGCTGCCTGTGATTCGCTCATGAGTGTCAGTGGGATGTGGGGTCCTGCTTGGGAACGGTCTGGACGAAGCCGCCGAGGTTCATCGGCTCCTCGAGACGGCACGACCACGCCAGCCGGCCGTTCCAGACGGTCATGTCGGGACAGCCGTCGCACATGTTCTGCCGCCCGTCCGGCAACAGGTCGATCGGTTGAATGATCATCACCGACTGGTAGTGAAGACGCCGGAATAGCCGCAGCGGGTTGCGCAGGTAGCTGAATCCGGTTCGCGCGACCCCGCGGTCCAGCGGCGCCACTGCCAGCATCGAGCGCCCGCGTCGGTGGACCCTGGGGCTGCTGTAGGCCAGGTATCGGCCGTGTCGCAGGTGATGGCCCACTTGCGCCAGTTCCATGAATCTGGGGCCCACATACCCATGGACCTTACCTTTCGTCCCTATTCGACCGGTGAGCAGCCACTTGAAGGAGTCCGGCTTCTCCGTCCCGTTGAGGTAGGCGCAGGGGCGAAAATCGGGGAAGCGGTATTGAATCTTCGCCAGGATGTCCGTCGACAGTATGTCGACCCGCGGCACCTTGTGCGTGGCGTAGCGGATGTCGTCGAAGTCGATTTTCTCGCCCTTTACGTAATAGTCGAACACGCCGTCGATCAGAGCCGCGCGAAATGCGATGAATACCAGCACGTGCACGATGTCGATGTGCCGCTCGCCCCAGGCCACGACCTCCGGCACGTATTCCAACGTGTCGTCGTAGACGGTGGAGTTGAGCGCGCACGACAGGCCACCGACCTCTGCGATCAGCTGTGCGAATTCCAGTCGCAGCTCGTTCAGCTCGATCTCGCTCTTCCCGTGCCAGCCGCGCCGCGTTTGCTTGCTATCGATGTGAAGCGTCACTCCCCAGAGCCCTGCACGCTTCAGCTCTGTTAGCAGCTCGCGTGTGAGCGCGAGTCCGTTAGTGTTGAGGATCGGTTTCAGCTTGCGCTCCGCGATCAGGGCCACGATGTCAACGACCTCGGGATGACAAAGCGGATCGCCGCCGGCCACCGAGATCCCATCCGAGCTGCGCAACCTGAGAAAGACGTCGAGATCCGCGGCAACCTCATCCAGGCTCTTGTGCCCTTTGGGATCGTTCGTGCGATAGCAGCCCTCACAGTAGAGGTTGCAGGCTGCCGTCGGTTCCAGCCAGGAGATCGCGTTGTCGGGCAAGCTCCACGGGAGCCGGTATAGCGACCGGTGGTTGGGCGGGGTGGTCATGCTCATGCGCAAATACTCCCGGCGCGGGGTTCGAGTCGTTGGGACCGAGTCGTTGGGACCGAGCTTCAGGAGTTGGACGGGTGAGAGCTCGGCCGGCCCTGGGTTGGGCAGTTGACGACGGCCGCGCCTGGCACAGTGCGGGCAAGCTACCGCGGGCCCTGGGGCGTGGCAAGAAGAGATCCGGCTATTTGGTGGGCGTGCCAACCCTCGGGCGATTCCGGGCGTCTAAGGCAATGAGGGACCCAGGAGTTGTGCCACAGCCAGAAGGAAAACCGGGAGTCGTCAAGGAATATGCGCCATGCGAAATACCGCGCGAACGATTCTGGCCGCAGCGCTCCTCATCGTTGCGGGAGCGCTCCCTGCCCTGGCGGGTGAGAACGAGGACCCCGACAAGAAAAAGCCTGATCCGGCGCCCTATCGGGCGCGGGCGAGCCGCGCGACTCCGGGCACTCCCGAGATCGACGGGAAGCTCGATGAGGCTGCCTGGGCGCTGGCGGAGCCGATCGCCGATTTCGTGCAGCGTGACCCCGACGAGGGCGCCCCGGCGACGGAGCGGACCGAGGTCCGGGTGCTGTTCGATGACGGGTCGCTTTACGTCGGGATCCGTGCCTACGATAGCGAGCCGGACCTTATCACCGGCCAGCTCACGCGGCGCGATCAGTGGTCGGCATCCGACTGGCTCATCGTCTCGATCGATTCATACTACGACCGGCGGACCGCGTTCGAGTTCCGGGTGAACCCGGCCGGGGTCGAGCGCGACATGTATCGGTACGATGACACGTGGGCGGACGATTCTTGGAACGCCGTGTGGGACGTGGCGACCAGCGTGGATGAAGAGGGCTGGGTGGCCGAGTTCCGCATCCCGTTCTCGCAGCTCCGCTTCTCGCAGGCCCCCGAGCAGATCTGGGGCTTCAACATCGAGCGCGTCATCCAGCGGAAGAACGAGGTCGTGCAGTGGAAGCCGATCGCCAAGGACGCTTCCGGCTGGGTGTCCGAGTACGGCGAGCTGGTGGGGATCGACGGGATCGAGCCGCCGCGGCGCCTGGAGGTGCTGCCCTATGTGGTAGCCACCCAGGGGTTCACACCGGAGGATCCCGACAACCCGTTCCAGACCGGCAGCGAGTTCCAAGGCAACTTCGGTGGGGACCTGCGTTACGGCGTGACCAACAGCCTGACGCTGAACCTGACGCTCAACCCCGACTTCGGTCAGGTCGAGGCCGACCCGTCGGTGGTCAACCTCTCGGCTTTCGAGACCTTCTTCCAGGAGAAGCGTCCCTTCTTCCTGGAGGGTGCCAACATCTTCAGCTACGGGCTGACCGGCAGCGGCGGTATGGAGCAGCTCTTCTATTCGCGGCGCATTGGCCGGCGGCCGCAGGGCGACGCCGACGATCGCGGCGGCTACGTGGATTACCCCGATAATACGACGATCGTGACGGCGGCCAAGCTGTCGGGCAAGTCGGCCGACGGCTGGACCGTCGGCGTGCTCGACGCGGTCACCGCGCAAGAGAAAGCCATGGTGATCGCCGGTGACGGTAACCGCTTCGAGGACGTCGTCGAGCCGCTGACCAACTACGGCGTCGCCCGGGTGCAGAAAGACCTCAACGGCGGCGCGAGCGCCCTGGGCGCCATCGTCACGGCGACCAACCGTGACCTGCCCGCCTCGCTCGATTATCTGCGCTCGTCGGCCTATACCGGCGGTATCGATGCGCGGCACCGGTTCTGGGACGGCAACTGGGAGCTGACTGGGCAGGTGCTGATGTCTCACATCCGCGGATCCGAGTCCGCGATCGATGATGCCCAAACGAGTTCGGCCCGCTACTACCAGCGGCCCGATGCCGACCACCTCACCTACGATCCGACACGGACCAGCCTGTCGGGGACGAGCGGGTCGTTCAGCTTCGCCAAGATCGGTGGCACCCACTGGCGCGGTTCGGTGCGGAGCTCCTGGATCTCGCCGGGCTTCGAGGCGAACGACCTGGGGTTCCAGAGGTCGGCCGACGTGTGGCGCAACGGCGCCTGGATCCAGTACCGCGACGTGCAGCCGGGCAAGATCTTTCGGCGCTACTACCTCAATTGGAATGGCTGGTATTATCAGACGTTCGGCGGCGAGCGGACGGCGACGGGTACGAACGTCAACGGTAGCTTCACGCTGCTCAACTACTGGGGCGGTTGGGGTGGCGTCGAGCGGCAGTTTCCTGGCTTCTCCGTCCAGACGCTGCGGGGTGGGCCGGCGATGAAGGCGCCCGCTGCCTGGAACTGGTGGGGCGGCTTCTACAGCGACGACCGCAAGCCGGTCAACTTTGAGACGGGCACCTGGGGGTGGAAGGATGAGGAGAGCTCCACTTCGGCCGGCGTCTGGGCCTACGTGGCCTGGCGGCCGCTAGCCAACGTGCGGCTGACGCTGGGGCCCGAGTACAGCTGGAACCACGACGATTGGCAGTACTTGACGACGGAGGACGTGCTGGGCTCGACGCATTATTTCACGAGTGTGCTCGATCAAAAGACGCTCTACTTGACGACGCGGCTCGACTGGACGTTCACGCCGAACCTGAGCCTGCAGCTCTACGCACAGCCGTTCGTCTCGGCCGGCAACTACACGGCGTTCAGCGAGGTCGTGGACCCGAAGGCGAATGCCTATGCCGATCGCTTCGATCCGTTGGAGGAAGACCGTCTCACCTACGAGGCGAGCAGCGACCCGGGTGAGCCCGGCACCTACAACGTGGACCTGAATCGGGACGGCGCGACGGATTTCTCGTTCGACGACCCGAACTTCAACTTCAAGCAGTTCCGGTCGACGCTGGTGCTGCGCTGGGAGTACGTGCGGGGCTCGACCCTGTTCTTCGTCTGGTCGTCGAGCAAGACGGCCTACGACTACACGGGTGCCTTCCGTCCGATGAACGATTTCGACGCGCTGCGCGGGGCCGAAGGTGACAACTACTTCAGCATCAAGGTGAACTACTACTTGAACCCGTAAGCCTGTCGCGGGCGCGCCGCCCGTCGGAGCGCCGTGACCCGAGGCCGGGTCACGGCGCTCTTGCTTTGGGCGGGTTGTGGCGTTCGAGCGGCGGCGCTAAGCTGGCGTCGCCAAGAGCGATAGGAGGGGCCATGCGCTTTCAGGGGAGAGTCGCGTTCGTGACCGGTGCGTCGAGTGGGATCGGGCGTGAGTGCGCGAAGAGGTTCCAAGAGGAGGGTGCTTCCGTGTTCGCCGTTGCCCGTCGCGAGGATCGCCTGACGGGCGTGTTCCAGAACCACGCGGTGGCCGACGTGCGGTCCGAAGAACAGGTCGGCGAGTCGGTGGAGCGCTGTGTAGAGAAGCTCGGTCGTATCGACTACCTGATCAACGCCGCGGGCGTGATCGGGACGGGTGGGATACTCGATACTCCGCCCGAGGAGTGGCGGAGGCTTTTCTCGGTCAACGTCGACGGCATCTACGAGGTCACCCGGCAAGTCGCGCCGCATCTCATCGAGCAGGGCGGAGCCATCGTCAACCTGTCATCGGTGACCAGTCTGCGGCCCTACGGGAACCTGATCGGCTACTGCGCGTCCAAAGCGGCGGTCGATATGATGACCCAGTGCATGGCGCTCGAGCTCGCTCAGCACAACGTGCGGGTCAACGCGGTGAATCCGGGCGTCGTGGTCACCGAGCTCCACACGGTGACGAACGCCGTGCCCGACTACAAGGCGTTCCTCGAGCGCTCGAAGGCGACGCACCCGCTAGGCCGGGTCGGCCAACCGCGAGAGATCGCCGCCCTATGCGCCTTCCTGTGCTCCGATGAGGCGGCCTGGATCACCGGTGGCATTCACTCGATCGACGGGGGGCGGGCGCTCTTGTCGGCGCGGTAGGTGATGACGGTTCGTTGACAGGCCCGCTCGATAGACGCCGCCACTTCCGCATTGCGCTCCAGCAGACCCAGATTCGCCTGCAGTGATCGCCCTTCCGTATAGTGGGCGACACGGTCCAGCAGGTACGGGGTGACGGCGGCCCCTCTGACGCCCTCGTCCTCCAGGTCCGCCAGGGCGCGGCCCACCGCGTCGTCCACCTCCGCCTTGCTCAACGCCAGGTCGCGCGGTGGTGGTACGCAAACGAGCAGCGCGCCGGGCGTATCCAGCGCCCGCGCCGCCTGCCAGACATTGGCCAGCTCGTCCGCGTCTTCGACGGTGAGCTCGAGGGGCAGGCCGCTGTCGGGTGACCAGAAGGCGGGAAAGCGGTCGGTGCCGAATCCGACGACGGGCACGCTCAGTGTTTCCAGCCGTTCCAGTGTGGCGGCCAGATCGGTAATCGCCTTGGCGCCGGAACAGACGAGGATGATGGGGGTGCGGGCGAGCTCGAGGAGGTCGGCGGAGATGTCGGGCGGGCCACCGCCGGGGTGGACACCGCCGATCCCGCCCGTGGCAGCGACGGTCAGGCCGGCGCGTCGGGCCAGGTAGATCGTGGCGGCCACGGTCGTGCCGGCATGAGCGCCACGCGCCACTGCGGCCGGCAGGTCGCGGGTGCTGACCTTGGCCTCGTGCCCAGCGAGTAGCTCGATCTCCTGCGGGGTGAGGCCGACGGTCGGCCGCCCGGCCAGCAGCCCGCAGAAGGCGGGCGCGACACGCTGAGCCTGGACCGCGGCCGAGATTCGCGCGACGGCGTCGAGCCGTGCGGCGCGGGGTAGCCCGCTGGTCAGGAAAGCGCTCTCGATGGCGATAGCCGGCCGCGTGGCGCGCACGCGCAGCAGGCCCGGGCTCGTCACCTAGAACTCCAGGCGTTGTGGTCGTTCCGCGGCACCGTGATAGATCGCATTGAACAAGAGCTTGAATGTCTCGTGTGACTGTCCCCGGTACATCGGTCGGAACCCGAACAGGATGACGCGCCCCTCTCCATAGCGTGCCTCGACCAGCGCCGCTTTGCCGATCAGGAACTCGCTATGCAGGGCGTAGCCGCTCAACAGCTGACCGCTCTCGGGGTAGCTTGCGATGACACTCACGCCGCCGGCGCCCGGCTCGACCTGGAAGACGGGGCCATTGGAATAGAACACGACCGCCTCCTCCGTCATCCCATAGGCGATGGGGTGCTGGGGATCGAGAGTGACGGCCAGGATAGAGCCGGGGGCATAGAAGGCGGTGCCGGTTCGCTGCTCGCTGGGCGGCGGGCGAACGTCCCGTACCGGGAGTCCGAGGCGCTCGATGGCGAACCCCGACGACGAGTCGAGACAGATGAGCGTGCCACCGTTACGCACGAAGTCGCGGATCGCGGTCAGGCCGATCTCGCCGAGGCCGTCGGCGTACTCGGCGGGAACCGTACCCGGTTTCCTGCCTTCGATGATCGACTCGGCCGAAACATCGGGCAGAATGATCACATCGTAGCGTGTGCGCAGGCCGCCCGCCCGCACCTCGGCATCGTGCAGGGTCCGATACGGCAGGTCCCAGGCGTCGAAGACCCAGCGGGTCCAGCCCCCGTCCATCGATGCGGTCCACGGCTGATAGAGACCCAGGCGCAGCCCGCTCACGCGGGCCGCCTCGGCAGCGCCCGAGATGGCGCGCGCGTTCAATCCGTGGTTGTCGGCCAGGTCCTCCAAGATCGCGCGGGCGGTGGGCCCGCCGAGCACGGGCGTCCCTACGGGCCAGAGCGCGCCGCCGAGCTCGGCCGGCTGGGCCAACCAGGCCACGGCGCCGCCGGCGGCCAGCACCCTGTTGACCGCCAGGTTGGCGGCGTTGGTCGCTCCGGCCACCGCGTAACTGGAGCCGTCGCCGCTGACATCGCCCGGCGGTGGACGAACCGCGCCGGTCAACGCCGTCAGCTCGGCCTCGAACGGGGCGGTTGCCGCCACCGCGTCGACGCCCATCTGGAGCGGCAGCGTCCAACCGGTGGCGTCATAGGGCGTGTCGGGTGGGCCCTCGGGATAGGCGCGCAGGTCGGGGTAGGACTGGCGCTCCAACAGGTCCTTGGCGTGTGCACGGTACGGCTGCGCCATGAGCACGACCCAGGTGCCGGACGGGTACTCGACGCCGTCCGCTTGGAATGGAGCGGTGGCAATGTGGATCTCGACCGCTCCGCGCCGCAGCGCTTCCAGCATGGCCGCCGCGCTACCCGGATCTCGTTGATCCGCCGGGACGATGTAGGCGAAGGGCGGCTCGGACCGGCCGGCCTCCACCTGGCGGCGGCCGAGCTCGACGTAGTTGCGAATGAGCCGTCGGCGCTGACGGGCGGCGAGCGAGATGAGCGAGCGGGCGGCGATGATCTGGTAGTCGATAATGTCGCGCATCCGCCACCAACCGCCGGGCCACGGGTTCGGATAGTTGACCCCGTGTTGAGGCTGGCGGAGCTGGTCGGGCTCCAAGAACAGCGGTGATGCGAGCCGCGCGCTAGCCGACTCGGAGAGTATGCCCGCCATGTTGTGTCGGGCCGGCGCGCTCCTCAAGCCGCCGTTCCACCAGAGGTCGAACCGGTAGGCGTTAGCGATGCCGGCCTTGCCCGCCGCCTCCAGATCGGTGGACATCTGCATACCGATCAGCGAGATCGTCCTCACCAACAGCGGGTCAACGTTCGGGTTCGCCGGATCGTCGAAGGGCGGTACGAAGAAGCGCGGACCGCGGCTGCCCATCTGGTGAACGTCGTAGACCACCTCGGGGAACCACTCGCGATAAAGCAGGTCGGTCACCAGTCGGGTCTCGACCTGCGTGATCATGAACCAGTCGCGGTTGTTGTCGTGTCCCACGTACTCGTGGTAGAGCCACGGCATATCGCCGCCTTCGTACGGCGTACCCAGCGTGCGCCTGTACCAATCGGTGACCATTTGCTGGCCGTCCGGATTCGCCGAGGGGATGAGCAGGACGACGACGTCCTCGAGAACTTCGGCGGCCTCGGCATCGGTCACCAGCGTGTAGGCCAGCTCCATGACCCCCTGGCTCGCCGCGATCTCGGTACCGTGAACGTTGTGGGCGATGAGCACTACGGCCGGCTGACTTGCCAGCAGATTGTCCAGTTCACCCTCCTCGAGCTGTCGAGGGTCGGCCAGCCGCGCCTGGTTGGCGCGGATCTCCTCGAGTCGGGACAGGTTGGACGGTGCCGTCACTGTGGCAACGACCAGCGGCCGGCCCTGAGTCGTACGGCCCAGCGTATCCACGCGGATCGCCGGGGAAGCGTCGGCCAGGTGATTGAGGTAGCCGGTGATGGCCTGCCAGCCGGCGAGCCTGAAATCAGCACCGACGGCGTGGCCGAGGTAGGCCGAAGGGTGATCCTGGCCGGCGAGCCGATCGACCGGCGCCAGCACGGCGAGCGCGGCGAAGAATAATGCCGCTCGACGGGTTCGGTGCATGGTGATGCTTTCGTTTCTTGGGGAGCGCGAGTATCGACCCAGCGGCAGAGAAGCTTAGCCGGGACGGCTGTCGGAGCAAGGCCGTAACCGATCCCGCCAGCCGCCCGCTAGTTCCCGGGCGCCGTCTCACGCCAGACCCGGCGCACGGCAAGCTGCGCGGCGGTCGGCTCGTCGACCTCCAGGAGGCGGTACGTCGGAACGGGTCTCGCGCCCAACGTCATCTTGATGGTCTTGGCTTGGCCGAGACGCCACACATCGAGCTCGATCTCCTGCCCCGGCGCCGTCAGGCCGAGCAGCTGGAGAAACGAACCGACGTCGGTGACCGCGGTCCCGTCCAGCGCGGTAATCACATCGCCGTAGTTGAGACCCGCCCGCCAGGCCGGTCCGCCCCGCACGACGCTGTTCAACCGTACGCGGCCGTTCGGATCAGAAAAAGTGACGCCCATGTAGCCCGTGGCGTTGGCCTCGCGGGTCGCTGCCTCATCAACTACCAGGTCGTAGCCGGCCAGCCGGTAGAAGTCTTCGAACGGGATGTCGTCCGTGCCGAAGACGTAGCGGTCGAAGAACTCCTCGAAGGAACCGCCGGCCACCTCCTCGCAGACGGCGCGGATGTCAGCGGAGGCGAAAGTAGCCCCTTGCTCGAGCGTCCGCGTCCACATGAGTCGAATGACGTCGTCAAGGCTCTTCGCGCCTGCGGTGCGCCGGGCGATCTCCAGCGTCAACAGGTTGGCGATCAGGTTGCCCTTGAAGTAGTAATCGACGCGATAGTTGTCGGTGCTCTCATCTTCGCGATAGTAATGGATCCAGGCGTTGAAGCTGGCGTCGGCGGCGCTTTGCACTTCGTATCCGGGGGTCGAGCGATAGCGGGTGACGAAATCGAGCGGATCGGGCAACTCGGATCGCAGGCCGGCGCGATACAACAGGCGATCGCTGTAGAACGAGGTGAATCCTTCGTAGAACCAGAGAGCGTCGGTGTAGTTCTCTCCCTCGTAGTCGTAGGGCCGGAATGCCGGTGGCTGGATGCGCTTCACCAGCCAGGCGTGGAAGTACTCGTGGGCCGTGACCCCGAGCACGCGCGCGTACCAGCGCTCGCTCTGGAAATCGAATCCCTCGAGGCCGATCGTCGTGCCGTTGGCATGCTCGATCCCGCCGCCACTGGTCACGGTGACGAAAATGAGGGCATAGCGCTCGTAGGGCAGCCCGTCGAACAGCTCGGCGCACTCCCGAATGATGCGGATGAAATCATCACGCAGCCGCTCCAGGTCGGCGTTGTTCGGCCCGAGCACGGCGATCAGGTGCTCGACCCCATCTACCTCGAACTCGATCTCGTCGAAGTGTCCGATCAGCATCGGTGCGTCGATCAGCTCGTGGTACGAGGGGGCCGAGACCAGGTAGGGGTCGTCCGCCGCCGGGGCGAGCGCACCGTTCAGGCGCCAGCCCTCGGGCAGCTGGAAGCGGGCAGCGGCCGGCGCGTCGGCGGCGCCGACTACGTGCATGAACAGGCTGGGTCCGATGACGTGTCCGCCCTGGTCGTAGAGGAAAGACCAGCGGATCCCCGGCTCGCGCGCGTAGACCTCGTAATCGAGCAGGATCCGCCGCGCGTCCCCGGCCGCGATCCGCCAGGTGTTCTTGTCGATCTTGTGCCAGGCGAGCGGCTGACCGCGCTCATCCTGGGGGGTGAAGGCGATGACGTGTCGCTCGTACTCGCGGACCAGGTAGGAGCCCGGCGTCCAGACGGGCATGGAGACGTCGACCTCCGAACGGTCCAGCCCGTCGATCGCCATGCGGACCTGAAAGACGTGGGTGTGCGGCTGGGTCACGGTGACGGTGTAGTGAAAGGACGGCTGGGCGGCGCCGAGCACCGTCGCCGTCGATGTCACGGCCAGCAGGGCGGCCAATAGGCAAGCCACCCGGGCCGACTTGGCGCCAGTCATGTGGTCTCCCATTCGGTGAACTGAGGGCGGTTGACATCGGTTAGACATTTGAAGGAGTGACAGGGTTGCTAATTGCGCGCTGCAAAGAAAAAGAGGGGTGCCGTGCAGCACCCCTCTCAGCGTCATCACGGTAGCGTCGCCGTCAGACGGCGGTAAAGCTGGCCAGGGCGGACCCACGATCGCCCTCGCGGAGTTCCTTTAACGCACGGTCACGCAGCTGGCGGACACGCTCCCGCGTGATGCCGAGCTTCTGCCCGATCTCCTCCAGCGTGTGCTCGCGCCCGTCGCCGAGGCCGTAGTAGAGCCGCAGCACCAGCGCATCGCGCTCGCGCAGCATGCTCAGGGCATCGTCGATCTGCTCCCGCAGCAGCCGATCCTCCACCTCCGTGACGGCCGTGGTCGCTGCCTCGGTGACGAAACGCTCGACCAGGCTGCTGTCCTCGCTGTCGCCGATCGGAGCGTCCAGGCGAACCTCGCCGGCGTTCAACGCCTCGAGCATCTCCACCGTCGCCGGGTTCATCTCGAGATGCCGGGCGATCTCCTCGCTGGTCGGCTCGCGGTCGTACGTCACCTTCAGCGCCTGCCGCGCCTTGAGGATCTTCGAAAGCTCGGCCGCACGGTTGAGCGGTACGCGCACCGACCGGCCGTGATGGGCCAGCGCCGACAGGATCGCCTGCCGGATCCACCAGACGGCGTAGCTGATGAACTTGACGCCCTGGTCCGGGTCGAACTTGATGGCGGCGGTCACCAGCCCGAGGTTGCCCTGCTGGATCAGATCGCTGAGCGGGAGCCCCCGGCCCTGGTACTTCTTGGCCACCGAGATCACGAACCGCAGGTTGGCCTTGCAGAGGGCCTGGATCGCGTCGGTGTCGCCCTTTTGAGCCAGCCGCGCCAGCCGGATCTCCTCGGCGGGCGTGATCAGCTCGTGCTGACTCACGTCCTGAAGGTACTGGTCCAGGGCGGAATCATCCCCCGCCACCCGGCTCTTGAGAGCCTGGCTGGCCGCCCGTTTCGCCCTGGCAGACTTCCGATCCATGATCATCGCTCTATCTTCAAACCGCTAGCTTATGGTCTATTAGGTTCCAGTCCGGCGGCGTCCACAGGCCATACTAAAGTCCCGGCTGGGAACAGCTGTTCCGCCGGGATCGAGCCTTGTGGGCGGGTCTTTCCGCCCGACTGTACCCGGGGTCCGGCTGTTAAACACCTCAGCCACTGGAAAAGTTTCCTACCGGACCCGGGGCTGGCCAGCCATCAAATATATGGACCGCCTACCACTTGTCAAGCGACCCGTACGCTGTCTGCGGCTCAATGCCAGCGGAAGATCTTGAGAGCGGCCAGGAAGCTCAGGCCTCCCCAGGCGGCGATCACGGCCAGGCGACCCAGGTTGGCGGTCAGTGGGGCTCCGTCGGTCATGATGGAGCGCAGCGCGTCGAGCAGCGGCGTGAGGGGCAGCGCCTTGATCAAGGGTTGAAGCGGCTCGGGGAACCGGGCATAGGAGAAGAAGACGCCGGAGAAGACCCACATTGGCATCATGACCAGGTTCATGATGCCGGAGACGCCCTCCAGGGTCTGGGCGCGGCTGGCGGTGAGCAGGCCGAGGCCCGCGAACGCCAGCGCGCCGACGACGGACACGACCAGGAGGTCGAATATGGATCCGTGGACGCGGACATCGAATACGATCCAGCCGAAGCCGACCAGGGCGGCCACCTCCAGGATCATGAAGACGAAGCGCGAGAGGCCGTAGGCGAGGAGGTAGTGGCTTTTCCGCATGGGTGTCGCGAGCAGGCGTTTCAGCAACTTTTTGCGGCGCGCCTGCACGATGTTGAAGCCGATCCCCCACATGCCGCTGCCCATGAGGTTGAGGCCGAGCAGGCCCGGAATGAGGAAGTCGATGTAGCGGGAGCCGGGCTCGGTGAGGAAACGTTCGCCCGCGGCGACAGGATCGACGCGGCCGGCCGCGCGTTGCACGGCGTCGTCGACCGCGCGCCGGGCCAGTCGCCCCTCGGCGCGCGTCGGGTCATACAGGTAGGTGACCGGGTCACCGGGCAGCACGATGAGAGCGACCTTGCCGGTGCGGAGTTGGTTGTGAGCTTCGTCGGGCCCCATGAGTTGGGCGCGGAGGTCCGGGAAGCTGTCGAGCCTCAGAGCCAGCTGGGCGGCGCCGCTCCCCTCGCTGACGGCGATGCGCAGCGACTCGGCGGGACGGTTGCGGAAAGCGATGCCGAGGCCGAGGGCCAAGAGGACGGGGAAAACGAACACCCAGAAGATCGCCTCCGGCTCACGGAGGAACTCCACGATCCGGGCCCGGGTGAGTTCCCAGAGCGGCCGCGATCGACTACTCATCTCTCAGGTGGCGCCCCGTCAGTGAGACGAAGACGTCCTCGAGGGTGGCATGGTGCGTGGTGAGCCGCGACAGCTCGGCCTGCCGCTCGCGTAATGCGGCGAGCAGCGCGGGCACCGTCCGGTGCACTTCCTGGACGGTGAGGAAGATCCCTTCGGCCTCGTGCCGCACGGCCTGCACGCCCGCCACTCGGGCAAGCGACTCGTCGATGGCGGGGTCGTCCTGCTCGAGTGCGATCTCGACGACGTGCTCGGCGCCGAGGCGCGAGATGAGCTGGCTCGGCGTCCCCAGCGCGATCACCCGGCCGTGATCGATGATGGCGACGCGATCACACAGTCGCTGCGCTTCGTCCATGTAGTGGGTGGTGAACAAGACCGTGCGGCCGGAGGCCTTGAAACCGAGGACCAGCTTCCACAGCTGGCGGCGCGACTGTGGGTCCAGGCCGGTGGTCGGCTCGTCGAGGAACAGGAGCTCCGGCTCGCTGACCAGTGCGCAGGCGACCGCCAATCGCTGCTGCTGGCCACCGGACAGCCGTGAGACCCAGGCGGATCGCTTCTCTTCCAGCTCGACGATCCCCAGGACTTCGTCGACGCTGCGACCCTTGTCGAAGAAACTCCGGAAAAGCCGCAGCGTCTCCTCGACGGTCAGCTTCTCGGCCAGCTGGGTCTCCTGGAGCTGTACGCCGAGTCGCTGTCTGAGCGCCCGGTCGTCCGCCCCCCAACGCATCCCCAGAACCTCCAATTCGCCGGCGTCGGGTTTCAGGAGGCCCTCGAGCATCTCGACCGTGGTCGTCTTGCCCGCCCCGTTGGGTCCCAGGAGTCCGAAGCACTCGCCGGCGCGGACTTCGAGGTCGAGCCCGTCGACGGCCACGACATCGCCGTAACGTTTCTTCAGCCCCTGACAGCGGACCGCGACCGCTCTGCTCACCGCACTATTCATAGATGTTGTCACGGGAGTTTGGGAGCGCTGATCGAGCCGGGGAGCAGTTCAGCAAGGGAGACCGCGAGTTGAGGGAGTCACTCCCCAACTGAATTGTCTCCCTTGCTCAATTGCTCCCCAGGTGGATCAATGCTCCCAAACTCCCCCTACTCCCCCAACTCCCATCCCGTCAGTTCCCGACTCCCAACAGCTCGACATCGAAGATCAGCGTAGCGTTCGGTGGGATGCCGGCCGGGTGGCCGCGCGCTCCGTAGGCCAAGTCCGGCGGGATGATGTAGCGCCGCTTGTCGCCAACGCGCATCAGCGCGACGCCCTGGTCCCAACCGGCGATAACTTGGCGGGCGCCCAAGGTGAAGCTGAACGGCTGACCGCCGTCGACCGAGCTGTCGAATTTTCGACCGTCGGTGAACCAGCCCGTATAGTGGACGCTCACCGTCTGGCCCGGCTCGGCCGCCGCGCCGCTGCCGGACTGGATCTCGATGTACTTGAGGCCGCTCGCGGTCGTGATGGTATCGCCCGTGACCGGCGGTGGACCGTTGACTTCGCTCATCGCACTCGTCTCCTCGTCGCCCGGCTGTTGCTCGGTTTCGGCGCCGGACACGCAACCCACGGCCAGCACCATAGCCAGTACACCCAACCTCTTGCTCATCGGAGCTCCTTCCCGTTTTCG
The DNA here is from genome assembly GCA_039586575.1 of Gemmatimonadota bacterium. Taxonomy (GTDB): domain Bacteria; phylum Gemmatimonadota; class Gemmatimonadetes; order Palauibacterales; family KS3-K002. The sequence continues at coordinate 60,981 of JBDHKD010000006.1, read as the reverse complement.
GTGGCTCAGCACGGTGCGGAGACTACTGTGGGCAGGGTGGCCTGGCAACGGGTGCGCGCTTGACACGGGCCTGCCGCTGCGTGTCCTTTACCGACCATAAGCGCAGCGATCTCAGCCGATCGGAGAAGTGGAACATGTATCTCTTGATGCTCCTAACCACCGTTCTTGCCACCCTGGCACCGATTCCCAACGCCAGCGCCGTGCAGGACGACGAAGGTGACCTGGGTTGGCCGCGCGAGTTCGTTCACGCCGGCTACTTGGTCGTGCTCTACCAGCCGCAGCTGGAGGCGTTCGAGGGCGACCACCTCACGGGGCGGGCGGCGGTGTCGGTGACGCCGCAGGGTGAAGGTGAGACGGTGTTCGGGGCCGTCTGGCTGGACGCGTTCGTGGAGACGGACCGTGACAGCCGCCTGGTCACGGTGGTCAGCGTCGAGGTACCGAGGGTGCGGTTCCCGAACGCGAGCGAGGAGGTGACGCGGCAGTTCGCCGACATCCTGGCGTTGGAGATGTCGAGCTGGGACATCGTCATTTCGCTGGACCGCATACTGACCGGCCTGGAGTTGAGCGAGCATGAGCGAGAGGTGTCAGGCAACCTGGCGACCGATCCACCGAGGATCGTCATCGTCGAGGAGCCGTCGCTCCTGGTGACGGTTGACGGGGAACCCGTGCAGCAGAGCGTCGAGAACACCGACCTCGAGTACGTGATGAACACCCCGTTCAGCATCATCTTCGACCCCGGCACGCGCTCTTATTACCTGTACGCCGGGGAAGAGACCTGGTTCGCCGCGGCGGACGTCATGGGGCCTTGGGCGTTGTCGGAGCGGACGCCGGACAAGGTGGCGTCCCTGATCCCGCCGGATACGGCGGAGGCGGTGGCGGAGGCGGAGGGCGAAGCGGAGGCGGAGGGCGAAGCGGAGGCCGAGGAGATCGATATCGATATCGAGGACTTGCGCATCATCGTCGCCACGGAGCCCACAGAGCTGATCATCTTCGATGGCCGCCCGCAGTTCACCTCGATCGAGGGCACCGATCTCCTCTACGTCAGCAATACCGAGAGCGATGTGTTCATGGAGATTGAGTCCCAGCAGTACTTCATCGTGCTGGCCGGCCGCTGGTACTCCGCCGGCAGCCTGCAGGGGCCGTGGGCGTTCGCGGCGTCGGATTCGTTGCCGGCGGACTTCGCCAGGATACCGCCGGAGTCGGCGCGCGGCAGCGTCCTGAGCTATGTGGCGGGTACCGATCAGGCGCTGGATGCGGTGCTCGACACCCAGATCCCGCAGACTGCGGCGATCAAGCGTGATGCCACCATCGAGGTGGAGTACGACGGCGACCCACAGTTCGAGCCGATCGAGGGCACCAGCCTGCAGTATGCCGCCAACACCGAGTACTCGGTCGTGCAGGCGGGCTCGAAGTACTACGCCTGCCATGAGGCGGTGTGGTACGAGGCGGGGAGTGCGCTGGGGCCCTGGCGGGTGGCGCTGGAGATACCGGAGGAGATCGAGAACATTCCACCGGACAGCCCGGTCTACAATACGAAGTACGTCTTCATCTACGACTACACGCCGGAGACGGTTTACACCGGCTACACCTCCGGCTATACCGGCAGCTACGTCTATCACACGACCGTGGTGTACGGGACGGGCTACTACTACAGCCCATGGGTCGGTCCGCACTATTACTATCCGCGGCCGGTGACCTATGGCTTCCGCGTGCACTACAATCCCTGGTACGGTTGGAGCTTTGGCTTCGGCTTCAGCTATGGTCCCTTCCACTTCGGCTTCTACTCCCGGCCGCCATATCGCTACTACCCGGGCGGTTGGTGGGGCCCGGGTGGCTACCGCCACGGCTACCACCGTGGCTATCATCGCGGCTACGGTAGCGGCTATCGCGCTGGGTACCGTGCCGCTCAGCGTCAAGACAACATCTATGCGCGGCCGTCCAACAGGGCGCGCAACGTAGATCGCGGCACAGCGCGCGCGCAGATGGACCAGCGAAGAGGGGCAGCCGGCGCTGCGAGGCCGACGCAAGGCGGGGTCGAGCGCGCCCGCCCCTCCCAGGGCCGCGACAACAACGTTTACACCGACCGTGATGGGAACGTCTACCGGCGGGACTCGGACGGGAGCTGGCAGACGCGCGGCGGAAGCGGCTGGAGCTCAGCGGATCGCTCGGCGGTGGAGGGTCAGCCACAGGATCGCAGCCGGGACCTCAACCGCGAGCAGCAACCGCGCGTTCAGCAGCAACCGCGTACTCAGCAACAACCGCGCACGCAGCAGCAGCCGTCGACGCGGGCGACCACGCCGGACCGCAGCGGCAACCTGAATCGCGAGTACCAGAACCGGCAGCGCGGCGCGCAGCGAACGCAGAACTACCAGCGCAGTCGGAGCACGACGCGGAGCGCTCCGCGCGGCGGCGGGCGGCGGCGCTAGGTTGTCGGCGCGGATCGTTTGCGGGGAGGATCTTGATCCGCAGCCGGGTGTAACCAACCTTACGCGGGGCGTCGGCGAAATGTTGATAGACCCTATCGTCCTCGTGCGGCGCACCGATGCCAGCCATGGCTCGCTCGAGCGTCCCATTCCCCCGAATCGGGTCGTTTGAATCGGGAAACGGGCAGTCCGAGATTGACTCGGCGTCGATCTCGGCCAGGCGGCGAACTGTCATCCTTGGCGCGCCCGAGGTTATCGAGACGAATCGAAGAGAAATCGGCTGATCGGCGCCCGGTGGGGGCGGGCATTGGCATGGACAAGGCGGCGTCTTAAACGCTAAGTTGTCACCCCCCAGGCGGTTGAAGGGGTGGAGGCCCAATGGAGTGGGAATACGCGGGTAAGAGCGACGTAGGCAAGGTCCGTCAGGGCAACGAGGACACGCTTTTCGCGAACGCCGAGCATGGCGTGTTCATCGTGGCTGACGGCATGGGTGGCCATGTGGCTGGCGAGGTCGCCAGCCAGATTGTCACCGACACGGTGGGGCCCGGCGTCAGCGAGGCCATCGCTCAGGGCCTGGCGGGCGCGGAGCTGGAGAACCGTGTTCTGGAGCTGATCGAGGAGGCCAACCGGGCGATCCTGGAGCGGGCCGACAACGAGCCGGAGAAGCGGGGCATGGGGACCACCCTGACCCTGCTGGCCCTGGTTCCAGGCACGGGCTACCTGATGGACCAGGTGGGTGACAGCCGTGGCTATCTGCTGCGGGACGGCACTCTCAGCCAGATCACCCGAGACCACACGGTCGTCCAGCAGCAGGTCGATCGGGGTGCCCTGACCCCGGAGCAGGCCCGCGATCATCCGCTCTCCCACATTCTGACCCGGGCCCTGGGTACCGAGTTGAGCGTCGACGTCGACGCGTACGGTGACACGGTGGAGTCGGGCGACCTCTTCTTGCTGTGCTCTGACGGGCTCAGCGGGATGCTTCCGGACGACGCGATCCAGGAGATCCTGGAGACGCGTGGCAAGAATCTACAGGAGATCGCCGAGGCGCTGATCGATGCCGCCAACGAGGCCGGCGGCATGGACAACATCACGGCTGTACTGGTCAGGATCAGCGAGTAGGGCCAGCCGGCGGCGGTCTCGTCTTCCCAACGAACAAGAGGTCACGGTAGGCCGAGCAGTGCGAGGATATCCTCCTGCGGCGCGGTCACCAGCTCGAGCACGCGTTCCGGCCGCCGGAGCTCGGTGCGCGGCCAGCTGAAAACACGCATGACGCGCGCTGCGTGGTAGAGATCGCGTCCGAGGCGCGGCAAGTCGATGAGGCCGGCGCGACCGGCGGAGGTGAGTCGCTGCACGACCGCGTCGCGGCCGAGCATCAGCAGGTCCAGCTCCAGCAAGCCGGCCTTGGCCGGGTAGTCGATGAACAGGCAGCCGGGCTCGATGCCCAGTTCGATCGCCAGGTGATCCTCCAGCGCTGCCCTGAGATCGGGCCGCGCCTGGAACCACGGGGCGACCTCGCGCCGGCCCAGCCGGCTCAGGGCATCGGAGAGCGAGTCACCCGACCATTCAGCGGCCCGCTTCGGCAAGCGGCGGTGTCTGAGGGCCGGGATATACCATTCCCTGGCCCGGCGCGCGCTTTCGCCATCGCTGGCCGCCGCCAGACGTTCGAGAACGCTCAGCAGCTCTTCGTCCCCCGACCCCACGATATGTTCCCGCGTCGCCCAGCCGCCCGTCAGCGCTTCTCGGATCAACCGCTGAAATACGACGGAAGCGGCCCGAACGGCGTGGTGCCAGTAGACGTTGCGGAACATCTGGTATCTGGCGAAGAGCAGCGACTCGAGCGCCGACACTCCCTGCGCGGCGACCCCGACCTCGAGGCGGCCGCTCAGCGGATCGCGCAGCAAGCGGAACGAGTCGAGCAGCCGGTCCACATCGATCTCGCCATAGGGGACCCCGCAGAAGGTAGCGTCTCGGGTCAGGTACTCGATCTTGTCGAGGTCCAACGAGCCCGAGACGAGCCCCTGCAGCGGGCTCTCGGAGCGGCCGAGGATCAGGGCGTGGACGGCCTGGGCGACATCCGAGCCCAGCGGCTCCAGGGCGCCGGCCACCTCGGGGTCCGCGAGAAACTGCCCGGCCAGCTGCTCATGGTCCTCCGGCACGAGGCCGATCTCCAGTTCCTCGAGCGTATGGCTGAAGGGATAGTGCCCGATGTCGTGGAGTAGGCCGGCCAAACGCAGGACGGCGCGCTTCTCCTCAGAAACCGCGGCAAGCTGGCCGGAAGCCTCGAGACGCCGCAGGGCACGGCCCGTGAGATGGTAGACGCCGAGAGCGTGGTCGAACCGGGTGTGGATGGCCCCCGGATAAACCAGATAGGCCAATCCCAACTGTTTGACCCGGCGCAGCCGCTGGAAGGCAGGTGTGTCGACCAGCTGCAGGGCCGACGGCTCGATCCAGATGTTGTTCCAGATCGGATCGCGAATGACGGTCATGATCGCCAATCAAGCTGGTGACTCATTCGTGAACCGCAAGCTCCGGCTGCGAGCTTGCTCCAATGAGCACGGCCGCTCCCCCACCGCGCTGCGTTGCGGAGGTGCGGCCGTCGCGCGAAGCCGCCCGTCTCTCAGTGCAGGCTCTTGTACTTCTCCAAGAGCTCGTCTTGCGTCTCCTGATAGTCCGGGTTCTGGACGATGCACTCGACCGGGCAGACTTCCAGGCACTGCGGCGTGTCGTGGGCGCCGATGCATTCCGTGCACCGCTCGACATCGATCCAGTATACCGGCACGTCGGTGGCCAAGCCCTCGTTGACGGCCTCGTTCGGGCAAACCGGCAGGCAGGCCCCACAATCGATGCATTCATCGGTGATCATCATGGCCATGGCGCTGACCTCCCCTGAGGACGAGCAAGATCTGGCTAGCCATCCCCTACGATGCGAAATCGGGGCCGCAACCGGCACCCAGGGTGCAAGTGGTTGGAAAACGGTGACTTGTGTGGGCCGACCGGGGCCGGCGCCCCAGCTGTCGGCTCTCCTGCTGGGGGCATATTACCCCATTCAGGGTGCCGGCGCCGGGGCGATCAGTTCCCGCCCGTCATGCCAGGAGCGGTGCTTCTTCCGCCTGGCGTTCCAGGGCATCGACGACGGCGATCGCGGTCAGGTTCACGATCTCCCGTACGTCGCTGCCACGCTGCAGAATGTGCACCGGCTTCGGCATACCGAGCAGGATCGGTCCGATGGCCGTCGCACCGCCGATGCGAGCCATGAGCTTGTAAGCCGCGTTAGACGCTCCCAGATCGGGGAAGACCAGGACGTTCGCTCTGTCCTGAAGGCGGCTGAAGGGATAGCGCTTGCGCAAAATCTCGGGGACTACGGCCGTGTCTGCCTGCATCTCGCCGTCGATGACGAGGTCGGGACAGCGGGTCTTCACGATCTCGACCGCCTGCGCGACCTTGAGGGCGTCGGGGTGGCGCGTCGAGCCGAAGTTGGAGAAGGAGATCATGGCGACGCGCGGGTCGACGCCCATGCGCTGGGCGAAGCGCGCCGCGAGGATGGCGGTCTCGGCCAGCGTCTCGGCGTCCGGGGTAATGTTCACCGTGGTGTCGGCGAAGAACATGATGTCTTTCTCGAGGACCATCATGTAGAGGCCGGCGATATGATGGACGGTGGGGCTCATGCCGACGGTCTCGAGGCAGGGTCGCAGCGCCTCGGGGTAGTGCATCTCCTCGCCGGCGATCAGGCCGTCGGCGTCACCCGCATGCAGCATCATGGCGGCGAAGTAGATCGGTTTCTCGAGGTGCTCCTCCGCTTCCGCCCGGGTGATACCTTTGCGCTGCCGCTGCTTGAAGAACCGATCCACGTACTCGCTGCGTCGCGGGTGGTCGAGCGGATTGACGATCTCGACTTGCTCGAGGTCGAGCTCGATGTGGTTCTGCTCCAGGGCCCGCTTGATGCGCGTTGGATCACCGACGAAAATCGGCTGGGCGATTCTCTCCTCCAGGCAAGTCCGCGCCGCGTGGAGGATCCGTTCGTCGGTGGCCTCGGGTAAGACGATACGCTGCAGCTTGGGCGCGCTCTGAGCCTTGACGATGATGCTGCGGGTGACCTCGCGGGCGCGGCCGAGCCGGGCCTCAAGCTCATTGCGGTACTCGTCGAGGTCTAGCTGGACGCCGGCGACGCCCGAGTCCATGGCGGCCTTGGCGACGGCGGGGGCTTCCCAGAGCAGGACGCGGGAGTCGATCGGCTTCGGGATGATATAGTCACGGCCGAAGGCGAGCTTCTGGACGCCGTAGGCGCGCGCCACCTCCTCGGGCACCGGCTCTCGCGTCAGGTTGGCTAGCGCGTGGGTGGCCGCCATCTTCATCTCCTCGTTGGTCTTCCTGGCCCGGGCGTCGAGCGCGCCGCGGAAGATGAAGGGGAAGCCGAGGACGTTGTTCACCTGGTTTGGGTAGTCGGAGCGCCCCGTCGCCATGATGATGTCGTCGCGCGCCTTGAACGCTTCTTCGGGAAGGATCTCCGGATCCGGGTTGGCCATGGCAAAGACGACGGGGCTATCGGCCATCGTCTTCAGGTCGTCCCCGCTGATCACGCCGGGCTGGGAGAGCCCGACGAACACATCGGCCCCCTTCAACGCGTCGGCCAGCGTGCGCCACTTGGTCTTGTGGGCGAAACGCTCCTTGTAGGGGTTCAGGTTGTCCCGCTCGGAGTGGATGACACCGCGCGAGTCGCACATGAAGATGTTCTCGCGCTTGGCTCCCAGCGAGATGTAGTGCTCGGCACAGGCGATGCCGGAGGCGCCGGCACCGCTCACCACGATCCGTACCTCGGCGATATCCTTGCCCGCGATCTCCAGAGCGTTCACCAGCCCGGCGCCGCTGATGATCGCCGTCCCGTGCTGGTCATCGTGGAAGACCGGTATGTTGAGCCGCTCGATCAGCGTCTTCTCGATGTAGAAACAGTCGGGCGCGGCGATGTCCTCCAGGTTGATGCCGCCGACCGTCGGCTCGAGCAGCTCGCAGAAGCGGATCATGTCTTCGGGATCCTCGCTGCCGACCTCGAGATCGAAGACGTCGATGTCCGCAAACCGCTTGAAGAGTACGCCCTTCCCCTCCATGACCGGCTTGGAGGCCAACGCACCAATCCGGCCGAGGCCCAGGACCGCGGTCCCGTTGGAGACGACCGCGACCAGGTTGCCCCGCGCCGTGTACTTGAAGACGGCGTCCTTGTCCTTGTGTATGTCCCGGCACGGCTCCGCCACCCCGGGCGTGTAGGCCAGCGACAAGTCGCGCTGCGTGTTACACGGCTTGGTGACCTGCAATGCGATCTTGCCCGGCCGACCCTCTGAGTGGTAGGCCAGCGCCTCTTCGCGTCGGATATGCATTGTTCCTGGTCTCCCTGGGTGCGGTGCCAAAGGAACTTTAGATGCAAAACCGGGGCCAGCGTGCAAATTCTCCGGCGAAGCGCTCTCCGGCAAGCCGGGGCCACGTCGATCAGTCGGCGGCCGCTTTCCGCTCCTTGTGGACACCGGTCCAGCGGAGGATGTCCTCCATCAGACACCACTTGGTCAGCGAGGACTGAATCAGGTTCACGCCGACGAAGGCGGTGAACAGGAACCAGTAGGGGCTGACCCACCAACCGAGGGCCAAGCTGGCCAGAACGAACGTTCCGGCGATCAGGCGGATCTTGTGGTTAAGTGTCATTTTGTCTCACCATGTTAGGGTTTGTCGAGCTCACAACAGGCGAACGCTTCGACGTCCAGGGTTGCGGCTTTGATCGGGTGGCGCGGGTCCTCGACGCCGGTGCAGGCGGCGACGGCCTCTAGTAGGCCCGCGGCCTGCTCGTCCGGCAGGATGGCCATGACGATCTGCGAGTGATAGGGTTGGATCGCTCCGGTCCATCCGGTGGCGCTCCCAGGCCCGTGCCCTTCCATCGGCAATCGACTGAAGGCGGCGATCTGCTGCTCGCTGAGCAGTCGGTTCACGCACCTCTCGTCACCCTCCAGATACATCAACAGCACGAGTTTCATTTTAGTTCTTCTCCGGCGTGGTCTGGCCTGTGCGCTGGCGGTGGACCAGGAAGTAGATGCTGGGTACGACGACCAGGGTCAGGATGGTGGAAGCCAAGGCACCCGTGATCAGGGATACTGCCAGGCCCTCGAAGATGGGGTCGAAGAGGATGACGATGGCGCCGATCACGACGGTTCCGGCGGTCAGCGCGATGGGACGGGTGCGTACCGCCCCGGCCTCGATGACCGCCTGCTCGAGGGCGATGCCGGCGGAACGTCGGGCTTCCAGATAGTCGATCAGCAGGATCCCGTTGCGCACCATGATCCCGGCCAGCGCGATCATGCCGATCATCGAGGTTGCGGTGAAGAATGCGCCGAAGATGAGATGGCCCGGTGCGATGCCGACCAGGGTGAGCGGGATCGCCGTCATCATCACCAGTGGCGCGATAAAGGAGCCGAACCAGGCGACGATGAGGACGTAGATCAGCAGGAGCGCCCCGGCGAAGGCGATCCCCAGGTCGCGGAAGACCTCGTAGGTGACCTGCCACTCGCCGTCCCACTTCATGACGGGCTGTTCGACGGCGCCGGGCTGCCGCGTGTAGAGTTGGCCGAGTTTGGCACCTGACGGCAACTCGATCTCGGCGATCCGGTCCTGCAGGTCGAGGATCGCGTAGACCGGGCTCTCCGCCGCGCCGGCGACTTCGGCCGTCACATAGATCACACGCTGACCGTTCTTCCGGTCGATGACCTGTGGCACCTCCTCGAGTTCGAGGTTGACCAGTTCGCTGAGCGGCACGAGCTGCCCCGCCAGCGAGGCGATGTGCAGGGCGCCTAGTCGGTCGACGCCGGAGCGATCGCCCTCGGTCACTCGCACCCTGACCGGCACGAGCGTCCGCGCCGTCGGCTCGGACAGGTGAGTGACGACGGACCCGCCGAGGGCCATGTGCGTCGCCTGGACGATCGAGGCCTTGGCGATGCCGCTCAGCGCGGCTTTCTGCTCATCGACCTGGAGCCGGATCTCGCGCTGCGGCTCCGTGAGCGACCAGTCGATGTCGACGACGCTGGGATGCTCGGCGAACCGTTCACGCACCTGCTGAGCGACATCCCGCTGCGACCTGGCATCGGGCCCGTAGATCTCGGCGACCAGCGTGGATAGCACCGGCGGCCCGGGCGGGACCTCCACGACCTTCACGCGTGCCCCAGAGCCCGAACGTCGGGCCACTTCTTCGACGAGGGGCCGGATCCGCTTGGCGATGTCGTGGCTCTGGTCGCCGCGCTGCGATTTGTGTACGAGGTTCACCTGGATGTCGGCGACGTTCGAGCCACGCCGCAAGTAGTAGTGGCGGATCATGCCGTTGAAGTTGAACGGCGCGGCGGTGCCCGCGTAGAGCTGAACATCGGCGATCTCGGGTATCGCCTCCAACTCGCGCACCATGTCCTGTGTCACGGCGACTGTCGTCTCGAGCGGAGTCCGCTCGGGCATGTCGACGATGATCTGCATCTCGTTCTTGTCGTCGAACGGGAGCATCTTCACCGACACGGAGCGCGTGAAGAACATCGCCGTCGCACCCAGCAACAGCACCGTCACCGTCCCCAGCATAGCCCACATCCAGAGCGGCCGGCGGAGCAGCGGGTCCATCACCTTGCGATAGGCCTTGTAGATGCGTGTCTCCTCCAGCACGTAGGCGGGCGCCTCCTTCTCGGCGTGACTGCCGCGCAGCAGGCGGTAGGCCAGCCAGGGCGTGCCGATCAGGGCGACGGCGAGCGAGAAGAGCATGGCCACCGTGGCCCCGATGGGCATGGGGCTCATGTAGGGACCCATGAGGCCCGAGACGAAGAGCATCGGCAGCACGGCGGCGATCACCGTGAGCGTCGCCAGGATGGTCGGGTTGCCGACCTCGTTGACGGCGGCGCGCGCGGCGGCGCGCAGCGGTCGATCCCGCATCGCGAAGTGCCGCTCCATGTTCTCCGCCACGATGATCGAGTCGTCAATCACGATCCCGGTCACGAAGATCAACGCGAACAGGGTCACACGGTTCAGCGTGTAGCCGAAGAACTGATAGACGAACAGGGTGAGCGCGAAGGTGATGGGTACGGAGATCATCACGATCACCGCGCTCCGCCACCCCATCGCCACCGCCACGACGAGGCCCACCGCCAGGATTGCCAATAGCAGGTGCTCCTTCAGCGTGGTCACCTTCTCGCGGGCCGTCTCGCCGTAGTTGCGCGTCGTGTGGACCTCGACGTCGCTGGGGACGACGCGTCCGTGCAAGGCATCGGTCTTCGACTCCAGGGCGCGGCCCAGCTGGGTGGCGTCGGCACCGGGTCGCTTGGCGACGGCTATCGTCACCATCGGTTCGAGCGGTGCGCCGGGCGTGCCGTGGAACGTGTAGGTGCCTACCTCCTGGGGGCCGTCGATCACCTCGGCCACGTCGGACACCTGGACCAGCGCTCCGTCACGCACGTCGAGAACGACGGACTCGACGTCGCGGGCCGAGCTCAGGAAGGGGCCGGCCGTAACGCGAACGACCTCGCCGCCCCTCGTGTACTCGCCGGCATCGACGTTCAAATTGGCCTGGCGCAGACGCTGGGCGATGATCAACGGGTCGACGCCATAGGCGGCCATCCGCTCGGGTGAAAGCTCCACCCGGATCTCGCGCGGGTAGCCGCCGATGACCGACACATCGCGCACCTCGGGCACGGCCTCGAGCGCTACCCGCAACTCGTCCGCGATTGCCCGCAGCGCCGTGTGATCGTAGTCCTCGCCGGTCAACGTGACGGTGAAGAACGGTACGTCATCGATGGTTACCGTCTTGACCAGCGGCATGCTGAAGCCCGGTGGCATGCGGTCGGCGTACCTGATCATCGTCGTGTACAACTGGACCAGGCTCTCTTCCATGTCGCGGCCGACTTCGTAGCGTACGGTGACCAGGCCGAAACCCGGCTGCGCATGGCTGTAGATGTACTCGACGCCTTCGATGCCGGAGAGAACGTTCTCCATTGGGATCAGCAGCCGGTTCTCGATCTCCTCCGGCACAGCGCCCGGCATCGGCAGGTAGATGTCGGCCAGGGGAACGATGATCTGCGGCTCCTCCTCGCTGGGCAGCGTGACGACGGTGTAAAGCCCGAGCGCCAGCGCTCCTGCGAGCAACAGCGGCGTGAGCTTCGAGACCAGGAAGGCGTCGGCTAGTCTACCGGCGAAATCGCTGCTCATCGCTCGCCCTCCCGGCTAACGGTCCGCAGCCCGGCGAGCGGTGGCTGCCAGGCGCGGCGCTGAACCCGGCCGGTGGGCTGTCCGTCCACCAGGGTCGGCGCCGGGTCGCGCACCAGAAGCGGCTCGCCGTCGGGTCCGGCGAGCATCTCGACCGCCTCGCCGAAGCGCTGGCCGAGGCGGATCCAGCGCAGTCGCAGCTCGCTGCCTTCCACGACGAACACGCCGGTCAGCTGCCCGCGACTCACGACGACGTCGGCCGGGATCCACCGTGTGGTTGCGGATCGCTCGCTCAGCTCGACCCGCACGAACGTTCCCGTAGGGATGGCCGGCAGCCCCGTCGAATCGGCATCGAAATGCGCCTCGACTCGGAAGCGGCGGCTGGCTCGCTCTACGGCCGGCACCAATCGGGTGATATGAGCGGCGAAGCGCTCCGCTGATTCGGGCCGGTGGATACCGATGCGGTCGCCGACTCGGAGCTGTCCCGCCAGGTCGGCGGGCAAGTCGGCCTCGATCTTGATGCCTCCCGATCCAATGATCTTGAGGAGAGGTACGCCGGGCATCGCGAGGTCGCCGGTATCGGCCCGGCGCTCGGTGATCACGCCGGGGAACGGGGCACGCAGGATGACGTAGTCGCGCTGCGCCCGGACGTCTCGCAGCGCCGCCTCGGCCATCTCCAGTCGGGCGTTGGCATCGTCGAGTTCCTGTGCGGTTGCCGCGCCGTCTTCCTCGAGCGCCGCGATCCGGCTGTACCACTGGCGGGCGAGTTCCGCCGCCGCCTCGGCACTCCCGATCCGGGCGTCGATCTCGTCGCTATTCAGCGCGACCAGCGGATCGCCAGCCGCGACCGTAGCGCCAATATCGACGTATACGCGACTGATCCGCCCGCTGGCTCGCGTCGCCAACTGGGCCTCCTCCTCGGCCACGACCGTTCCCGGCGCCGTGATCAGTCCCCGCGAGGTCACCGGTGTCGACGCAGCCACGTCCACCGGAGTAGAGCTCGGGTTGAGCTCGCCCGGCTCGCCGCCGCACGCCGCTACGGCCAGCACGGCGGTAAGTCCAAGAGTTCCGCTGATCCACTTCATCGCTGATCCTCAAAGTTGGTTTGCGAACGCACGAATTCGAGTTGCGCGACAGCCATGTGGTAGTTCGCCAGAGCCGTGATTGCCCGCTCGCGCATCGCGGTCGCCCGCGACTCCGCTTGCAGCAGATCGGCAGCCGTGGCCAGGCCTTCCTCGAAGCGCCTGCGCATCAGTTCACGACCTCGCTCGGCTGCCGCTTCGGCCGCGCGCGTGGCCTCGATTTGCCGGCGCGCGCTACGGACTGCGCGCTCCGTTTGGTCGAGCTCGCTCGCTGCGTCGCGCAGCGCCTTATCGTACTCGATGCGGGCCACACGCCGCCGCAGCCTCGCCTGCTCCAGGTCGGCCGCCCGGCCGAAACCGTTGAAGATGCCCCAGCGGAGTGCGACACCAACGGTCCAGTTGTTGGCATCGAACGAGAACGCGTCCGTGCTGTGCGTTCCGTACTGGCCGAAGACATCGACGGCCGGGATATAGGCCAAGCTGGCGCGAGTTCGCGCCGCTTCGGCGGCTTCCACCGCAGCGCCGCGCGCCCTAACATCGGCACGCTGCTGCGGATCGAACCTCTTATCCTCGACCAGGACCGGCTCGGGTAGCGAACCGACGGGCAGCGGCAGGGTGTCAGGGCTCCAGCCCAGGTGACGTCCCAGATCCTGAAGCGCGTCCAGCCGACCGCGCTCCGCTTCGACCTCCTGTGCCAGCGCCGCCGCCAGCTCCGCCTCCGCCTGCAGCAGGTCCGCGTCGGTGAGCAAGCCCCGCTCGTTCCGCCTCCGCAACAGATCCCGAGTCGCCTCTCTCGCCTCCACCGCCGTTCGGGCGGCCGCCAGCTGCGCGCCCGCCGCCAGCGCGCGGTAGTAGTGCAGATGAGTCATCAACACCGTCGCCTCGCGCGCACGTACTGCCGACCAGGCGGCGGCCTCGGCCTGGCGCTTGGCCGACGAGCGACCGGCCCAAATCCCCGGGTCGAGCAGACTCCAACGGATCGACGCGTACGCCGACCAGTCGCCGATCGCGTCGGGGTTGTTCAGCACCTCGAAGTCCAGATCACCGGGTCCGAACGTCCCCTGGCGGAGCTTGGTGCCGAAAACGAATACCGGATCCACCGACCGCGTGTATCCGGTTCCAACGTCGACCCAGGGCCACAACGGCGAGGCCGCCTTCTTACCCTCGGCGCCCGCCATGTCGGCCCGCGCCAGCGCGATGTTCAGCTCCGGGTTCCCCGCCAAGGCCTCGCTCACCGCCTCCGCCAGGGTCAGTGGCCGCGTGGCGTTACCCGCCAGCCCTTCGTCCTGCGCCAAGACGGGTGTCACCAAGATCGCCAGAGCCAGGAGTGAAGCCGGAACGGTTTTCATTAGCGTATACATGTGCTCATATGTTCGGGCTGAAATGAAAGGCCACCTACAGCTCGCAATGGTCGTGTATGCAATCGATCACCTTGGTGACCCTCGGATCGAGGATCCGGTAGTAGACGTTCACGCCGTCACGACGCCCGCCGAGGATCCCCTTGTCACGCATGAGGTTCAGGTGCTGAGAGGCAACGGCCTGCTCGATGCCCAGCGCCTCGTGAATCGCCGTGACGTTCAGTTCGCCACTACGGTCCAGCAGCTCGATGATCAGGAGGCGGACCGGGTGTCCGATGCACTTGAGCATGGCAGCGGCCTGGCGAGCGGCATCGGCGGAGAGATTCTGCGACCTGGGCTTCATAAGCACCTCCAAATATGCTCCATAATATATATATCAATATCTATATGTCAACCGGGGGGCAGGGGTGGGGTTCGGGGCGGCGGGGTGGGTCGGCGTGCCGCTCTTTCTTGACCGCTGTAAACTGGCGGCCGAAGATTAGGCGTTGCCCTGACCTGAGCCCCGAGCGGGAGGCGATTGTGGAGATCAAGGCGAACCGGCTGGTCTATCTGGGGTATGGGAAATACTGGCGATCGGAGCAGATTGTCGGTCTCGTGCCCATCGAAGACGATCGCGGCCCCGGCCGCCGGACGCAGGTTTACGTGGCGACGATGGATGACCCTATCGTCGCGTCGCGTTCGGAGGAGGCGATTCGCCGCGACATGGGAGCATCGAGCGATGAGGAATTCAAGCTGGTGGAGCTACGCTCGGCGGCGGCGGATCTGCTGGAGGATCTGTCGGTGTTGAGCCCCGTGTTGAGGCGGATGCTGCTTCACGAGGGTGGTATGGATGTGGGGCGTTGGGAGGACCGCATCCGGTATCTCGTGGGGCATGAGTCGGACGATCCGGGCCAAGAGGATCTCTTTGGGTCAACCGATTGAATGAGAGGTTGCGGAAGCCGACTACCTCGAGAGTGTAACCTTCCTTCAACTCCGCGAGTGTGAAACAGTTCCCGCTCCTCGTAGCGAGCGTGGCCACGCTGGCCATCGCGCCTGTCGCTTGGGCACAGGGCAGGGGTGCGTGTGAGGACGGGCGCATAGCGAGCATCGACATACACAACGAAAGGGTTTTCGGTGAGACCTCGAACGGTGTGATGTCGAAGTTCTATGATGCGGCTAACTGGCTGCATGCAGAGACCAATGAGGGTGTCATCCGTAGGGAGCTGCTCTTCCGCGAAGGTGACTGCTTCGATCGCCTGCGGTTGGAAGAGAGCGAGCGGTTGCTGCGCGGGTATCTCTTCATCCAATCGGCGATGGTGGAGGCGGAGCGTCGGCGCGACGGTGACTACGATGTGACGGTGACGACGCAGGATGACTGGTCGTTGCGCATCGACCCGCGGCTGCAGCTGGGTGGTGGGGCGTCGATCGTCGGGCTCAGCCTGGCGGAGCGGAATGTCGCCGGGACCGGAAAGGCGGTGGAGGTTCTGTTTGTCACGCGGCCCGGTCGCGAGGATGTCGGCGGCGCTTTCTTCGATCCGCAGTTTCTTGGCAGTCGCTGGGACGCCAGTCTGCTGGCGGTCCGTACGGAGCCGGGCTGGATACTGCGTGAGGCGATCGGCTATCCGTTCGTCGGGTTGGTGGGCCGGTGGGCGGCCTTCCAGGAGGTGCTCTATGGGGAACGGTGGTTCGGGTACTTCCTGGGCGACTCGGAGGGACGCCGTGAGCTGTTCCTGCCGCTGACCCAGGTGGGGATGCAGGGTGGTGGAGCGTTACGGGTATTGGCGGCACCGCGCGGGCGCGCTACGAAGCTCGGCTCCTACGGGTTAACCGTCTCTTACGAGGATTTGGATTACGGTGCCGCCTTCCCTCGCGATTCGGCCACGGCCTTGGCTCTGGAAGCTTTGGGTGAAGATGTGGCTCGGCTTGGCGACCTGGCGCTGCGGCCGCGCCAATCTCTGCGCTTGAACCTGCTGGTTGGGGTCCGCGGGCTGGACTTCGTGCGCAAGCAGGGAATGACGACCCTGCTGGCGCAGGAAGACATCGCGATCGGCGCGTCGGCCGACCTGATGCTCGGTTTGGCGTCGGCCGCCTTCGGCTCCAGCGACAGCCACGTGCTCGCCGCGCTCGATCTGTATGGCGGCTCGCGGGTACAGGGTAACTGGTTCTCGCTGATCCGAGGGACCGTAGAGGCCCGGCGCGACTATGAAGAGCGGGAATGGCGTGACGTGCTTGGCACGCTGCAGTGGATCAACATCTGGCAGCTGAGCCCGGGCCGGACGATCAAGCTTGACGGTCGTCTGAGCGCCGGCTGGGATGTGACCGTTCCGTTCCAACTCACCCTGGGTGGACCGTGGGGTCTGGCCGGGTACGATAGCCATCGCTATCCGGGTGGAGCCCGCGCCGTGGTGCGACTGGAGGACCAGTTCCTTATTGGCTCGCTGGGCCGCTTGGCCGATCTCGGACTCGTCGCCTTCGTGGATGGCGGCCGCGTCTGGGCTAACGAGGCGCTGTTCGGTGTGAATTCCGGGCTCAGGGGATCCGCTGGCGTCGGTATGCTGCTCGCCACCCCATCAGGCTCGCAAGTGAGTTACCGGCTACAGCTTGCCGCCCCGATCGACGGCCGGACCACTTTCGATGACTTTGTCATTAGCCTGCGCGTCGAGGGTCCACTACGTCTCGAGACCGGCTTGATCGACTTGCAGGTCGGCCGGAGCCGTGACATCGCGTTGACGGGAGCAGCTCGCCATCTGAAATGATCAGCGGGCCGGCGATTGCGGGAACCGGTGATCGCTCGCCAGGTTGGTACGGTGGGGCGGCCGAGCAGGGGTGATTCGCAGCTCACGACGAGAGGCACGAGCGATGAGGTTCAGCGCAGTTTTCCCGGGGTTGACCGTCGCGGCGCTGACGGCCGCCGGGTCCGCCGCGGTCGCCCAGGACTTCGATCACGCGGGCTTCGACACGGTGCTCGCTCTCTATGTCCAGGACGGCCGGGTTGATTACGCCGCCCTCAAGGTCGGACGCCAGGGTCTCGACCGCTACCTCGAAGATGTGGCTGGAGTTGAGGCCAGCGAGTTTGCGGCTTGGCCGCAGGTCGCACAGGTCGCCTACTTGATCAACGCCTACAACGCCTACACCCTCGAGACCGTCATCGACCACTACCCGATCGAGGGTAGTAGCTTCCTGAAGAAGTTGACTGCCCCGAAAAGGTTCGGCTTCCCCGGCAACTCCATCCGGCACATCGACGGGGTGTTCGACGGCATCCGACACCGCGTGGCGGGTGCCGAGATGACGCTCGATGACATCGAGCACGGCACCCTGCGGGCGAAGTACGACGAGCCGCGGATTCACTTCGCGCTCGTCTACGCTGCGCTCAGCTGTCCGCCGCTGCGCGAGGAAGCTTATCGCGGCGATCGGTTGGACGAGCAGCTCGACGATCAGGCGCTGAGGTTCTTGAATGACCCGCGGCTGAACCGCTTCGAGCTCGAGCGGGGTCGGGTATATCTGTCGAAGATCTTCGATTGGTACGGGTCGGACTTCGAGGCCTACGCCAGCGACTCGGGGTTCGCGGGGGATCGAAAGATCAACGGTGTGCTCAACTTCGTCTCGCGCTATCTGATGGATCGAGTGGTCGCGTTCATCGAGCGCGGGGAGTATCGAGTCCAGTTCGAGAGCTACGATTGGACTTTGAACGACCAGGCGGTCGCCGCAAGCGCTCGCTAGCACGCCGAGCGCTCGGCCTCGCCGCCTTCGCCTGCCTGGCGGCGCTCGTTTCCACGGCCAGCGCCTGGTCGGCCGTTCAACAATCACCGGCGTCGCGCTGGAACTCCCACCGTGTTCGGCAACTGATCGAGCGTGCGGTGACGCGCCGCGCGAGCTGGACGGCTGCAGGCGAGCTGGTCGACTATCAGGCCCACGCCAGCGGGCACATCTATTTCCTCTATGATCTCGGTCGCGGAACCGACCGTCATCTGGTGAAGGCGGACCAGCTAGCGCTCGATCTCTTCTGGCACGTTCCCGACCAAACCCGCCAGCTCATCGTTGGACAGCGAGAGAAGAAGTCGCTCCCCACCAACATCCGCTACCACCTCGATCACCTCACGGTCGTGATGGACAACCTTGGCGACCGGATTCGGCTCGGCGAAGGCTCGGAGGTGAGAGACGCGCTCCACCCCGCGGCGCCGGGCGCTCTGAATTTCTACGACTACCGGCTAGCCGATTCCTTGACGTTGGTGCTGCCTGATCGGCAACTGCGGGTCTATCGCGTCGAGGTTCGGCCCCAGGATGCGGATGGCCCGGGCCTCGTCGGCTCGCTGTATCTCGACCAGG
The DNA here is from genome assembly GCA_039586575.1 of Gemmatimonadota bacterium. Taxonomy (GTDB): domain Bacteria; phylum Gemmatimonadota; class Gemmatimonadetes; order Palauibacterales; family KS3-K002. The sequence continues at coordinate 42,609 of JBDHKD010000006.1, read as the reverse complement.
CCACCGCGGACATCGTTCGGATGGACTTCACCTTCACCGCCGCCTCTTACCTGGATGAGACGCTCGACTACTTCAACATCCGCCTGGAAAACGCGCTTTGGGAAGGGCAGTACTGGTTACCTTACCGACAGGGTATCGAACTCCGGCGTGGCATCAAAGCCGTCGCCTTCCCGGCCGGTGGTATCATCAGGGCGGAGTTCCAGATCAGCGACTACCGGTTCAACACGGGCGTACCGCTGGGGTTCTTCAGAGGGCCGCGCGTCAGCGCCCTGTCGGCGAGCCGGCTCGAGACGTTCGAGTTCGAGGCCGGTCTTTATGACGCGCTCGATCCGGCGGTCGCCGTCACTCCGCCCTCTATGGAGGAGATCAGCCAGCAGGCGACTCGCATCGTCACGCAGTCATACCTGGAGCGGGTGCAAGGAATCCGCTTGGCGATCCCGGGTCTCTCATCGGTGCTCCGCTTCCGGCGTGCCGAGGGGCTGTACGCCGGTCCGGCGCTGAGCCAGGGTGTGCCGACCGCCGCTACCGTCTCGCTGCAGGTGGGCTACGCCAGCGGCGCCGATCGTGGGCAGGCGAAAGCCTGGGTCGTCGGGCCGCTGGCTGGGCGCTACGATGTGGAATTCGGTGGCTACTGGCGGAGCGTGGCCGATGTGGGGGCCTGGGATCCGAGTTCGGGAATGATCGCTTCGCTGGCCGGCCTGCTGACGGGTGAGGACTATCGTGAGCCCTACTGGGCGAACGGCGCCTGGGTCTCGCTGGGCCGCTCGTGGGGCGTGGCGCGGACGGAGCTCTCGCTGACGTATGAGGAATGGGAGTCGGCGAGGTTGGCTGCGGGCAAGAATGTCGATCGCAGCTATCGCGCGGTTCGGGAGCTGGATGAGGGCGAGGTCACCAGGATCGCGGTCAAGTTGAGGAGACCGCCGGTGGTGGCGGTGGAGTCAGTGGGCGGCGTCTTCTGGGAGGCTCGGCTCGAGGCGGCCAGCAGCGCGGTCGCCGGCGACTTCGAGTATGTCTACACGGCGGCGCGCGCTGAGAGCTACTGGCCGAAGCTGCTTTCGGGCTGGGGAGTCCGAGTCGCCGCGGCGGCTGGCGCGGTGGGCGGCGGCGGCCTACCGGCCCAGCGGCTCTTCCCGGCCGGTGGCCGTGGTAGCGTTCGCGGTTACTCGTTCCACCGCTTCGTCGGCAACCTCTACGCGGCCATCGGTGTCCAGCTCAGCCGCGAGGTCTACCACCCCTTCTTGTCGGTCGAGCTGTTCTCCGATGCGGGTTGGGTGGGTAGCGAAGGCGCGAGCGCCGATCGTGCGATCGACGTCTGGAATCGTGTCGGTCGACGAGCGGGCCCAACGGACGGCCCGCTCGTCGGCGTGGGGGCGGGTGTCGGGATCCTGTTCGATATCCTCTGGGTCGAGCTGGCGCGGGGACTGCGGCAGGGCGGGCTGTGGGAGCTCGTGGTGCGCGTGAGGCCCGAACTGTGGGACTGGCTCTGACCCGCTTAACGCGCCTTCGTCTCGTACCAGTTCCGACCGCTACCCATGTCCACGGCGACGGGGACATCGAGTTTTATCGCACCCTCCATCTCGGATCGCACCAGCGACTTTACGTCCTCCAGCTCCCCGGCCGAGACCTCGAACAGCAACTCGTCGTGCACCTGCAAGATCATGCGCGCGCCGCTGCCGTTCTCGGCCAGCGCCCGGTGGATGTTGATCATCGCCAGCTTGATCAGGTCGGCGGCCGTCCCCTGGATCGGCGAGTTGGCGGCCACTCGTTCGCCGAAGCCCCGGATGTTCGGGTTCTTGGAGTTCAGTTCCGGGATGTACCGCCGCCGTCCGAACAGCGTTTCCACGTAACCCTGGTCGCGGGCGCGATGTACCTGGCGGTCCAGGTATTCGCGGATCGACGGGAAGCGTGTGAAGTAGTCGTCGATGAACGCCTTCGCTTCGCCAAAGCCGATGCCGAGCTGGCGACCGAGAGCGTACGGCCCCTGCCCGTAGATCGTCGCGAAGTTCACCGTCTTCGCCTGCGCCCGCATCGCCGGTGTCACCGCATCCGACTCCACACCGAAAATCAGGCCGGCTGTGTCCCGGTGCACGTCGCGGCCCTTGCGGAACGCGTCGACGAACGCCGGATCACGAGACAGGTGCGCGAGGATGCGCAACTCGATCTGTGAGTAGTCCGCTCCCAGAAATAGCATCCCCGCCGCCGGCACGAACCCTTTCCGGACCTCAGCGCCCAGCGGTGTGCGAATCGGGATGTTCTGCAGGTTCGGGTCCGAGCTCGAGAGACGCCCCGTTGAGGTCACCGCTTGGTTGAACGAGGTATGGATGCGGCCCGTACGCTCGTTGACCAGCGCCGGCAACGCGTCAACGTATGTCGACTTGAGCTTCGCCGCCTCGCGGAACTCGATGATCAAGCGCGGTAGTTGGTGTCCCTCCGCCGCCAGCTCTTCGAGTACCTCGGCGTCGGTGGAGGGACCGGTCTTGGTTCGCTTCTTCACCGGAAGCTTCAACTGGTCGAACAGCACCTCGCGCAACTGGATGGGCGAGTTGATGTTCAACTCGCGTCCGGCGAGCTTGAAGATGTCTTCCTCGATCAGCCGCAACTCGCCCGCCAAACGCTCGCTCATCTCGGCGAAGAACTCTTTGTCGATCGCGACACCCGTCCTCTCCATCGCGACGAGGACCGGCATGAGCGGCATCTCGACCTCGTCGAACAGCTTCTCGAGATCGTAGTCTTCCAGCTGGCGAGCCAGCCGACGGTCTATCTGCAGTGCCATGTTGGCGCGCTCGGCCGAATAGGCCGCGGCGCGCGTCGGGTCCAACTCGGAGAAGCGGATCTCCGATTTCCCCTTGCCGCAGAGCTCGGCGTAGGTCGTGATCTTCCGATCGAGCTCCTCCAACACCAGGGTTTCCAGGTCATGCTGGCGTCGGCCCGGATCGAGGCAGTAGGACGCGATCATCACGTCGCGCCTGGGGCCGCCCAACGCGATACCGGCGGCGCCCAGTGCCAGCATCGCGCGCTTCAGGTCATGCCCGACCACCTCGATATCGCGGTCCTCCAGCAATTCCACCAGCGGACGCATGGGGGCTGTCGCGAGGGACGGCAGATTGGCTGGCGAGGATTCGCGAACGTCGCCGAGCGCGAACTCGCCGGGCCGGCTCGTCGCGACGTGACCCAGCGGCAGGTAGTAAGAGCGACCGACGTCGACGGCTAGCGACAGGCCTACGATGTCGACAGACCTCGCGTCGCCGCCCTTGGTCTGCAGGTCGAGCGCGAAGCGGCCCGCCTGGCGCGCCGCCGCCACGATTTCATCCAGCCGCTCGAGCCCGTCCACCACCTCGTGGCTCGGCTCGTGCTCGCTGGCCGGCGCCGGGCGCTCGTCCGGCGTGAACTCACGAACCAGCGAGTGGAACTCCAGCTCGAGAAACAGCTCGCGCAATCGCTGGCGATCGGGCTCGCCGACTCTCAAGGCATCGAGATCCAGGGCGATCGGCACATCGGTGCGTATCGTGACCAGTTCTTTGGAGAGGCGCGCATCGTCGGCGTGCTTCTTTAGCGCCTCGCGAGCACGCTTCTGAGACACGTCATCGGCGTGAGCTAGGATGTCGTCCAGAGCGCCGAAGTGCTCGATCAGCTGGATGGCGGTCTTCGGTCCCACGCCGCGGACGCCCGGGATGTTGTCCGATGAATCGCCCACCAGCGCCAGAAAGTCGGTGACGCGGTCGGGAGGTACGCCCAGACGCGCGGCGGCGTTGGATTCATCGACCAGCTCCGCCTCCACAGCTGCAGGTCCTCCGCGACCCGGGTTCAGCAAAGCGACCTGCTTGCCGATCAGCTGATAGAAGTCCTTGTCTCCCGATACGATGACCGCTTGCAGTCCTTGATCGGCCACCTGGCTCGCCAGCGTGCCGATCACGTCGTCTGCCTCGTGCCCTCGCAGTTGAACGGTCGGTATGTCGAAAGCCTCGAGGATCTGTTCGATCCGCCGCATGGCGGTATCGAAGTCCTGTTGAAGCGTCTCGTCCAGTTTCTCCCGGGTGGCTTTGTAATCCTCGTAGATGTGATGGCGGAACGTGTCCTCGCCGCCGGCATCGAAGACGAAGGCGAGGTAGTCCGGGCGCCGCTCCGCCAGAATCTTGCGGATAAACTGGGTGATCCCCCAGGGTGCCGATGTGTTCTCGCCGCGCGAGGTACGCAGCGGGCGGCTGATCATCGCGTAGAACGCCCGGTAGACGAGGGCGTGACCGTCGATCAGGTAGACCGTCTTTGGTTGTCGAGTGGCCATTTTGGGGCAATATGCCGGTTCGCTCGCCGAGGAGCGAGGCCCAAAAAAACTCGCCCGGACCGGCGAGTCCGGGCGAGCGGGACGTTCGAAATCGGTCGGTCTAACTAGACGCGGGTCACGTTAGCGGCTTGAAGGCCCTTGTCACCCTGTCGAATCTCGAACTCCACTTCTTGGCCCTCAGAGAGCGTCTTGAACCCCTCCATGTTGATTGCCGAAAAGTGGACAAAGACGTCCTCTCCACCGTCGGGTTGCTCAATGAAACCGTAACCTTTGGAGTCATTGAACCACTTGATCCGCCCTCTGGCCATCTGCGCACTTCCTCCTGCGTTGGGTGATGATTACAGCGAAAGACGCGCCCATCTTACGCGGCTGTTCCGGGACTGTCAACGTACGATCTTCGGGAGGATTTCGGGTCGCTAATCGGCGGGTGCGGCCGGGTCTGCGAAGCCGTCGTACAGGTGGCGGTAGATCTGGAAGTGCGCCTGAACGTTCTTCACGTAGCCGCGCGTCTCCGAGAAAGGAATGCGTTCGGCGAAGAGCTCCGAGTCGATTCGGTACTCGGGACGCTGTCGCCAACGTCGGGCGCGCGTCGGGCCAGCGTTGTAGGCGATGAGTGAGAGCTGTAACTCGCTGTAGCGCCGCTGCAGGTCCGCGAAGTACGCGGCACCGAGGTGAACGTTGATCTCCGGGTGGTAGAGCAGTTCGTCGTTGTAGTCACGCAGGCCGAGTCGGGTAGCCCACCAGCGGCCGGTCTCCGGCATGATCTGAAGCAGTCCGCGGGCGCCAGCGTGCGAGGTGACGTCTGGGGCGAAAGCGGATTCCTGGCGGGCGATGGCGGCGACGAGCTGGGGCTCGAGTTTACGGGAGCGGGCCTCGGCGAGGATGATCTCCGGATAGGCGAGGGGATAGATCGCCTGGAGCACGGAGATGCTCCAGCGGCCGCGCAGCGCCGAGTGGGCGCGCCAGCCGAACAGGACGGCTTCCTGTCCGAATCCGTGTTCGGCGAGGACGAGTGAGAGGCCGATCAGCGCCTCAGGCTCGTTCGGCGGCGAGTCGGTGATTGTGGCCAGGGCCTGCCTGGCCTCCGAGACGAGCCCGGCCTGCTGCAAGAGGTCGATGACCGCGAGCTTGCGGATCGTCTCCGCATCCGGCGGTGCCGGTTCGGGTCCCGGTGGGATTGAAGCCCACGGGTCCACGCCGATGCGCTCGGCGGCCAGGAACCCGTAGTAACCGAAAGGCTCACGGTTGTGGACTTCGCGAAACAGCCGCTCTGCCTGGGCGACCTCTGCCGCTCGGTCGGCCAGACGCGAACGCGCCGCCCAGTAGGTGGCCTGGGTGCCGAGCTCGGAGCGTTGCTCTGAACGGCGTAGCCGATCGAAGTGCTGGCGGGCGCCGGCGTAATCGCCGGCCTGGAAAGCCAAGATTCCCAGCCGGTAGCGGGCGGTTCGCGCCGCGCGTGAGCCGGAGTAATCTCGAATCAGTTCCTCGTAGATCGGTCGGGCGCGCGCCGTGTTTCCCGCCCCTTCGTAGAGGTCGCCGAGCAGCGACAGGGCGCGCAGGGCAGAACCGGTGCCGGGAAAGCGGTCGGCCACCTCGCGCAAGCGGGCGCGCCCTTCCCGGCGCCAGCCGCGGCGGTAGGTGGCGCGGGCGATATAGTACTCGGCGCGAGCCAGGGTCGAGGCGCCGGGCTCAGCGGCCGCCAACCGCTCCAGCTCATCGAGGGCGGCGAAGTAAGATCCCGCTCGGAACAGCAACTCCCCGATCCGGAGCTGCAACGCCTGGCGCTCTCCGGCCGGTAGGTCCTCGAGCGACAGGTACCGGCGATAGTGGTTCGCCGCCGCGCCTGCGGCACCACCCCTCTCGAAGGCGCGGGCGAGCGAAAGGTGGTCGGCCGCGCTGAGCCCAGGCAGCTCGGACAGCAGCTCGGCGGCCGGCCGCGCCGACCGCAGATCAGCCTGCACGGCCGCCCGCAGAGTACGGCCCGCCGTCGTGGTGTCCCCATCGTCCAGAAGCAGCTGGGCCGCCCGGGCGCTCAGGCCGGCCGCCTGCCGACCCGCCTCGGGGCTCGTCGCCGCGTCGAGCAAGAGTCCGAGTGCGCCGCTGCGGTCGCCGGCGGCCAGGTGCGCGTCAGCACGCGCGGTGATGCGTCGATCGAAGGGCGTCTCGGTGGCGCGCTCCAGCAAGGCGTTCACGGCGGACGTATCGCCGAGCTGGGCTAGGATCTCGGCGGCACGTAGTGAGGACCAGGGCTCGAGTTCCGGGGCGATCTCTGAGGATCGCGCGTAGGCCTGGGCCGCCGCCATCAGCGCGCCCAGCCCTTCCAGTGAGCGGGCCAGGCCGATCTCGGCCAGGGCGCGAGGCGTCCGCTCGACAGAATAGTCGAGGAATGTGTGGTAAGCCTCTACGGCACCTTGCAGATCACCGCTCTCGAAGCGTGCGCGAGCCAGCAGGGCCCGGCCCTCCCCCAAGCCTACATGGTCGAGCCAGTTCGCCGATTCGAGCCGGCGCCGTACGGCACCCCAAGCGCCGCGTCCGGCGTCGGCGCGGGCGGCCAGCAGAGCCGCCTCGGGCGTCGCCGCTAAGGGGCCGCGGAAGTCGCGTAGCAGCCGCGCAGCATACCAGTGGCGCCCCTGGTCGAGCGCCTCGGCGACCTCGGCGAGGGGGTCGTCGTCAACGATACCCTCGGGGCCGAGTGAGGCCGGCGCCGCCACGATCAGAAAGCCTACCACGTAGAACCGGGCAAGGTTCATCACGGTCCAATTCGGTTGCAGCGGGACGCGGTCCAGAACGCGGGTGCGGCGGCTCAAGAATAGATCGACCGCACGGCTTCGGCTAACGCGCGGCGCGATTCTCCACTCAGAGTGAAAACGCCGGTTCCGCTCGGGTCGGTAAAGACCAAGCGCAACTCGAAACCGAGGGACTTCTCATAGAGCCAGACCAGGCTCCGTTCCGCCCCTTGCCGCGCGTAGAGGTCGCGGAGGACCTCGTCGGGGGGGCCTAACGTAACATACACCGCACCGCGATCGGAGAGCCATCCCGGCGTCGCCGGCTCGCTGAAGCGGGCGTTGGCTTCCTGGATCCGGCGAAAGTAGCCCACGAAGAACTCGTTCTCGGGCGTCGCCGGGTCCGGGTCCCTCCGGTTCCAGAACGCGTGGAACCGCCGCGCCCGTTCCCGGGGCGCAGCCTCGCGTAGGCTGTCCAGTTGCTCGAGCGTGCCGGCATAGCGCAGGTAGTCGAGCGCCTCGTCGTAGCTGCGCGCCAGCCACTGGGTGTTCAGGCTGACGAGCGCCGTGGTGGAGTCGGCGGCATCGATCCCCTCCAAACGGGCCCGCAGGCTCAGGAGGCCGGGTGGCAGGTTCGAGGCATCGATCGGCAGGACGCCGCTGCGCAAAGTGGTGCCGGCTGGGGGCGCGGCGGTGTCGGGTGGGGCAAGCGTGTCGGCCCAGATGACCTCCCCCTCCGAGAGGGCCTCGATGATTACCGCATGCTCGCCATCCGGCACGCTCTCGACATAGATCTGGGGAGCCGGCCGATCGAGCTCGATGGTGGCGCGCGGACTCAAGATGAAAGAGGGAGGAGTGGCGCGATCCGCGCGCCCGCCGGCGCGGTAGACGAGGATGGGCGCCGTGACGGAAGGGCCCGCGAAGCGCGGGACCTCGAGCTCCAGTTCGGCGAACAGACCGTCCGCCACCGCCGCATCGCCAACACGGACGCGGGCCGGGTAGCGGCCGGCCGGCAGCGTGAGGAAGCCTTGAAAGACCACGCTCTCGTCGCGCCGCGAGGTCTCGCGGAAGGTGCGCACGCGGACCTCCTCGATCCGCTGCAGCCGTGCTACCGGCGCCGTGCTGTCGCCGACCTCGATGTCGACCCGGTAGCTGGCGACCAGGCCGGTTTCCTCGCGCCGGAACCTGAGGGCGTCGTTGGGTAGCGAAATTGCGAGTATGGCGTACGTGCTGTCTCCGGGTCCCGGCGCGAATACGAAGCGGCCGACGGCGGCGAAGCGCGGGTTGCCGGTCAAGAAGCCGAGCCCCTGGTACACGGCGAGCGGGTCGGGAAGCAAATCGGGTGGCGGTTCGTACTCGGGGCTGAGGTCCGGGTTGGACGTAGTCGGCCCACAACCGGCCAGCAGCAGGCAGGCCAAAAAAAGGCCACCCCGGGGGTGGCCTTTGCTGCGCGACCTTCCGGTACCGGTGCCGATCACACGGTCTGCGTTTTCGCCTCGATCTCGTGGAGCGCGTCGATCATCTTCTGCGCGCTCTCCTCCATCTCGATGACCTGGCGATCGATCTGCGTCACGAAGTAGTTGTGAGCGATGTTGATCGGGATCGCGATCGTCAGACCGCTGGCCGTCGTGATCAGAGCGACCTTGATGCCACCCGCCACCGTCGTCGCCTCCACCTCGCCGGCCAGTTCGATCGCCTGGAACGCCTGGATCATTCCGATCACCGTCCCCAGGAAGCCGGTGAGCGGCGCGACGTTCGCCAGAGTCGCCAGCCAGACCAGGCCGCGCTCCAGCCCGGCCAGCTCGATCAGGCCGGCGTTCTCGATCGCCTTCATGACCCGCTCGGTACCCTCCGCGTGACGGCGCAGGCCGGCCAGCAAGATGGCGGCGGCCGGCGCCTTCGACTCCTGACACCGCCTCATCGCCTCCTGGATGCGGTGCTCGGCGAGCAGCTGGTCGGTCTCCGCGAGCAGCTTGCGGGTCCGGGCACCCTTGATCTGCAGGTCGATGAACTTCCAGACGATAATGACGGCGCCGGCGGCCGCGAAAAATAAGAGCGGCCACATCATGAAGCCGCCGTCCCTAAACGTCTGAACCAGGTTCAGCCTCTGGCCCTCTCCGAGGGCCTGGACCGCTATAAGCGCGGACAGCGTTACTCCGCCCAACTTGAACCTCCTGAGCTTACAGCGGGCCAACCAGCGCCGCTGTAGAGGTGAATCGGCCTTACGGTCGGGGAAAAATGCGGGGGCTAACCTAGAGAGCCAGTCACAAGGTGTCAAGACTGCCCGGTCGGGGCCGGGTTGTGCCTCCGATCTTGAGGCAGGCCGCCTGCCCTTCGCTTGCCGTAAGCTCCAGCCTCGGAATGAGCGTCCGGCAGGATTCATCTTTGGCGGGGTGGGGGCAGCGTGGGTGGAAGGGGCAACCTGGAGGTGGGTCGGCGGGACTGCCCAGCTCGCCCGACAGCACGATCCGCCCCCGTCGCCGATCGCTCTCGACGACCGGGACGGCGGACAGCAGCGCTTGGGTATAGGGGTGGAGAGGGTCCCGAAACAAGGCGTCGCTCTCGTTCAGCTCGACGACCCTGCCCAAGTACATGACGGCCACCCGGTCGGCGACGTGACGGACCACCGAGAGATCGTGGGTGATGAACAGGTAGGTGAGCTGGAAGCGCTCCTGCAAGTCGGCCAGCAGGTTGAGGACCTGGGCCTGGACCGAGACGTCGAGGGCGGAGACCGGCTCGTCGGCGACGATGAACTCCGGCTCCACCGCCAGTGCTCGGGCGATTCCGATCCGCTGGCGCTGACCGCCGGAAAACTCGTGCGGGTACTTCCGCGCATCGTCGGCATGTAGCCCGACCGCCTCCAATAGCTCGTCGATCCGCCGGGTGGCCAGACTGCCCGTCGCCAAGCGATGGAAGCCGAGGACCTCGCGGAGCATGGCGCCCACGGACATGCGCGGATTGAGCGAGCCGAAGGGGTCCTGGAAAACGATCTGGGCGCGACGACGGAATCGCCGCAGCTCGTCGCGGTTGAGCCGCAGGACGTCCCGACCCGCGAAGCGCACGCTTCCCGCTGTGGGGTCGAGCAGCCGGAGGAGCAGCCTTGCGGTGGTGCTCTTGCCGCATCCCGACTCTCCCACCAGCGCCACGGTCTCAGCGCGGCGGACGTCGAGCGAAACACCGTCAACGGCGCGTACGTGACCGCGGGTCCGCGCCAGCACGCCCTTGCGGATGGGAAAGTGCTTGACGAGGTCGCGCACCTCGACCAGCGGGGCCGCGCCGCCGGCTGGGTGGGCGTCGCGAAGGTTGGCGTGCGCCGCCATCAGTCGCGCTCCCCCGTCGGCGGCCCGGACCCCTCGGCGCTCCGCCTTTGCGGTTCCTCCTCCAGCCAGCAGCGGCTGGCACGCCGTTCCCCGGCGAGCCTGGGTGGCTCGTTTACACAGCGCGGCCAGACGTAGGGGCAACGGGGGTGGAAGCGACAGCCAACCGGCCAGCGCTTCGGACTCGGTACGCTGCCAGGCACCGTGGCGAGGCGCGGCAACCTTCGCGTCACCCGCGGGATGGAGCGCAGGAGCCCTTCGGTATACGGGTGGAGCGGGCTGGCGAAGACATCCTCGCACGGCCCGGCCTCGACGACCTGCCCGGCGTACATGACGGTCACCCGATCGGCGATTTGTGCCACCACGCCCAGGTCGTGGCTGACGAAGATCATCGCCATCCCCAACCGGTCCCGCAGCATGGCCAGCAAGTCGAGGATCTCCGCCTGGATGGTCACGTCGAGCGCCGTCGTGGGCTCGTCGGCCAGCAGCACGTCGGGCTCGCAGGCCAGGGCCATGGCGATCATCGCCCGCTGCCGCATCCCGCCCGAGAACTCGTGCGGGTAGTCGCCCAGTCGCTGCTTCGGGTTCGCGATACCCACCAGCCGGAGCATCTCAACCGCGCGCGCGCGCGCCTCCCCTTTCGACACCCCGCGGTGCAGCCGTACCACCTCGGCGATCTGCTGGCCGATCGTATAGACGGGGTTGAGGCTGGTCATCGGCTCCTGGAAGATCATGGAGATCTCGTTGCCCCGGATGCCCCGCATCTCCGCCTCCGAGGCTCCCAGCAGATTGCGGTCGCCCAGCAGGATCCGTGACTCGGGCTCGATCCGGCCCGGCGCGTCGATCAGGCGCAAGATCGACAGGCAGGTGATCGACTTGCCGCAGCCCGATTCCCCCACGATGCCCAACGTCTCGCCCGGACCCAGGCTGAAGCTCACTCCGTCGACCGCACGCACCAATCCCTCACGGGTGTGAAAGAAAGTGCGGAGGTTCTCGACCTGCAGGACGTGCCGGCTCACGGTCACACCCTCAGCCGCGGGTCGAGCGCGTCGCGTAGGCCGTCCCCGATCAAGTTGAAGGCCACGACGGTGAACACGATGGCCAGCCCGGGGAAGGTCGACACCCACCAGGCGTCGACCAAATACTCGCGACCATCGGTGATGATGTTACCCCACGAGGGGGTAGGGGGCGGCGCGCTGAGGCCCAGAAACGAGAGGCCGGCCTCGATCAGGATGATGTTGCCGAGGCCGAGCGTCGCGGCGACGATCACCGGCCCCATGACGTTCGGTACCACGTGTCGCAGGATGATCCGCGGCGCGCTTAGACCCAGGGCGTGCGCCGCCTCGATGAACTCGCGCTCGCGCAGCGAGAGGACCTCGCCACGCACGATGCGCGCCGTCGATGGCCAGAGGGTCAGACCGAGGACGACCACGACGACGGTGATCGAGGGCTCGAACAGGGCGATCACCGTGATCAGCAGGACCAGGCGTGGGAACGAGATCAGGGTATCGACCAGTCGCATCAGCACCGTGTCGACGATGCCGCCGAAGTACCCACTCACCGCTCCGACCAGCGTGCCGAGTGTAACGGAGATGCCCACCGCGATGAAGCCGATCGACAGGCTGATCCGCGCGCCGTAAAGGATCCGCGTGTAGACGTCGCGGCCGTACTTGTCGGTGCCCATCAGGTGATCCGGCGATGGCGGCAGGTGACGGGCCGCGAGGATGTCCTCCGCGATGACGTTGGGCTCGTATGACGTCAGGTATGGCGCCAGCAGCGTCACCAGGTAGAGGGCCACCATCAGGTACAGCCCCAGCATCGCGGTTCGATTCCTCTCGAACTCGCGCCAGGCGATCGTCCATTGGGAGGCGCCCGACTCGCCCACCCCCGCGCCCGGCTGCCAGCGGGCCGTGAGCCACCAAACCGCCGCCAGCGTCAGTGCCAGGGTCAAGAACGCGATCCACCCATCGAGCCGGCCGGCGGTGAACGTCGCCAACACGCGGTCGCCTGCAAACACCAACACCACCAGCATGGCGAACGCCAGGGCCATGAGCGAGAGGCCGGCTCGGCGCCGCCCCGCTCGCAGCAGGGCGAAGCCAGGCAACAGGGCGGCGATCCGCCAGCCGCGGCCGCTCCGGCGCCCGCCTGGCACGCCCGGGCCCTCACTCATAGCGGATCCTCGGGTCGACCACGGCATACAGGATGTCCGCGATCAGGTTGGCGATGACGACCATCACGGCGAAGACGAACGTCGTCGCCATCACCGTCGGGTAGTCGCGTTGCAGTATCGCGTCGTAGATCGCCCGTCCCATGCCCGGCCAGGCGAATACGAATTCCACCAGCACCGCCCCACTGAACAGGAACGGGAGATAGAGGCCGAGCAGTGTGATGATCGGCAGCAGCGCGTTCTTGAGTGCGTGCTTGAAGATGACCGTGCGCTCCGGCAGCCCCTTGGCTCGCGCCGTCCTGATGTAGTCCTGTCGAATCACCTCCAACATCGAACTGCGGGTGTAGCGAGCGACGCTGGCCGCCGACGACACCCCGAGTGCGATGGAGGGGAGAACCAGATGCCTCAGCCGGTCTGCCAGCTTCCCCCAGCTGCCGAGCAGGTCGTAGTTGACGCTCTCCATGCCGGAGGCCGGGAACTTCAGGGCATCGGGCCACCACTCGATCATGTGGACCTTGTAGGCGAGGATCAGGATCAGCATCAAGCCCAGCCAGAAGCTCGGCATCGAGTAGATGAAGAGGGCGCCCAGCGTCAGCGCGTTGTCGAGCGCCGAATGCTGGCGAACCGCCTGCACGATGCCGATGGCGATCCCGATGGCGAAGATGAGCAGGATCGACGTTCCACTCAGCAGCAAGGTATTGGGGATCCGCTCGGCGAGGATCGCCACGATAGGCCGGTTCTGTGCCAGGCTCACGCCGAGATCACCGGTCAGAAAACTCTCGAGCCAGCGCAGATACTGGATGTGCAGCGGTTGGTCGAGGCCCCAGTTCTCGCGCATCTGCTCGATGACCTCCGGCGCCACCCCGGGCTGCATATAGATCGACAGCGGGTCACCGGGCGCCGCCTGCATGATGATGAAGACCAGCGTGAGGATCCCGAACAAGAGCGGGATGGCCTGGAGCAGACGGCGAACGATGTAGGCGGTCATCGCGGTGTGTCGGGTGAGCGGTGCACGACCCGGGCTAGTCGCGCTGGGCCGGATCGATCCACCAGTCCTTCACGTTGATGAAATCGCCCCGAATGTCCATCTGGACGTCGCGCAGTCTCTCGCGTACGGCGTTCGCCCGCACATCGTAATAGAGGAACGTATAGGGCTGCTCCCACTGCAAGATTTCCTGGTATTCGTGCCACAACGGTAGCGCTCTCGAGCGGTCCTCCATCATCGCGACCTGGTCGAGTATCTCGTCGACCCGCGGGTTACAGTACGACGCCCACTGGAAGGGGCTGTCCAGCTGCGAGCAGGCGAAGAGGATCCGGTCATCGAGGCTGAACTCGGCCCGCCAGCCGAGCACGAACGCATCGAAGCGTCGCTCGGGATTCATGATGTCCTGACCCAGGCTTTGGGCTTCTTGGACTCGGACCCGGACATCGAACCCGACCTTCGCCAGGTCGGCCTGCACGAGGGTGAGGATCTCCCGGCGCGTCGCGTCCGGGTTCGTTTTCAGTTCGAAGGAGGCTTCGTAGACGTCGCGTTCCCTGATCCCGTCACCGTCTTCGTCCACCCAGCCGGCGGCCTCGAGCAGTGCTTTGGCGCTGTCCGGGTCGTAGGGCAAGCTCGCCAAGTCCGCGTGATGGGCCCAGTGGAACGGCGGGACCGGCCCTTTCGCCACGCGACCGAGCCCGGCTCGTGCCACATCGACGATCCTCTGCCGATCGATAGCCAGCGTCAGGGCGCGGCGCACCCGAGGATCCTGGAACAGGTTGCGCCGCCCGTTCCAATTAATGAACGCGTAGTTGCGGTTCGCATAGGTGATGACGCGGTTGTCGGCGCTGGCCTCGATCTGGGCCACTTGCGCCGGCGCTACCACGAGGTAGACGTCGACCTCGCCGGCCATGAGCTCGCTGATCAGCGTGGTCGGCTCCGTTATCACGCGATACACCAGTCGGTCCAAGTGCGGACGGCCACCGAGCGCTTGTGGGAAATCACGATTCGTCTCGAACACCCAACGGTCACCACTACGGTGCTCGACGAAGCGGAAGGGCCCGTTGCCCAGCGGCGCTTCGCTTCCGAACGGATGATGGCGCAGGCGCGCCGCCGGCACGGCGCCAAGGATATGCTCCGGCATCGGTGTGATGGTGCGCCAGGCATCGATGAACCCGGGGTGCCGCCTGAGGTAGAAGGCAATCGTAAAGGAATCGCTCACCACCGCGCTGTCGTAGAGAGCGAGCAGGGATGCCTGCGCGTACGCCGTGGCCGGATCCTTGATTCGGTCGAACGTGAACTTCACGTCGTAGGCGGTCGTCGGGATACCATCGTGCCACCTGACGTCATCACGCAGATGGAAGGTCAGCCGCAACCCGTCCCGGGTGGTCGTAGTGTCCCAGCGCTCGGCCAGGTACGGCACCGGCTCGAGATCCTCGTCGTACTGGATCAAGGTCACGAAGAGCACGAAGTTCTGCAGCTCTTGCGAGATGTCGTCGGTGCTCGCGAAGTGGTTCATCGAGTTGGCTTCGAATTGCGCGGCGACAACCGCGGTGCCGCCGTCGCGTAGCGAGTCCGGAACCTGACCGGAGTCGGCCGGCCGCTCCGCCTCCCCGCACCCGCTCATCAGCACCGAGCTCGCCAGTCCTACGATGAGGGCCGTACGCATAAGTTTAATTGCTCCTTGCGCTTACGTACCTACGCCGCTCGGCGGGTATCCGCCAGTCGGCGATGCTGACCAGAATCCCTCGGGCGTCCATCTCGACGCCCTCCAGGCGCTCCGAGACGGCGGACAGCTCGTCCAGCCACATGAGGAAAGTGAACGGCTGGGCTTCCTGCAGGGCGATGGAGAACTCGGCCCAGAGGCGCTTCGCGCTATCTGCTGCGGTCGTCGCGGTCGCCTCCTCGATGCAGCGGTCGACGTCTGGATCCTTCAAGCCGCTCCGGTTGTAGCTGCCGGGCCGGTCGGCTTGCGACGAGTGGAAGAGGGCGGCGGGGTCGACGCGAAAGTTGTCGAGCACCCAGCTCTGGACGACGGCCTGGAAATCGCGGCCGCGGTGCCTAGCCAGCAGGGTCTGCCACTCGAGTGTCCGGACGTCGACGCCGACACCGATGCGGGCCAGGCGCGATTGAACGACCTGGGCGATATCGACGCGCACCGGGTTCTCGTGATTGGTCATGAGGGTGAAGCGGAGCGGCCTGCCGCTATCGTTCTCGCGTATGCCGTTGCCGTCGCGATCGACCCAGCCGGCCGCGGCGAGCTCATCGCCAGCCCGGGCCGGATCGTAGGGTAGCGGCTCGATGGGCGTGTACATCGGGTGCCAGGGCGCGATGGTGCCGCTGGCCAGCCGGCCGTAGCCGAACATCAGCACGTCGATGAGCTGTTGCCGATCGATGGCCATGGTGAGGGCGCGCCTGACCCGGCGGTCGACCAGCAGCGGGTCACGCACGTTCCAACCGATGTAGTAGTACTGTCGAAACGGATACCTGAGCAGCCTGACGCCGGGAGTGCGTTCGACCTGCGCTGCCTGGTGCGGGAAGAGCGAAGCGTTGACGTCGATCTGGCCGGTCAGTGCCTCCGACAGCAAGGTGGCAGGTTCGCCGATGAACCTGAAGATCACCCGGTCGAGATGCGGCGGCCCGCCCAGCGACTCGGGGAAATCCGGGTTGCGCAATACGGTCAGGCTCTGGCCCGACTCCCAGCTCGCGAAGCGGAACGGACCGCTGCCGACCGGCTGCCGGTTGTAAGGAGCGCGGATCAGCTCGGCGGCCGGGACATCGCGCAACAGGTGTTCGGGCACGGGAGCCCACCAGAACCCATCCAACGGGCGGGCGTGTGGGCGTGTGAATTCAAAACGAATGGTGAACGAGTCGATCAGGCTGGCCGACTCGACCAACTCCAGGTAGGCCGAGGCGAGGACCGATGCGGTCTCGGGGTCCTTGGCGCGCTGGAAAGTGAAGTCGACGTCGCGCGCCGTGACCGGGTGACCATCGTGCCAGCGCACATCGCGGTTGAGATGGAAGGTCACCGCCTCGGGCTCGAGCTCCCAGCTCGCGGCCAGGTACGGCCGGGGCTCGTACGACGCATCGTACTGAACCAGCGGGGTGAACAGCATGTAGTAGATCACCTCGTTGGTGTTCTGGTCGGTGTTCACCAACGGGTTGAACGACTGCATCTCTGCGTTGAAGGCGACGATCGCGGTCCCGCCGTCGGTCCTCTCACTCGCGGGCACATCGACGCTCGGCGTATCACCGCTGCAGGCGAGCGCGGCGCACAGGATGCCGACCAGGACGGCCGGCCCCCCTGCTAGAGACGCCATGTCCACTCCGGGTCCGCGAAGCGCCGGGCGTGCTCGATCGTTCGCGCCTTCTCCTCGTCTGTGAGGACCCCCTCGATGAGGTGGATCCCCAGCAGCCGCTCGAAGCCGCTAGCCAGGCTGTCGACGAGCTCGGCCCAGGTGGGCAGGTGATCGAGTATCTCATCCAGCGCCGCCGGTGGATCCGAGCGGTCATCTTTCCAGGCGACGTTGAGCAGCTCGACGGTCGGTGATTGGTCGCCGGTGAGCAGGAGGGAACCGTGCTGCAGCAGGACACCCGACTCGCGCAGCTGTGCGCTGCCCACCAGCTTGCGCATGCCGGAGACAATGGCGCCGCCGTCCAACTCTTTGAAGCAAGGCACGGTGGATGGTCGCAGCCCGTGCCCGCGGTCCTCGACCAGGTCGGTAGGGGCGCCCAGCAGACGGAGTCCGGCGAGCAGTGCCCGGTGGACCGCCTCGTAGGTGCGGCGTGGACCGCCCAGCTGCCGCTCGCCGATCGCCACCGAGTAGGTGACCTCGTGGTGGTGGTACACGGCTCTGCCGCCGGTGGGGCGCCGCACGAAGTCGATCCCGCGTCGCTTCGCCTCCTCGGTGTCGTAGTAGCCTTTGGCCGGTTGGTTACGCCCCAGTGAGATACAGGCCGGCCACCAGCGGTAGAAGCGGAGGACCGGCGGCCCGCCGGTGCGCACCGAATCGACCAGCGCCATGTCGATCGCCATGTTGCGGGCGCCGGTGTCGGCCGGTGTCTCGACGAGTCGCCAGTCTGTCGGGGGCGCCCGCGAAGGCTCTTCCCCCGGCCGACTGCGCTCCGCCGGCGGTCGATGTTGGTTTGTGATCGGCTCGGCTCCCAAGTAGGGCCAGGCCAGGTGTCGCGCCGTGCCTCAACCGGCCCGGTAGCGCACGTCAGGCTGCCGGTTCGCCCGGGCCTCGTCGAGCCGCCTGACGGGCGTCGTGTACGGCGCCTGCTTGACGAGCTCCGGGTCTTGGGCGGCCTCTTCTGCGATCTGCAGCATCGCGTCGCAGAAGCGGTCCAATTCCTGTTTGGTCTCCGTCTCGGTCGGCTCCGCCATGATCGCCTCGGCGACGATCAGCGGGAAATACACGGTCGGCGCGTGTATTCCGAAATCGAGCAGCCGCTTGGCGACGTCGAGTGTCCTCACGCCGTAACGCTTCAGGAAAGCGCCCGAGAACACCGACTCGTGCAACCCACGCCCGTAGGGCAGCTCGTAGATGTCGCCCAGGCGGGCAGAGATGTAGGCGTTGTTCAAAACCGCCGCCTTCGCGGTCTCGGCGATCCCTTCCCGACCCAGCATCCTCATATAAGTATAGGCCCGTACCAGCACCCCGAAGTTGCCCCAGAAACCGTGCACCTTGCCGATGCTGGTGGGCCGCTCCCAATCGAGCCCGTAGCTCCCATCGGCGTGACGCATCAGGACAGGCAGTGGCAGGAAGGGCGCCAAATGCTCCTTCACCGCGACCGGGCCCGCGCCCGGGCCACCACCGCCGTGCGGGGTCGAGAAGGTCTTGTGCAAGTTGATGTGAACGACGTCGTATCCCAAGTCGCCGGGCCGCGTGACGCCCATCAGTGCGTTGAGGTTCGCGCCGTCCATGTACAGCAGGCCGCCGGCCTCGTGGACGAGGCGCGCGATCGTCTCGATATCCGACTCGAACTTGCCCAGCGTGTTCGGGTTGGTGAGCATCAGCCCGGCCACGTCGTCGCCCAGGGCCGCCTCCAGGGAAGCCGGATCCATGCGGCCGGCGGCGTCCGACTTCAGGGTGACGACCTCGTAGCCCGCCATGATCACCGTCGCCGGGTTCGTACCGTGGGCACTGTCCGGGATGATGATCTTCTTGCGTGGATCGCCCTGCGCCGTGTGGTAGGCCCTGAAGAGCAGTGCCCCGACGAACTCGCCTTGGGCGCCGGCAGCGGGCTGCAGCGTGATGGCGTCCATCCCGGAGACTTCCTTCAGCATCTCACCCAGCTCCCACATGAGCTGCAGTGCGCCCTGTACCGCGGAGGCCGGCTGGAAGGGATGGAGGTCGACGAGCCCCGGTAGGCGCGCCGTCAGCTCGTTGACCTTCGGGTTGTACTTCATCGTGCACGAGCCGAGGGGATAGAACCCCTTGTCGACGTGGTGGTTCTTTAGAGAAATCTCGGTGAAATGACGCACCACGTCGTGTTCCGGCACCTCGGGGAGCTGGGGTGGCTGGGCCCGCAGCGCCGCTTTCGGCAGCAGCTCCTGCAGCGGGCGGGTCGGCACATCCGGCCGCGGCACGGCTGTGCCACGGCGGCCGCGCGCTGACCGCTCGAAGATCAGAGGTGAGGTCTGGGTGCGTGGATCTTTATCGTTCATCGTGCACTCGATAGTCAGTAGGTCAGTAGGTCAGTAGATCAGTAAGTCAGTGCGTTTGGGCCGGAGATCACCGATCCACTGACCTACTGATTCACTGATCTACTAGAATTCATGAGCCTGCCCGGGCTCCAGGATCACGACCGCCGCCCGGGAGCCGACCTTCTTGGCGAACGCCGTCGGGTCCTGCCTGATGACGTCGAACGTGTTGTAGTGCATCGGGATGACCGTCTTGGGCTCGATCATCTCGACGGCTCGCACTGCGTCGTCCGGGCCCATCGTGAAGTTGTCACCGATGGGCAGGCAGGCGACATCGACGACTCCTTTGAGCAGTTGCATGTCGGTGATCAACCCGGTGTCGCCGGCGTGATAGACCGTGACCCCGTCCAGAGTGATCAAGAAGCCGCCGGGCACCGTCGTGTACTTGCCCGACTCGTCGCCGGCGACGGCGCCGCCGTGCAACGCCGGCGTCATCTTGATGTACCCGACCGGGAAGCGATAGCCGCCGCCGATGTGCAGCGGGTGAACATTCTCGAGCCCTTTCACCTCCTGGGCGAAGGAGACGATCTCGAAGGTCGAGACGACCATGGCGGCGGTACGCTGGGCGATCTCGAACCCGTCGCCGACGTGGTCGCCGTGGCCGTGGGTGAGCAGCAGGTAGTCGCACCTGCCCACGGCGTCGGGCCCGATATCGGCGGTCGGGTTGCCGGTCAGGAAGGGGTCGATCAACAGGATCGTGCCGTCGTTCGCCGACAGCGTGAAGCAAGAATGGCCGTGAAACGTCAGCTTCGGCATCTTACGCCTCCTTCAATACGTCGAGAAGCAGTTCCACGTCGTCTTGCGAGCGCTTCTCGGTGAAGGCTACCAGCAGGCCGTCGTCCACGTCGATGTGGGGGAACCGGGAGAGGGCGACGCCGGCGAGGATGCCCCGCTCGGCGCCCTTCTCGATGATCTCCCGGGCCGGCCGGTCCGTTTTGAGCGCGAACTCGCGGAAGAAGGGTGTATCGGGGAACATCGGCTCGAGGCCCGTCTCGCCGACTATCCGGTCGTACGCGTAATGCGCGATTTGAGCGCTCGCCTCCGCCACCTGCCGTAGGCCATCCCGGCCGGTCGTCGACAGGTAGATAGTCGCGGCCAGCGCGCATAGCCCCTGGTTCGTGCAGATATTGCTCGTCGCCTTCTCGCGCCGGATATGCTGCTCCCGGGTCTGAAGGGTGAGCACGAAGCCGCGCCTGCCCTCAACGTCCTCGGTAACGCCCACGATACGGCCCGGCATGTTGCGGATGTAGGCCTGGCGCGCCGCGAAGAGGCCCAAAACCGGACCGCCGTAGCTCAGCGGGATACCGAACGGCTGGCCTTCCGCCACGGCGATGTCGGCACCGCACTCGCCGGGGCTCTTCAGTATGGCCAGCGATACGGGATCGACGACGGTGACCAGTAGGGCGCCCGCGTCGTGCGCGAGGCTGGCGGCGGCCTCGAGGTCCTCGAGCAGCCCGAAGAAATTCGGGCTCTGCACGATGACCGCAGCCGTCTGATCGTCCACCAGGTCCTTCAAGGCGTCCAGGTCGGTAACGCCGGACGCCGTGCGTGGCGCGATCTCGACCGGCATCTGCAGGCCGAGGTTGTAAGTGTCGAGCACCTGCCGGTAGTGGGGATTCGCGGTGATCGAGAGGACGACCTTGTCTCGCTGCTTGAGAATCGAGCGGGCCATCATCGCGGCCTCGGCCATCGCGGAAGCGCCGTCGTACATGGACGCGTTGGCGACGTCGAGGCTCATGAGCTCGCAGACCATACTCTGGAACTCGTAGATCGATTGCAGCGTCCCCTGGCTCACCTCCGCCTGGTACGGTGTGTAGGCCGTGTAGAACTCGCTGCGCCGAATCAAATGATCGACGACTGCCGGCACGTAGTGATCGTAGTAACCGGCGCCGGCGAAGCAGGTCAGGTGACGACTCGCGCCAGCCAGTTGCTGGAGAGTTCTCACCGCCTCCCACTCCGATAGCGCCGGTGGCACATCTAGTGGCGAGTTGAGGCGAAGCTTCTCCGGGATATCGGCGAAAAGCTCGTCCTCGGAAGAGATCCCGATGGTGCGGAGCATCTCCTCGCGGTCGCTTGGAGCGTGCGGGACGAAACTCATTGTCTTGTCGCTGTTCTCGTTGTTTGTTCTGGCGACTCGGGGTCGCGCTCTAGCTTTCGGCGATCAGGGCCTTGTAATCGTCCGGCGTCAGCAGGTCGCCCAGATGCGACGGATCGTTGACGCGCAGCTTGACCATCCAGCCGTCTCCGTAGGGGTCTCGGTTTACCAGGGCCGGATCCTCGGCGAGCGCATCGTTGACGGCGATGATCTCGCCGCCTACCGGTGTATACAGCTCGGAGACCGCTTTGACGGCCTCGATCGTGCCGAACGGCTCCATCTTGTCGAACGAGCTGCCGACGTCGGGGAGCTCCACGAAGACGACATCGCTCAGTTCGCCCTGCGCGTAGTCGGTGATACCGACGACGATCTCGTCGTCGCCTGCCTTCTTGATGTACTCGTGCTCGGCGGTGTAGAGCAAGTTATCGGGAACCTGTGTCTCAGCCATGACTCCTCCGAGATGTAAGGCAAGGGTGATCGGCCTTCGGTAAAGTCGGCGCGTCACAATATCCGGCTGAAAATGGCCCCGTCAAGGCAGGAGGGGCCGCGTGGGGTGGTCTCGCTTCATGTCGCGCGGCCCGGTTGCGGGAACGGCGGCTGCGCCGCCGCCGCGCTCCAAATTACGCTCGACCACCCCACGCGGCTCTCAAGAAGCAGCGATCGCGCGGTCGCACGGAGCGGCCCGGCGCAAGAAATTCTTGCTGTTACGGGTGCTGGCGCATTAGCTTGGCAGGGTCGGCGTGCGGGTGAAGCGCGTCGGCCTTCGGAGTGCCCCAGGCGTTCACCCTAACGAAAGGAGGTGGTCCAGTGTCCGTTGAATCATCTGGCCAACCGGCACGGGCAAGCGACTGCCTCGAGGCGGTATAGGCAAGCTACCGGCCTTTGTCCGGGGGTAGTAATCCCGGCGGCGCCCTGAGGCGTCGCGCCGGTCGAGGCCAGACCCCTGAGCCGGCCGTCGGTCTGCAAGATCGGCGGCCGGTTTTTTTTCTAGAGGCCGGGTGGCGGCGGCGTGACGTCGCCGCCTTCCCCGAGCCGGAAGGCCCGGTAGGTGGGGTAGGCGAATTCGATGTCCGGTTCCTTGGCGAAGCGATCCAGGATGGCGGTCGACATGCGGTCGCTCAGCGAGCGGCGCTTCCTGACCGGTGTGAGGTTACGGAGGGTGAGCAGGACTCCCGAGTCGGCGATCACCGTATAAACGATGGGGGCGGTGGAGCCCAGCCGGAAAGCGTACTCGCGCTCGAGCCTCTCGAACCCGGCCCGCAGGTCGGGGACGATCTCCTCGTACAGCTCCGTCGCCACCTCGGAGATGATCTCGCGGGCGCGCTTCCAGTTGCTCTCGAAGGTGACCAGGATCTGGATCTCCTGCCAGACGAGCGGGTTCACCGTCGCCGACGAGATGACGTTCTTGTTGAGGAACACGCTGTTGGGAATGGTCACGATCCGGCCGGTCGACTGGAGCGCGTGGACCAGTGGCTCGCCAACCTCGAGTAGCGTCGTCTTCAAGAGCCCGATGTCGATGACGTCGCCTATGGTGCTATCGACCTGGATCCTGCTGCCGATCTCGACGCCACGGCGCGAGTTGATGTAGATCCAACCAGCCAGGCTGCGCACCACATCGGCCAGCGCGATGGTGACGGCAGCGGCGATGAGACCGAGGATCGTTCCGACGTCCGCCAGTGCCAGGCGCTCGGCGAACAGGATGACGCCGGCGCCGGCCAACGCGATCCAGAACGTATAGACGACGATCTTGCGGAGCTGGTGGCGTTGATTGACATCTTCGATATGGGCGTCGATGCCGCGCCGGATGAGCCGGGAAAGGGCGTAGAGTGCGAAGGCGATGATCAAGAAGATGGCGAGCTTTTCCAGCGCCCCTCCGCTGGTCATCGCATCCCAGAACCGGCCCATGAAGCCCTGGACGTTCGAGGCCTGCTCTTGGGCTCGCTGGATCGGTGTCTGTAAGCCGCTAACGCTCATGGTGAGGCAATATGCGCCGTGCCGGCCGCACCGCGCCAGCGCGGCCACCCTCCACCCTTGCGGTCGCCTGCCTCCGACCGTACTTGCTCCATCACTATGGAGCGAGGACGGGCTTCCGGGGTCGCGGCGCCTGGCGCCGCTCCCACGCGGCTGAGTCTCGTGGCCGCGTTTGCGGCGATCTACTTGATCTGGGGATCGACCTACCTGGCCATCCGCTTCGCCGTCGAGACCTTGCCACCCTTCCTGATGGCCGGCTGCCGCTTCGTGCTTGCCGGTCTGCTCATGTACGGCTGGACGCAGCTGCGCGGCAGGCCGCGCCCGCGGGCCTCGCACTGGGCGGCGGCGGCGATGGTGGGGACGTTGATGTTCGTCATCGGGGTGGGTGGCGTGTCGTGGGCGGAGCAACACGTGCCCTCGGGTGCCGCGGCGCTGCTCGTGGCCGTCGGTCCGCTGTGGATGGTGCTGATCGACTGGCTGTTCTACGACGGTGAACGGCCGGGCGCCAAGGTTCTCGGCGGCATCCTGATGGGCTTTGCCGGGGTCGTCATCCTGGTGGGCCCGGCCCAGCTCGCCGGGGCCGCACGTATCGACCCGTTCGGTGCCGCGGTGATCCTCGTCGGTACGGTCACCTGGTCGTTCGGCTCGCTCTATACCCGCCAAGGCCACCTGCCGGCCGCCCCCGTCTTGGCGATCGGCATGGAGATGCTGGCCGGCGGCGTGATTCTACTCCTGGTAGCTACGGCGTTCGGCGAGTGGACCCAGCTGCAGCCGAGCGGAGTTTCGCTCAAGTCGCTGCTATCGCTCGGCTACCTCATCGTGTTCGGGTCGATCGTCGCCGTCAGCGCCTACCTGTGGCTACTCAAGGTCTCGACACCGGCGCGCGTCATCACCCACGCCTACGTCAACCCGATCGTCGCCGTCTTCCTCGGTTGGGCGCTCGCCGCCGAGCCGCTGACGCCGCGCGTCTTGTTGGCCAGCGCCGTGATCATCGCCGGCGTGCTGCTCATCGTGACGCGCCGGGAGGTGCGGAGGGTGGCGGTGGAGATCGAGCACGGGTGAGGTCGGTGGGTCGGTAGGTCGGTGGGTCAGTGGGTCAGTGGGTCAGTAGGTCAGTGGGTCAGTAGGTCAGTAGGTCAGTGGGTCAGTAGGTTCATTCGGCATGGACAGCGAGTGATGACGGTTTGGTGACGGCCAGGTTGTATTGAGTGGGAGGCGTTTGTGGTACTTGACCTGCAGACAATCGATCACTTGACCGATGCCACCCCGTGTGCAGCGCTTTCAGGATTTGGAGGTCTACAAGAAGGCATTTGAGGTTGCCGACAGGATCTATCAGTTGAGCAAGAGCTTCCCGAGGGAGGAAACGTACTCTCTCACCGATCAGGTTCGCCGCGCGTCCAGGTCGGTCGGGGCACAAATCGCTGAAGCTTGGGGGAATCGTCGGTACGATCGGTACTTCGTGAGCAGGCTTGTCGGGGCCGACTCCGAGCAGCTCGAGGTCCAGCACTGGATTCAAACGGCAGCTGCTTGCGGGTACCTGACAGAATCACAGGCAAAAGAGCTGGTCACGCAGCTCGCTGAGATTGGCCGAATGCTGCAATCCATGATCGACAAAGCACATTCTTTCCGGCCAATCGGTAAACCGACCCACTGACCTACCGACCCACTGACCTACCGACCCACTGACCTACCGACCCACTGACCTACCGTCTTCCTCAGCTCCCCGCCAGCGTCTCGTCTTCCCTCACCCGCGGCGCGATCGCCATCCCGGTGAACCCATAGAAGATGGCCACGGCGAAGCCCGTGTAGTTGAGGACCGCCCACGGCAGGTAGGAGAGCGTCGGCACGTCGAGCGTCGCCGCCATGAAGACACCGGCCGCCGACCAGGGGATCAGCGGGACGACCACGGTGCCGCTGTCTTCCAGGGTGCGCGACAGGTTCTTGGCGGCCAGGCCGCGCTGCCGGTAGGCCGGCGCGAACAGCTCGCCGGGCATCAGGATGGTCAGGTAGCTGGAGCCGGTGATGAGCGCCGTGAAGATCGTCGAGCCGACGGTGGCGGCGATCAGCTGGCCGGTAGAGCGCGTCAGGCGCATGAGATAGCCCAGCGCTACGTCCAGCATGCCGGCCCGGTTGGCGATCCCGGCGAACGAGAAGGCGGCGAAGACGATCAGTGTGACTTCCATCATCGGCCCCATGCCGCCTCGCGACAGCAGGCCGTCCACCGCCGGGTCGCCGGTGTCGGCGACGTAGCCGCTCACCGCCGCCTCGGCCACAGCGCTGATCGATTCGCCCTGGACGATCACGGCGATGGCGCCGGCGAGCGCCGAGGCCAAAAGGATACCGGGGATGGTCGGGCGCTGTCGCAAGGCGAAGTAGAGGACGATGGGAAGCGGCAGGAGCACCCAGGGGCTCATAACGAAAGCGCCGTTCAGGGTGTCGAGGATGGCGCCGACCCGCTCGGGCGAGCTGGCCGCGGGAGCCCGCAGCCCGACGATCAGGTAGACCACAAGACCGAGCGTCCAGGCGGGCACCGTGGTCCACAGCATGTGGCGGATGTGGTCGAACAGATTCGAGCCGGCGGCAACGGGCGCCAGGTTCGTCGTGTCGGAGAAGGGCGAGATCTTGTCGCCGAAATAGGCGCCGGCGACGACGGCGCCGGCCGCCGCGCCCAGCGGCACACCGAGGCCGGCCGCGACCCCCATCAAAGCGATTCCTATCGTGCCCACGGTCCCCCAAGACGTGCCCGTGAACAGCGAGACCAGCGAGCAGAGGACACAGGCGGTTACCAGGAAGAAGCGCGGCGAGATCGTGTGGAGGCCGAGGCGCAGGAGAAGCGGGATCGTGCCGGCAGCGATCCAGGTGCTGATCAGAGCGCCGACACAGACGAGGATCAGAGCCGCGGGCAGCGCCTTGGCGATCCCTTCGATGATTCCCGCCTGCAGCTCCGCCCAGCCGTAGCCCAGACGCACGGCGACCAGACCCGCTACTGCCGCCGCGGCGATCAGCAGCACTTCGATGCGCAGGCGGTAGAGCCCGAAGCCCACCCCCAGCAGGATCGCCATGACGACGAAGGGCAGGAAAGCCTCGAACGCTGTGGGTGGACGCCGCTCTTCGCTCATCAGCCGTGGCGTATCCAGCGCAGCAGCTCGGGCAGCGTGGGACGCTTGCCGGTCATCAAGAGCCCGACGCGGTAGATGCGGCCGCCGAGCCAGGCGACGCAGAGGATGGTCAAGAGCTGCAGGGTGAACACCAGCGGCAGCTCCCAATAGGCGACGGCGCCGAGCACGTAGCGTGCGATGAAGAGCACGGGTGTGAAGAAGGGGATCCAGGAGAGGACGACAGCGGTGCTCGAGCTCGGTGTCTCCAGCACGATCGGGATGACCAGCACCGGGACGATCACCAGCAGTGTGACGGGAAGCTGGAGCTGAGACGCCTCCTGCTCGCTACTGGCGATGGCGCCAACCGATGCATACATGCCGCCGTAGAGGAAGTAGCCGGTGAGGAAGAGCGCCAGAAAGAGCGCCGCCGTGTCGAGGCCCAGCGGCAGGTTCCTCATGAACTCGACGCCGGCGAACGCCTGGGCGCTGGCGGCGTAGACGAGCAGCAGGGCGGCGGCGGAGACCCAGACGGCGATCTGCGTGAGTCCCACGGCGCCGACGCCGAGGATCTTTCCCAGCATCAGCTGCCAGGGTCGCACGCTCGAGAGGATGATCTCGACCGTCTTACTCGCCTTCTCGGCGACGGCCGCCCGCAACATCGTGGCGCCGTAGAGCAGCACGACGAGGTAGATGAACAGAGCGAGTATGTGTGCGACGATCGTGGTCTGGCCCGCCTCACGCGCCACCCCGTCCTCCGTGACCCGATAGGCGGCGAGCTGAACCTCGCGCGTCAGCCATTCGGCGGCCGCCGGGTCGATCCCCAGCTTCCGTGCCTGCACGCGCCGGACGGCGGTGCTGGTGGCGGGCTCCAGCGTCGCGCGCACCAAAGTCGGGCCGATATCGCGGGCCCAGTACTCGATGTCGCCACCCTCGAACGCATCGGCGGGTACATAGAGGAAACCGGCCAGGTGCTGCTCGAGCACCTGTTGCTGAAGTGACACCAGCGCCTGCTCGAGCTCGAGCTGCGGCGGCGGCACGTAGCGCAACCGCCCCGCAGCGAACGGTTCGGTGTCGAGGAGCTCGTCGAGCAGCGCACCGCTCTCGTCCACCACGCTGATCAGCATCTGGCGGTCGGAACCCTGGAGCGTCAGGGCGATCGGGATGCCCATGGCGCCGGCCATTAAGACGGGAGCGAGTATGGTGGTGACGATGAACCACTTACTCCGCACACGGGCGAGGTACTCGCGACGAATGACGGCGATGAGCTTATTCACGGGCCCGCGCGACAAAGATCTCGTGAAGCGATGGCTCGCTGACCTCGAAGCGGTGAACGACGGCGCCACCCGCGACCAGCGCGCCGAGCAGCGCTTGCGGCGTCGCACCGTCCTGCAGGGCGGCGGCCACGCACTTGCCTTGCTGCTCGGTGCCGGCGACGAGGGCGCGATTCTCGAGCACCGCCTCACCGCCCTCGATCTCCAGCAAGATGCGTCGCCGGCCGGCCAGCCAGGCCTCGCGCTTGATCTCGGCCAGCGGTCCGTCGAGCACCTTGCGGGCATCTTTGATCATGACGACGCGCTCGCAGATCCGCTCGGCCTGATCCATGTTGTGAGTGGAGAACAGCACTGTGGCACCGCGGCTCTTCTGCTCCAGTACGATCTCCTTGAGGATATCGACGTTGAGCGGGTCGAGACCGGAGAACGGCTCGTCGAGGATGAGCAGGTCCGGCTCGTGCAGCACGGTGCCGATGAACTGGACTTTTTGCTGCATCCCGCGTGAGAGGTCCTCGACCTTCTTGGTGGCCCAGGCGCCGAGCTCGAGTCGCTCCAGCCAGTCGATCGCCCGCTGAGCGGCGACGCGACGCGGCGTACCCTTCAGCTCGCCGAGGAAGACGAGGGTTTCGGCCACCTTCATCTTCGGGTAGAGGCCGCGTTCTTCCGGTAGATAGCCGATGCGATCGCGTGCCGCCGGGGTCAGCGCTCGACCTAGCACTTCGACCCGGCCGCGGTCGGCGCCGATGATGTCGAGTATAATCCGGATCGTCGTGGTCTTGCCGGCGCCGTTCGGGCCCAACAAGCCGCAGATGGTCCCCTGCGGGACAGCGAGGTCGAAGTCGTCGACCGCGACTTTGGCCCCGTAGCTCTTGTGGATGGACTCCAGGCGGAGCGAGAGATTGCCCTCCATGTGCCTGCGATGCTACAGTCCGCCTGGCGGCTGCCGCAAGTGAGGGCGGCCCTCCGGCTCTGGCACAACTCAGGCGACCCATGTCCGAGACAGTCCTGCTGGTCGAGTTGCTGGTGGTCGTGATCGTCGTCGCGATCATCGTGAAATACGTGCGCCTGCCCTACACGATCGCCCTGGTCCTCGCAGGTGTCTTCGTCGGCCTGTTGCCTGAAGTCCCGGCCTTCCCCGTCCACCCGCAGCTGTGGCTCGTCCTCTTCCTGCCCCCACTGCTCTTCGAGGGGGCGATCAACATGGACCTCGAGCTGCTCAAGCGGTACGCGACGCCGGTGGGCCTGCTCGCCTTCCTGGGCACGCTGATCTCCACCGCCCTGCTGGCTACGGCTTTCCACTACCTGCTCGGCTTGCCGGTACCGCTGGCGACCCTGCTCGGGGTGATGCTCAGCCCGACCGACCCCGTATCGGTGCTGGCCTTGTTCAAGGAACACGGCGTGGCGCGCGGGCTGCAGACGATCGTCGAGGGCGAGTCGGTGTTCAACGATGGGGTGGCCGTCGTCCTCTACCTGATCGTGCTCGGTGCGCTGCAGGGCGAGCCGGTGACGGTGACGGCGGGGATAATCGAGTTCACCAAGGTGGTGGCGGGCGGCGCCCTCGTGGGCCTCGTCCTCGGCTACCTGACCCACCGGCTGTATTCGGTCATCGACGACCACCTGATCGAGGTCGGCCTGTCACTGGCGCTCGCCTACGGGGCCTACCTGATCGGTGAGCGGCTCGAGGTCTCCGGCGTGATCGCCGTCGTGGTGGCCGGCCTCATCATCGGCAACTACGGCCGGGTGTTCTCGATGAGCCCCACCACCCGGTTGAGCCTCACCCACTTCTGGGATGTGGGTGCGTTCATGATCAACGGGCTCCTCTTCCTGCTCATCGGCCTCACCGTCGAGCGCGGCGGCCTGCTCGGTTTCGCCGGCCAGATCGGGCTGGCCTTCGCCGCCCTGCTCGTCGCCCGCGCGCTCGTCGTCTATGCCATACTCGGCAGCTACCAGGTGTGGGCGGGTCGCCGGCTGCCGGGCAGCTGGCTCCACGTGGTCAACTGGGGCGGCCTGCGGGGCAGCATCCCTGTGGCTCTGGCCCTGGGCCTGCCGCTCATCGGCCCGGAGGTCAGCCAGCTGAGGGCGGTCACCTTCGGCGCCGTCTTCCTGTCGCTGGTCGTTCAGGGGATCACCATGAAGCCGCTGTTGCGCGTGCTGGGCTTGGCCAGGCGTGCCGGGCTGCAGGAGGAGTTCGAGCGGTCGCAGGGCAAGGCGATCGCCGCTCGAGCCGCGTTGAACGAGCTGGAGTGGCTGCACGGGCGCGGCGAGATCTCGGACTCGCTGCATCGCAAGCTCAACCGCTACTTCGATGCGGTACGCCAGGAGAACGCGCAGCGGCTGGCCGCCATGACGGAAGACCACGGCGCGGTGCGACGCCGGCAGCTGGGGCGCGTCAGCGCCCAGCTGTTCGCCGCCGAGCGCACGGCGCTCGACGAGGCGTTGCGGCGCGGGCTGCTGAGCGAGGAGATCTGGCGCGAGTTGAAACACGAGGTGGACGCCCTGCTGGTCGAGGGCGAAGAGGCGGGGTGGGAGCGGCTGTGGCAGGAGGAGCACGTAAGCGTCGACGAGACCTGGCCACCCGAGGACCTGGAAGCGCGTTGACAGAGCAGGGGGGTTGAGTGATGGCGGAAAGACGACGGAGGATCGTTCGCTGGCTGCTGGTGCGACTGATCATTTTCGCCGCCGGCTTCGCCGCTGGCTTTTACGTACGAGACCAGCGGTATCAGGATCTGCAGGAGCGCTACGAGCGGGCGGCCGCGGAACTGGAAGCGCTGCAAGAGTCGGCCGAGGATGTGATCGATCGCGGCCGGCGGGCCGGCGAGTCGCTACGCGAAGGAGCCGAGGCGGCTGCCGAGACGATGGAAGCGGCCGAGGAGCTCACCGGCAGAAGGGAGAACTAGCCCCGGGGGGGCGGGGGCGGGTCGTCTCGCTCCGGCCTCCCCGCGCTCACGGCTGCGCCGTGACCGCGGGTCGCTAACCCCGGCTCCGCTCGACGACCCGCCCCCGCCCCCGGGGCAGCCTTGAGAACTGGCCGGGAGGAGCCGGGGAGTGCCGAGCGGAGTTGGTGTTAGCGACCCGGCTCGGATCGTTAGGCAAGGGCTACGGGTGGCGTGTGCAATGTGCCTGAGGTAAGCGGGGATCTGGAGTGCCGGGTCGACCGGAGCGAGCGGTTCCCGGCTCCGACCTCCGGGTCGACCGGAGCGAGCGGTTCCCGGCTCCGACCTCCGGGTCGACCGGAGCGAAAGGCTAAACGCCGAGCACGAGCAGCGCGGCGAGCGCCGTGCCGAGCAACAGAATCAGCCAGGTGAAGCCGCGGCTGCCGACGGCGCCCTGGCCCAGCGTGATCGAGTCGGGCACGGCGCTGCGCACGGGGGTGATCTCGCTCGCCTGCACGATGTCCTCGGCATCGGCCGATCGCCGCAGGAAGACGAACTCGTACTTGCCGATCTGAATCTTGTCCCCGACCTGCAGCTTGTGTGGCTCGCTGATCTTGCGGCCGTTGACCCGCGTAGCCGTGCGCCCCAGGTCGCGTAGCAGGTGCGCACCGCGGGCGAAGGTGACCTCGGCATGCAGGCGCGAGATCTTGCGGTCCGGGATGATCAGGTCGCAGCGCTTCTCGCGCCCGATCCTGAAACCGGCCCGCTCGATGATGTAGCACTGGTTGTTGTCGAGCCTTCGAAGGACCGCCACCACCCGATTCTTTGGCTCCGGCGGCGTCTGTCGCCGTAACAGTCCCGGTTCCACCGAGCCCGCCAGCGTCTCGGCTTCCACCACTGTCTTCGCTACCGCCGCCGGGATCGGCGCGTCCAGCTTCACGGTGGGCTCGCCGCCGTCGTCGACGTAGACCAGCAAGGCACCGTTCAGCGACAGGCGGTCGCCGTTGAACAGCGGCAGCGGCTCGTCACCGAGCGGGCGGTCGTTGATCGCGACGGAAGCGGTGCCCCGGGCCGGCCACGCGAAGGTGCCCAGCTCGCCCACGCTGATCGTGACCCCACAGTTTGCCCGCAGCTCGGACAGCCGGATGTTGGCCTGCGCGTCCGATCCGACCAGGTTCTCTCCCTCTCTCAGGCGGTAGAGGCGCTGCTGAAATTCTATGAACGGCACGGCTGATATCGCTCCTGGCGGGACCTTGCGGTGGGAGGCCGGGCCTGCCGTGGCCCGCATCTTTGAGATGCTCCCCTGCCGGGCAGCGTTAAGTCAGTGCTTGCAAGGGTGGGGCCGCGGTGGGCCGGGCGGATAATTGGCTGCGGGCTCGCCAGTTAGGGAACTGGCAGGATCGGCGCAGCGCTGCCGTGTCTGGCTAATTGCAACGTCGTTTGCATCCCTCAAGAGGTGGGTCGGGCGGCTGAGATCGGCGGCTGGTGCGGGCGCGGCGGGCGCTGTTGACCGGCCAGTGCCGGACCCGCATCTTGAGGCCAGACTCCCCCAGCTGTGTCCCGCGGCGCTTCATACACCAGCTCGAGCTGCCGCCCTAGGGCTTAGACATAGTCAACGGCTGGGAGTCCATCCCGCCGTACGGTCGCACGTGGCCGAAGCAGCGCCCCGCCCGCGGGGGCGGGGAAAACGCCTATGCGTCAAGACAGGCTGGGTTTCTCGCTGGTCGAGACGATCGTCGTCCTCATCATCCTGGCGGTGGTGGCATCGGTCGCCATCCCCCGCGCCTTCACACCATCCCCGAACCGTCAGGTCGAGCTCGCCGCTCGGGCGCTGACCCGCGATCTCGAGTTGTTGCGCATGCGGGCCATCGCCGCCAAGCGGCTGGTTCGGGTGCGCTTCTACACCTCGGACGGCTTCTATAGCGCGTTCATGGACCTGACGCCGGATCGCTCCGGCGTCGTCGCCGGGACGGCGGACGAGATGCAAGAGAGTGGGCTGTTGGCCCGTGGCTCGCGGGCGGGTATCTCCGGGGTGCAGCTGCCCCGCGGCGTGGTCTTCGGGACCGGAGGCGTACCGGGCGGACCGCCGGGGTTCGAGGCTACGAGTCCTGTGGTCCTGGCCGGCGGCGATCACGTGGACTTCGATTCGCGGGGGATGGTCAGCCCGTCGGGAACCGCCGGCGCCATCTATCTGACGCACGACAAGGAACCGTCGGCGGTGGCAGCGGTGACGATCACCGGCGCCGCCGCCTTCCGTACCTGGGTATACCGAGGTGGCGAATGGAGAAAGTGAGACGCATGGCGGCGGCACGGTCGGAGAGCGGCATCGGTATGGTGTCGGTGCTCGTGGCCATCGTGCTCCTGGCCATCGGAGTCATCGCGGTCTCCGCCTCCAGCACCTTCATGGTCTCGCTGCAGACCGATGCGGCGGAGCGCTCCCGCGCAACGGCGATCGCCGTCGCCTACATGGAAGGCGTGAAGATGCGGCCGCCGGCGACCCTCGCCTCGGAGGATACGGTGAGGGTCAGCGAGACGGGCGCTCCGGACGAGAACGGCCCCTTTACGCGCACGGTGACCGTGGTTCCGGAACCCAGCGTGCCCGACGCCCTGCGCGCCACGGTGGAAGTGCGGTATCCGTCGGGGCTCGGCCGTACGCGGGCCGTGAGGATGGTGACCGTCATCTACGCGGGCAACTGACTATGTTCGCCGCTCGCATCGAGAGACGCGGGTTCTCACTGGTCGAGCTCATCGTCGCGCTCGTCATCGGCGTCATCGTGCTGGGCGCCGCCATGGGATACCTGTTCCGTGAGATGCGCACCCTGGCCGGCAGCGAGATCCGCCAGAGCCTCAGTCGCAACGCTCGCTACATCGGCGTCTCGCTGCGCCACGACATCCAGAGGACCGGCATCGGGGTCGAGAGCGCCGCATCGTTCGGAACGGTCTCGACCTGGTCGGGCTCGTACGGCGACACGCTCGTCGTTCTCTACGTCCCCTATCAGCCCGACATCGCGCCCTTGCACCCTCTCGTTCCGCCCGCCGGAACTGACGAGATTCTGCCGGCAGGCGGCACCTGCGGGTCACGCTGCCTGGACGTGTTGAAGAGCTCGGTCGGCCCGCTCGACCTGCAGGTAGGCGATCTGGCGCGGCTGCAGGTGCGGGGCACACGGCGCCTGCTGTTGATTGAGGAGCTCAACGTGACCAGCGATACGACGGTCCAGGTCAACTTCACCGAGGTGCCGGTCATCCTTCGGCAAACGGCCGGTCTGGAGGGCGACCTACGACTGACGCGGACCGGGACCTACGTGCAAGAGCTGGTGCCGGTCGTCTACTACGTCGACATGGAGCAGCAGCTCTATCGTGCGCAGCGGCTGAACCTGGATGGCTCGCCGCTCGGCCATGTCCTGGCCTACGGGGTCGAGAAGTTCGACGTGAAGCTCATCTTCACCGACGGGGACGAGCTCGAGCAAGCCAACCCGGACGACACCGACGACTCCAACGATTACGACGACATCGTGGCCGTCAGGGTGGCGGTGACCGTGGCGGCGGACCGAGTGGACCCGCGCGTGAACGACGGCGAGCTGCTGAGGCGCGACTACGCGTGGATGGTCGCGCCGCGCAACCTGCGCTACGAGCGGAACCGTTAGCGCAGCGCCCACTGGGAGGAAGCAGGCTGATGCGATCGATCTTGACGGCAAGCGTGCGGAACAGAAGCGGCCTGGCGCTGCTGGCTACACTTCTGGTGCTCACGGTGATGGCGGTGCTCGTGGCGGCCGCGGTCAAAGCGTCGATGACCGCCGTGCGGACCGCGGGCGTCGAGTACAATGAGGCCCGGGTATTCTACGCCGCCGAGGCGGGCGCGGAGGCGGCGCTCTCGCAGCTCAAGCTGGCGCTGCAGGACGGCTTCCTGGCGGACGGCGAGCTCGAGAACATCAGTCCGCCGGCGCTCGACGAGTTCAACTTCGACAGCTTCTCGGTGATCAGGCGTGGTGCGGCGGTCGTCGATACGATCAGCGATGGCCCCTACGCCGGCCTCTATGCCCTGACGCAGAATGTCGACATCTACTCGCTGGCCGCTGACGACGGCGGCAACGCGGCGGGCGTCATATTGGATGCCAAGGCGCAAGCCATCCCGATCTTCCAGTTCGGCGTCTTCTTCGAGGAGGACCTCGAGGCGACCAACGGCCCGCCGATGACCTTCGTCGGCCGCGTCCACTCGAACGGCAACATCTACCTGAGCTCCGCCAACGCGTGGTACCTCGAGATGATCACCACGCCCAACAAGGTGTTCCACAACCGCAAGGACCATAATCGGGTGCTCGACGGCGTCTTTATCTTCAACCCCGAGCTGGGCGACACCGTCCAGCTCGACTTCGACAGCCGCACGCACCCCGGCGCCGAGGCGTTCAAGGCGATGAGCGAGCTCAGGTTCGCGAGCCAGCTGCGGACCGACGCCTTCGACACCGACTCGCTGCGCCTGCCGCTACCGCCCGGTGTTCCTGCGATCGAGCTCATCCGGCCCCGCGATCCGGTGGGCGACGGCGACGCCGAGAAGTCGGTCAAGTTCGCCTGGAACGCCGACACCTACGTGACCGTCGATTTGGTGAACACGACCAGTCACGGGCTCGGCTGTGGCGCTATTCCGGCGGTCGTCAGCCCGCCGCCCGACCTGCCGACGATCACCATCGAGCGCTTCGGGCGTCCGACACCGACCGGCGGTGAGCTCTGCGCGATGTTCTACTGGAACTGGTCGGCGTTCTACGACGGGCGCGAGGATGAGCTGAAGGATGTGCTCGAGATCGACCTGCAGGAGATCGACAACTGGGTGGCCGGCGACCCGAACCGCGCCATGGAGCTCATCTACATCGAGTTCATCAACCCGGGGGGCATCGGCCTCTACAGCGTAGATACCCGCAATGCGATCCTCGATGCCGATGTCGATCCGGCGGTGCGTTTGAGGAAGGGCTCGGAGCTGCCGAACCGGCTCACCGTGGCTACCGATTGGCCGCTCTACGTGCAGGGCGACTACAACAGCAACGACAAGAAGCCGGCGGCGGTTGCCGGAGACGGCGTCACGATTCTCTCGGAGAACTGGGACGACGATCCTTACAACCGTCCCGAGGACGAAGACTTCGAAATGTGCAACGGGACGGTCTCCTACAAGAACCCCTGCCCCTTCTACGTGGCCTGGGCCGCCGACTGGGAACACCGCGAAGCCGGTGAAACCACGGTCAACGCGGCGATCCTCGCCGGGCACTGGCCGACGCCCTGCGACTGGATCGAGACCGGCTGTCCCGCCGACGGTAGCAGCACCTGGTACCACGACTGGTACGGTGGTGGGATCGAGAACTTCCCGCGCTTCCTCGAGGAGTGGAGGGCGGGCGGCGACAGGGTCGTCTTCCACTACAAAGGCGCCCTGGTCAGTCCGTTCACCAGCCAGCAGACGACCGGCACCTGGAACGGCGACTACTACGTGCCGCCCCAGCGAGACTGGTGGTTCGACATTGACTTCCGCGATCCCGAAAAGCTGCCGCCCGGCACCCCCAACGTCGGCTACGTGGTCCGCACCGCCATGAGAGAGGCCTTCTAGGGGCCTGGCCCACCTCTTGCCCCTTACGACCAGGGGGAGCCGCCACGCTTGAGCGCGGCGGAGGCCGGCACCGCAGACGGTGACGGCGTCGCCGCCTCGAAGTTGGCCTAATCCCTAGACGTTTTCCCCTCCCTCGGGCCCCGCCTTCGACCTCGAGCGGATTCCTTGCCCAGACGGGTCGCGCACGGCGGCCTCCCGGCCGGTCATTTTGACCGGACGGACGGTCGATCTGTAGTGCGATGCTACACCGGATGAGGAGCACCGTGGTGTTGGACAGGCGCGGTTACACGCTGGTCGAGATGATCGTGGTCACGGTACTGCTGGCTGCGGTGATCGCGGTTGCCATTCCGCGGGGAATCAGTACGAGCCCGCGGCTGCAGGTCGACATCGCGGCACGGGCGCTGGCGCGGGACCTGGAGAAGGTGCGGATGCGGGCTATCGCGGCGAAGCGGCGGGTGCGAGTGAGCTTCCGGGTGGAGGAGGGTTTCTACACGGCATTCATGGACGTGACGGTGGCTCGGAGCGGTGTGATCGTGGGAACTACGGAAGAGGTGCGTGAGAGCCGCTTGCTGGCCCGCGGCAGCACGGGCGGCCTGCCCGGAGTCGAGTTGCCCAAGAATGTGGTGTTCGATGCCGGGGCGGCGGTGTTGGGTCCGCTGGGCGGGACGACAAGCGATCCGGTCACGCTGGAGGGCGATCGTGTCGAGTTCGACGTGCGGGGCATGGTCGTACCGGCGGGCAGCGGTGGGGTGATCTACCTGAGCCACGAGGACGACCCGTATGCGGTGGCGGCGGTGACGATCAGCGGTGCGGGAGCGTTCCGGACGTGGCGGTATCGCGATGGGGGGTGGGGTCCATGAGGCGCGTTCGGCTGCTGAATCTGGATGAGCGGGGCTATGGGCTCATCTCGGTGCTGGTGGCGATCGTGCTGCTCTCGGCCGGTGTGGTCGTGCTGTCCAGCTCCAGCGTGTTCTTGTCGACGCTCAAGACCGAGTCGGCGGTTCGCTCGGTGGCCGCGTCGATCGCGCTCGCCCACATGGAGGAAGTGAAGACGCGCGAGCGGGCGGCGATCGTCTCGCAAGCGCCAGAGCCGGTCAACGAGCGCGGTCTGCCGGACGCGGACGGCAACTTCGTCCGCGCTATGGAGGTGGAACCGGACGCGGACATTACCGACGCGATTCGGTTGAGAGTGAAGGTCGGCTATCCCGGCCCGTTCGGCCGGGTCAAGTCGATCGAAGTGGAAACGGTCATCTACGTGGGAAGCTGATGTCGCGCACGAACCACTGCCACGTTCCGAGAGTGCGAACCTCGGGTAGCTCAGGCTTCACGATCGTCGAGCTACTCATCGCTCTGACGCTTGGGACCATCGTGGTAGCCGCGGCGTTGCAGTACCTGGTCAAGGAGTTCCGGGTGCTGCAGAGCCAGGAGGTGCGGGAGGTCGTCGCGCGCACCGGCCGCTACGTCGGCATCTCGCTGCGACACGATTTGCACCGGGCAGGCATCGGCATCGAGAGCACTACGAGCTTCGGGACCGTCGACGTCTGGCCCGGCGCGCTCGGTGACACGCTGGTGATCCTCAATGTGCCCTACCGGCCGGCGCCGGCACCGGCCCACTCCATCGTCCCACCGGCCGGCACCGAGAACCCGCTGCCGCCCGGCAGCACCTGTGGGCCTCAGTGCATCGAGGTGCTGAAGGACGGCGAGGCGCCGCTCGAGATCGGCCTGAGTAGCTTGGCGCGCTTGCAGATCCCCGGGGCACGACGCCTGGTGCTGATCGAGAACATGAACGTGACCAGCGACACCTCGGTCGAGCTGACCTTTACCGACGCTACCGCGATCCTGAGACAGCCGGCCGGCATGAGCGGCTTGGGTCTCGACCGCAACGCCACTTACGTGCAGAGTCTCGAGCCGACGATCTACTACTTGGCCGAAGGCGACCGGCTGATGCGGGCCGTCAGATTGAATCTGGACGGCTCACCCCGGGGCGAGGTGCTGGCCTACGGGGTGGAGGGGTTCGATGTGAAGCTGGTGTTCGATGACGGGGATGTGCTGGAGCAGGCCAACCCGTTCGATACCGATGACAGCAACGACTACGACGACATCGTTGCGGTGAGAATAGTCGTGGACGTGAAGGCGGACCGGACACATCCCTTGGTCAACAACGGAGAATTGTTGCGCGAGACGTTCGAGTGGATCGTCGCCCCGCGCAACCTGCGCTACGAGAAGAATCGTCTATGAGCGAGTTCAATCGCCCGCACGGTCAATCGGGGCTCGCCCTGGTGACGACGATCATCGTCCTCGCCGTGATCGGCATGATCGTCGCCGCCATGGCGACCGGGGTATTGGCGTCGGTGCGCGCCGCCGCCATGGAGTTCCACGAGGGTCGCGCCTTCTACGCGGCGGAGGCGGGCGGCGAGGCGGCGCTGGCCCAGCTCAAGCTCGCTTTGCAGGACGGCTTCCTGGCCGATGCCGAGCTCGAGGAGATGCGGCCGCCGCTCTTCGACGACTTCGTCTTCGACAGCTTCAGCGCGCTGAAGGTCGACACGCCGGTGGTCGAGACGATTACCGACGGGCCGTTCGAGGGGCTATACGCCTTGACCCAGAACGTTCAGATCTACTCGCTGGCCAGCGACCCCAACGGCACGGTGTCGGGCGTGGTACTCGACGCGAAGGCGCAGGCGATACCGATCTTCCAGTTCGGCGTCTTTTTCGAGGAGGACCTCGAGGCCACCAACGGGCCGCCGATGGACTTCGTCGGCCGCGTGCACGCCAACGGCAACATCTACCTGAGCTCGGCGAACGCCTGGTACATGGACATGATCACGACGCCCAACCAGGTGATCCACGATCGCAAAGACTTCCATAGAATCTACGACGGTGTCTTCATCTTCAACCCGGTGACCGCCGACTCGGTGCCGCTCGATTTCGACAGCCGTACGGTCCCCGGCGCCGAGGCGTTCAAGGCGCAAAGCGAGCTCAAGTTCGCCAGCCGCCTGCGGACCGACGCCTTCGAGGTCGATTCGTTGCGCCTGCCGCTGCCGGAGGGAGTGGCGCCTTATGAGGTCATCCGCCCGCGTGACGCCGACGACGGCGAGGCCGAGCAGTCGGTCAAGTTCGCCTGGAACGCCGACACCTATCTGATCGTCGATCTGGGCGACATCAAGAACCGCAGCGGCATCTGCGGCGGTCTTCCCGATGATGACGAGAACAAGGGCAAGTGGTGGCCCACCATCACCGTCCAGCGATTCGGTCAGATCGTGCCCAACAAGGAGGCGCTCTGTGATATCGTCACCTGGGAGTGGTCGTCCTTCTACGATGGCCGCGAGCAGGAGCTGAAGGACATTCTGACCGTCAATCTCAAGAAGCTGGATGACTGGGTCGGCAATAACGAGAACCGCGCCGCCGAGATCATATTTGTGGAGTTCAGAATGCCGGTGACCATCGCCATCTACCCGGACGAGGTGCTCGATATCCTGCTCGACGCCACGGTGGACCCGGCCCTGCGGC
Organism: Gemmatimonadota bacterium; assembly: GCA_039586575.1. Classification (GTDB taxonomy): domain Bacteria; phylum Gemmatimonadota; class Gemmatimonadetes; order Palauibacterales; family KS3-K002. The sequence continues at coordinate 3,029 of JBDHKD010000006.1, read as the reverse complement.
TGAAGGAGGGGGAGGAGCTACCCAACCGGTTGACCTTCGCGACGGACTGGCCGCTCTACGTGGAGGGGAACTACAACAAGACGTTCAAGAAACCGGCGGCGCTGGCGGCTGACGGCATCACGATCCTCTCCCAGAAGTGGAAGGACAAGGATAACTTCCCGGCCGACCACATCTTCGACAACTGTGATGGTCTGGTTTCCCAGGGCAATCCCTGTCCGGGCTTCGAGAATTGGGTCAGCTCTGGCGTCTGGACGTACGAACGGGCGGGAGAGACCACGGTCAACGCCGGCATCCTCGCCGGCCACTGGCCGACGCCGTGCGATCACCACGATGTCGCTTGCCCGTCCGACGGGAGCGAGGACTTCTACCAGGATTGGTACGGCGGCGGGATCGAGAACTTCCCGCGCTTCCTCGAGCGCTGGAGGGAATCCGACGGGAGCAAGGTCGTCTTCCACTACACCGGTGCGCTGATCAGCCCATTCACCAGCCAGAAGACCACCGGGACGTGGAACGGTTCGTACTACGTACCGCCGCAGCGCGACTGGGCGTTCGATGATGACTTCCGCAACCCGGCGCTGCTGCCGCCCGGCACCCCGAACGTGGGGAACGTGATACGAACCGCGATGCGGGAAGCGTTCTAGGTCGGTGTAAGAATGTGCGGTAGGCGGTATCGCTGATCACTGATCAGCGATACCGCCTACCGCACAATGCCTGTCGCCGCCCCGCGATCAGCGTCGCCAGATGACCCCGAGTGCCAGGTGGACCGTGTCGTCCTCGTGAGACGATATCGACAGCGCGGCACTCGCGATCCAGTTGCGGTTGATCTCGATATCACCGCCTAGCTCGACGCCGAACTCGAGCTCCGTATCGGACTCGCCCACATCGGGATCGATGCGGTCGATCTCGAGGAACGGCAGACCGTAGAGCACCACCGACCGCTCGCCGCTCCCCACGTCCGTCCCGATCGATACACCGAACGGCACCGCGAGCAGGTTGGCGAGGTCCATGAAGCTGGCCTGCAGACCGCCGACCACCGCGAAGTCCACGTCCATGTCTCCGGCCGGCAACTGATAGCGCAGGTCGCCGCCGACATGGAAACCGCCTTCGGCGGCGTCGGTGTAGCCGGCGCGGACGCCGAAATCGATGTTACCGCCGACGCCACGGCGGTAGACGCCGAAGATGTCGATCTTTTCCTCGATAGTGAAGTAGCCACGCACCTCCATCGCCCTCTGAGCCAGCGCTTCTGGGCCCGTCGCGAGTGGCGTGACCCCGGCCTGGGCGAAAGCGCTTACCGGGCTTACGGCCAGAACGAACAGGCCGATCAGCAGACGCGTTCCCCTCATCATCTTCCTCCTGTCTTCGGTCGCCGGCGGGGTTCCCGGGTCGTCTGGTGATCTAAATAACGACTGCCGGCGGTTAGAGCAAGCGGCGGGCTGGTCGGCTCACTTGACCGGCCTCCGTCCTCAAGCGATACTTGAAGCGAAAGTGCGAGCTGATTTGGGCGGACGGATTTGTGGACGCTTGCCACCGCCGGGCGGCGCTGGGGTCGCCGAACCAAAGGTCTAAAGTGCCGGGAACGGAGTACGCTCTGCTTACTTGTGCGCCCCGCGCGGAAGACCGCTGCCGGGGCGTTTGAATTTCGTGATGACTGAGAGCCGTTTCCTCGACGTCCTGAAAGAGCGCGTCCTCGTCTTCGATGGCGCGATGGGGACGAGCATCCAGGCGTTGGGGCTCGTGGCGGGAGATTTCGGTGGCCCGGCGCTCGACGGCTGTAACGATCACCTGGTGCTGACGCGGCCGGACGCCATCCGCGACATCCATGCCTCCTTCCTCGCCGTCGGCTGCGATGTGATCGAGACGAACTCTTTCCGGGCCAACCGGCTGAGCGTCGCCGAGTACGGACTGCAGGATGAGATCGTCGAGCTGAACCGGGCCGCGGCGCAGCTCGCCCGCAAGGTCGCCGACGAGTTCTCGACGCCGGGCCGGCCACGCTTCGTGGCCGGTAGCATAGGCCCCTCGGGCTATCTGCCCAGCGCCTCCGATCCGACCCTGGGCCGCATAACCTACCGCGAGTTGGCCGAGGTCTTTCGCGAGCAGGCGGAGGGGCTGATCGCCGGTGGCGCCGACCTACTGATCATCGAGACCGGCCAGGACCTGCTGGAGCTCAAGGCGGCGGTGGCCGGGGTCCGCGCGGCGTTCGGCGCGGCCCAAGTGCGGCTACCGATCCAGGTCCAGCCGACCCTCGATGTGACCGGCCGCATGCTGCTGGGCACCAACGTCGAGGCGGCGTTGACCACGCTCGAGGCGCTGCGCGTAGACGTGATCGGCCTCAACTGCTCGACGGGGCCGGAGCACATGCGGCAGCCGATCCGCTATTTGTGCGAGAACACGGGCCTGCCGGTCAGTGTGATCCCCAACGCCGGGATCCCTCACAACGTAAACGGCGTAGCCGTCTACGGCCTCAAGCCCGAGACGCTGGCCGAGGCGCACGACGAGTTCGTCAGCAAGTTCGGCGTCAACATAGTCGGCGGCTGCTGCGGCACCACGCCCGCCCACCTGAAGGCCGTGGTCGATCGGGTCGGGGGCGCGAGGCCGCTGGAACGGAAGGTCACGAGCCTGCCGCGTGTCGCCAGCGCCATGGAGGCGTTTGCCATGGCGCAGAACCCGGCGCCCACCCTGATCGGCGAGCGGGTGAACAGCCAGGGCTCGCGCAAGGTGAAGGAGCTGCTGCTCGAGGACCGATACGACGAGATCCTTGACGTCGCCCGCGAGCAGGTGGAGGGCGGCGCGCATCTGCTGGACGTCTGCACGGCGCTCACCGAGCGGCAGGACGAGGCGGAGCAGATGCGCCGGCTCGTCAAACTCCTGGCGCAGGGCGTGCCGGCCCCGCTGGTCATCGACACGACCGAGGTCGAGGTCGTGGAGGCGGCGCTCGAGAGTAATCCCGGCCGCGCGATCATCAACTCGATCAACCTGGAGAGCGGGCGCGCTCGTATCGATGCCGTCGTGCCGCTGGCGGTGAAGCACGG
>JBDHKD010000005.1:0-83403 GCA_039586575.1 Gemmatimonadota bacterium | reverse complement strand
AGTCTATACCACAGCCTGTCCACGCAACTGCTACAGCACCTGCGCCATGAAGGTCCAGGTGGAGGACGGGCGCATCCGCCGCATCGAACCGCACTCCGGTAACTTGGCCACGCCCGGCGGTGCCTGCCTCAAGGGGCTCAGCTACGTAGAGCGGGTCTATCACCCGGATCGCGTCCTCTACCCGCTGCGGCGCCTCCCGAAGTCCGGCGGCTTCGAGCGCATCAGCTGGGATGAGGCGCTGGAGGCCATCGCCGAGAAGCTCGCGGCGTTGCGGGCCGACCCCGGTCCCCAGAGCGTTCTCTACTACAGCGCCAGCGGCACGAAGGGGCTCTTGAACGCGGTGGGGAAGAAGTTCTGGCGCCTCTACGGCGGCTATACCACCACTTACGGCGACCTCTGCTGGCCGGCCGGTCTCGAGGCGACCCGGCTGACGCTGGGCGACAACAAGCATAGCGCGCCCTGGGACATCGCGCGTGCGCGGCTGATAGTGCTTTGGGGCAAGAACGCCGCGGAGACGAACATCCATCAGATGAATTTCATCGACGAGGCGCTGGACGCCGGCGCCAAGTTGGTGGTGATCGATCCGCGGCGAACCCAATCGGCCGAGCGCGCCGAGTTGCTCGTCCAGCCGCGCCCCGGCGCCGATGGCGCGCTGGCGCTGGCCATCGCCCACCTGCTCATCCGGGCCGATCAGCTCGATCACGATTTCATCGAGAAGCACGTGCAGGGGTACCCGGCCTTTAGGGAATCGGTTGAGGGATTCACGCCGGAGCGGGCGGCCGAGATCACCGACGTGCCGGTCGAGTACATCCGGCGCCTGGCGGAATACTTCGGAACCATCCGGCCGGTGACGATCAGCCCCGGCTACGGCATGCAGCGCTTCACCAATAGCGGACAGACGATGCGGGCGATGTTGGCGCTCTTGGCCATCACCGGCAACATCGGTGTGCCGGGCGGCGGTTGGGTATACGCCAACTTGCAGAGCCACATCTTCGATGAGCTCCGCGACCCGCTCGCCTTCTATCCGCCTGCGAAGCCGGACGGCATAGTGCGCGTGTCGATACCCACGGCGCGGCTGGGTGCCGAGATGCTGGCGACCGACGATCCGCCGTTGCGGATGGCCTGGGTAGAGCGCGGCAATCCTGTCACGCAGAATCCGGAGACCAACACGGTGCTCGAGGCGTTCCGTGCGCTCGATTTCCGCGTGGTCATCGAGCAGTTCATGACGGACACAGCGCGCGAAGCGGACATCGTTCTTCCGGCCAAGACGATGTTCGAGCAGTCGGACGTGATAGGTGCCTACTGGCACGCCTACATCCAACTGAAGCAGAAAGTGATCGATCCGCCTGGCGAGGTGAAGCCGGAATCGGAAATCTACAAGTTGCTCGCCGCGCGGCTCGGTATGCCCGAGTCAACCGATCCCGGCATCTTTCCGGCGACGGACGCGGAGGTTGAAACGTATCTCGCACGCGCCCTGCAGCCGTTCCCCGGACTGACGCTGGATCGCTTGCGCGAAGGTCCTACACTCGCCCCGGGACAGCAGGAAGTAGCGTTCTCCGATTCCGTCTTCCCGACACCGTCGGGTAAGATCGAGCTCGAATCTCAGGAAGCCGTCGAGCGCTGGGGCGTGGCCCGGCTACCGGACTACGGGGAGCCGGCCGAGTCGATCCGCCGGCCGCAGCCGGATCCGGCCGCCTTTCCGCTCTATCTGTTGACGCCCAACACCAAGAACCGCATCCACTCGCAATTCAACAACCTGAGGATGATCCGGCAGTTCGGCGATGAGCCGTTCGTCTACCTGCACCCGGACGACGCAGGGGATCGTGGCGTGCGTGACGGCGAGCCGGTCCGCATCTACAACGAGCGCGGCGAGCTGCGACTCGAGGCGCGGATCGACAACGGACTCAAGCGCGGCTGCGCCTGCGTCACCAACGGCTGGTGGATCAGCGAAGGCGGCACGGTGAACTTCACGTCCGCCGCCCGCGAGACCGATATGGGCTACGGGGCGGCGTTTCACGAGAACCGGGTCGAAATCGAACCGTTGCACGATGCCGACTAGCTTCCTCTTCGACCCGAACCGCTGCACGGGCTGCGGTGCCTGCCGGCTGGCCTGCGGCATCGAGAACCAGCTCGAGCCGGAACGCAGCTGGCGACGCATCGACACGTTCAATCGCACGCGGCACCCCGGCATCCCGCTCTATCATCTCTCGCTGGCCTGTAACCATTGCAACGAGCCCGCTTGCCTGTACGCCTGCCCGGCGCTGGCCTACTCGCGCGATGGTGCGACGGGCGCCGTGCTGCTGGACGAGGCGAAGTGCATCGGGTGCAAGTACTGCGCCTGGGCCTGCCCGTACGACGCGCCCGTCTTCGATCCGCCGCGCGGCGTGATGACCAAGTGCACGTTCTGCCACCATCGCTTGCGCGACGGTTCGAGGCCGGCCTGCACCGCGCTCTGTCCGACCGGCGCGCTCGGCGTTGCCGAGCTGGCCGAGTCGGAGATGGAGGGCGAGATCGAGGGCTTCCCGGTCACCGACCTGGGCCCGCGCATCCGGATCGAGCCGCTCCGTGCCGACCGCCGGCTGCCGGTGATGTCGGCGCCCGCGGTGAGCGACCCGTTCATCGCGGCGCCGCAGCCGCCCACGACGCGGGTGTCGCTCGGGTCCGAATGGTCCCTCATGCTGTTCACTTCTCTCGCCGCGACGCTGGTGGCGGTGGTGGCTTCGACGTTGACCTCGATGTTCTCCGTCAATCCGATCCTCTTCACTGACGCGACCGTCGTAGCGCTGGCGCTGGGCGCGCTGCATCTAGGGAAGGTGAGCCGAGCCTACCGCGCGGTCCTCAACCTGCGGCGCTCCTGGCTGAGCCGCGAGATCGTGACGATGTCAGGCTTCTTCGCACTGGCGTTGGCCTACCTTTGGTTGGTGCCCGGGTCACGGGCGCTGGGTGCGGTCGCGACCCTGCTCGGGTTCGCGGGATTGTGGTGCGCCGACCGGGTGTACGGCGTCTTCAGGACAGCGCGCCCGGTACACCGTCACAGTGCCAGCCTGCTGTGGACGGGCTTCTTCCTGGCCGGCGTGTTCGCGGGCCGCGCCTGGCTCGCCGGCGTCTTCGGGCTCGGGAAGTTGGGACTCTACCTCTTGAGGAAGCTCGAGTTCGTCGAGGCGGGCCGCCCGTTGCGACCCGTCGCCAGCCTGCTGCGCGTCGGGTTGGGCTTCGTGTTTCCGTTCGCCGCTTGGGTCAGCGATCCGGAGGGACTGCGGCTCTATCTGCTCGTCAGTGTTCTGCTCGCCGAGTTGATCGACCGCGGGGAGTACTACGCGGAGCTGGAGTCGGAATCGCCACGCCGGCAGATGGCTCTCGATCTCGAGAAGCAGGTCCGGGACTACACGTGTTCCGTCAGAGGAACAGCCGACAGCCGACAGCCGATAGTCGACGCTCGAGTTGTCTGACGATGGTCAACTCCCGACGTCCTAGGTTCGACGTTCGGCGTCTGGACTGAGGAATACGCCGATGGCTGAAAAAGCCAAGTATGACTTTGTGATTGTCGGCTCCGGGAGTTCCGGGGGGCTTCTCGCGGGCCAGCTGCAGCAGGCCGGTGCAAGATGCATCCTCCTCGAGGCCGGCAAGCGCTACACTGCCAGTACCTTTCCCCAGAACGAGGCCATCTATGTCGCAGAGTTGTTCTGGAATGGTGGGCTCGACCTGGACCGGCGCGGCGCCTTGGCCTTTCTGCGCGGCCGTTGTCTGGGCGGGGGCTCCGTCGTCAATCAGGCTTTGATGAACCGCCTTGACGGGGAAGCGCTGGGGAGTTGGCGCGATGTTAGCGGGATCGATTTCTTTGCCGAAGACGTTCTGGACCCGTGGTATACGAGGGCAGAGAACGGGCTGGCGCTTCAAGAAGTCGCCGAGTCCGACCGGAATCGCAACGCACTCATATTCGAAGAAGGTCACAGGAAAAACGGGCTGGCCTATTGCAGCCTGCGCCGAGCCCAGTCCGACTGTGCGACGGAGCGGGGCAACGATTGCATGGCGTGCCTGGGCGGTTGCCATCGCGGCAGCAAGCAAGACATGCTGGTGACCTATATTGCACGCGGCGAGCAAGCTGGTCTCAAAGTTGTCAGTGAGTTTCTTGCCCAGCGGCTCGAATACGGTTCGGATTCTGTCACTGTTTACGGTCACCGCAGAAACCAAGTCGAGGGATTCTCGGGGCGAAAAGCCATCCTGGCGTGCGGTGCCCTGGGTACACCGCAGTTGCTTCTGAATTCCGGGTTCGGTACGAGACTGCCAGCGCTGGGCAAGTGCTTCACCGGGCACCCGCAGCGCATGTGCTTCGGGATCTTCGAGGAGCGCATCGATGCGCATAAAGGGGCATTTCAGGCCTGCGGCAGCAACGGTCCAGAGTTCAAGAGTTGGCGTTTCAAACTCGAGAACGTGTTCGCGCCACCGGGCGCCGTGGCGATGACTGCACCCATGTATGGCGCTGATTTGATGCGCTATATGAAGCAATACAGACACTTGGCCTGCATCGAGGTGGCCCTGCGCGCGGAGGCCAAGGGAACGCTCACGACCGATAGGAGCGGTCGTTTGCAGATCGACTATTCGCTTTGCGATGCCGACAAGAGGCGGAGCGCCCAAGGGGTTGACCTCGTCACGGACATGCTCAAGGCGACCGGCGCGAAGGCGGTGGTGACATCGTGGATGCATTTCTGTTTCCACCTCATGGGTGGCTGCGTGATCGGGACGAACGGCAAGGACGCGGTCGTGAATGAGCAATTTCAGGTATACGACCATGACAATCTGTACATCGCCGACAGTAGCATCTTTCCCAACGCACCGGGCATCAACCCGGCACTGACAGTCATGGCGCTGTCGCATAAGCTGGCCGATGCGTTGACAGTGTAGCGAAGCGACGAGTAATCGGAGGATGAACACACCTTTCGGCCGGATAGAAAAGAAAGCCCTGACACGCCTGGGTGATATGATGATTCCGGGTGGCGAGGGGTTTCCGAGGTTCTCAGAAACGGGCTGTATCGATCACATCAATACCATTGCTTCCCTGGCCCGGCGGGAGGACATCAGGGCGCTTTCGGGACTACTGAAGGTCTTGGCCTTTACGCCTGGATTCTGTCTGCGGGCCTTGTGCTGGGCCATGTTGAACGCGGACCGATTTCCCGATTTTCTGGCGACTCCCTTGCGCCAGGTCAACATCGGGCTGCGCGGGCTGATCGTGACGCCCTATTTCGCAAATATCACGGGCTCGAACCTCACGGGTGCCGCACCGCACGAAGTCATGAACTTTTCCCTCAACCGTGTTAGGGATTAGAGGGGTCCAGCCTCGACGCGGAGCGGGGTCTCGCGGGCCGGTCTGGGCGCAGAGTGGATAAACCTTACCGGCGCGACCTTCAGCCCTGACGGTTGAGGGCCGCTTCCCTTGACTGCCGTGGGTCGCCCATCGGAACTTGTAGGGTACTCATGAACACTCGACGGGTCGCTGCGTTGGCTCTGGCGCTTGCGCTTGCACCTGTGTGTGGCGTGAATGCACAGCAGGGCGATCGCTTCGCGTCGCGTCGCGAGCAGATGGTGCGGTTGATCGAGGACTACGGCGTCCGCGATTCCGCGACGCTCGCCGCCATGCGCTCGGTACCGCGCCATGAGTTCGTGCCCAACGAGCACATCGATCGTGCCTACGGCGACTACCCCGTCCCGATCGGCCTCGGGCAGACCATCTCACAGCCGTACATCGTCGCCTTCATGACCGAGATCCTGAACCCACGGTCGGGGATGAAGGTGCTCGAGGTCGGTACCGGTTCGGGTTACCAGGCCGCGGTGTTGGGTGCGATCGGTTGCCAGGTCTACACGATCGAGATCTTCGAGGCGCTGGCCACGAACGCGCGCCGTCGGCTGGAACGGCTCGGGTATGAGAGCGTGACCGTGCGGCACGCCGACGGGCACTACGGTTGGGATGAGGCGTCGCCCTTCGATGCGGTGATCGTGACGGCGGCGGCCGGCCACATCCCGCCGGCTCTGGTCGAGCAGCTACGACCGGGCGGCCGTATGGTGATACCGGTGGGAAGCGTCTACGGGGTCCAGAACCTCATCCTGGTAGAGAAGCTTTCGGACGACGAAGTCCGCACGCGCAACCTGTTGCCCGTTCGCTTCGTGCCGATGTTGCAAGGGCTACGGTGAATCGGCCGACCCGTCAGGCACGCCCGCTCGCCGTCGCGTTCCTCTCAGCTGCTACGCTCGCCTACGAGATCCTCCTCGTCAGAGTGTTCGCCATCGAGCAGTTCCACCACTTCGCCTACATGGCGATCGGGATCGCCATGCTCGGCTTCGGCTTCGCCGGCACCTTGCTGGCACTGGCTCGCCCCGGGCCCCAGCGTGCCGCTCGCGGGTTCGTCTGGGCAGCGACGCTGACGCCGGTCGCTCTGATCGCCAGCGTCGCGCTGGTGCAGCGGGTGTCTCTCGACCCGACCCAACTGGCCTGGCATCCGGGGAGCTGGGTGCGTCTCGCCGTGGTCTACCTGACCCTCGCCGTGCCCTTTGCGGTCGGGGCGCTGGCGATCCTCTTGGCGCTCGCGCTGGAGCCGCAGCGCACGGGGGAGATCTACGGTGCGAGCTTCGTGGGCGCGGGCCTCGGTGCCGGACTCGCCCTGGTGGTGCTCTGGGTGGTGATGCCGGTGCGGGCGGTGGCCGCCCCGGCGGTCGTCGCCTCACTGGGCGGCCTCTGCGCGGCCTGGGCTGCGGAACGGCGCGGGCTCCTGACCGCGGTCGGCGGGATGACGGTGCTGCTCGCCCTGCTGGCCTGGGTGCGGCCGTTCTGGCGACTCGAGGTCTCCCCCTACAAGGGGTTGCCGCAGGTGGAGGCCTTCCCCGATGCCGAGCGCCTGGCCGAGCGAGCCAGTCCTCTGGGCTGGGTGGTGGCGGTGGAGGCCGCGGCGTTTCGCCACGTGCCCGGCTTGTCGCTCGGATATCGGGGTGCTTTCCCGAGACAGACGGGCCTGTTCGTCGACGGCGGTCTCGCCGGTGCGGCGGTTGACTGGTCTCTGGACACGAGTGCGCTGGCCATCCTCGACTGGCTGCCGGAGTCGGCTGCGTACGTGCCGGGCGCGCGGCATGAGGTCCTGGTGATCGGGGCGGGCGGCGGGAGCGAGGTCTGGAACGCGCTCGTGCACGGCGCCCGGCGGGTCACCGCAGTTGAGCTGCACCCGGACGTGGTGGAGCTGGCCGGTTGGACGACTGCTGCGACCGCCCAGCGCAGGGGCGACGCGGAGCTGGAGTGGGTAATCGGCGATGGGCGGAGCTATGTGGCCCGCTCGCGCCGGCACTACGATCTCATCACACTGGGTGCGGGCGTCGAATTCGGCACCTCGGTCGCTGGCGTACACGCGCTGAACGAGGACTTCCTGCACACGAGCGAGGCGTACGAGAGCTATTTAGCGCGGCTGAGCGATGATGGGATTCTGGCAATCACCCGCTGGCTGGAGGTGCCACCGCGTGAGAGCGTACGCGTCATCCTAACGGCGGGCGAAGCGTTGCGGCGCGTAGCACCCGAGAACCTGATCGACAAGTTGATCGTGCTGCGAAGTTGGGCCACGGTGACGGTGCTGGTGAAGCCGGCGGGCTTTCGAAGCGACGAGGTGCACGCGCTCATGAACTGGGCGCGGACCCGGATGTTCGATCTCGACTGGTATCCGGGCGTCGAGGGCCCGGCGCGCGGTTTCAACGAGTTGGACGAGCCGACCCTGTACCGTGCCGCCGCTGTGGCGGTCGGGGTGGAGGGCGGCTGGCAGCGCTTCGCCGAGTCCTACGCCTTCCGCGTAGCGCCGGTCGACGACGCGCGGCCCTATCCTCACCACTTCCTGCGGGCCGGGACGCTGAGGAGATTCTTGGAGCGTGACCGTGGATCGTGGCTGGCCTTCGCGGAATGGGGCTATGTGGCGCTGATCGCGACTCTGCTGCAGAGCCTCGTGCTCGCCGGCGTGCTGATCATCGTGCCGGCGACGCTGCGTGCTCGCACCACCTTGACCGGCGACTGGCTGCGACTGGTGGGCTACTTTCTGGCGATCGGGCTCGCCTACATGGCGGCCGAGGTCGCCGCCATCCAGCAGCTCAACCTGCTGCTTGGGCATCCCGTCTACGCGGTGGCGGCGACGCTCGCCGCATTCCTCATCTGTTCCGGGATTGGCAGCGCCTGGTCTGACCGGCGCGCGGCGGAGCGTGGGTGGATGGTCGGAGCCGTGCTGGCCGCGATCCTGGTGCTATTCGCGGTGCTGCTCTTGAGGTTGGTTCATCTGTTGCAGCCGGCCCCGCTACTCGCGCGGGCGGGTGCCGGGTTGCTGGTTCTGGCCCCGCTCGCCTTCCTGATGGGGATGCCGTTCCCGCTGGGGCTGCGTTGGCTGGCGGGCCGTGGTGTGGAGCGAGTGGCGTGGGGTTGGGCGGCGAACGGCTTCGCCTCGGTGGTGGCGACCCCGCTCGCCGCGCTGATCGCCCTCGAGGCGGGCTCCGACGCTCTCTTTCTGGTTGCGGCCGCGTCGTATGCCGGCGCGGCCGCCCTGGGCCGCACCGGTACGCCGTCAATCGAAGTCGTAGCCTAGGGCCAGATGCCGCGTTCGAGGGTCACCCGGGTGACACGCTCGATGGCCAGAACGTAGGCTGCGGTGCGCAGGTCGATCGGCGTCAGCGGCTCGCCTTGGAGGCCGTGCTTCTTGCGCTCGGCATCGAGGACGTCGAGCGAATCGTTGATCTGCTGCTGCTTGGCGAGCACCGCATCGGTCGCCCGTTCCATCTTCACGTGCAGCTTGAGGTTGACGCTATCCTCGTCCCATTGCTCGTACTCGTTGTTCTGGACCCACTCGTAATAGCTCACCGTGACACCGCCGGCGTTGGCTAGGATGTCGGGCAGCACCGGGACCCCGTGCTCGAAGAGGATCCTGTCGGCGGCCGGCGTCGTCGGCCCGTTTGCCGCTTCCGCGATCAGCCGCGTCTGAAGTTTGGCCGCGTTGTCCCCGCGGATCTCGTTCTCGAGCGCCGCCGGGATCAGGATGTCGCAGGGTATGGTGAGCAACTCCTGGTTGGTCACCTTCTTGGTCCCCGGCAGCCCGACGACCGAGCCCGTCTGCTGCTTGTGCTTGACGGCGGCGGCATGGTCAATGCCGTCGGGGTTGTGGATACCGCCACGCGAGTCGCTCACCGCGATGATCTTGGCGCCGTCGGCGGCGAACAGCTCGTGCGCGATGGCGCCGGCGTTGCCGTAGCCCTGGATCACGACCCGGGCCCCCACTACCGAGTTGAGGCCGGGCACCAAACCCTTGGCCAGCGCACGCTGCGTGCAGAACAGGCAGCCGCGCGAGGTCGCCTCGCGGCGGCCGTAGGATCCTCCCATCTCGACCGGCTTGCCGGTCACGACACCCAGGTTGTTTCTCCCTTTGTGCATCATCTCGTAGGTGTCGTAGATCCAGGCCATAGTCTCGGCGTTGGTGTTCACGTCGGGGGCCGGGACGTCGGTGAACGGGCCGATCATGTTGCCGAGCTCGGCGACGAAGCGGCGCGTGATCTTGCGCAGGTCCTCTTTGGTCAGCTGCTTGGGGTCGCAGATGATCCCGCCTTTGGCGCCGCCGTACGGCACGTCGAGCACGGCGCACTTCCAGGTCATCCAGAAGGCCAGAGCCCGGACCTCGTCCTCGGTAACGTCCGGGTGATAGCGTATGCCGCCTTTGCCAGGCCCGCGCGCTCGGCTGTGGAGGCAGCGATAACCCACGAAGTGACGAACATCGCCGTCCTCCATCTCGATCGGGAACTCGACCGTGATCACCCGGCGCGGCCGTTTGAGAAACTCTACGAGGCCCGGCTCGAGGTCGGGGATGTAGCGTGCCGCGTGCTCGAACTGCTGCAGCGCTATGCGGAACGGGTTCAGATCCTCGGCAACGGCGGTCGGTTCCTGCTGCTTCTTCTGGTTCATCTTCCCTGATTCCCCCCTCTGGCGATTCGATCAGTCGCGAAAGCCCTGGTCATCCATGCCGCTGCGGCCCCAGCCGGCTCCGCCCTTCTTGAAGAAGGCCGCTTCCTGCGCGTAGCCGGCCGTCAAGCTCTCGATCCGCGCCAACTCTTCGCCGGACAGTGGCTGGAAACCCGCGGCTATCGAGACGTTCTCCTCGAGTTGTGCGACCGTATCACAGCCGACGATGGTCGTGCTCACCGGGTAACTGAGGACGTAGGAGAGCGCGTCTTTCATACTGGTGATGCCATCGTCGCGGAACAGACGGCCGCGGGCCGGGATCTTCATGGCGATGATCCCCATCGCCTTCTCGACGGCCAGCGGCAGCAACTCCTCCGTGAAGGGCAGGAAGTGTCGGTCTGCCGGGTTCAGCGCCATCAGCACCGTGTCGAAATCGAACCTGTTCAGCGCCGTCACCAGCGTCGCCGGGTCGTAGTGTCCGGTGATACCGAGGAAGCGGACGACCCCATCGTCCCGCGCCTGCTGCAGCGTCTCTATCGCGCCGTTTCGACCGAAGATCTGGTCTAGCTGCTCGGCGGTCCGCACGTTGTGCAGCTGCCAGAGGTCGATGCGGTCGGTCTGCAAGAGCCGCAAGCTCTCCTCCAGCAGGCGGAGCGAACCGTCGCGGGTGCGGTCGTGCGTCTTGGTGGCCAGGAAGACCTCGGCGCGCCGCGTCGCCATGACTTCGCCGATATAGGTTTGGCTGATCCCACGGCCGTAAGCGGCTGCCGTGTCGATGTAGTTCACGCCGAGATCGATGGCCCGGTTGATGATGGCGATCGACTCATCGCGAGTGCCCGATCGCTCGAGCGTCGCTTGGCCGCCGAGACTGAATAGTCTGACGTTGTGGCCCGTGCGGCCCAGCGGTCGCTCGGGCATCGGGGGCTGCGGGCCCGTGATCTCAGCGCGAGCGTTCCTGTGGCCGAGGTAGAGCGCGGCGGTACCGCTCGCTCCCACCTTCACAAAGTCCCGGCGTGTGAACTTGCGTATCGCCATCAAAGCCTCCTTGATCGTGCTCGTCCGCTAGGGCCGCCTATCCCGTGCCGCCTCTCTTGTACCAGGCGGCCGCGGTGGCGTAGCTGGCCGTCAGGTCCTCCAGGTGTGCCATCTGCTGTTCGGACAGCGGCTCGAATTCCTTGGCGATAGCCACGTTCTCCTCGACCTGCTCTACGTTGTCGCAGCCGATGATGACCGTGCTTACCGGATGGGTCAGCACGTACGACATGGCGTCTGTCATCGACGTGACGCCGCCCTCGCGGAACAGGCGGCCGCGGGCCGGGACCTTCATCGCGATGATCCCCATTCCCCGCGCGACGGCCAGCGGCAGCAGCTCCTCCGTGAAGGGCAGGAAATGAGGGTCCGCCGGGTTCAGCGCCATCAGAACCGTGTCGAAGTCGAAGCGGTTGATGGCGCTGACCAGTATCGCTGGATCGTAATGTCCGGTGATCCCCAGGAAGCGGACCGTCCCCTCGTCTCGTGCCTGCTGCAGCGCTTCGATCGCGCCGTTCGGGCCGAAGATCGCGTCGAGGTGCCCCTGGTTCTGCAAGTCGTGCAGCTGCCAGAGGTCCAGATGATCGGTCTGCAGCAGCTGCAGGCTGGTCTCCAGCAGGTGGAGCGAGCCGTCACGAGTACGGTCGTGTGTCTTGGTAGCCAGAAAGACCTCGTCACGACGGGTTGCCATGACCTCACCGATGTAAGTCTGGCTCAGCCCACCGCCGTACGCGGCGGCCGTGTCGATGTAGTTCACACCGAGATCGATGGCACGCTCGATGATGGCGATCGCTTCGTCGTGAGCGCCCGCTCGCTCGAGCGTGGCCTGGCCGCCGAGGCTGAACAGCCTGACGTCGTGGCCCGTGCCGCCGAGCGACCGCTCGGGCATGACGTCGGGCAGAGGGGGTGGGTCCGGCGGATCGGGTGGGTCTGGGCCTGGATCTTCGGACACGCCGGACAGATCTTGCGCGGCGTCCGTGCACCCCAGGAACAGGGCGGCCGTACCGCTAGCCCCCGCCTTGACGAAGTCTCGGCGGGTGAGCTTCCGTTTGGGCATCCGGCCTCCTGGGTTGCTTGGCTGGCCTGACTCTGGGCTGGCGATTCTCGGGACAAAATGGGCATCGGCGTGGCCCGCAGCAAGAAGATCGCGCCGCTGGCCGATCCCGTTGAGGTCGAGTCTTGGAGTCTGACACAGATCCCCGATCGGTCGCGTATTGCTTCTGGGCCCAATCGGATCACCGACCCAAGAGAAGGTTCCATGAATCGAGCGATACCGACGTCACTGGCACTCGCTGCCATCGTATCGTTTTCGGCCCACGCGGGCGCTGCGCAGCAGGCGATAAGCCCCGAGTCCGGCCGGTCGGGCGCCGCTACCCCCGAACGACCCATCCCCTATCCCGTCACCTATTCGTCGGCCTACACGCGTGCCCTCGAGCGGGGCACGCGCACGTCGAGCGGCGCCCCCGGTTCGAGCTACTGGCAGCAGTGGGCCGAGTACACGATCACGGCGCACATCCACCCCGCGGAAAACCGACTGGAGGGCGAGGCATCGATCCTCTACCACAACAACTCGCCCGACACCCTGGGGACTCTGTCCCTGAATCTGTATCAGAACCTCCATGCCGAAGGCGCGCCGCGCAGCTACCCGTCAGAAGTCACCGGTGGGACCCGCGTCGAGCGCATCGCGGTGAACGGGCAAGAGATCGTGGAGGGCGAGCGAGAGGGTCCTCGTTACACCGTCTCCGCCACCCGGCTCACCGTCCACCCTCCGCAACCGGTCGCTCCGGGGACGACGACGACGATCGAGATCGACTGGTCGTTCGACATCCCGCGCCGCGGCGCCGGCGGCAGGATGGGCTGGCGCGATGACCACGGCTTCTTCATGGCCTACTGGTATCCCCAGATGGCCGTCTACGACGATGTCACCGGCTGGCAGGACGACTGGTTCTTGGGGGTCGCCGAATTCTACGCCGGCTTCGCCGACTACAGCCTGACGGTTGTGGTCCCGCAAGGTTGGGTCGTCGCCTCGACCGGCGTTCTGCAAAGCCCGCAAGAAGTCTTGGCGGCGCCGGTCATCGAGCGGTTGCAGCAGGCCGCGCAGAGCGACACGGTAGTGCATGTTCTCACCGCCGACGACTACGGTAGCAACGCCACCGCCGCCGGCGCGGACGGTACCCTCAGCTGGCGTTTCAAAGCCCACAACGTCCGCGATGTCGCGTTTGCCGCTTCCAACCGATTCCTCTGGGATGCGGCGCGCACGCCGGTCGGTGATCGCGATGGGGACGGAGACACGGACTACACGCTCGTGCAGGCCCTCTATCGTGAGACCACACCTCGCTGGGCCAAGATGGTGCCGTACGAACAGCACTCCATCACCTTCGAGTCCGAGTACACTGGACTCGCCTACCCGTGGCCGCATATGACCGCCGTCGAGTCGGGCTACAACAGGAGCGGCATGGAGTACCCGATGATGACGCGCATCGGACACTACAACGCGTCGGACGATACCGCCTTCTATCACGTGACCGCTCATGAGTTGGCCCACATGTGGTTGCCGATGATCGTGAACTCGGATGAGCGCCGCTACGCGTGGATGGATGAAGGGGCCGCCTCGTTCATCGAGAGCCAGGCCGCCGAAGACCTGTTCCCCGGTCGTAACAATGAGGCCCTCGACATGCAGGAGTACGTGACCAAGGCATGCCTCGACTCTTGTGGCGAGGTCATGCGCTGGTCCGATCAGCTCGACGTCAACGTCTACGGCGTAACCTCATACCAGAAGCCCGCTACCCTGCTGGCCGTCCTCAGAGGGCTGCTGGGGGAAGAGACGTTCTTGCGTGCCTATCGCACCTACATCGGGGAGTGGGCCTTCAAGCACCCCTACCCGTGGGACATGTTCAGCACCTTCGAGCGCGTCAGCGGCCGTGACCTCGGTTGGTTCTGGCGCAGCTGGTACTTCGAGAATTGGACCCTCGACCAGGCGGTGGCCGGCGTCGAGGAAACAAGCGAGGGCACACGCATCATCGTCGAAGACCGCGGCCTCGTCCCGATGCCCGTCCGCTTGACCATCACCCGTGAAGGCGGACAGGTGATCGAGGAGACCATCCCCGTGGACACCTGGCTCGCTGGCGCCGCCCGCGCGGCCATCCTCCTGCCACCCGGCGCTCCGGTTGCCCGGGTGGAGATCGACGCCGCTCAAGCCTTTCCCGACGTCGACCGCTCGAACAACGTCTGGACCCGCTGAGCCACGGCTCAGCGCGACCGACCGCGAGTGGCGGGGGCGGGCTTCAGCTCGCTCGCCGCTTCTGCTGTCATTTCTCATGGCGGCGTGCGACTTGACGGGGTGGAAAGTCCGGGCTAGTTTGGCGCGGTGAATGAGAATGGGTTTCAATCTCATAACTCCGCCCCCCGGCTCGACCCGACGGATGAACCGTATGACTGCATTCCGACCCCTCCTAGCCTGGGTCGCCCTGATGCTCGCCGGGGTCGTGGCCGTCCTACCCCCTTCGGCTGCGGTCCCGGCGGCGTCGGGCGTGCTCGTGGAGCGGGAAGCCTACCTCATGGGGACGCGGCTCAGGGTGCAGGTGACAGCGGCCGGCGCTGGCGAGGGGGCGGAGGCGATCGAGCGGGCGTTCCGCGAGGTGGGCCGCTTGGAGGGTGTATTGAGCAGCTGGCGCGAGGACTCGGAGTTGTCGCGCCTCAACCGTACGCCGCCCGGCGTGCCGACGCCGCTGTCTGGCGAGCTGTTCGGCTTGCTGGTCGAGGTGGAGGAGTGGGGTGCGGGCTTCGGTGGTGCATTCGAGCCGGCGGTGGGCGCGTTGATCGATGCTTGGGGGCTGCGGGACGGAGGTCGGCGACCGGGGCCGGCGGAGCTCGCGCGGGCGCGGGCTTTGAGCGGAGCGGACGCCTTCGTGCTCGACGAGGGGCGGTCGAGGGTGACGCGGAGAGCCGAGGGGAGCTGGATGACGGCGGGCGGCTTCGGCAAGGGCGCCGCGCTGCGAGCGGCCGGTCGGGTGCTGCGGGCGGCAGGGATCGAGTCGGGACTGCTCGACTTCGGCGGCCAGCTCCTGGCGATCGGCGGTCCGGCGGAAGGCCAGGCCTGGGTGGTGGCGATCGCGCATCCGGCGCGGCGGACGGAGCCGGCGTTTCGGATTCGGCTCGCCGATCGCTCGGCGGCGACGAGCGGCGCAGCGGAGCGCTTCGTCGAGATCGAAGGTGAGCGGCACGGCCATATCCTCGATCCGCGGAGCGGTCGACCCATGCCGGCCTGGGGGAGCGTGACGGTCGTGGCCGAAGATCCGCTGGTGGCCGATCTGGCAGCGACCGCGCTCTTCGTGCTGGGTCCCGAGCGAGGGATGGAGTGGGCGGCACCGCGGGTTGAGGTGGGCGTGCTGTTCCTCGAGCAAGAAGGTGAGGAGATCAGGGCGACTTGGAATCGAGCGTTGGAACCGTGGCTACTCGTGGGCGAGGTGTGATGAAGCATGTTATGTCGGTGAAGACTCGACCCCGTTGCGTTCTAGCGGTCGCCGTGGGGCTGGCGCTGGCGGTCTCGGCGTCGGCGGCGCACGGCCAGGAGGCGGAGTTGCAGGAGCGGCTGGCCGAGCTCGAGCGTCAGGTGGAGTGGTTGCGCCAGCAGCTGGCCAGCCGTGACAGCACGGAGCTGGCCCGGCTCGAGCGGCAGGTCGAAGCGTTGACCCGGGAGATCGAGGAGCTCCGGCTCGGCCAGGAGGTCGTCGTGGAGGCGGACACGGGGGTCTACGGTTTCGGCCCGGCGGCTTCTAAGGTCTACCAGCTCAACCAGGGGGTTTCCATCGGTGGTTACGGGGAACTCCTTTACGAGAACTTCGCGAACGAGCGCGAGGACGGGGCGGCGGCGGCCCGCAGCGATCAAATCGACTTCCTGCGCGCCGTGTTCTACTTCGGCTACAAGTTCAACGACCGCTTCGTATTCAACTCGGAGATCGAGTTGGAGCATGCATCGACGGGGCAGGCCGGGTCGGTGTCCGTCGAGTTCGCCTACATCGACTACCTGGCGTCCGACTATCTGGGAGTACGTGGTGGTCTGGTCCTCGTGCCCATGGGCTTCATCAACGAGCTGCACGAGCCGACGACCTTCCTGGGAACCACGCGCCCCGAGACGGAACGGCAGATCATACCTACGACTTGGCGCGAGAACGGGATCGGCGTCTTCGGTGACGCCGCCGGCTTCGCCTACCGGGCCTACCTGGTGAACGGCCTCGACGCCGTCGGGGGTGGTAGCTCGAACGCTTCGGGCTTCAGCGCCGCCGGCCTGCGTGGCGGTCGGCAGAAGGGCTCGAAGGCGGTGGCGGAAGACTTCGGCGGCGTCGGCCGCGTCGACTACGTGGGCCTTCTGGGGCTCGTCCTGGGAACCTCGCTCTACGTCGGACGGTCGGGCCAGGGCGCCGAATCGCCGCTCGACGGTACGACGATCGCTGCGACGACCCTGATCTGGGAGGGCCACGCCGAGTACCGGGCCCGCGGCTTCGACCTGCGCGCACTGTACGCGCGTGCCCACATCGATGACGTGGAGCATATCAACGCCGCCAAGAACCTGAGCGTCTCGGAGTCGGTGGGTGAGCGGCTGAGCGGCTGGTACGTCCAGCTGGGATACGATGTGCTTAACCGGGTGCGCACGCGTCAGCAGTTGATCCCCTACCTGCGGTACGAGGAGATCGACACCCAGGACCGGGTGCCGAACGGCTTCGTGGCGGACCCGGCCTACGACAGGCGGATCGTCACGCTCGGCCTGGCCTGGAAGCCGGTCACCCACATCGTGGTGAAGGCCGACCACCAGAGCCACGGAAACGAGGCCAATACGGGAATCGACCGGTTCAATGTCGCGTTCGGCTACATCTTCTAAGCTGCTCCAAGCGGGGCTGGCCGTGACGCCGCTCTGCTTGGCGGTCTCCGGTTCAGCAGCGCTGGCACAGGTCCGCCTGACGCAGGATGAGGCGCTACGCCTGGTCTTTCCCGAGCCGGCGGTCATCGAGCGGCAGACGGCGTTTCTCGATGATGACGACCTGGCGCGTGCACGGGAACTGGCCGGCAGCGAAGTGGCGCTGGAACAGCGCGTGATCACCTACTACATGGGACGGCAGGGCGATGCGCCCCTCGGTGTCGCTTACTTCGATGCCCATCGCGTCCGCACTCTGCCGGAAGTGTTGATGATCGTCGTGACGCCCGACTCCCGTATCGCGCGCATCGAGGTACTCAAGTTCTCGGAACCGCCCGAGTACCGAGCGCCCGACGGATGGCTGGAACAGTTTGCAGGGCAGGCGCTCACTGCTGAGCTCTCGGGCAAGGGCTCCATCCGGTTCATGAGCGGTGCGACGTTGACGTCGCGAACCGTCACCGATGCGGCGCGCCGTGCGCTGGCGTTGCACGAGGTGATCGGGCCGCTGGCCGGCGTGGGCGGCGCGAGCCGGCGATGAACCGTTTCGAGAGGTGGAGCGTCTGGCTCACGGCGGCGGCGACGACGCTCACCGGCATCGGTCTTCTTTACACCAAGTACTTCCTAACGAGCGCCGACCCCTGGGCGGTGATCAATCACCCGCTGCAGCCCGCTTTCCTCAAAGCGCACATCATAGTGTCGCCGCTATTCATCTTTGCCCTGGGACTCGTCGCCACACGCCATGTCTGGAACCACTACCGAGCGGGGCTGGAGCGGGGCCGGCAGAGCGGGTTGGTCATGGTGCTGGCGGTCGCGCCACTGGTCCTCAGCGGATATCTGATACAAGTCATCACTCACATCGGCTGGTTGCGCGCCATGGCGGTAGCCCACATAGTACTCGGCCTTATCTTCTCGGCGGGCCTGACGTGGCATCGGCTCGTCGCGAAGTCGCAGTCCGGTGCGCGGCATGACGTGCCGAGCGCCGCCACGCGCGAGCGTCGACCGGGTGCCGCGCAGCACCCGGCTGTCGCCCCGGGAGACTGATCAGAGAGGACAGGGATTTCATGAGTGAAGACCGTCGCCGACAGCTGCGCGATCAGTTGATGCAGACCTTCCGCGACTGGGGTGGCTACTGGAACGTGTCGCCGACCCCGCCGGGCCAGGGGGACGCGCCGCCCGACCACTGGCGGCTGCGGATCCACTCGCGCCCCATCGCGCACGCCGAACTGGCCGCCGACGTCGTGGAGGCCTACCTCAACGATACCGCAGACCCGGAGGCCGCCGCCCGCTGGGAGGAGACGCTGCGGCCGATCTTCGAGCACGCCAAAGCGACCGACGACTTGCTCTGATTCGACGGCACCCAGCCCGCCGGCCGGTTACCAGGCCCCGGTAGCCGGCCCCCTCGCACACCGCCCTCCGGACCCGGAAATGTTTGCACGCAGCGGGTAGGGCTTGCCTGCCGCAATCGTCTCCCGCCAGCCGCGGCCGCCAGGCATCTGTCGGCCTAAATCATTCATTGTCCTTGGGTTACAGAGCACGCCGCATCGGGCACCCGACGCGGCTCACCTCTTGCAACCTGGTCGCGCAAAGGCCCTGGGCTCAGTTGGAAGACGGAGGCGATCAGCAAATGGCGATGGTCCAGGAGCGGTTCCCGCTGGATGCAGGCACGACGACATCCCCGCATGGGCCCGCGACCGTTACGGTGATCACGACCGACGATGCGCTGTTGGAAGCGCTGTCGGGTATCCTTCATGACGATCGTTACCGGCTCGAGCCGCGGCCGCGGCCCGACCCATTGAGCAGCTACCTCGGCGACCGTCGCAGCGATGCGGTGCTACTCGATCTCAGGCGGCTGCCGGTGAGCACACGCATCGAGATCGGCCGACAGCTACGTGCCGGGGGTCGGCGACCGACGATCCCGCTGATCGGTATCTGCGATGAGCGGCTGAGCTACGAGGGACGGACCGCAGCCTTGGGCGACGGTTTTTGGGACGTGATCGAGTTGCCCGGCCAATCGGTCGAGCTGGCGGCGAAGCTGGGCACTTGGATCTGGCTCAAGCGGGACGTGGATGGGATTCAGTCCGGCATGCTGCTCGACGTTAAGACCGGCCACTATACGTCGTTGGGGATCAAGCGCAGGCTGAGGGAACTGGTCGCGTTGGCTCGGCGAACTCAAACGCCGCTGACGTGCATCGTATTCGCTGCCGATGGCACGCCCGCCGAAGCGGGCGTATCGGCTGAGCATGCGCTGGATCTCGAGATGAAGTTCTCGCTCGCTCTGCACCACGGCACGCGCAACTCGGATGTGGTGGGCCACCTGGAGCTACTGAAGTTCATCGTGCTGGCACCGAACACGCCACCGAGGGGCGGCCTTCAACTCGCTGCACGTTTCACCTCGCTGTCCCTGTCGAAGCGTGTGGACGGCGAGTACCCGGTCACCTTCAGTGCCGGCGTTGCCGGCGCCGAAGGCCGCAACGGCCAGATCGAGGCCAGTCCCGAGCTGCTCTTGGCAGCGGCCCTGAGGGCACTGAACCAGGCAAGTACCGTAGGAGCTGCCCAGGTAGCCGCGGCCTGGGGTGCGAGTTGAGCCCGAAGAGGAGATGAAGTTCGATGGCGGAGAACAAAGCGAAAGCAGAGTGGAAGCGCTTACGTGAGCTGGCCCGCCAAACGCTCGCGGCCTACCGTGAGTTGAACGCCGCTGCTGCGGAAGCGGCGTTCGTGAGAAGCAAGAGTGCGAACGGTGAGAGCATGGTACGCGCCGGCGACCTGCTCGAGGCCGTGATCACCGAGCTCAGAGGCACGGCGAAAACCGTCGGCTGACCCGAGCCGTCCCCCCTGCCATCCGTAGAGGGAATCAGCTAGGTTCTCTCCTGTTCTCGGCTGTCCCCATACGACTCGGCAAACGGTGGCGGTAAGGGTGACGATAGGATCCTGGATCAAGACGACCGCACTCGTCGCAACCCTGGCGATCTGTCCGCGCGAGCCTGCGGCTGCTCAACTACCCTTCGATATCACTCCAGAGGACGTGTCGGCGATCGATACCACGTTGGTCCAGTGGACGGGCCTGCGCACGTGGGTCGGCGGTGTCGAGGGTGAGCTGCGCTACGGCGCTTCCGAGGTGGCCGAGGGTGAGTGCAAAGCTCTGGCTCTGCTGGGACTCGTCAAGCTGCGCAACTACTACCAGCGCCAGCGCGAGGAATCCCCCGTTACGCTTCGCCTGACGCTGCGTTGCGGGACCGCGTACCGAGGCAGCCTCGCCTACGATGGTGTCGTCGTGCGCCTCGATCTATACGATCGAACGACCGGCGCCCGGGTCTACCAGGGGCGCCATCGCGGCCTGCCCTAGGGGTTTGACGGCGACGCGGTCGCCCTCAGCGATGTTGGCGCGTTTGGCTAGATGCTAGACGAGCTGTTGCTGAGCGGTACGGGGTGGCTCGTCGCCAGCGAATCGGAGTGCCGGGCGACCGAGCTGCGCAGGGCATGCCCGGCGGGCTTGCTACCCTGCAACAGCCTCGCCGAAGTGCGGCAACCGGATGCGCTCGGTGAGCGCCCGCCGATCCATCACCACAAAGTGGTGGTTACGGCTGTCCACCAGCCCTTGGCGCTTGAACTCGGCCAGAACCGTGGTGACCGTCTCGCGCGTCGAGCCGATCAGGTCGGCCATCTCCTGGTGCGTGAACCAGTAAGGCACCTCGACACCCCGCTCGCTCTCGCTGCCGTAACGATCGGCCAGCCAGAGGATCGTGCCCGCAAGCCGCGACGGCACATCGAGGAAGGCGAGCATCTTGATCCGCTCGTCCATATGGGTCATGACCTCGGCAGTGTAACGAAGCAGTGCCCGGGCCAGGGACGGATCCCGCTCCAGCAAGCCCCGGAGCGCCTCCGCGTCGATGCTGAGTAGCTCACTGCTCTCGGCGGCTATCGCCGTCAGCGTGCGACGCGTCAGACCGGCAAGCGCCTCCAGCCCGAACGGCTCGCCCTCGGCGGCGAAGCTGACCGTGATATCGCGGCCCTCCCAATCGCGGTCCCGGAGCCGGGCGCGGCCCCGGAGCACCACGTACAGAGCGTCGGCCGGCTGGTCCACCTCGTAGATCCCCTCGTTCTTGCGGTAGTTGCGCACCGAGCCAAGGGAGCGCAGCGCTTCCAGAGCCGAGGGGTTGAGACTCTTTAGGACTGCCATCGGCCGTTGGCCGAATCGCATGATCGACTCCTTCTCTGATGAGGTCGCTGGGACGGCGCTCCTATCCTAGTGCCGGCCCGGGCCCTCGGCAACGGGGACGGTAGGGTCTCCTACAATATACTCGACCAGGTCGGCGCCAGACCAGCCACCACTCGGGCGGTTCCCGGGGACCCGGCGGCCGTGGCGAACCTTTTGGCCGCCGCTGGCGTTGCACACTAGGGGCTGGGCGTTTAATTAGATGAGCACGGCCCTGACCCCAACCATCTAATAGGACGATGGGAGAGAACGCGAGCACGAGACGGCAGGAATTCGAGCAAGAGGCGTTGGTTCACCTCGACACGCTCTACAGCGTGGCGTTGCGGCTGACCGGTAGCGCGTCGGACGCGGACGACCTGGTCCAAGACACGGTGTTGAGGGCCTATCGGGCCTGGGACAAGTATCAGCGTGGCACGAACTGTCGAGCTTGGTTGGTGACGATCATGCGCAACACGTTCATCAATCAATTCCGGCGAGATAGCAGGCGGCCCAGCTCGGTGCAGTTCGACGCCGTTGAGGACATCAACGTCTTCGAGCAAGTGCAGGATCGGGATCCGTCGGGCTCGTTTTTCCGTTTCATCGTCGATGATGAAGTGAAACAGGCGATCCAGGAATTGCCGGAGGAGTTCAGGATTCCGGTGATCCTGAGCGATGTTGAAGGTCTGAGTTACGCGGAGGTCGCTGAGATACTCGAGCTGCCTGTGGGCACGGTCAAGTCCCGCCTGTTCCGCGGCCGGCGTCGCTTACAGCGACGCCTCTACGAATACGCCAAGGAGATGGGGTACATCAGATGACGGGGTTCTTCAGGGACATGATGGGGAAGATGATGCCGGGGCAGGGAAGTATCGACTGCAATGGCGTCTTGGCGCAGCTCTACGAATACATCGACGAGGAGCTGGACGAGGAGACGGTAGAGAAGATCCGCGAGCACCTCGAGGTGTGCAAGCGGTGCTACCCGCGTCTGGACTTCGAGCAGGCGTTCCTGCGCTTTGTGGCCGATCAGGGTCGGGTCAGCGCGCCGCCGGAGCTCAGGCGTAAGATCTTCGAGGCCATTTTGGAGGAGGAGAGCCGCCCCTGATCCCGAGCGCCGCCACTCTCCCGCCACGCTTCCCGTCTCACTCACCAGGAGCCGCTCACGCAAGAGTGGGCCGTAGGACAGCAACCAGGCAGACCGGTTGACAGCTATGAGCGACCAGCGCGTATACCTCGTGACGATCCGCTACCAGCGCAAGGTGCCGCAGTACGAAGTCTTCGAGGTCGAGGCGGAGAACCTGCGCGAAGCTCTGTTCGCAGCCGGCGATCGCTTCGGTGACAGTATTGCCGAGTCGGGTGATCTGATCGAGATCAGGGAAGGGAGCGGATGAGGCGCTATCCCGCGTTCGAACCGCCGGAATACGTCGACTTCTCGCCCGACCGCGAAGTGATGGAGCGCTACCGCGAGACGATCGAGGCAGACATCGAGCGGCGAAACACCATCGATGGATTGACGGTGGAGCGGCGACTGGCGCTTTACGCCGGACTCCTTCGCTTCCGGCTGCACGACATCACCCTGAAGCGGTGGGTACGGCAGGGCATCATTACGAAAGCGTGGCTGGGCACCGGCGAGGAGGCGGTCACGGTTGGGCCGGTACACGCCATCGATCGGAGTGGAGCGACTGGCGATGTGGTCGCCCCGATGATCCGTAACGCGGGTGCCTGCCACGAGATGGGCATGCCGGTCGCCGACATGTTGCGTGGCTATCTGGCGACGGCCGACTCGCCGAACCGGGGTCGCGACTTGCATATCGGGGGTCGCGAGTACGGGTTGATCGCTCCCATCAGTATGGTGGGCACGTTGGCCCCGGTGATCGCCGGCCTCGGGCTCGCCTTCCGTCTCCAGGCATCGAAACGGGTGGCGTTGACCTGGGTAGGCGACGGCGCGACGAAGACGGGTGAGGTGCACGAGGCGTTCAATCTCGCGGCGGCGCAGCGCCTGCCTGTCGTCTACATCATCCAGAACAACCAGGTGGCGCTGGGCACCCCGCTCGCGGAGCACCATGCGGCTGACGGCTTCGCCGGTTGGGCCGGCATCTACGGTGTCACGGGCGCGCAATTCGACGGAAACAACGTTCTGGACGCCTACGCGGCCACGCGCTGGGCGGTGGAACGATGCCGTGCCGGCGCGGGCCCGGTCTTTCTCACGGCGGAGACGTTCCGCATGGGCGGCCACGCGACGCACGACGAGCAGGAGGCGCGCGACCTGTTCGGCCCCGAGACCTTCGCCTACTGGGGACGCCGTGATCCCATCGGCTGCTACGAGGCATGGCTGATCGAGGGGACGCTCGATTTGGCCACGAGCGCGGAGGTGACTGCCGGTGCGGCGGCCGACTCGAATCGTTCCGTTCTTGCGGAGCTGGAAGCGGAAGTGACCGCGGAAGTCGAGTCGGCGGCCGAGGCGGCATTGGCCAGCCGAGCGGCGATGCCCGGCTCGGGGACCGTGGTCGAGGGTGTGTACGGGGAGTGGCCGGAGTCGAGCTACCCGGGCCCGGCACCGTTTGATCGATAGCCCGCTGAACCGACAACGAGGACCGAGGATGAAGGCGAGCTCAGTGGAGTTCTTCAAGCGCCTGCTGGCGCTGCCCGGCCCTTCCGGGTTCGAAGGCGCGCCGGCGCGAGCCTGGCGCGCCGAAGCCGAGACCTTTGCCGATCGCGTCTGGGGCGATGTGGCGGGCAACAGCTTCGCCGTGGTCAACCCGGATGGAGCGCCGCGCGTCATGCTTGCAGGGCACATCGACGAGATCGGCGTCATGGTCAATCACATCGATGACGACGGCTTCCTCTACTTCTCGGCGATCGGTGGCTGGGATCCGGAGATCATCGTCGGCCAACGCGTCGAGGTCATCACCCGGGACGGACTGGTCGCCGGCGTGGTCGGCAAGAAGGCGATCCACCTCCTGGAACAGGCCGACCGCGACCGCGCCTCGAAGATCAAGGATCTGTGGATCGACATCGGCGCCGCGGACGGAGAAGACGCGCGCCAGCGTGTTCGCGTCGGCGATGCGGCCGTGCTGGCTGCCGAGATCGTTGAGCTACCGCACGGACGACTGGCATCACGGAGCATCGACAACCGGGTGGGCGCCTTGGTGGCGTTGGAGGCGGCGCGCCGGCTCGCGGCCGAGCGGCCTTCGGCGGCAGCCTTCGCCGTGGCGACGACACAGGAAGAGATCGGGCTGGGCGGTGGTGGTGCGCGGCCGGGCGCGTTCGGCCTCGACCCACACGTCGCCATCGTGATCGATGTGACCCACGCCACCGATTATCCCGGCGCCGAGAAGAAAGGGCACGGTGATCACCGGCTGGGCGGCGGCCCGGTCCTCAGCCGCGGCTCGGCAGTCAACCCCGTGCTGTTCGAGCGCGTCGTCGAAGTGGCGGAACGCGAGCAGATACCGTTCTCGATCGAGGCGGCACCGAGCCGCACGAGAACCGATGCGGACAGCATCGTGACATCGCGGATGGGTATCGCCACCGCCCTGGTCTCGGTGCCCAACCGTTACATGCACTCGCCGAACGAAATGGTAGCTCTGGATGACGTGGATCGGGCAGCGGAACTCATCGCCGCTACGGTGCGCAGCCTGTCTGCCGACGAAGACTTCGTGCCGGGATGATTTGTCGGGAATGCGAGACTCCATGCCCGATTGACTGATAGATCAATTGAATGCTCGAACTCGGAGTGTAACGGAGGCGCGCTCTCTCTGAATTCAAATACTCTGTCGATCTATTACTCAATCACTCATGGAGTCGCCGCTCACGCCGTCATTTCCGCCGTACGTCGTTCAGCTCATCCGACCGATAGACCGGCACGTCCATCGACGTGCTACGCTGGAAGAGTTCGACCAGGTCTTTCTTCGAGGTCTTCCGAACATCGTCCTGCGAGGCGAACCGATCCTCTGGCACTTCGACAACTCGATAGGGCCGCTGGCCCGTGGGCTGGCTGAGGAAAAGGACTAAGCGGACACCGGGGCGCGGACGCTCCTCGCCCAAACGTACCTTCCAGACGTCACCGTCGATCTTGATACTGGTCATGTTCTCCGGATCTCAGCTGTCGATGGCGTTGCAATCCGCTCCACCACCGGGTCCATCACCTTGCAACTCTACTCTCACGATATCGGCCAGGGCGCGACTCACCGATCGCTCCGCGCCGGCCACCCGCACGCGGATCGGGCCCTCGAACGGTTCGTGCTCCATGACCTCGACCCGCGTACCCGGATAAAGACCCAGCTCCGCCAGGTAGCGCAGTCGTCCTTCATCCGCATCGCTCACCTCGCGCACAATCACACGCGCGCCCGCCGCGACACGCGAGAGCGCCGGATGCTGCCACTCCGCGACCTCACCTTCCGCCGTCGGGATCGGCGAACCGTGCGGGTCCGCCGCCGGATGTCCCAGAGCATCAGCCAGCCGCTCCACCAGTTCGTCCGAGGCAGCGTGCTCGAGCCGCTCCGCCTCGGCGTGCACCTGGTCCCAGGAGTATCCCAATTTCTCGATCAGATACGCCTCGATGACTCGATGACGCCGGATGATCCGCAAGGCTTCCCGTTCACCCGCCTCGCTCAGGCGCACCCCATGGTAGGGCTCGTGCTCGACGAGCCCCCGCTCGGCCAGACTCTTGATCATGTTGGTGACCGAGGCCGGCGAGCGGTCGAGCAACTGAGCGAGGGCGGAAGTGCTCACCGGCGTGCTCTCCTGCTGGAGGTACCGGATCGCCTTCAGATAGTCCTCGACGGCGTGCGAACGATCTCCGCCCTGCGCAGTAGTCATCATTTTTCGTCCGGGCTAAAACTCGGCGGGCGCCCCGGGCCTGTCAATCCGGCTCCGTTGACCGCTCTGCTCTGCGCGGGTAGGTTTCGGCCGCCGGCCGTGGGCCCCACCGACTCGCGGCCATTTCTGTAATGGGAACCCTAATCTGTTTCTAGACATGGAGCCCTGAGTGCTGACCGAGGACCGATTTGATGCCCCGCCCGACGTCGTCGACCGGGTAGATCTTCACCTGCATTCCGACGCATCGGACGGGCTGCTGAGACCGGCGGAAGTGATCGCCGCGGCGCACGAGGAAGGGCTGAAGGCGGTAGCCCTGACCGACCACGACACCGTGGGCGGGCTGGACGAGGCGCAGCAAGCGGCAGCGTCTTTGGGGGTGCCGTTCGTTCCCGGCATCGAGTTCTCGTGTTACGACGACAGTGGGTCGACACACTTGCTCGGTTACTACATTGATCCGGGCCACGCCCGCCTGCTCGAGTATCTGGAGGACGCACGTCAGCGCCGCGTACTGCGGGCGGAGAGGATGTTGGAAAAGCTCAAGCGGCTGGGTGTGGAGCTGACGCTGGACGAGGTGAAGGCTCAGGCGTCGGAAGACGGGCTGATCGCCCGGCCGCACGTGGCCCGTGCACTGGTCTCGGGCGGTTGGGTGGAGAGCTACAACCGGGCGTTCGCTCGCTTCCTCGCCGCCGGCCAGCCGGCCTACGTGCCCACCTGGCGCATGAGTCCGGCCGACGGCATCGGGCGTATTCAGGAAGCCGGAGGGCTGGCGATTCTGGCGCATGGCGGCAAGAGCCACAGCGAATCGGCCATCCGGGCGCTGGCCGAGGCCGGACTGGACGGGTTGGAGACGCTGCACCCCGAGCACGGCCCTTACGAGGTGAGACGGCTGCGGCGGCTCGTCGCCGAGCTGGATCTGCTGGAGACCGGCGGCTCGGACTGGCACGGCCCCCGCGAAACGCGCCGCGGGCAGCTGGCCTCACAGCCGGTTCCCTACGAGTGGTACATTCGACTGCGCGAGGCAGCCATAGCGCGCGCCGGGGGGTGACCCGCGCGCCGGCGTTGGGAGAGAGGCAAGTCAGGTATGTCGAACGAAACGAAAGAGAAGAACTACGAGCTGGTGATCGTCGGCGGCGGGCCTGCGGGTCTCACGGCCGGTCTGTACGCCAAGCGGTCGGAGCTGAAGGCGGTGGTCCTCGAGCGCGGTCTGACCGGAGGGCAGCTGCTCAACACCGATC
The DNA here is from genome assembly GCA_039586575.1 of Gemmatimonadota bacterium. Classification (GTDB taxonomy): domain Bacteria; phylum Gemmatimonadota; class Gemmatimonadetes; order Palauibacterales; family KS3-K002. The sequence continues at coordinate 56,266 of JBDHKD010000005.1, read as the reverse complement.
TGATCGACGACTATCCCGGCCTACCGGAGATTGAAGGCCGGGATCTGGCGGAACGGATGACTGCGCACGCCACCAAGTTCGGTCTGCAGATCGACACCGTCACGGTCAAAGGCATCAAGAAACTCGAGGACGGCGACTTCCGCGTCAGCACCGAAGAGGGCCCGCTCTATTACGCGCAGGCCGTCATCCTCACCGCCGGAGGCACGCCGTACAAGCTCGAGGTCCCCGGCGAAGCGGAATACGCCGGCCGCGGTGTCAGCTACTGCGCCATCTGTGACGGCGCCTTCTTCAAAGGCGAGACGATCGCCGTAGCCGGTGGCGGCGACGCAGCCACGGAAGAGGCCGAGTTCCTGACCCGCTACGTCGACAAGCTCTACCTCATCCACCGGCGCGACGAGCTACGCGCCCAGAAGATCCTCCAGAAGCGGGTATTCGATAACCCGAAGATCGAGATCATCTGGGATACCGTGATCAACGAGGTGGTGGGTGACGCCCAGGGCATGACCGGGCTCCGCCTCCAAAACGTCAAGACCGCCGAAGAGAGCCTCCTCGAGGCAACCGGCCTCTTCGTCTTTATCGGCTTCCGGCCCAACACCGGCCTGCTCGAGGATCACGCCGAGCACGACGCCGGTGGCTACCTGATCAGCGACCGCGACATGCGGGCTTCGATCCCCGGTCTCTTCGTCGCCGGCGATGTCCGCGCCCAACTCACTCGCCAGATCACCACCGCCGTCGGCGACGCGACGACCGCGACCATCGCTGCGGAGAAGTATTTGACGGAGTTGAAGGAGGCGAAGGCGACGGCGAGTCGCTGAGCGGTGGCCCCCCCATCCGCTAACCAGTAATCAGTATTGATCTCGGGGCCGGTTCCTGGTTATCAATAGTAACCGCCAGACGCGGCGGAACTCAGCCGAAGCAAGGGTCAGACATGTCACATACGTCACATATAGAGGGCGGTACAATGCAGACTGTGGAAACGATCTCGCTCAGCGCCGAGGCCGCCGAGAAGGCCCGTGAGTTCATGGCGGCGGAAGAGCTGACGCCGGAGTCGGCGGGCTTGCGAGTGGCGGTGCTGCCCGGTGGTTGTTCGGGCTTTCAGTATGGACTGAGCATCGAGGAAGCGCCGCGGGCGGATGACGCGGTCATCGAGTCACACGGTATCCGGATATTCGTCGATCCGTTCAGCTCTCAGTATCTGAAGGGCACGGTGATCGGCTACTACAGCTCGTTCCAGGGTTCCGGGTTCACGTTCAGCAATCCGAACGCGGCGGGCGGCTGCGGCTGTGGATCGTCTTTCGCCGTCTGAGCGAAGAGCGAATCGGGAGAGCGGGGCCCGCGCGAGCGGGCCTTCCTTTTTGTGTACCTGACCAGGGATTATCTTGAGGCCAATGAAGATTGTCGGGTTTCCCGTCGGGCCGTTGCAGGCCAACGCCTACCTCGCCATATGTGAGGAGACGGGCTCGTGCGCGCTGGTCGACCCCGGCGCCGAGGCGGAGCGCTTGGTGAAGGCGGCGGCGGACGAGAAGGCTAACGTCGAGTTGATCCTGCTGACGCACGCGCACCTGGACCATGTCGGCGGCGTGGCCGCGGCGAAGCGCGAGACCGGTGCGCCCGTCTACTTGCATGCGGCCGATCAAAGGCTCTACGGGGCGGCCTCGTCTCAGGCGCAGGCGTTCGGGCTGCAGATCGAAACGCCGCCGGACCCCGACGGCGAGCTCGAGGACGGCCAGATCGTCGAGATCGGTCGCGGCACGCTCGAGGTGCGCCATACGCCCGGCCACTCGCCGGGACACGTCTGCCTGATCGGCGATGGCTTCGCCCTCGTAGGCGATTGTGTGTTCGCCGGCTCGATCGGTCGCACCGATCTACCGGGCGGTGACTACCGGGCGCTGATGGAGTCGATTAAGAAAGAACTCCTCACCCTTCCCGACGAGACGATTCTCTACTCGGGGCACGGACCGGCGACGACTGTGGGGCGCGAGCGGCAAGTCAACCCATTCCTGACGGGGGTGTTCGGTTGGAGCGGTTGAGCGCGGGCGAGCCGCGGCGATTCGACAGTGACGCCGCCGGCCCGCCGGGCGATTGTTCCGACTGAGTGGCGCGGAATCACGGTTCGAGAGGTAGCGTGAACAAGAAGCAAAAGCAGCGGGCCGGGCGCGGCTGCGGCGAGCCGCGACTGGCCGATTTGAAGGCGGTGCTGAAGGGCGGTGGCAACCTTCTCATCCTGACCCACGACAACCCCGACCCCGATGCGTTGGCCAGTGCCTTCGCCCTGCTGAAGCTGGCAGAATCGTTCGATGGCGTCTCGGGGCGTATCGCCTTCGGCGGCCTGGTCGGTCGTGCCGAGAATCGCACGATGATACGGGAGCTGAGTCTGCCCGTCACACCGACGCGCTACGTCAGCTTCGAAGACGTGGATCTCATCGCCCTCGTCGATACGCAGCCGGGGACGAAGAACAACTCTCTGCCGGACGTTGAAAAAGCGGCGATCGTCATCGACCACCATGCGCTACGGCCGCAGACGAAGAAAGCGAGGTTCAAGGATGTGAGGGAGGGTTGCGGATCGACCTGTACGATCATGACGCAATACCTGCAGGCGGCCGGCTTTCCGCTGGTGGGATCCCTGGCCACGGCGCTCTTCTATGGCATCCAGTCGGAGACGCAGGACCTGGGACGCGAGGCGGAGGCGGCCGACCTCGCGGCCAGCCTTGCCCTCTACCCCGGTGCCGATCGTGAGTTGATCTCGAAGATACGCTACCCGTCGCTGCCGCGTCCCTATTTCAAGTCGCTGCACCGCTCGCTCGAGCGGGCGCGGACGCGCGGGCCGGTGATCGTCTCTTATCTCGGCATGCTCGACTATCCCGACCTGGTGGCGGAGCTGGCCGACTTCTACCTGCGCTTCGAGGGCGCCCGCTGGTCGTTCTGCATCGGCCGTTTCGAGGACGATATCGTCATCTCGATACGCACATCGCTTCGCGAGGCGGCGGCGGGTGACCTCTTACGCCGGGTCATAGGCAAGGACGGTAGCGCCGGCGGTCACGGCATGATGGCCGGCGCCCGCGTCCCGGTCGGCGACCTCTCCGCCGAAGACGTCCGGCTCAAGAGCGAGGAGCTGGTGAATCGCTTCATCAAAGAGCTGGGGGTGGAGGACGAGACGGGCGGCGGCCTGCTCGACTCGACCGCCGCCGGCGGACCCTAAAGCTGGAAACCGTGCTGCGTGTCGGTCTCACCGGGAATGTCGGCGCTGGCAAGTCGACGCTGGTCAGCCTGTTCGCCGGTTGGGGTGCCACGGTGATCGATGCCGATGTGCTGGCGCGCGAGGTCGTCGAGCCCGGCGGAGCTGTGTTGAAGCTGGTCGCTGAGATCTTCGGCGAGCACGTCATCGCCGAGAACGGCCGGCTCGATCGCGAGGCGATGCGCCGCATCGTCTTCGCCGACGCGGGCGCGCGTGAGCAGCTCGAGGCGATCCTCCACCCGGCGATCCGCGCCCGATTCCGCGAGCTGTTCATCGAGGCGGAAGCACGAGGTGACCGCATCATCATCGGCGTCGTCCCGCTGCTCTATGAAAAGAAGATGGACGAGGAGTTCGATGTCGTCTTGCTCGTCGACGCGCCGCTCGATCTGCGAATCGAACGGTTGGTCAACAAGCGTGGTCTGAGCGTCGAGGATGCTCATGCCGTCGCGGCGGCTCAGGTACCGGCTGAACAGAAACGCGCACGCGCCGACCTGATCATCGACAATGATTCTGACATCCCGACGCTGGAACGCCGGGCTTGGGAGACGTGGAAAGAGATCGAGAAGTTGAGCCGGGCGGGATGAGCGTGCTGAGACTCGACCTACACATACACACGCGCGCCTCCCACGACTGCCTCAGCGACTACGACGACGTCATCTCTACGGCTCGCGCGCGCGACCTCGATCGCATCGCCATCACCGACCACAACGAGATCGAAGGCGCGCTGCGGGCCCGCGAGCGAGCGCCCGAGCTGGTCATCGTCGGCGAGGAAGTGAAGACGGCGGAAGGCTTTGATCTAACCGGCCTCTTCATCTCCGAGAAGATCCCCAAGGGCACACCGGCACTCGAGACGGCCCAGGCGATCCGCGCCCAAGGGGGCCTCGTCTACGTCCCCCACCCGTTCGCCGGCGGCAAGGGCCTCGGGCAGGAAGTGCTGGCGACGATCGAGCCCTACGTCGATGTGGTCGAGATCTTCAACGCGCGCATCCACAAACCGGCGCTCAACGAGCGAGCCACGCGCTGGGCCGAGGCGCGCAGCCTACCGGGCGGTGCCGGCTCCGATGCCCACACACTGCGTGAGATCGGGCGCGGGGTCATCGAGGTGCCGGCCTTCGAGGGCCAGGTGGGCTTCCTCGAAGCACTGCGCGTCGGCCGTGTCGTTGGGCGCTATTCCAGCTACCTGGTTCACCTGGCCTCCAGCTGGGCGAAGCTTGTCGGTTGACACCGCCGGTGGCGGCTTCTAGAGTAGCGCGACCCTAGCGGCCGTTCCATCAAACTGCGGAAGCGTCATGGAACTTCTGGAGAACATCGTCAACAAACTGTCCGAGTACATCTGGGACAAAGGCATCCCGTTCCAGGGTCAGGAGATCCCCTGGGTGGTTGTAGCGCTGTTGGGGACCGGAGTGTTCCTGACCATCCGGCTCGGGTTCCTGCAGCTCAGGAAGTTGGGGCACGGCTTCGCCGTCACCTCGGGCATCTACGACGATCCGAACGAGCCAGGCGACGTCTCCCACTTCCAGGCGCTGACCACGGCACTGTCGGCGACGGTGGGCATCGGCAACATCGCCGGCGTTGCCCTCGCCATTCACTGGGGTGGGCCCGGCGCGCTGTTCTGGATGTGGGTCACCGCGCTGCTGGGGATGGCGACCAAGTACTCGGAGGTCACGCTGGCGCAGCGCTACCGTGAGATAGAGCGCGAGGACCTCGACCCTTACAAATGGGAAGGCACGGTCTCCGGCGGCCCCATGTATTACATCGAGCGTGGCCTGGGACCGAGCTGGAAGCCGCTGGCGGTCTTCTTCGCGGCCATGCTGGGGACAACGGCGTTCCTGACGGGTAACGCGATCCAGGCCAACACGGTGGCCGACACGCTCAACACGACGCTCGGCTTTCCCGTCTGGGCGAGCGGCTTGGTGACGGCGAGCATAGTGGCCATGGTGGTGATCGGTGGGATCACGCGGATCGGCAAGGTGACCGGCGTGCTGGCGCCGACGATGGCGGCGATCTACGTGGCCGGCGCGCTCACGATCATCGCGCTGCACTACGACCAGGTGATACCTACCTTCGGGGTGATCTTCCGCGAGGCCTTCCACCCCACGGCGAGCATCGCCGGGTCGGGGGTCGGCGTGTTCCTGCTGACGATGATCTGGGGTGTGAAGCGCGGCCTGTTCTCGAACGAGGCGGGCCAGGGTTCGGCGCCCATCGCTCACGCCGCCGCCAAGACCGATGAGCCGGTTTCCGAAGGCGTCGTCGCCCTCGTCGAGCCGTTCATCGACACGATCGTCATCTGCACGATGACCGGCCTCGTCATAATAATGACCGGCGTATGGAACATCCGGGTGCCCACCGAGATCACTCTGGACAAGGGCGACATCTCGTTCGTCGCGGAGCAGCCGGGTGGCGGCTACGACGATTTCGACGGCGATGTGGCGATCCCGGTGGAAAGCGGCCGCTACGTGGCGCCGAGTGTCGGCGTCCTGACCTGGCACGAAGTACGGGTCGAGCCGCTCTACCTGGATGAAGAGCAGACCTTGCTCTTCACGGGCACCATCGATACCGATCGCGGGATCGCGCTGTCCGCCGACGGCCGCGAGCTGTCCTCGCTGTACGGCGATGCAGCGGAGAGCGGCGCGCCGCTCACGATGATCGCCTTTCAACGCGGGCTACCGGGCAACCTGGGTCTCTACATCGTGGTGATCAGCGTCTTCCTGTTCGCGATCTCGACGGCGATCTCCTGGAGCTACTACGGCGATCGTTGCGCCAACTACCTCTTGGGTCACCGGGCCGTGCTGCCGTATAAGTTCGCCTTCGTCACCATGCACTTCATCGGGGCGATCCTGACCCTGTCGGTCGCTTGGACGCTGGGCGATGTGTTCTTGGGTATCGTGATCCTTCCAAACCTGCTGGCCCTGCTGCTCTTGTCGGGCAAGGTGCGGGAGTTGACGCTGAGCTATTTCGAGCGGAAGCCGTGGGTCGATAATCGCGAGGCGCATCGGCGCTGGAAGGCACAGCAAAGGTACAAAGCGCTATAGTGTGATCTCGACACCCTCCCACCGTCTCGACCTGGCGAAGCGCATCGCGGGTAAGCTGAAGGCGGCAACCTCGATCGCCGTCTCCACCCACGTCAACGGCGATGGCGACGGCTGGGGCTCCGCCTGCGCTATCGCTCATCACTTCGGTCCCCGTGGCTGCGATGTGAGGTTGCTCGCCGCCAGCCCGCTGCCCGACCGTTTCCGTTTCCTGTTACCGGATGAGGCCGCGCCGCTGGCTCCCGGCGGGCCGGGGCTGGAAGCGCTGCGGACCGCCGATCTGCAGCTGGTGGTGGATGCCTCGGAGCCGAGCCGCCTCGGCGAATTCGCGCCGGGCTACGAGCGAGACCGTACGATCGTCATCGATCACCACGCGGTCGCGGCGCGCGAGATCGGCGCGGCGCTCCGGCTCATCGATCCGCGGGCGGCGGCGACCGCGGAGCTGATCTACGACGTGCTACTGCAGACCGGGATCCCGATCGAGCTAGCGACGGCGCAGTCCCTCTACGTGGGTCTCGTCACCGACACCGGGTCGTTCCGTTATTCTAACGCCACACCGCAGGCCCACCGGCTCGCCGCAGCGCTCATCGAGGCCGGGGTCGACCCGGAGGCGCTGTATCGGCCGCTTTTCGGTAACCTCACGCCGGCGGAGCTGGAGACGCTGGGTTCGGCGCTTGCCGCCATGCGGCGCGACGAGCAGAGCGGCATCACCTGGTGCGTCCTCGACCTGGAACTCTCGCACCGCATCGGTCCACTGCAGGAGTACGAGGGCGTAATAGACCAGCTGCGCAACTTGCAGGGGACCGAGGTAGCAGTCCTTCTCCGCGAGCTGGAGGGCGGAGAGGTGAAGATCTCGCTTCGCTCAACGGGTGCCACCGACGTCGCGGCCGTGGCCCGCTCCTTCGGCGGCGGCGGCCACGAGAAGGCGGCCGGGGCGGTGGTCGAAGGTAGCGTGGGCGAGGTCACCAAACGGGTCTTGGCGGCTTGCCGAGCCGCCCTTAGGCGGCCTGGCTAGGCTCGGTCTTGAGTGACAGCGCCGCTGGCCGTATCTTGGGACAGTCAGCGGGGTGAACAAAGGCCGTAAGTCGGCCTGTCGCTGCGGTATTCGCGCTCTGCGGGATGAGGGCATCCCCGGGCGAACCGGTCTAGGTGCAGCAGCCTGATGGTGTCGGGTGAGGGAGGTGGAGGCTGGTGAGCTGGCATCGAAAGCACAGCAGTGGAAATGGACCCAGGCGTCGAATGCTTCTAAAGGGTGTGCGCGGTCCGACCAAGCCGGATCGGGCACTGCCGCTTGACCGACGGCTGCGAGCCATTGCCGACAACATTCCCGCCTCGTCGATCGATGAGCTGTGGGTCTTCCCACCGCTCCCCAACCGCGAGCACGCCTGCCATTTCATCGTTCTCGTTTGCTTCGACGGCGGTGACGATCGTCGGCGGATCCTGACGTCTCACGTCGACGCCCAGTTCGACGACCCGGAGAGCGACGAGTTCGAGTGGGTTCAGCGGATCCGTGAGCAAGGCACGGCGCCACAGCGGTGGGTGGCCGACATACCGGACCGCCTGTTGAATCGACTCGCCGATGCCGGAGTCCCCGAGGTCGTCCAGGTCGGCGGCAAGTCCGAGGCTTGGGACGAGGCGGTCTCTCGTTTCGCCAACGGAAACGGCTCCGGCAACGGGAACGGCTCGGGCGCCAAACATAAAGCAATTTTCATTGACAGCAGCGTGCTACCAGAAGTAACTTTTAGTACTATTATTGAAACGGTCATTCCTCGGGACGAGCGGCCCAGAGAATCGGATTAGAGAACCATGGAAGTCACGCCAAGCGGTAGCTCGGAGGACAGGCTGAGGTCGGCGCTGGAGACGGCCGGCCACCGGCACACGACGCAGCGAGCGGCGATCTACCGCTACCTGCGCAAGGTGACGTCGCATCCCACGGCCGACGAGATCTTCACGCAGGTGCGTGAGGTGCTGCCGGACATCAGTCTGGCGACGGTGTACAAGGCGTTGGAGGCGTTCGTCGAGGCGGGCGTGGCCCGCAAGCTTGCACTGGGCGGTGGTCCGGCGCGCTACGATGGCCGTACGGATGACCACGATCACGTTCGCTGTCTGAAGTGCGGTGTGGTGCGGGACGTCGTCGGCACGCACGACACGGACCTGATAGAGGGGATTCGCAGCGACGACGGTTTCGAGATTCTCGATTATCGGCTGGAGTTGATCGGCTACTGCCCGAAGTGCCGGAACTAGTCTACCGAGTTGTGCGACAACCCTTACACTAGTACTCGGGCCGCGGCCCGGGTGTAGGCTTCCATTTGCGCGGGCCGCGCCACGCGGATCCGCGTTTTTGTTGTGAGGGATGAGCCGTGCCCGGTAACTCTTTTGTACCGAGCAAGATCTTCCTGACCAAGGGGGTCGGTGTACATCGCGAGCGTCTCTCAGCCTTTGAGATGGCGCTGCGCGATGCCCGCATCGCTCGCTATAACCTGGTCAGCGTCTCGTCGATCTTCCCGCCGCACTGCGAGCTGATCGAGCGAGAGGAGGGGCTCGAGCTGCTGACGCCGGGACAGATCGTCTTCGCCGTGATGTCGAGGCTCGAAACGAACGAGCCGAGCCGGCTCATCGCCGCCAGCATCGGCGTGGCGATCCCCAAAGATCGGCAGCAATTCGGCTACCTGTCGGAACACCACGAGTACGGCCAGAGCGAGAGGACGGCGGGCGACTACGCCGAGGATCTGGCGGCCAGCATGCTGGCGACGATTCTTGGCGTGCCGTTCGACTCGGACACGGCGTGGGACGCGCAGCGTGCCCAGTGGCAGGTCTCCGGCAAGATCGTGCACACGACGAACGTCACGCAGACGGCCGAGGGGCCTGACGACGGCAAGTGGGTGAGCGTCGTCACCGCTGCCGTGCTGCTGCGCTAGCCGGATCGATGTCCGATTTCTCTTGGGAAGATCCTTACGCGTTCCTCGGGTTGGGGGAAGAGTACAGCGCCCGCGACCGCGCCAAGGTCGCGCTACTCCCGGTACCCTACGAGGCGACGACCTCCTACATGGAGGGGGCGCGCCGCGGACCCGAGGCGATCCTCCGCGCCTCTCGGCACGTTGAGCTTTATGACCACGAGCTGAACAGCGAGCCGTATCGGGCCGGCATCCACACCTACCCGCTGTTGGAGTTGAGTGCCGCCGGCCCGGAGTCGGCGCTGGCGGAGTTCGGCCAGCGCTACGCGGAGGTTTGCGACCAGGGTCAATTCGTCATCATGCTGGGCGGCGAGCACACCCTCACCCAGGTGCCGGTGCTGTACTGGGCCGACCGCTTGGGCGACGATCTGACGATCCTGCAGTTCGATGCCCACGCCGATCTGCGTGATAGCTTCCACGGCACCCGCTGGAGCCATGCCTGCGTCATGCGCAGGGTGGTAGATCGGGTGAAGCCTGTGGGCGTCGGTATTCGCGCCATCGACAGCGAGGAGAAAAAGCTGATCGACGATCTCGGCCTCACCATGATATATGGCGAGGAGCTGGAGGGGCCGGGCTGGATGGATCGCGCGATGGGGGCGTTGGGTGAGAATGTCTACATCAGCTTCGACGTCGACTTCTTCGACCCCGCCTACGTCCCTTCCACCGGAACGCCCGAGCCGGGTGGCGGAACCTGGGTGCAGGCGCTGGCGTTGCTCCGACGTGTGTTCGCCGAGCGTAACGTCGTCGCCGCCGACGTCGTCGAGCTGGCGCCCATAGCGGGGCTCGTGGCCCCGGACTTTTTGGTGGCCAAGCTGGTCTACAAGATGATCGGGTATTGGGAAGAGGGGAGGGGAGGTAGGTCGGTGGGCCAGTAGATCAGTAGGCCAGGAGATCAGTAGGTCAGTAAGTCAGTAGTCAGAAAGTCAGTAGATCGGCACTTAGGTTACTGACACCCACTGACCCACTGACCCACTGACCCACTGACCCACTTCCCCCGAACCACAGACCCACTGTCAGGCTGGACACATGCAAGAAGGCACCTCGATCGGCATAGTCGTAGCACTGCTCGCCGGGCTGCTCTCTTTCCTCAGCCCCTGCGTTCTCCCGCTGGTGCCCTCCTACGTCTCGTTCGTCACCGGCCTAGGGCTGGAGGAGCTGGAGCAGGGCGGCGGGGAAGTGAAGCGGGTGACGCTCGTTCACTCGCTGCTCTTCGTCGCCGGCTTCACGTTGATCTTTCTGCTAATGGGCGCCTCGGCGACCTATATCGGGCAGCTCTTGCGTTCGTATCAAGACATCATCGCACGCGTGGGTGGCGTCATCATCATACTCTTCGGTGTCCTGCTGCTGGGCGTGATACCGGTACCGGCGCTGAGCCGCGAGAAGCGCTACCAGTTCCAGAACAAGCCGGTCGGCTACGTAGGTACGGTAGCGGTCGGCGTCGCCTTCGGCGCTGGCTGGGTCCCATGCATTGGCCCGATCCTCGGTTCCATACTGACGCTGGCGGCGACCCGTGCGAACGTCGCGGAGGGTGTGGGGCTGCTCTTCGTCTATTCGCTGGGCCTGGCGATCCCCTTCGTGCTGAGCGCGGTAGCCCTCACCGCCTTCCTCTCTTGGTTCCAGCGATTCCGCCGCTACGTCCGCTACGTGGAATGGGTGGCGGGGATCCTGCTCATCCTGGTGGGGCTGCTGCTGGTCACGGGCAAGTTCACGGTGCTGGCTGGCTACCTGATCCAGTTCACGCCCGACTTCCTGTTGGAACGGATCTAGGTGTGACTGAGCCACCAGACTTGTGAGACCTGCTGCCCAATCAAAGCTTGCTCGTCGGTTCTTTACTCGTGACGCCGGAGGGTTCCGATGAAATCCACGCCCGCGCGGTCGATTGCGCCGACCCTGGTGCTGGCGGCTGCGAGTGCCTTGTGCCTCGGCTGCCAGCAGTCGGAAAGCATGGCCGTTACCGCGAGCTGCTCGACCACCCTGCTCGTGGCCGGGTCTTGGAACGGTACCTTCAAGTGCGAGAACGGGTCCTGCATCACCGGCGACGACCGCTTCGAGGTCGCCCAGAGCCTGACCGACCTGACCCAGGTCACGGCAACGATCGTCGCTTCCACCTTGCCCGGCGACTCCGGATCGATCTTCCGGGGTGAGCTATGCGGCAACACCTTCACCTGGGAGGCGATCGATCCCGGTAACGACGAGAGCGGCGAGTGGGTATTCAGCGACGACCAGCACTTCACAAAGACCAGCACCTTTGACGGCGGCGAGTTTTCCTGCGTTGGCGCCGGAACGCGCGAACCGCTGCCGCTGCCTGCCCCGTTCTTCTGTCCACTGCCGTAATGACGCCGGGCGACCGTCAGGTCGTCCGCCGGTCTCAGGCGCCCTGCGCTTCCAGGAGCTTCTTGACGCGGGCCAGCGCCTCGTTCAGCTCCTTGCGGCCGACCGATTCGATCACCGCTTTGGGGACCAGCCTGAGCAGACCTCCGATCTTTGCCTCCACCCGCATCGTGACCTTGGTGCCGCCGTCCACGGCCTCCCAGGTAATCTCGCCGGTCGCCTGCGTGTCGGACTCCGGGGTGCTCCGATAGACGACCTTGTGTGGCGGCTCGTAGCTCGTGTTGACGTAGACGTTCTCGAATCGCCGGCCCAAGAACTCGCTCACGTACCGCCGTTCGGTGCCGACGCCGGGTTCGCCCTCCGGCGACTGGGAAGCCTCACGCAGACTCGGCTGCCACTCGCGCTCGCGGTCGATGTCCTGCATATAGTCGAAGACCGTCTGTACGGGGCTCTTGATCGTGACACTGGATTCGTACTTGGGCATCCACTCTCCTCCGCTCGGTTCGTGTGCAGCCAAGTTCCACTATTCGGCGCTTCCCTTCAAACCGGGTGCCACGACCTACCAGCTCGACCGAGAGCGCCGGCGCGTGTACGTCCACACCCGCATCGAGGGCGGGTCGATGTTGGGTCTGGTTGAAGTCGAGGATGCCTGGGTGACCGAGCTAAGCGGCGCCGGCATCGACCTCGAGGCTCTCCTCCAGCAACTGGCGCCTGAGCAATCGGGCGTACACGCCATCCGCTTCCAAGAGCTGCGAGTGGACACCGCACTCCACGATCTCGCCGTCTTCCACGACCAGTATGAGGTCGGCGTCCTTCACGGCGCTCACCCGGTGCGAGACGATCAGGCTGGTGCGCCCTACGAACACGTCCTTCAGGCCGGCGAGTATGGCGGCCTCGGTGTGGGTGTCGACCGATGAGAGGGCGTCGTCCAGGATCAGTACCGGGGCGTCGCGAGTCAGCGCCCGGGCCAGTGTCGCTCGCTGCTTTTGGCCGCCCGACAGGTTGATGCCGCGCTCGCCCAGCTGGGTATCGTAGCCCTTCGGGAAGTCCTGGATCGTCTCGGCCAGCTGGGCGATCTCGGCCGCTAGCTCGATGCGTTCCCGGTCGTCACCGTTCTGCAATCCGAAGCCGATGTTAGCGTCCAGCCGTTCGGAGAACAGGAAGGGCTCCTGTGGCACCATGGCGATGAGGCGGCGTAGCTGCTCGATGCGGACGCGCTGGATCGGGACGCCGTCGAGGAGGATCGCGCCGTGGTCGGGATCGTAGAAGCGCGGGATCAGCTTGACGATCGAGCTCTTGCCGGAGCCGGTGCGGCCGACGATGGCCACGGTCTGGCCGGCCGCGATAGTGAACGAGAGGTTCCGCAACACGTAGCGGTCGGTGCCGGGGTAGCGGAACGAGACGTCTCTGAACTCGATGGCGCCTCGTGGCGCCGCGACCTCCAACGGGTCCGGCGCGTCGCGGATCGAGGGCTCGGCGCTCATGATCTCCTGGATCCGCCCCATCGATGCGGCGCCACGCTCGAACAGGTTGATTACCCAGCCCAGAGCGATCATCGGCCAGATGAGCTGCAACAGGTAGAAGGCGAAGGCGACGAAGTCGCCGATGGTGATGCGACCCATGATCACGTCGCGGCCGCCGACACCGAGCACGATGACAGCACCCAGCCCGGTGAGCGTCATCAGTGCGGGGTGGAAGAGACCCCAGATCTTCGCCAATCGGATATTCCGCACCATGTAGTCGCGGTTGAGCTCGGCGAAGCGGCCGGCCTGCGAGTCCTCCTGCACGTAGGCGCGCACGATGCGGGCGCCCGCCAGGTTCTCCTGGGCCATGGTGGAGATGCGACCGAACTGCGCCTGGATCGCCTCGAAGCGCTTGTGGATCTCGCGACCGAAATAGATGGTGACCAGCGGGACCAGAGCGAGCGGCAGGATGGAGAGAATGGTGAGCCGCAGGTCGATCAGTATGAGCATCGTGAGCGCGATGACCGAGACCACGGCGGTGTTCACCAGGTACATGATCGCCGGACCGATCACCATGCGTACCGCCGGGATGTCGTTGGTGGCCCGGCTCATCAGCTCGCCGGTGGGGACGCGCCCATAAAAGTCCGGCGCCAGCCTCAGTAGGTGGCCGAAGTAGTCGTCGCGCAGATCGGTCTCGACATGGCGACTCATCCCGTTGAGCAGCTCGCGCATCAAGTACCTGCCGATGCCGCCCAGCAGGGAGAACCCGACGATCGCCCCCGCGTAGGCGGCGAGCCCGCGCGGCGTGATCCCCTCATCCAACGCGTCGATGGCCAGCTTCAGCAGGTAGGGCCAGGTGAGGGCGAACAGGTTGCTCACCACCACCAGGGCAAGCCCGGCAGCGATGCGCCTCCGGTAGCGGCGCGCGTAGGGAAGTAGCGGCGCGAGCTGCTTCAGCACCTCAGTAGCCGATCGCCCGACCGCCCTCGCTTCTCGGGTCGGACGCTCCGTACAGCGTTCCGTCTGGCGCCCGGACGATCATCTGAACGTCGCCGAAGTAATACTGCTTGTGCGAGAGCGAATGCCTAAAGCCTTGCAGCAGCGAAACGGTTCTGTCGTCGATGCCGTTCTTCTCGTACTGGATCTCGTCCGGCAGCAGCTGATGGTGAATGCGCGGCGCGTCGACAGCGTAGCGCACGTCCATCCCGAAGTCGATGACGTTGATGATCGCCTGCGCGACCGCGGTGATAATCCGTGGGCCGCCCGGCGAGCCGACGACGATCCGCAGCTCGCCTTGCGGGTCGAGTATGATCGTCGGGGTCATGGCGGAGAGCATCCGTCGCTCGGGGCCCACCAGGTTCGCCTCGCTCTGCACGAGCCCGAACTGGTTCGCGTAGCCGGGGCGCAACGTGAAGTCGTCCATCTCGTTGTTGAGGAAGAAGCCGGCCCGCGCCACGACGACTCCGGAACCGTAGCCCGAGTTGATCGTGGTGGTCAGTGATACCGCGTTACCCTGCCCGTCGACCACCGAGAAGTGCGTGGTATTCGACCCCTCGTTCAGTACGGGGACGCGGTTGAACTGTTCGGATGGCGAAGCGCGGCTGCGTGAGATGCCGGCGCGCAGTTCCGCGGCGTACTCGTCGCTGATCAGGCGCTCGACCGGCATCTCCACGAAGTCGGGGTCGCCCAGGTAGTAGTTGCGGTCGGCGAAGGCGCGACGGAAGGCCTCGGCGATAAGATGGATGGCGTCTGCCGAGCCGAACCCCAGCTCGCGCAGGTTGTAGCCCTCGAGGATGTTCAGGGCCTCGGCGATCGTCACGCCGCCCGACGAGGACGGTGGCATCGATATGATGGTGTGGCCGCGGTACTCGAAGGTGATCGGGTCACGCCAGCGCGCGCTGTAGCGTCGCAGGTCCTCGTGAGTGATCAGGCCGCCGTTCCGGCGCATCTCGTCGACGATCATGTCGGCGATGACCCCGCTGTAGAACACCGCCTTGCCCTCGTTGGCGATCAACCGGAGCGTGCGCGCGAGCATCGGTTGCCGGAAGGTGGAACCGACGCGGGGTGCTTCGCCGCCGGGGTAGAAGATCTGCTGGGTGGTCTCGAAGTCGGCGAACGCCGTCCGCTTGCCGGCGAGCCCGTTATGGAACCGCTCGCTGACGGTGAAGCCGTTCTCCGCCAGGTCGATGGCCGGAGCGATGAGGTCGGCCCAGGGGAGCGAGCCGAAACGCTTGTGCAGCTCCCAGAGCCCTGCTACCGAGCCCGGTACACCGGAGGCCAGATGGCCGAGCACCGAGGCGTCGGTGGGCTTGCCCGTCTCGTCCAGGAACCGTTCGGGCATCGCCAACAGCGGCGCCATCTCGCGGAAATCGAGGGCCGCCGTTTCGCCGTCGGTCAGCCGGACCACGGCGAAACCACCGCCGCCGATGTTGCCGGCCGCTGGGTGTACCACGGCGAGCGCGAAGGCCACGGCGATCGCCGCATCGGCGGCGTTACCGCCGGCCTGCAGGATCTCCACACCGACGCGTGTGGCCCGCACGTCGGTGGTGGCCACCATCCCCTGGGTCCCGGTGCCGGTGGGGTCGAGCCCCCGGAACTCCCAGTCGAACGGGAAGACCACACCGGGCGCTCCGCCCGCACCGGGCCCTGGCGGCGGGGCGCAGGCCGCCACGGTGATGAGGGCGAGGAGGAGGCTGAGGCGCCGCATAGGTCGATCCTTTCTCTCAGGTTCGGCTGGCGACTAGATGCCGATTCTTGGGCAAAGACCCTCCAGCACGCAAGACCTGCACGCCGGACGGCTCGCCCGGCAAACGGCGCGACCGTGCCTGATCAACTGGATATGAAAGGAGAAGCGCAGCTCGGCCGGGACCGAGCTGTCGTGGTTCAGGAGCCAGTGAGCCTGGTCGGCGGTGATGTCTGCCGGGATCAAGCCGAGCCGGCGTGTCACCCGGTGGACGTGCGTGTCCACCGGCATGTAAGGCCGGCCCATGGCGAAGCAGAGCACGCACGCCGCGGTCTTGACGCCGACACCGCGGAAGCGCGTCAGGTACTCGATCACCTCGGCGTCGGACATCCGGTGCAGGTGCGACAGGTCGAGGTCACCCTGCTCGGCGTGGATGGCGTCGAGTGCTTCCTGCAGCGTCCGGGCTTTCTGCTTCCAGAGGCCGGCGGAGCGGATCGCGTCTTCCACCTCGCTTCTGGCGGCTAGGCGTACCTCTTCCCAGTCGCGGAAGCGCTCGCGCAACGACTCGTAGGCCCGGTCGCGATTCGTGTCGGACGTGTTTTGGCTGAGGATCGTCAACATCAACTCGTCCAAGGGGTCGAGTCGCTGCTTCCGGGGCCGTCCGTACTCACGCTCGAGCCGGCGATTCAAGGCTCGTACGCGCCGGCGCGTCGATTGGGGCGGCGCCTTCACCGGTACCATTCGGCCAGCACCGTCTGAGCCGCCGCCGCCAGCACGGCGGCGCCGCGGGTCAGGCAGCTCTCATCGATATCGAAGCGGGGGGAGTGGTGGTGGCGCCGATCACCCTCGATGCCGGCGCCTAGCCAGAAGAAGCAGCCGGGCGCTTCGCGGGCCAGGAAGGCGAAGTCCTCGGCGCCCATGATCAGGTCGGCGGTTGCCACATCCGCTTCGCCGACCAGCGAGCGCGCCGCGGCCCGAACCATCTCAGTGAGCCGGGCGTCGTTGATGACCGGCGGGTAGCCGGGCCGGATCTCGACGGTGCCGGCGCCGCCCATGGCGTCGGCTACGGCGAAGGCGCGTCGCAGCTCCTCGTGGAGCTTGTCGCGAACATGGTTGTCGAAGTAGCGGAGTGTGCCCTCGAGCCGGACCTCGCTCGACACGATGTTCTCGGCGGTCCCGCCTGCGATCTTACCGAAGGTGATGACCGCCGGTAGTAGCGGATCGATACGACGGGCGACGATCGCCTGCACGGCGAGCACGACATGGCTAGCGAGCAACACGGCGTCCTGACCCTCGTGGGGTAGGGCGGCGTGCGCGCTGGCGCCGCCGACGGTGCCGAAGAGAGTATCGTTGCCGGCCATCAGTCGGCCGCTGCGGAAAAGCACCGTACCGGCCGGCGATTCGGCGGCGACGTGTAGACCGAGGACCGTATCGACGCCCTCCATTGCGCCATCGGCAATCATCCGCTGCGCGCCGCTCATGTTCTCGACGTCGGTCGTCTCCTCCGACGGCTGGAAGATCAGCCGCACCCGACCCGCTGGTAGCATGCCGCGCTCCGCACTTTCCGCCAGCAGCTTGGCCGCCCCCAGCAGGCAGGCGACGTGGGCGTCGTGTCCGCAGGCGTGCATGACGCCGTCCCGCTGCGAGCGGTAGGCAACGTCGTTGGCCTCCTGTATCGGCAGCGCGTCCATGTCGGCGCGCAGCGCGACCCGGCGTCCCTCGCCGCTCCCCAGCTCGCCGATCACACCGGTGAGGCCGACGCCGGTCCGCACCGCGTAGCCCAGGCTCTTGAGTCGCTCGGCGACCAGTGCGGCGGTGCGGGTCTCTTGGAACGAGAGCTCGGGGTGCGCGTGGATGTCGCGCCGGATCTCGGTGAGCTCGGTAGCGAGCTCGTTGGCTCGGGAGAGTAGCTCCATCTTCCTCTCTGGGGTTCTTTTTGTGCGAACCCGCGAAGGTTAGGTTGCCGGGGAGACTTCGGCAACGGCGGCCCACGAGTGCGGGCCTTCGGCCTCGAGGCATTCCGATGTGCTTATGAGCGACGACCTCTTCGATTCCCGGCTGACCGAACAGCGTAACCCGCGGACCAGGGACATCGACCTCGCGCTGCCGCTGGGGATAGTCGACCTGATCAACGCGGAAGACCGCGATGTGCCGAAGGCGGTGCAGGCGGAGCGCGAGCGAATCGCAGAAGCTATCGAGATCGCGGTCGACTGCTTCAAACGCGGCGGCCGCCTCATCTATATAGGTGCGGGGACGAGTGGGCGTCTGGGCGTGCTCGATGCCACCGAGTGTCCGCCCACCTTCGGCTCCGATCCCGAGATGGTCCAGGGTATCATCGCCGGCGGTCTGCCGGCTCTTACCCGCAGCCAGGAGGGTGCCGAGGACCGGATCGAGGATGGCGCGGCGGCGATCGACGAAGCGGGGGTCGGCCCCGACGACTTCGTCTTCGGCATCGCGACGTCGAGTACTACACCGTACGTGCGTGCCGCGCTGGCGCGGGCGGCGGAGCGCGAGGCCCGCACCGGCTTCCTGTGTTGCACCGAGCCCGGCGCGGAGATGCGTGAGCTGGTCGATGTGTGCGTGGTCCCGCTGGTCGGGCCCGAGGTCGTTGCCGGCTCGACTCGCATGAAGGCGGGCACAGCGACCAAGCTCGTCCTCAACACGCTGACCACCGGGGCGATGATCCGGCTGGGCAAAGTCTACGGGAACCTGATGGTCGACCTGCAGGCGATGAGCGACAAGCTGATCGATCGCAGCGCGCGCATCGTGATGGCGGCGACGGGCTGCAGCCGTGAGCAGGCGCTGCCATTGATCGAGGCGGCTGGCGGCTCGGTAAAGCTGGCAGTGGTGATGGAGCTGGCCGGCTCGAGCAGCGAGCTTGCCGCGCTCTACCTGGCGGAGTCGGGCGGCTTCGTCCGCCTGGCGCTGGAGCACGCCGAGGCGATCGGCAAGGCGAAGAACCCCTACGCGGTCTACCCGGCGGCGCCGCCGGACGGCGAGTCGCGTGGGCTGGTCAGCAAGGCGGTCCGCGAGTCGCCGGGCCGGCTCGCGGCCGTGGTCGCCGGCTTATCGGACGATGCGCTGAGCCACCGGCCGAGCGCGGACTCCTGGTGCGTGAAAGAACAGATTCAGCACCTAATCGAGGGCGACGCGTTCTTCGCTGAGCGTCTCGTGGCGATGCTCTCCCTGGACGAGCCGACCCTGGCCGATCGCGACGACGACGTAGAGAACCGCAAGATTCTCGAGGGTGGTGCGCGGGAGACGCCGGTCGCCGAGCTGCTCGAGCGCTGGGCGGCGAGCCGCGCCGCGCTGGCCGCCCGGCTGGAGCGCGCCGCCGCCACCGCGTGGGAGCACCGGGGCCGGCACGAGGCTTTCGGGCCGATCTCGATCTACCAGCTGATGCGGCACGTCGTGGATCACGATCACTTTCACCTCGAGGCGATTCGGCGTCTCGTCAACCCATAGCGCGTTGACCTTCCGATACCTGGGACTCATGTCGGGGACTTCCCTGGACGGCGTCGATGTGGCGCTGGTTCAGGTGGAGGAGCGGGACGGCGGGCTGGGCGCGTTCGTCGAGTCGTTCGTCTCCATACCCTATACGCCGGAGCAGCGCGCCACTATCAAGCGGGCGCTCGACGGTGGAGCGCGCGAGCTGTGTCGCCTGAACGTCGAGCTGGGTGGCTGGTTCGCCGACGCGGCGCTGGCCTTGCTGGAAGGCGCCGGCCTGTCGCCGGATGAGCTGGCCGCCGTAGGCTCGCACGGCCAGACGCTCTGGCACGAGCCGCCGACGGCAGAGGCGCTGGGTGCAACGCTGCAGCTGGGTGACGCCGCAGTGATCGCCGAGCGGCTGGGTGTACCGGTGATTTCCGACTTCCGGGCTCGCGATGTGGCGGCGGGCGGGCACGGTGCGCCACTCGTGCCGCTGATCGATCAACTGCTCTTCTCGATCCCCGACGCCTGGCGTGCGCTCCAGAATATCGGTGGGATGGCCAACGTGACGCTGCTGCCGCCGGAGGGGAGCGGCGCGCCCGTCTTGGCGTTCGACAGCGGCCCCGGCGTGGCGGTGATCGATGCGGTGGTGGAGATCGTGAGCGATGGGGCGGAGCGCTACGACGAGGACGGTCGGCGCGCCGCACGTGGCCGGGTCAGCGATGACCTACTGGCCCGACTGCTCGATGACGAGTACTTCCGGCGGCAGCCGCCCAAGTCGACGGGCCGCGAGCGCTACGGCATGGCCTACGCCAGGGAGTTGGTACGGCAGGGGCGAGAGCTGGGGCTCTCCGATGACGATCTCGTCGCCAACGCGACGGCGCTCACCGCCCTGACCATCGCCGGCGCGTTCGCCGAATTGTTCAGCGGCGATGCGCAGCCGGCCGAATGCATCGTCTCGGGTGGAGGCGCCCGTAACCCGGCGCTCATGCAGATGCTGGCGGAATCGCTGGCGGCGATCCCCGTGACCGATCTCTCGGCGCTGGGCTGGGACCCCGACGCCAAGGAGGCGGCCGCCTTCGCCATCCTCGCTCACCTGTTCCAGACCGGGAGGCCGGGTAACCTGCCGTCCGTCACCGGCGCCCGCGGGCCCCGCCTATTGGGCAAGCTGACCCCGCCATGAACCCGGCTCGCCTCGTCTTCCCGGTGATCCGCTGGGGTGAGCGCAGCGTCGACAGAGTGTGGCCCGAGGTGCGGCACGCGCTCGACCAAGGCGTGGGTGGCTTCGTCGTCTTCGGTGGCGGCGTTAGCGGGATGCGTGAGCTGGTGGCTCGCGCGCTGGAGCGTGAGAACCGACCGCTCCTCTTCGCTGCCGACCTGGAGCGCGGGGCGGGCCAGCAGTTCGAGGAGGCGACGCCGTTGCCGCCAGCGGCGGCGCTGGCGAGGATCGGCGATCAGGCGGTGGCCGAGGCCGGGCGGCTGACGGCGCAGGAGGCGGCGGCGGCCGGCGTCGGCTGGGTGCTCGGTCCGGTCGCCGACCTGGACGCCGAGCCGCTGAACCCGATCATCGGGACCCGGAGCTTCGGGTCCGATGCGGCGTCGGTGTCCGATCGCGTGCGCGCCTGGGTGACGGCCGTCCAGGACGAGGGCATTCACGCCTGCGCCAAACACTTCCCCGGCCACGGGCGTACGACGACCGACTCCCACACCGAGCTGCCCGTTGTCCGATGGACGCGCGAGACGTTGGAAGCCGATCTCGCACCCTTCCGCGCCGCGATCGAGGCGGAGGTCAGCTCGGTCATGCTCGCTCACGTCGCCTATCCGGCGCTCGACCCGTCGGGTAAGCCGGCCAGCCTCTCGCGGAAGATCGTCCGCCTCTTGCGTAATGAGCTGAAGTTCGACGGCCTGGTCGCCAGCGACGCTCTGATCATGGCGGGCCTGACGGCCACGGGGCTCACCGAGACGGGCGCCGCGGTCGAGGCGGTGCGAGCCGGCTGCGATGTCCTGCTCTACCCGTCATCGCCCGGCGACACCATCGCCGCGCTCAAGGCCGCGCTCGAGTCGAAGCATCTCGACGGACGTCAGGTCGCCAGGTCCATGGAGCGCGTCGAGATCGCCGCCCGTACCGCGGACTTGGCGGTTGAGGACTGGGCACCGGTGCCGAGCTACGCCCGGGCGCTGGAGCTGGCTGCCGCGTCGATCCGAACGCTGCGCGGCTCGCCCCCGCACCCGCTCCCCCGGCAGGCCTTTCGCCTGCATGTGATCGATGACGATGTCGTGGAGCTGCCTGAGGCGCTGGCCGGACCGGGCACGGCGGTGCTGGACCGCAGCCGCCTAAGACTCGGCCTCGAGGAGCGCGGCGCCCGGCTGCTTCAGCCCCGGTCGCTCGACCCAGCCATCGACCTGCTCGCCATCTTCTCGGATGTAAGGGGCTGGAAGCGACGGTCGTGGCTGGCGGCCGATAAGGCGCGTGAGGTGAACTGCGTCCTCGAGGAACGGCCCGCTGCGACCGTCGTGCTGTTCGGCCACCCGCGGCTCGCCGCTCAGTTTCCCGCCGCGTTGAATGTCCTCTGCGCCTGGGGCGGTGACCCGCTCATGCAGGAGGCAGTGGCCGAGCATCTGATCCCCGGCCCGACCCGATGACCGCGCTCGACTGGCTCGTCATCGGGGCCTACCTCGTCGGCACCTTGGGCCTCGGCCTCTGGTTCTCGCGCCGCGGCGCCCGCAGCTTCGCCGAGTTCTTCGTCGGCGGCCGCGCGCTGCCTTGGTGGCTTGCCGGCACCTCGATGGCCGCCACCACCTTTAGCGTCGACACACCGCTCTACGTCACCGGGCTCGTCGCCCGCCGCGGCATCGCCGGCAATTGGGAGTGGTGGGCGTTCGCCATCACCCACGTCCTGATGATCTACCTGTTCGCCCGCCTATGGCGGCGCAGCGAGGTGGTCACCGACGTCGAACTCTGCGAGCTGCGCTACGGCGGCAAGCCGGCGGCGCTGCTGCGCGGCTTCCGCGCCTTCATCTTCGCCGTCCCGATCAACTGCATCGGCATGGGCTACGCGATGCTGGCGATGCGCAAGGTGATCGAGGCGCTGGGCCTCTGGGATGCACTCGCCATCGATCTGCCCGGCGAGCCGCGGCTGTGGATCGTCGTCGCTCTCTCGGTCTTCGTGCTGGTCTACGCCGGGCTCGCCGGCCTCTGGGGCGTGGTCGCCACCGACTTCATCCAGTTCGTGCTCGCCTTGGTCGGCGCGCTCATCGTCGTCGCCTTCGCCCTGCCCGATGTCGGCGGCATCGCCGGCATCAAGGCAACGCTGGGGGAGCGGGGCTTGAGCGACCGGCTGGACTTCATGCCCTGGTCCGACGTCGCCCAGCTGTCGATGACCACGTTCCTCGCCTATATCGGCATCCAGTGGTGGGCGTTCAGGAACACCGATGGCGGCGGCCAGTTCATCCAGCGCTTCATCGCCTCCAAGACGGAAGCGGATGCGCAGAAAGCGGCCTGGCTGTTCAACCTGATGCACTACGTGGTGCGCACCTGGCCGTGGCTCGTCGTCGCGCTCGTCGCGCTCATCCTCTACCCGACGCTCGCCGATCCCGAGATCGGCTACATCCAGCTGATGCTCGACTACCTGCCAGCGGGCCTCCTCGGGCTGGTGATCGCCTCGTTCCTCGCCGCCTTCATGTCGACGGTCTCGACGCTCATCAACTGGGGCGCCTCCTACGTCGTGAACGACCTCTACGTCCGCTGGGCACACCCTGAGGCCAACGACAAGGAGAAGGTGCTGGTCGGCCGCCTGGCTTCCGTCGTCATCGTGGCCCTGGCGGCGATGGCCGCCTTCTTCGCCCAGGATATCGGCACCGTGTTCCGCTTCATGATCGCCATCGGGACGGGGCCGGGCGCGGTGCTCATCCTGAGGTGGTTCTGGTGGCGGGTGAACGCTTGGGCCGAGCTGGCGGCGATGGTCGCCGGTATGCTCATCGCGGTCCTGTCCTACTTGCCCGCCGTCGGCGAGGTCGACTTCGGCGTACGGCTGGCGGTGACGGCGTTCGGCTCGCTGGCGGTCTGGCTGCCCACCATGCTGCTCACCCGGCCCGAGTCGGAGAAAACGCTGGCCGAGTTCTACCGTCGTACTCGACCGGGCGGCCCCGGCTGGCGGCGGCAGCGTGAGGCGACGGGTCTCGCCCCGCTCCAGGATCTCGGCGCCGACGTCCGGTCCGGCATTCTGGGGATCGTGCTGCTCTTCGCCCTGCTGTTCGGCGTGGGGTGGTTGGTCCTCGGTGCATGGGGACGCGCTGGCGCCGCGCTGACTGCGGCGGTGGTGGCATACGTGCTCCTCGGCCGATCCTCCGCCCGCGCTCGGTCGGCATAGGTCACAGGGATGGCCGTGCCCCGGCCCGCTCGCCGCTTTGACCGGTGGGGAACGGGGGTCGTACATTGCCGGACCGTGATGAGCGAGAGTTTCTTGGGGCGGTCGCAGAGGAGCGAGCTGTGACGATGGGGCGAGACGTCGCGAGGCTCGCCTGCCTTGCACTTGCGTGCACCGGCTGCGCTGCCCGCGCACCCGAGGTGACCGGCCCGCCACCGGTTCCATTCCACGATGGCCCGCTAGCCATCGATGTCGTTTACCCGCGGGACTCGAGCTTCATCACCGCCCGCGACTCCAACTTCATCTTCGGCTCGGTCGGCAACGGGAACGCCCGGCTGACCATCAACGGCTACGGCGTACGCGTCGAGCCGAACGGCGCATTCATCGCCTGGCTGCCGGTTCCGGCGGCGGCGAACGACACCGTGGCGTACTACGAGTTGCTGGCGGCCGCCGGCTCACAGCGGGTGAGTAAGCTTCACGCGGTATTCCTGCCGCGACCGCTGGCGCCGCTGCCGTCCGACTCGGCTGCGGTCGATCCGGAAAGCGCATCGCCAGCCGGTGCCTGGTGGGTGCGCGAAGGTGAGACGATCCCGCTGCGCGTGCGTGCCGCGCCGGGTGCCCGGGTGCGGCTCGTCCTGCCGGATGGCGAGTGGGTGCCGCTGGCGGAGAGCGGCAATGTCGAGGGGACGAGCGCGGCGGCGAACTGGATCTTCGGTCGGATCCCGATGGGTACGGGCTCCGCCTCGCTCGGGACGGGGATCTACGAGGGGGAACTCGTGGCGCGGTCGCCGGTGGGCCGGGGGAGGCTGAGCCCGGCGCTGCCGCCGCTGCCGGCGGGGCTCCCGGATCTCATCCACTACTGCGCGCCGCCACCGCCAGCGCAGCCACTGGATAGCGCCGCGACGGACATGCTGGACGTCGCAGCCGATTCGATCCCCGAGCTGCCTGAAGGTGAGGGTCCCGCGCCTGCCGGCGAACTGGATGTCCCCGATTGGGTCGTGGCGGAGGAGTGTGCCCGATTCGAGGTCATCGTCGCGGGCGACACGGCGCGCACTCCGCTACCGCTCGATCTGTGGATCCTCGAAGGTAGCGGGCCGGTCGTCGAGCTGCGCGAGGAACCTTCCGGCGTGGGCCGCGACGGCTTCGTCATCGGCCGTGCCGGGATCGGCGCTACGACCTTCTGGCAGTGGACTGACGGCGTACGGGCGCGCGTCAGCGGCCGGCGCAACGGAGCCGTGCGCCTCGCCCTCGATCAGGAGACCGAGGCCTGGGTCGCCGCGGACGAGCTCGGCTGGTTGCCCGGCGTCAGGCAGCCGGATCGCGCCCGGGTCGGCACCGTGCGGTTCAGTGGCGCGCCCGATCGACTGCACGTCAACGTGTCGGTCAGCGAGCCGGTGCCCCACAAGGTCGAGGTCGATGGCAAGCGTGTGACGCTCATATTGTACGGCGCCTACTCGAATACCGATTGGCTCCAGTATGGCCCCGCCGACGAGTTCCTAAGCGCGGCCCGGTGGGAGCAGGTCACTTCCGATCGCTACCAGCTGCTCATCGATCTGGCGGCCGAGCCTTGGGGCTATCGCGTCCGTCCCCGGCCGGGCGGCCTCGTCTTGGAGATCCGCAAACCGCCGCCCATCGATTCGGGGCAACCGCTGGCGGGCCGCACCATCGTCGTCGATCCCGGCCACCCGCCGGCGGGCGCCACCGGACCGACACGCTTCTACGAAGGAGAGACCAACCTCGCCATCGCCTTCAAGCTCAAGCGCCTATTGGAAGCGGAAGGCGCCCGGGTAATCCTGACCCGCGCCGACCGCCGCGTCGTGCGGCTCTACGACCGCACGTACCTGGCAGAACTGCTGGACGCCGAATTGCTCATCTCCATCCACAACAACGCGCTCCCGGATGGCGTGAACCCGTTCGAGCGCCACGGCACGAGCACCTATTACTTCCAGCGCCACTCACTCGACCTGACCCGCGCCCTACAGCGCAACCTGCTGGTGACGATGGGACTCCGCGATCTCGGCTTCGGCCGCGCCAGCCTCGCCCTCGTGCGGCCCACCTGGATGCCCGCCGCGCTCACCGAGGGTGCCTTCATGATGATGCCCGACCAGGAAGCAGGCCTGCGGAACCCGGTTTGGCAGGAAGCGTACGCGCGCGGTGTGCTGCTCGGTATTCGCGAGTTCTTTGCCCAACGTGCCGCAAGTCATCAGTGATCAGAGATCAGTATTCGGCTCGGAGGTCACCGTTCATTAAGGAGTCTGAATGGCCAAACACCACACGCCCACCATCCACCCTTCCGCTTTCATCGCGGAAGGTGCGACGGTCATCGGTCGCGTCACCCTGGAACGCGAGGCGAGCGTTTGGTTCGGCTGCGTGCTGCGTGGTGACATCGAGCCCATCACCATTGGCGAGCAGACCAACATCCAGGATAACACCGTCATCCACATCGACCCCGGTTTCCCGACGCGTGTCGGTGCCCGCGTCGGCGTCGGGCACCGCTCCCTCTTGCACGGCTGCGTCATCGAGGACGATTGCCTCGTCGGCATGGGCAGCATCGTGCTTTCCGGCGCCGTCATCGAAACCGGCTCCGTCATCGCTGCCGGTTCGTTGATCACCGAAGGCACCCACGTTCCCGCCGGCTCCCTCGTTATGGGCCGGCCCGCCAAACTCGTTCGATCGGTGGACGACGAATTGCGCGCCCGCATCGAACTCACCTGGCGCGACTACCTCGAATTGGCCCGCTCTCACAGAGCCGGCCACTTTCGGCCCGCCCAGGGGTATAAGTAGTTACAGGGTAGAGACTTGTAGAGTGCGGCGGGCTGTCGAGACTCCCGGTGAAGAAAAGCTTGACACGGGGGGAGATCACCCTATATTTGGGGTCGCCGGCTGGACGGAGCACAACATATTGTGTGCAGCACCCGTAACCTGGCAGTCTGAGGCCTCCTCCCCCCGCCACCAGCCAGGAGGCCCGAACGGGGAACAGGCTCAAACCAAAAGATAGAGTCATCCGGGAGTCGAAAGCGCGCGGGCGCGTGCATTAGCCTTTTATTCTCTAGAACTTCGCAGAGCCTTGCAGAGACAGGACCTCAACAGGACGGAGAGTTATCGGTCGATGACCGCGACGACCGCTCAGCGGGGAAGGGAGGTCGAGCTGCCGGCAAGGCCGCCGGTGGACCTGCCTGACCCAGACCTCACCGACAACGCCATCACGGTGCTGGAGCGGCGCTACTTGGTGAAGGACGACGAGTTGCGTCCGGTGGAGACGCCGCGGGAGCTGTTCTGGCGGGTGGCGCGGACGATCGGGGCGGTCGACCAGAGCTACGGGACTAGCGGAGCGGAAGCGTTAGGCACAGCGGAGCGATTCTACCACATGTTGGCCGCCGGGCAGTTCATGCCGAACTCCCCGACGTTGATGAACGCGGGTCGTCCGTTGGGCCAGTTGTCGGCGTGTTTCGTGTTGCCGGTGCAGGATTCCTTGGAAGGGATCTACACGACGCTGCGGAACATGGCCTTGATACATCAGTCCGGGGGCGGCACCGGGTTCGGATTTTCGCGGCTCCGGCCCAGCGGGGATGTGGTGCGGTCGACGATGGGTGTCGCCTCCGGTCCGGTCTCGTTCATGGAGGTTTACGACGCGTCGACGGAGGCGGTGAAGCAAGGCGGCACACGGCGCGGCGCGAACATGGGGATCCTGCGGGTCGATCACCCGGACATCTTGCAGTTCATCGACTGCAAGCGTGACAACAACAGGGTCACCAACTTCAACATCTCGGTGGCGGTGACCGACGAGTTCATGCGGGCCGTGCAGGCTGATGAGGAGTACGAGCTGGTCAGCCCGCGGAACGGCCGGGTGGTCGATCGACTGCGGGCGCGCGAGGTCTTCGACATGATTGTCGAGGGCGCCTGGCAGAACGGCGAGCCCGGTGTGTTCTTCGTCGATCGGGCGAACCAGTACAACCCGGTCCCGCATCTCGGCTCCTACGAGGCTACGAACCCGTGCGGCGAGCAGCCGCTCTTGCCCTTCGACGTCTGCAACCTCGGTTCGATCAACCTGGGAGCGTTCGTCGAGGACGGGATCATCGACTGGGACGGTCTGCGGGAAGCGGTCCATACGGCGACGCACTTCCTCGATAACGTAATCGACGCGAACCGCTACCCGCTCCCGGAGATCACCGACCTGGCGCAGCGGATCCGACGGATCGGGCTGGGCGTGATGGGTTGGGCCGACATGCTAGTGCGGCTCGGTATCCCCTACGGCTCCCAGGAATCGCTGGAGCTGGCCGGGCGGGTGATGCACTTCGTAGACGAGGAGGCGAAGGTCAAGTCGGAGCAACTGGCGACGAGGCGCGGCGTTTTCCCCGAATGGGAGCGCTCGATCTGGGGTCCGGACGCGAGTTGCGCGCGCGACGCGGGCGGCAACCGGGTACGCCCCGAGCGCCGGCTGCGCAACTGCAATCTGACGACCGTTGCCCCGACGGGGACGATCTCGATCATCGCGAACTGCGCGGGTGGTATCGAACCGCTGTTCGCGGTGGCTTTCATGCGGAATCAGGCGGGCACGCTGATGCCCGATGTCAATGCGGACTTTGTGGCCCTCGCACGTCGGCAGGGGTGGTACTCGGATCAATTAATGGAGCGGATCGCGTGCGAGGGCCACATTCATTTCGACGAAGTTCCGGAGGAAGTGCAGCGCACGTTCGTCACCGCTCACGATGTTACTCCGGAACAGCATGTACGGATGCAGGCGGCGTTTCAGCAGTACGTAGACAGCGCCATCTCGAAGACCTGCAACTTCCCGGCTGAGGCGAGCCCCGGCTACGTCCGCGCGATCTACGAGCTCGCCTTCGAGCTCGGCTGCAAGGGCGTGACGGTCTATCGCGACGGCTCTCGGGAGGGGCAGGTGCTATCCACCGGAAAGACGGCAGAGGCGGTCGTGAAGTCGTACGAGGGTGATAACGCTATGAGCTCGGTCTCGGAGGTTGGGCGGAAGGGCGAAGACGTGGCAGGGGATGCTGGAGTCGCCTCCGAGGCCGAGCTCGCCAGTGCCGAGCTCGCGGCCGAGAATCGCGAGCTGCGTGCCGAACTCGACAAACTGGCCAGAGAAAATGAGCGGCTCAAACGCGAGCTCTCCGCCAAACAGGGCGAGCTCCAGGGCAAGCCGTTCGTGCGCGAGCGGCCGGATGCCTTGCGCGGCATCACTCGCAAGATGCTCTCGCCGCTCGGCACGCTCTATGTGACTATCAACGAGGACGAGAAGGGCCGACCCTTCGAAGTCTTCACCACGCTGGGCAAGGCGGGCGGCGCGGCGATGGCCGACGCCGAGGCGATCAGCCGGCTGATCTCGCTGGGGCTGCGCAGCGGAATTCCGCTCGGCACCATCTGCAAGCAGTTGCGCGGCATCTCGTGCGATCGGGCGGTCGGCTTCGGCGCCAAGAAGATCCTCTCGGTGCCGGACGCCGTGGCACTGGCGATCGAAGAGTACCTGGCCGAGAAAGAAGGCGAGCAGCAGGTGCTGCCGCTCAAAGACCCACAGACGGGCTCGAAGGGCAACGGGGGCACTCAGAGCGCCGAGAAACCCCACATCACCCGCGGGCTCTTCGACGACCCGACCAAGCACTTCGGCCGGGACATCAAGGCATTCATCGAAACCTGCCCCGACTGCGGCTTCTCGCTCCAGTTCGCCGAGGGGTGCATGAAGTGCACCGCCTGTGGCTACTCGGAGTGCGGCTGACGGAAAGCAGTCCCCCACCGTTGTCCGGCCAATAAGGGCGCCCCTCCTGGGCGCCCTTCCCATATCTGGCCTTTCCATACTTCAGCTGACTAGTTTAGGGCCGCACCATCACGATCCTTTGGAACCGACGGGTTGGGAGGCGGTCTTGAGCGCTATCTCGGGAATCATTACCGCACTGCAGATTTGCCCGGAACATGGACTTCCCATGCGGCCTGTCGATCCGGCAGTCTTCGTCGTCGATTGCGGGATCGAGGGCTGCCGGCACGCCAGGCCGAAGAGCCGGCGGCAAATCCTGCTGCTCGAGCAAGAGACGCTGGACACGCTGGGTCTCGAGCCGCGGTTGCTCAAAGAGAACGTGACCACGCGTGGCATCGATCTCACGTCGTTGCCTTTGGACGCGCGTCTGCGACTGGGCGACGAGGTCGAGCTATGGGTCACCGGGCCGTGTCATCCCTGCGATCTCATGGACGAGATCCGCGACGGCCTGCAGAAGGAGCTGCGTGGCCGGGGCGGTGTGCTGGCCTGGGTGAAGAGAGGCGGCGAGGTCAGGGTCGGCGACGCCATCCGTGTCGTAGTAGAAGACGAGAGGTAGGCTCAGATGAGGATACGCCCGCCAGGCTGGTGGATCGGCGCGGTTGCCGTCTTGTTGGCCGGCAACGCCCACGGCCAGTCCGTTCAAGTGCACGCCGTGCGCAGCTATCGCGCCTCGCATGGGGCCGAGATCGTTGCCGAGTTGGTGGAGTTCCTCAGGCTGCCCAACGTGGCCTCCGATCTCCCGGCCGTTCGGCGGAACGCCGAAGCGTTGCTCGAGATGATGAGGCGCAGGGGCATCGAGGCGCGGCTGCTCGAGACCGACGGGCCGCCCTATGTTTACGGCGAGTACAATGTGCCCGAGGCTACCCGGACGGTCCTCTTCTATGCCCACTATGACGGCCAGCCGGTGGACCCCAGCCGCTGGGTCGGTCACGAGCCCTACGAGCCGGTGCTGCGCGACGGGGCGCTGGAAGCCGGTGGCCAGCTGATCGAGTTCCCGCCCCGTGGCTACCCGTACGAGCGGGACTGGCGGATCTACGCGCGCTCGGCTGCCGACGACAAGTCGCCCATCGTGGCGCTGCTGGTGGCCATGGATGGGTTGGAGGTTGGACTGCTGCGGCCCGCGGCGAACCTCAAGTTCATCTTCGAAGGCGACGAGGAAGCCGGGTCCCCGAACCTGGGACGGCTGATTCGCGAACACGGCGATCTGCTCGCTGCCGACCTCGTCGTCGCCGCCGATGGTCCGGCAGATCCGTCGGGCCGGCCGACCCTGTACTTCGGCGCCCGGGGTATCGTCAGTGCCGAGATTACCGTTTACGGGCCGCTACGCTCGCTGCACAGCGGCCACTACGGCAATTGGGCGCCCAACCCGGCGATGCGGCTGGCTCAGCTCCTGGCTACGATGAAAGACCCGGAGACGGGCCGGGTGTTGATCGAGGGTTTCTACGACGATGTCGTGGAGCTGAGCGGCTATGAACGGGCGGCGATCGCCGAAGCGCCGAACGACGACGAGCAGCAGCTTCAGGCGTACGCGCTGGCGGCCCCGGAGAGCGAGGGTCGACGCCTGGAGCTCATCCACCGGCCGTCGCTCAACGTACGGGGGCTGCGCAGCGGCTGGGTGGGGGACGAGGCGCGCACGATCGTTCCCGACCGCGCCATCGCCAGCATCGACATGCGCCTTGTTAAGGCGATCGACCCAGCGGAACAGGTCGGGCGGCTGATCGCGCACATCAAGAAGCAAGGCTACCACGTGGTAAGGGATGAACCGGACGCCGAGACCCGGCGCCGTCACCCCCGGCTGGCCCGGGTCGTGACCTCGGACGGCTATCCGGCGTTCAGAACGTCAATGGACCTGCCGGTCGCGCGGGCGCTGATCGAGGCGGTTGAGGGGCATACGGGGCAGAGGGCGGTGAAGCTGCCGACGCTGGGAGGCAGTGTGCCGCTCTACAACTTCACGGATGTGCTGGGCGTGCCCACGGTGGGCATTCCGACGGTGAACCACGACAACAACCAGCACAGCCCGAACGAAAACCTCCGGCTGGGCAACTTCTGGTCGGCGATCGAGACGCTCGCCGCAGCGATGATGGTGCGCTGAACAATCGAAGGGTCGAGACCGATGGCAGACTTGGAACTGATACACGGATTACTGACGCCTGCTGAGACCAAGATCCTGCTGCTCGTCCTCGACGGGCTGGGCGGCCTGCCGATCGAGCCCGGTGGACCGACCGAGCTGGAAGCGGCCGACACGCCGAATCTCGATCGACTGGCCGCCGAGGGCATCGTCGGGCTGCATCAACCGGTGGGCCCGGGGATCACGCCGGGCAGCGGGCCGGGGCACATCGGGCTGTTCGGCTATGACTCACTGCGCTACCAGATCGGGCGCGGCGTGCTCGAGGCGCTGGGCATCGACTTCGAGTTGGGGCCGAACGACCTGGCCGCGCGAGGCAACTTCTGCACGGTGGATGCCGCCGGGAGCATCACGGACCGGCGCGCCGGCCGCATCCCCACCGAGCGCTGTGCCGAGCTCTGCGCCGAGCTCGGCGAGATCGAGCTGCCAGGTGTGGAGCTTTTCGTCGAGCCGGTCCGCGAGCACCGCTTCCTGCTGGTTCTGCGTGGCGAGGGGCTGACCGAAGGTGTGACGGACACCGATCCCGGCCATACCGGCGTGCCGCCGCTCGACGCCACCGCCAGCGCACCGCAGGCCGAGCCGACCGCCGCGCTGGTTCGCCGGTTCGTGGAAGAGGCGCGCAAGCGACTGGCTGGCGAAGAGCCGGCAAACATGGTGACGTTGCGTGGCTTCGCCCGGAAGCCTGATTGGCCGCTCTTCCCGGAGGTCTTCGGCCTGCGCTCGGTGGCGCTAGCGCAGTATCCCATGTACCGGGGCGTGGCGAAGCTCCTCGGCATGGATGCGGTCGAGGTCGGTCCCCAGCGCGACGACCTTTTCGCTGCGCTCGAGCGCGTCTGGCTCAACTACGACTTCGCCTTCGTCCACGTGAAGGAGACCGACAAGGCCGGTGAGGACGGCGATTTCGACAAGAAGGTCGCGGTGATCGAAATGATCGACGGGTATGTGCCCCGTGTCGCTGGCCTGGTTCCCGACGTCATCCTCGTCACCGGCGACCACTCCACTCCGGCCGCCCTCAGAAGCCACAGCTGGCACCCGGTGCCCTTCTTGCTGTGGTCGCCCCTCTGCCGACGCGATGCGGCAGAGAAGTTCGGCGAGCGCTGGTGCCGGACCGGCGAGGGCGGATTGTGCCGATCGGAGGACTTGATGCCGTTAGCGCTCGCGCATGCCGAGCGCCTCGCTAAGTTCGGGGCCTAGTCACCGGGATCCGATGAGCTGGGACACGCTGAGCTTCGATTGCTATGGGACGCTGGTCGACTGGGAGGCTGGGATCGCCGGGGCATTCGGGGGAGCGGCGAGCGGCGCCGGCGTGACGCTCGAGCCGGCCGATATGATCGCCGCCTACCACGAGGTGGAGCCGCAGGTGCAGTCGGCCACCTACCGTTCCTACCGAGAAGTGCTCGCCGCCGTCGAGCGCGGGGTGGCCGAGCGACTCGGTTGGCCGCTGACTCGGGAGCAGACCGGCTTTCTCGTCGAAGCGTTGCCCGATTGGCCGCTCTTCGCTGATACACGCCCGGCGCTCGAGCGGCTGAAGTCGCGCTTCAAGGTGGCGATCCTCTCGAACATCGACGACGACCTGTTGCAGGCGACGATCGCTCGGATCGGCGTCGCATTCGACTGGACCGTCACCGCCCAAGAGGTCCGGAGCTACAAACCGGGGCACGCGCACTTCCACTCGGCGCTCGGGCGAGTGGATGGAGATCGCGAGCGCCTCCTACATGCCGCGCAGAGTCAGTTTCACGACATCCGCCCGGCGAGTGAACTGGGCATCGACGCCGTGTGGGTGAACCGGAAGGGGGAGGAGCTGGCGGAGGGGTTGAAGCCGGTGCGGGTAGTCGCCGACTTGGCAGAGTTGGCGGAATGGCTGGGAGTCTAGCGGTCAGCAAAGATCACATCCTGCCCGGCAGGGCAGACAAACCGCGAAAGAGGAGTTATGCCAGACAAAGGACGACCACGAGTCATCATCCTGGGCGCCGCCGGGCGCGATTTCCATGATTTCAACACCTATTTCCGGGGCAACCCCGACTATAAGGTCGTCGCCTTCACGGCGACCCAGATACCGAACATCGAGGATCGGCTCTACCCGGCGGCCATCGCCGGCGCCGACTACCCTGACGGCGTGCCGATCCTGTCGGAAGAAGAGTTGGAAGAGATAGTCAGAGATGAGTCCGTCGATTTCTGCACCTTCTCGTACTCCGACGTATCGCACCAGCATGTCATGCACCTGGCCAGCCGCTGCCTCGCCGCGGGAGCCGGTTTCATGCTGCTCGGGCCGCGGCAGACGCAACTGGATTCGAAGCACCCGGTGATCGCCGTCTGCGCCGTGCGGACCGGCGCCGGCAAGAGCCAGACGACGCGTTACGTGGTCGAGCGGCTGCGCCGGCTGGGTCGCAAGCCGGTCGTGGTTCGTCACCCGATGCCGTACGGTGATCTGGCGAAGCAGCGCGTGCAGCGGTACGAAACGTACGCCGACCTGGAGCGCCACGATGCGACCATCGAGGAGCGCGAGGAGTATGAGTCGCACCTGAAGAGCGGTACGATCGTCTACGCCGGTGTAGACTACGAGGCCATCCTGCGCGCGGCGGAAAACGATGGAGATGTCGTTCTCTGGGACGGCGGCAACAATGACTTGCCGTTCTATCGCCCGAACCTGCACATCGTCGTCGCCGATCCGTTTCGGCCCGGGCACGAGTTGAATTATCACCCGGGCGAGGCCAACCTGCGCATGGCGGATGCGGTCATCATCAACAAAGTCGGGTCGGCCTCCGCCGAGGACGTCGAGACCGTGCGCCGCAACATCGCGATGGCCAACCCGAGAGCGCGCGTCTTCGCCGCACGCTCGCCGCTGAGCGTGGCGGACCCCGAGGCTCTGAAGGGGAAGCGGGTGCTGGCGGTTGAAGACGGGCCGAGCCTCACGCACGGCGAGTTGCGGCTAGGCGCGGCGAGCCTCGCTGCACAGGCGCACGGCGCCAAGGAGCTGGTCGACCCGCGGCCCTTCGCCGTCGGCTCGATCGTCGAGACGTTCGAGAAGTACTCGGCCACCGGACCCGTGCTGCCGGCGATGGGCTATAGCGACGAGCAGATCGACGAACTGGCGGAGACGATCCGCAACTCGGACGCCGAAGTCGTCGTCATCGGCACACCCATCGATCTGGCCCGACTCATCGATATCGACAAGCCGACGGTGCGCGTCACCTACGACCTCGCACCGGCTGAGCCGGAGGAATTGGATGAGCTGATTAGAAAGGCGATCGGAGAGTAGTGCCGACAATCAGCGAGAGAGCAGCGGCGCTGCACGAACGGGCGCTGGTGATCGACGGCCACAACGACCTCCCGTGGCGGCTGCGCGCCGAGTTCGATTCCGACCTCGGGCGATTCGATCTCGCGACGCGCCAGGAGAGCGGCCACACCGACATCCCCCGGTTGCGTGAGGGCGGAATCGATGCCCAGTTCCTGGCCGCCTACGTGCCCTCATCGTATGAAGGTCGTGGTGCCGATCGCGTCGCCCTCGAGCTGATCGACGTTATCCAACAGGCGATAAGGACCTACGCGGAGCTGGAGCTGGCCGTCACGGCGGCGGATGTCCGTCGGATCGCCGGAACGGGGAAGGTCGCCATCCTGATGGCGGTCGAGGGCGGGCACGCGATCGAGAACTCACTCGACACGCTGCGCAGGTTCCGCGAGCTGGGCGTGCGCTACATGACCCTGACGCACTCCACCACCAACGCCTGGGCGGACTCGGCGACCGATGAGCCCCGGCACGGGGGACTGAGCGGGTTCGGCGAAGAGGTGGTGCGCGAGATGAACCGGCAGGGCATGCTGGTCGACATCTCGCACGTGTCTGACGCGGCGATGATGCATGTGCTGCGTGTGAGCCGGGCGCCGATTATCGCTTCGCACAGTGGGGCGCGCGCTGTCAACGATCATGCTCGGAACATAGCGGACGGGACACTGCGAGAGATCGCGGCGGGCGGCGGCATGGTGATGGTGAACTTCTTCTCGGGCTTCGTCGTGCCGGAGGCGGCACCCGTCGTCCGCAACATGTTCCAGCTGGAGCACGAGCTGCGCGCCAAGTTCGGGGACGACGACGCTGCGGTGGAGCGAGCTTGGAAGGAGTGGTGGGCGAGCAGTCCGATACCGCGCGGGACCGTGGCCCACCTGGTCGATCACATCGACCATATCGTTCGGACGGTGGGGGCGGATCACGTCGGGCTCGGTTCCGACTTCGACGGTGTGCCGCTGACGCCCGAGGGTCTGGAAGATGTCTCGAAGTACCCGGCGATCACCGAGGAGCTGCTACGCCGCGGTTACGGCGATGCGGAAGTGGAGAAGATCTTGGGTGGCAACATACTCCGCGTCTTGGCGGACGCGGAGGCGGCGGTGCGTTGAACGCTCGCGGCCCAGCGCCGTGCCTTCCCGCTAAGCGCGCAGCTCGCCACCTCGCTCCAGCACCATCAGAAACTCGTCGATCGTGTGGCGTCCGCGGTCCTTACGGTACCAGCGCAGTACCGGCTTGTTCACCTCTTCCTTCTTGTCTTTGAGCCTGCCGGCCCGAAACTCCCTGATCTTCTGCCTGAAGATCGCCTGAGCGGGCGCCGGTCGCGGACCCCACCAGCCGAGTAGATTCAATTGCTCGTCCATCACGATCGCGATGGGGATCGAGCGGCCTCCATGGCTCAGATAGCGGTCCATGATGTCGTGGTTCTCGTCGCGCTCGAGCACGCGGAGCTTGACCATCTCAGGCGCGGAGTCGGCCAGCTTCGCCAGGATGGGAACGAGCGACGCCGCGTCGCCGCACCAGTCCTCGGCCAGCACGGCGACCAGGCGTCGGCCGGGCAACTCATGCAAGCGCGACGCGGCATCCTCGGGGATCGTGGTTTGCTCGTAGACGCCGTTCCACAGACCCTGGTGTTTCTCGACTGACTGACAGTACTCGGCGTAGGTCAAGCCGCTCTCGAATCGCTCGCGTGTCAGGGTTTGCATGATGTCTCGGCTGGCTTATGTGTGTAGAGTCGGGGCGCGGCACCGGGCCGCTGCGCTCTAACCGGAACAGACGCACCAGGTTATGGTAAGAAAGTCTTGACGCTTCTCCAAGAGGGCGGCGGAACCGCGCGCCTGGCTTCAAGTTCCGGGAGACCGGTCGGGAGCCCGGGTGCGGCCGAAGTCGGCGCCGGGGCGGTCCGCACGATAGCGAGAACGGGTTTGATTGCTTATACTTGGGGGACTTCCGAGCCCCCACGGGGGGTGCCACCCCGGGTCCACGGACTTCCCCCGCAGACAGGCAGAATTGTGCACCATCGGCCATGAACAGCCCCGGGCGCGGACCGTCTGAAGCCGGTCGCGGCGGCAAGGCGCGCGCGGGCGGCGGTAAGGCCACCGAGCTGATCACGCTGGGTGGCGTGCAGCTCGTGCGCCAGGGCGTTGACGAGACGTCGAAGCTGGGGCCGAAACACCTCGCCCTCCTGATCTATCTCTTCCACGAACGTCGCCCGATGCATCCGTCCGAGGTCATCGAGCTCTTGGGCCGGGGCCAGGATGATGGAAAGGAGATGGAGGCGCTGACGCGGGCCGTTACTTGGCTGCGCGAGAACGTTCCTGGGACCAACGTCCGGCTGACCGCCGAAACGATCGAGGCGTTTGGCGGCGTCACTATAGACACGCGGGAAGTCGATACCGCCATCGATGGCGGCCACGCGCGTCAGGTGGCCGAGCTCTACAACGGCGAGTTCTTGGAGGGATTCCAGTCGGGAGCGCCAGCGTTCGACGAGTGGGCGGCGAAGGAGCGCGGCCGCTTGAAGCGCGCCTGGAGCCACGCCATGCTCGCCGCAGCTCACGATGCGGAACGCCGCCGAAGATGGGAGTCGGCTGCGGACTGGTGGCGCGTACTGGTGGCGCGAGCACCGATGCGGCCGGAGGCGGTGGCAGGCCTACTGGGGGCGCTCGCCGATTCGGGACAAAACGATGATGCCGCCCGCGCCTACGCCGACTATATCGAGCGGCTCAAGGAGTCGGGGATCGGACAACCGGCGGACCTCGTGAAGGAGATGGTCGCGAAGCACAAGGTGCTGCGCGATATCGCCGACGGTAAGATCAAGCCGCCGCCACTACCGCCGGGGGTCAAGCGCCGGGTCGCATCACCACCGCCGCCACCACCACCGGCGGACCCCAGCGTTCCCGATTTCGATATAGAGCCGACACCCATCGAGCCGGCGAAGCCGAGCGCCGGGACCATCGACGGTTTCCAGGCCGGTTCGGCTGTGCCGATGGACAAGACGGTGCCCGACACACCGGGG
This sequence comes from Gemmatimonadota bacterium, assembly GCA_039586575.1. Classification (GTDB taxonomy): domain Bacteria; phylum Gemmatimonadota; class Gemmatimonadetes; order Palauibacterales; family KS3-K002. The sequence goes on along the minus strand of JBDHKD010000005.1, from coordinate 18,596 downwards.
AAGCGGGAAGAGGCGTGGAAAGAAATCGTCGATATCGCCTCGACCGACGAATTCGACATAACGCCTGCGTCGAAGCCGGGTCCGCCGCCGCCCAAACCGGGCGGCCCGGCCGCCGGATCGGTTCTCGCCGACAAGCCGGGGCCGACGACCACCCCGAAGCGCAAGCGCTCCCTCAAGGACGACGAGTGGCTGAAGGAGGCGCGGAAAGCGGCGGCCGCCTACTCCGACGTCGGCCCGACCGGGGTCCGCCACGAGGTCACTTCGGTGCGCAAGCCGTGGGGACCCCAGCTCCGGCAGTGGTGGAGCGACCTGGAGCCGGTGCGCACCGCGGTGCTGCAGGCGGTCGTCGCCGCGGTCAAGCTGCTGGCCGGCGCGACCGTGATCGGCCTGCAGCTGGCAGGTCGCGGGCTCAAGGCTCTGGCAGGCCGCAGTCGCTCGGCGGTCGGGTCGGCCAGAGCGGCCAAGAAGCGGGCGGCCGTGTCGCGTGCCGACAAGGCACGCGCCAAGACGCAGGCGAAGGCCGACACACGAGCCCGGAAGGCGGCAGCCAAGGCAGCCCGGCAGAGCGAGAAAGCCAAGAGAGCCGAGAGGGCCAAGGAGGCCAAGCAAGCCAAGAGAAAGGGCAAGGCCGAGCCGCTCGAGCCGGCTTCGCCGCCCTGGGAGGAGCCCGCTCGGCCGCCGCCGACTCGCAAGCCCGCGCCCAGGCCCGCGACCTCCCCCGTCGAATCGCCGGTCTTCGTGGAGCCGCCGGTAGAAGAAGCACCTGCCGTCGATTACGCGGCGGCGGCCGCCGAGGTCCCGCTGGTTGAGGTCACGCCACCTCGTAAGAAGCGGGTTCGTCGCCGAGCGCCGTCCATCGGACCCGCGTTGCGGCGCTTCTGGTGGGCTCCCGTCGGCCTCGCCGTCGTCGGGCTCGCGGTGGTGTACGGCCCGCGCGCCATCGGTATGGTGCGTGGGCTGACGGAGGATCTGCCGTCGCGGCTGCCCGATGTGCAGACGCCTTCGCTGCCTCGGGTCTCGCTGCCCCGTGTGACGATCCGCACGCCATCTTTTGTCGAGACCGGCGTCTCGAGGATCGCCGGGATGTTCTCCGGACCGCTGCTCGAAGAGTCCGGCGAGTGGTTGCTGGTGGCCGACGTACGAGTCGAAGGCCCCGAGGGCGAGAGCCGGAGCGCGGCCAGCGACGGCGTGCCGGCCCAGGCGTTGTCGCTGGCGTTGGAGGCCGATCTCCGCCAGGCCCGGTTCTTCTACGTCGTGCCGCACGAGCGGGCGCTCGTGGCGCTGCGGCGCGAACTCGGCAGGAGGCTGGAGACGCTGCCCATGGAAGAGGCCCTCGCCTTGGCCGCCGCCAACGGATACGCCGCCGTGGTCGCCGGCCGGGTCACCCTCCACGAAGGTGTCGACAGCGTCCGACTCCAGGTGTTCAATGCTGTCGGCGACACGCTGTACGGCGTTGCCGCCGCCGTGTCGGGTGAGGCCAATACGCTGGAGACGCTCTCCGGCCTGACACGCGCGGTGCGTCGCCGCCTCGGTGAGCCCGGTGACGACATCGCAGCGACCCTGCCCCCGACCCAGGTGCTGTCCACCTCGGACGATGCCCTCACCGCTTATGCAGAGGCGCGCATCCATTACCTCGCCGGGCGCTACACCGAGGCGGTCACCGCGGCCCGTCGCGCCGCTTCCATCGACTCCACCTTTGCCATGGCTCACCGCCTGCTCGCCGAGGCCCATGCTATGAACGGCCAGCGTCGGTCCGCTCGCAGCGCCCTCGAGAACGCCTGGCGCTTCGCCGAGCGCCTCACAGAGCGCGAGCGCCTGCGTCTGCTGGGTGACCGGCATGCCTGGGACGACCGGTTGTCCGAGGCCGCCCTCACTTACGATGACCTGTTCTACAAGTACCGAGATGATGCCGGCGCGCTCCGCAGCCAAGCGCTCATGCAGCGCATGATCGGCGTCCGCGGCGGTGGTGAAGGGAACCTTCAGGTGGCCTACACCATCGATCCCTACGACTGGCCAGAGCTCCGGCGTCTCGCCCGCTACCTCGGCTATCGCGGCTCGCTGCCCAACGTCGACTCGCTCGTCGCGTCACTCCAAGAGTAGCCAGCCGCATGGAAGTGGACCTCGCCGTCGTCGCCGACGCCGCCAACGTCAGCCAGGAGGGCAAGCTCAACATCCTCGGTGTCTTTGACACCATCTGGGCTCGGGACTTCCCCTTCCGCCACGCCTCCATGGTCTTCGTGCTCCGCGTCCGCGCCGACTTCACCGACCAGGGCCTCCACCAGCTCGTTGTCCGCCTGATGGACGCCGATGGCGGCCAGCTCTTCAAGGCCGGAGGCCCCCTCAAGGTCCCGGGCGGCGAACCCGGCCGCCCCGTCAAGCCCCACGTCATCATGGGCCTCAGCGGCATCACCTTCCACAAGCCCGGCGACTACTCCTTCGAGATCTTGGTGGACGAGCGCCACATGAAAAGTGTGCCGCTGTACGTCATGCAGGCCCCCGACGCCCGCCCCCGGTCAGAACTCGCTTAGTTGCTGGCCTTCCAGTTTGTTGCCAGTCTGGTGGCTCTTTGGTAGATTTCTACAGTTGCACCCACAAAAACTGTAATCTACCTGCCCTTTGCGGGGGCGGGTACGAGTCTCTTCGACACATGTGAGCACAAGGAAGGCGGATGGCTAGATCGTTGATGGTCGCCTCTGACGGTTCCTTCCTCGTCGGTAACCGTCGTCACCAGATCCCCGAGGAGTTCTCCGATCGACAGGTCCACAGTTTCCGGACGCTGCTGGAGCCGATACCGGACACGCCGAGCGGGCCGGCGATGTCGTCGGCGTTGCGGCGTAAGCAGCGGGACTATCTGATGCGGCGATCGCTGGCGGCGATCATTCCGGGTCTACCGTTGCAGGTGCTGCAGAAGCTGTCGATGAATCAGGTTCGGGCGTTGCATTCGTGGATCGCGCGTCACCGTCCGGAGTTGGTTGCGGACCTGGACGTAGTGTTGGACTAGCGGCGCTGCGCGGGCTGGAAAGCGGACGGGTGGCCCTGGCGGTGCGGGGCCGGCGTGGGTTTCGCGCCCGGCCGATCTGTTCTCTCCTGAATTCTCTCCCTATCGTATCCGAGTGATGGAAGTTGAGCGTGTACTGGCGCTGCGTGCGGGCCGGATCCGGACGCTGGACGCGGTGCGTCCGGAGGTGGAGTGCCTGGCGGTGCGGGCGGGGCGGGTGGCGGCGATCGGGTCGCTGGAGGAAGTTCGAGCGGAGGTCGGCGATCCGGATGAGTGGCTGGACGTGCGCCCGGCGACGGTGGTCCCCGGTTTCTGCGACGCGCACATCCATCTGATCGAGTGGGCGCTGGGCCGGCGGACGCCGGACCTCGGGGACTCGGGCTCGATGGTGGAGGTGCTGAGGCGGGTGAGGCGCGCGGCGAGTTCGGCGCCGGCGGCAGGGTGGTTGGAGTTCAAGGGCTGGGATCCGGCCTGGCGCAGGCAGGCGGATCTCACCGATCTGGACGAGGCGTCGCAGGGTCGGGCGGTGGTGCTGGTGGGTCACGACCTGCATTCGGGCTGGCTGAACAGCGAGGCGATGATCCGGCTGGGGTTCGCTGGCGGACGAGACGATCCAGCGGGCGGCAGGGTGGAGCGGGATGCTGCGGGGCGGCCGACCGGTGTGCTGTTTGAGCGGGCGCTCGATTGTTACTACGAGGGCCGGCCGCGCCCGGCTGCGGCGGAGCGGCGGGCGGCGTTACTGGAGGGTCAAGCGGCGCTTCACCGGCTCGGGGTGACAGCGGTCCATTCGGTGGAGGCGCCGGAATCGTTCCAGGTCGTGGAGGAGGTCGAGCGTTCCGGGGATCTGCGGCTGCGCATCCTGCATCACTTCCCGCAGCGGTTCCTGGACTCGTTGATCGAGTGCGGTATCGCGAGCGGGTTTGGCAGCGAGTGGTTACGTGTGGGCGGGATCAAGTACTTCAGCGACGGTGCGCTGGGCTCGCGCACGGCCTGGATGCTCGAACCCTACGAAGACGGTGAGGAACGCGGCCTGTTGCGCGTGCAGCCCGACGAGTTAGCGGCGGACGTCGGCCGGGCGCGGCGGGCGGGGCTCGCCGCCACCGTCCACGCGATCGGCGACGCGGCGGTGCGGATGGTGCTCGATGTCCTGGAGCAGGCGGGTTCTGCCGGGCTGGCGATCCCGCACCGGATCGAGCATCTCCAGTGCGTCCACCCGGACGACCTGGGGCGGGCGGCGCGGGCCGGGATCGTCGCGTCGATGCAGCCCTCGCACCTGCTGACCGACATACCGCTGGCGGAGGAGCGGTGGGGCCCGGAGCGATGTCGATGGACGATGGCGCTGCGCAGCCTGCTCGACGCAGGGACCGTACTGGCGTTCGGGTCCGATGCGCCGGTCGAGCAAGCTGACCCGCGCGAGGGGCTGTTTGGGGCGATGGCGCGGCGTCAGCGCGCTGGCCATCCGGAGGGCGGTTGGTATCCGGAGGAGCGGCTCGACGGACACGAGGCGCTGCGTGCTTATACCGAGGGGCCGGCGCTGGCGGCCGGCCAGGCCGACGGCCAGGGCCGCCTCTCTCCCGGTTTCCGGGCCGATTTCACCGCCTGGCAGGTCGATCCGGTTCGAGCGGAGCCGGAAGAGCTGCTTTCGGCTGGTACCGTCGCCACGGTGGTGGGCGGCGAACTGGTGTACCACGAGTGACGGAGTCAGAAGCGTACTGACGGCGGGATCGATGATGCAGGAGCTTCAACGAGCCGTGGCAGCTGTCGCGGCGGCGGATCTTGTCGTCGCCGCGACGGGCGCCGGGATGTCGAAGGAGAGCGGCATCCCAACGTTTCGAGATGCCCAGGAAGGCCTTTGGGCTCGCTACGACCCGCAAGAGCTGGCCAGCCGCGAAGGCTTCAGGGGAAACCCGGCTCGCGTTTGGGGCTGGTACAATTACCGGCGCGGGCTCATCGCGGCGCGCACGCCGCATGCGGGGCATCACGCGCTGGCCGAGCTCGAGCGGCTCGTGCCGCAGGTCGTCTTGGTTACGCAGAACATCGATGGCCTGCACAGCCGGGCGGGCTCCAGCACCGTCTTGGAACTGCACGGCAACATCAACCGGTTCAAGTGCTTCGAGCAGGATCACCCCGTGCAGATCGAGGTGCCGCTGGCCGAAGCCGACGGCGAAGTCGAGCCACCGAAGTGTGAACGCTGCGGCTCACCGATCCGGCCCGATGTGGTCTGGTTCGGTGAGATGTTGCCTGCGGGCGTGTTCGAGAAGGCGGACGCGCTGGGCCGGGCTTGCGACGTGATGCTCGTTGTTGGGACATCGGGCATCGTGCAACCGGCGGCCAGCCTGCCGCTCGCCGCCCGGGCCGCCGGTGCCACGGTCATCGAGATCAACACCGAGCCATCGCAGCTCACGCCTTACATGGACCTCTTCCTGCAAGGATCGGCGGGCAACGTCTTGCCCCAGCTGCTGGCGGGCGTCGAGGCGCTCCGGTTGTGAGAGCTCGAGGCGTAGGGGTGAAGGGAGCTCACCCGCTTCTGGGGGTCGCCTTGCTCGCAGCGCTGCTTGCGGGGTGCGATGAACGCAAGCGACCGACCATCCCGACATTCGGCGAGCTGGTCGTCCTCTCGGACCCCAGCGGAGCCGAGGTCCTCCTCGATGATCGACCCCTCGGCGTCACGACGCCGGCGATGCTCACCGATGTGCCGACCGGCCCGCATAGACTCGAGCTCGTTCTGACGGCCCCGCTCGCACAGACGTTCACCTGGTCCGGCGTGATCTCCGTGCTCGACAACGTGTCGGACACGATCGACGCGGCGTTGGAGGGCGGCTGTGTCATCGACTGCGCGTTTGTGACGGATCGCGGACGCGTACGCTGCCGGTCGACCAGTAACGGGGATACCTGTGCCAGCGCGTTCCACAGTGCGGAGCCGGGACTCCAGTGGCCGCCGACGAACGGCGGAGACTATGGAGCCGGCGGCCGACTGCTCGTCGCGGCGGTTCTCGGCGCTGACGCGGGTGACCTGGCGGGTGACACCGTGGCAACGCAGGTGTACGACCAGTCCTGGACCGGCCGCTCGCCAGCGGTGCTCGCCTCGGGCGTCGTGCGACGGATCATCGATCTGGAGTACTGGTCGACCGGCCGCGGCCCCGGCGCCGCTCCGTACGGCTTGTCGGTGAGCCAGACGATCGTGGCGGTGGACAGCGCGACCGTGCGTGACGTGGTGTTCATTCGCTACGTGCTCACCAATAACAGTGCCGATGAGCGCTATCAGGCGCTGTATCCCTGGATCCCTGAGGGCGGCTACACGTTCCGCGACCTCTACGTCGGGTTCGGATTCGATACGGACGTCGGGGCCGCCCCCGATGACCTCGGCACCTTCGATCCGGACCTCGATCTGGCCTTCATGTACGATGCCGATTTCCAGGACGCCGAGCTCGGTGCCTTTTCCGAGCGCCCGGCGCTGGTCGGGCTGGTCGCCGTCGAGCCGCCCGGCGGAGCGACGGAGCGCCGCTTCACCCTGTGGCCCAGCTCTCGCGACTGGGATGAGAGCGAGGACTTCGGGTTCGCCTGGCGCCTGCTGGCCGGTCGCTTGCGCGCCGGCGACCCGCTGAGCGATCACCCGGCGCCCGAGATCGGTCACGTATCGGATCAACCCGCCGACTACCGGCTGACCGAGACCCACGGCCCGATAACGCTGGCCCCGGGTGCCAGCGTGGTCGCGGTCTTCGCCGTAGCCTTCGCCGAGCCGCTCGCCGGCACCTTCGTTGCCGGGACACTGGTGCCGGCAGGCGACCCCACCGACCCGACGCGCCCCATCCTCGACATCGCCGGGGCGCTGCGGGAACTCGCCGGCCAGGTGCCCGAGCTCTGGAGTCGCTACCGGCCCTGAGCGGCAATTTGACGGGCGCCCCACCCGCCCCGAGTTTGTGAGCGATGAACTCACACGCCTCACGCTTCCTCAAGACCAAGATCGTCTGCACGATCGGACCGGCTTCCGCCGACCCGGCGACGCTGGAGGCGCTCTGTAACGCGGGGATGGACGTGGCGCGGCTCAATATGTCGCACGGCACGGCGGAGTTCGTCCGCGAGACGGTACGCAGAATTCGTGACTCGGCGGAGCGGGCCGGCAAGCCGCTGGCCATACTCGTCGATCTGCAAGGTCCGAAGATCCGGGTCGGTCGGCTGGAAGGTCCCGTGACGTTGGATCGTGGGGGTCGCGTGGTGTTGGTGGCCGCCGCCGCGGCCGCGCCGGGCGAGCTTCCGGTGACCTACTCCGGGCTGGCCGACGATCTCTCCGTCGGCGATCGGCTTCTCATCGACGATGGCAGGATCGAGCTCCGCGTCCGGCGGGTGGCGGCACCGCGCGTTGAAGCCGAGGTCGTCATCGGCGGCGCGGTCACGAGCGGGAAGGGGATCAACCTCCCGGGCGTGCGAGTCAGTGCGCCGGCGCTGACCGAGAAGGACCTGGCGGACGTGGAGCTTGCCCTCGAGGTCGGTGCCGACTACCTGGCGCTCTCGTTCGTGCGCTCCGCCGATAATCTGCGTGAATTGCGCTCGCGGGTCCCCGAAGACCTCTTGTTGCTGGCGAAGATCGAGAAGGACGTCGCGCTGCAGGAGATCGAGCCGATACTGGAGGCGAGCGACGCCGTGATGGTCGCCCGCGGCGATCTCGGAACCGAGCTTCCCTTCGAACAAGTCCCGCTGGCTCAGAAACGTATCGTACGTCGCGCCAACGCCCGCTATCGGCCGGTGATCATCGCGACAGAGATGCTCGAGTCGATGATCGAACGGCCTCGCCCCACGCGTGCCGAGGTCTCCGATGTAGCCAACGCGATCCTCGACGGCACCGATGCCGTGATGCTCTCCGCCGAGACCGCCGTCGGCCGCTACCCGCTGGAAGCGCTACGGGCGTTGACCCGGGTCATCGCCGAGGTCGAGGCGGGCAGCGCGATTCTGGCCGGCGGCCCGCCCTACGATGTCCTGCCACCGCAGCCGGGCGAGTCGGCGACGACCGAATTGGCGGTGGCCTGCGCCTCGCTCGAGGCGATCCGCGCGATAGGCGCGCCGGCGATCGTCACCTACACCCGCAGCGGTCACACCGCCCGGGTGATTTCGTCGAAACGCCCCCCGGTCCCCATCCTGGCGGTCACCGACACGAATACCGTTCTCCGTCAGCTCGCCATGGTCTGGGGTGTGCTTCCCGTGCTCTGCCGCCGCGAGGCTACACAGGAGGTCATGTGGGAGGTCGCGCGGGCGGAGCTCCTGCGCCGCAAGTTGGCCCGAGCCGGGGATCGCATCGTCGTCACCGCGGGCATCCCCTTCCAGGTGCGCGGAACCACCAACATGCTCCGCATCGAGACGCTCTGATCCGTGCGGCTACGATTCCTGGGAACCGGAACCAGCTTCGGTGTGCCTGTTGTCGGGTGCGGGTGCGGGGTATGCCGGTCCGACGACCCGCGTAACCGGCGCTCGCGCCACGGCCTGGCCCTGGAATCGGCGGGTCGACTCCTGCTGGTCGACACGCCGCCGGAACTCCGGTGGCAGCTGCTGAGCGCTGCGATCGCGAGAGTCGACGCGGTCTTTCTCACGCACCTGCACGCCGACCACCTCCATGGGATCGACGACCTGCGCGTCTTCAGCCTGCGGAACAGGGCGCCGCTCCCCATGTACGTGGCGCGGGAGTTCGCCGACGTGCTGAGGGCCCGCTTCGACTACATCTTCGACGACTCGATCCAGCCCGAGCCGGGCACCAGCGCACCGGAGATCGCGCTGCGCACCTTCGACCCGAACGGCGAGCTCGACTTGGCCGGCTTCCACTTGAGGCCGCTGCTTTTTCCCCATGGCCGGATGAACTCGTACGGTTTCCGCAGCGGCAAGCTTGGCGTGATCGTCGACGGCAAGACCGTCCCCGATGAAGCACGCGCCATCCTACAAGGTGTCGATGTCCTGGTGATCAACGCGCTCTGGTGGGGCGACCCGCACCCCACCCACTTCAACGTCGAGGAGGCGGTGGCGACGGCACAGTCGCTCGGCGCACGGCGGACCTATCTGACTCACCTCACCCACCGGCTCGACTACGGCGACTTGCGGGCGCGATTGCCCGAAGGGATGGAGCCGGCGTACGACGGCCTGATCGTCGATATCGAGTAAGCTCGATTGCTCGACTGGCCCGCTTCATCTATCTTGAGTTCAGGAACACCGCGGTTTCGTTGTTCCCCGACCTGGCTTCGCGAGGTCAACGATGGCCCCCCGGCGTATCCTCCTCATAGATGCAGCTGGTCCGTGCCGGGACGCGCTAGCTCGGGTTCTCTCATGCGAGGGCTACCAGGTGCGGGTAGAGGGGGTGGTGGGCCGAGCGGACCGGGTGAACGAAATCACCCCCGATTTCGTAGTATATAGGGAGGGGCTGGCAGCAGGGCCGGCACCCCCGGGCGATGCCCGCTGGATCGCACTGACGAAACCGGTCAACATGGAAGAGCTGCGCCGCGTCCTGCGTGAGAGCTAGCCGGGCCGCGGAGTGGATAAGCGAGATCGGCGAAAGGACAGACAGATGCGTGACTACGATGACGATGGCGTCCCCTACGTGGTGATCGAACGTACTGGCTCCGGTCTGATTCCGTTCGTCTGGGGCGCGCTCCTCGGCGCCGCCGCTGCCCTGTTGCTCGCGCCGAAGTCCGGCGCCGAGACCCAACAGGAACTCAAGGAGCGGGCCAGGCAACTGCGCGAGCGTGCCGAAGAGAAAGCAGGCGAACTGCAGGATACACTGCAAGAGGCCTTCTCGCAGGGCCGCCGCCAGGTGGAGGACAAGTACGAGGTGGCGAAGGGCAAGGTGGCGGAAGGCCGGGCGCGCGCCGGGCAGGCGTTGGACGCCGGGCGCAAGGCCGCGCGCGCGGCGCGTAGCGAGATGGAGGATCGACTGGGCGAGTCGCGCGGTGACGGCGACGAGTCCGGAGAGAGCTGACCACGGTTAGCGGCTGAAGGCCGAAACGCCACCCGATCTTGGAAGTCCACGATCCGGCGGTAGCGCCCTCCCGCAAGCAAGAGCTGCTGGGGAGGGCGCAGCGCTTTGCGGCTGAGTCCTGGGCTGCCCTCAAGGACTACGTGGTCCGCGTCTTCGAGAAGGCCGACGACGATAACGTCTTCGTGCTCGCCAGCGGCCTCACCTTCAACGTCGTCGCCGCCGCCGTTCCCTTCCTCCTCATCGTCGTTGCCCTCATCAGCCTGACGCTCGAAGCGGCGGCGGAGGCGGCCGGTCTCGAGCCCATCGAGCAGCTGCGCCGCTACCTCGATGTCATCGTTCCGGTGCTCGGTGAGGGTCTAGCGGCCGGAGCGGAGCGTAACCTCCCCGAGGAAGTCATCCAGGGTGTGGTGACGCGAGGCCAGGCGATCGGGGTGATCAGCTTCGTGGCCTTCGTCTGGTTGTCGACCCGTCTGTTCGGCTCCGTCAGGGCCATCCTCAGAGAGATCTTCGACCTGCGTCAGAGCCGCGGTGTGATCCAGGGCAAGATCTTCGATGCCGAGATGGTTCTGGTCTCCAGTGTGCTTGTCATTCTAAATATCGGCATCACCATCGTCTTCAATCTGGTCAAGAGCCGCGGCTTCGAGTTCCTGGGACTGTCGCCCGAGCACGTCGGGATCCTGGAGCGGATATCCGCTCAGGTCACCGCGCTGGCCTTCATCTTCTTGCTCTTCCTGCTGCTCTACAAGTACGTGCCGGCACGCCGCGTGCCTTGGCGCATGGCCCTGACCGCCGCCGCCTTCACCGCCATCTGTTGGGAACTCCTCAAGCAGGGCTTCACCTTCTACTTGACCCGGATCGCCAGCTTCACCTCGATCTACGGGGGGATTGCCACTCTCGTCGTCGTGGTCGTCTGGTTCTACTACCTATCGATCGTCTTCGTGCTGGGCGCCGAGGTCGCCCAGGTATACGAGTTGCGCCGGGTGAGGCGCCAGCAGATCGAAGTGCTGGAATAGGCACGACTTGCGCGCCTATGCCTCAAGTGCGATAATAGGGTCACCCCCCAGCGGCCTCCGGCCGTAATCCCCTATGTCCAAAGAAAGCATCAGGCTAGTAGCCCGGAATCGGAAGGCTCACCACCAGTATCACATCCTGGAGACATGGGAATCGGGATTGGTGCTGATCGGCAGCGAGGTGAAAGCGCTGCGCCACGGGAATGCGAGCCTGTCGGACGCCTACGCGCGCGTGGAAGGCGGCGAAGTCTGGCTCTACAACATGCATATCGGGCCGTACGGGCCGGCGGGCCCCGATGCCCACGAATACAAGCGGCGCCGCAAGCTGTTGCTTCACAAGCAGGAGATCAGGCGCCTGATCGGGAAGGTCGAGCAGGCGGGGCTGACGTTGATACCGCTGGAAGTCTACTTCCGCGATGGGGTGGCCAAGCTCAAGCTCGCCCTGGCCAGGGGCAAGAGATTCAGGGACCGGCGTGAGGACATCAAGCGACGTGAGGCGGAACGCGAGATCGGGCGTGCGCGAAAGAATCGCTAGCGTTGGGCTGCTGGCAGTGCTGGTCGGGGCGCTCGGCTGGGCTCTGCCGGTGGCCGAGACGCTGACCGTGGTGAGGGACGGGTCTTCCCATGCGGTCCCGTTGGAGCGGTCCAGGGGCTATCCCGCGGCGCGCGCCGGCACACTCGCCGGGGCCCTGGGATATCGGCACGCCGGCCGCACGATCCAGGTGGATGGCGAGACGGCGCGCTTCACCCCCGGCTCTCCCTTCTTCACCCTCGGTGAGCGCGTGTACCAGATGCCCAACCCGGTCTACTCGAGCGGCTCCCACCTGATGGTGCCGGTGAGTTGGGCGCTGGAGTGGTTGCCGGCCGCGCGGCCGCGACGGTGGGCGTACCGTGACGGCGTCCTGGTCGAGCGTCCGCCGGTCGCCATGCGGCCGGCGGCGCGGGACTCCTGGGTCGTGCTGATCGATGCGGGACACGGCGGCCGCGATCCCGGGACGCTCGGGCTCGGCGGTACACGGGAGAAGGACATCACGCTGTCGATCGCCCGCCAGCTGGCGGACCGGCTGCAGCGCGAGCGCGGTATCGAGGTTCACCTGACGCGCGACGCCGATACGCTTATCGCCCTTGCCGACCGACCGCGTGTCCTCCAGCTGCGCGGGAAGCAAACGCCGCCCGACCTGTTCATCTCGGTCCACGCGAACTCGATGCCCAGGCGGCCCAACTCGACACACGGGTTCGAGAGCTACTTCCTCGCCATCGCCCGGACCGACGAGGCGTTGCAGGTGGCGCTGCGCGAGAACGCCTCGGCTGAGTTGGAGGAGGGTAGGGAGGGATCGAGCGACGATCCGCTGCTCTTCATGCTCTCCGACCTGCAGTCGACCGCCAACCTACAGGAGTCCAGGCTCTTCGCGACCACGGTCAACCGCTGCATGGCCCAGTCCGTCAGCGCGCCTGATCTCGGCGTCAAGCAGGGTCCCTTTAAGGTGCTGGTCGGTGCGACGATGCCGGCCGTGCTGGTCGAGGTCGGCTATCTCTCCAACCGTTCCGAGGAACGGCGGTTGCGGAGCTCCTCGTATCAGGCGAAGATAGCGGATGCTCTCGCGGACGCGGTCGTGAACTACCTGGCGGATTATGGTCGGCGGGTCTGGACTTCAGACATCTCCAGCAGTCAGGAATAGGCGCTCGCCACCCATCCATCTTCAGGCTGTGCTGCTCAGCGTCACGCTGGCCGTTGGAGCGGCCTGCATCTACTTCAACACCTACTATAACGCCGACAAGCTGTTCAACGAGGGCCGCCGCGACATCGAAGAAGGCCGCGAGTCCTCCGGCCTGTCGGCGTTGGCCGCCAGCATCGAGAAAGCCGAGAAGGTCGTCATCGACAACCCCGACAGTCGTTGGGCGGACGATGCCTGGCGTCTGATCGTGCGAGCGCGCCTGCTGCGCGAGGAATGGGAAGAGGCGCTGGAGGCGGGGCGCAACCTGGAGCGCTACGCGGCGACGGGACCGGACAGCGCCGAGGTCGCGGGCTACCTGGGCATGGCGCAGCTGCATCTAGGCGACCCCGCGGCGGCGGATACCCTGCTGTCACGCGCCCTGACGGCGGAGCAGGATGACGCGAAGCGGGCCGAACTGCTTCACAGCCGCGGTCTGGCTCGCTCACGTCTGGGCCACCTGGAAGCCGCCGATGCGGATCTGCTGCTGGTCACGGGGATGAGGCCGGACTGGGTCGAGCCGCGAATCGACCGCTTGAGCTTGCTGGTAGATGCGGGTCGAACCGCCGAGGCCGCGGACGAGTTGGCCTCGATTCTCCGTCTCGGGCTGACGGAGGCGGAGGAGCGGGCGATGCTGGCGACCGTCCGAGACGTGGCGGAGACCAGCCCGGAGACCATCCTGGCCGGCCTGGCCGCTGTCGAGTCTTCGAGCTTGAAGCGCGAGAACCTGGCGCTGCTACTGAACCTGCGGGCGGAGCTGCGCGCGGCCCGCGCCGAGTTCGAGCCGGCGCGCCTGGACTACGAGCTGGCCTCCCGCACCGCACCCGGGTCACGGGCCGGGGTCGACGCGGGCCTGACAGCGGCACGCCTGAGGGCCAGCGGCGCTGCCGACCTCCGGGAGATCCAGGCGGCGCGTGAGGAGCTGGAGCGGATCAGCCAGCAACCGGCGGGCCGGCGTGCGGATGTCATGCGCCTGCGGGACAATTTGTATCGCGTCGAGTTCTGGGTCCGGCTCGAAGGCCTGGGCTACGTAGCGGCGGCCGAGCTGGCGAGGGACGAGTTGCAGGCGCCGGCCCTCGCTCGCAGCCTGTTCCTGCGATACGCGGAGTCGGAGCCCGAGTCGATCTGGGCACCGAAAGCGATTCTGGCGGCGTTGGAGCTCGGAGGCCTAAATTCCGGGCCGCCGCCGGACAGCGCCCACGCCGCAACGAGCGAGGCGGATTGGCGTCGGCGCCTCCGGGAAGATTATCGCGATTCGCCCTACGTTGTTGCGGTCCTCGGCGAGCGGCCCAGCGACGGGTTCACGTACGAGGAGCTCGAGCAGCAGTTGCGGAGCCAGCTGGACAGGCTGGAGACTCTGGCGGCGAGTGATTTGAGGGTTCGGCGTTCGGAGGAGGCGCGGTAGAGGCCGGCGACGGATCCGCGCGATGCCCGGGCGACACCCTGAGAAGAGCGACGGAGAGGTGCCGAAAAAACCCCATCGGATCGTCAGGACCTGGTGTCCGGTAAGCTCGCGGGAGCGGGTCGCCGAAGACACGTACTGGTTGGAGCTCAGCGCTCCGCAGATCGCCGAGCAGGCGGCGCCAGGTCAGTTCGTCATGGTCGGTTTCGGGGCGAGCGGTTGGGGCACCCCGTTCCTGCCGCGCCCCAACAGTGTGGCGGCGGTACTCGACCAGCGGATCGGTCTGCTGATCCGCGTCTACGGTGGCGGCTCACGGCGATTGGCGGCGCTGCGGACCGATGAGTCGGCGCTCGTGCTCGGCCCCTTGGGCACGCACTTCGAGCTGGGCGATGCGCGACGGGTCCTGTGCGTGGCCGGCGGCGTGGGGCTGGCGCCGTTCTTGCTCCTCCCGCGTTGGGACCCCGTGGCGCGGAGCGGTGCGGAGGTTCGCGTGCTTTACGGCGAGCGCCATTCCGCGGCGGTGTTCGACCCGGGCAAGATCTTCGAGCTGTCCGGGCTCGAAGCGGAGATCTGGACCGAGGACGGCAGCCGGGGCCGACACGGGCGGGTGACCGAGGGCATCGATTTGGGTGGGGTCGATCTCGTCCTCGCCTGCGGGCCGACGCCGATGCTGAGAGCAGTGCGGGCGGCGGCGCTCGCGGCCGGCGTACCCTGTCAACTGGCTGTTGAGGAGCACATGGCCTGTGGCATGGGAACGTGCATCGGTTGCGCCATCGAGACCCTCGATCCGGAGAGCGGCGTGGCGGGCTACAGCTTGGTGTGCTCGGACGGACCCGTGTTCCCGGCGGAACGACTCAGATGGTAGACCTCTCGATCCAGGCCTTCGGCACCCGGTTCCAGAATCCGGTGCTGCTGGCGTCCGGCACCTGCGGCTACGGCGAGGAGTATGCCGACATCATCGATGTGGACGCGCTGGGCGGGATCGTCACCAAGGCGGTAACGCTGGAACCGCGAGCCGGCAACCCACCCACACGCATCTCCGAGACGCCGTGTGGCATGATCAACGCCATCGGACTGGCCAACGTCGGCCTGGACGGCTTCAAGCGTGAGAAATTGCCATGGCTCAGAGACAATCTGAGCAAGGCGCACGTCCTGGTGAATGTCGCCGGCTGGAGCGTGGACGATTTCGTCCGGGTCGTCGCCGGCCTCGACGACGGGGACGGGTTCTTGGGCTACGAGATCAACGTCTCGTGCCCGAACGTCGAGGGCGGCACGATGTTCGGGACGGACGAGCTTTCGCTCGCCCAGCTGGTCCGCGCCCTGCGCCAGACGACCGAGCGCCCGTTGATCGTTAAGCTCACACCGAACGTCGCCGACATCGGGATCTTCGCCGAGATCTGCGAGGAGAACGGGGCCGACGGGCTCAGCACCATCAACACGTTTCCGGGGATGATCATCGATGTCGAAGCCCGGCGACCGGTTATCGGGAACATCACCGGTGGCATCTCCGGGCCCGCCATACGGCCGATGGGCGTCTTTGCCACCTGGAGGTCCGCGTCCCGGGTCAAACTGCCGATCATCGGTATCGGCGGGATCTGCAACGCGCGCGACGCCATGGAGTACATCCTCGCCGGCGCGTCGCTGATCCAGATCGGGACGGCCATGTTCGTCGATCCGCACACCGCACCCGACACGGTCAGCGGTTTGCAGGAAATCTGTGACCGGCAGGGAGTCAACCAGCTGTCCGAACTGGTCGGGGCTCTGGAGGCCTGATGACTGACTCAGTGAAAGATCGAATCATCGTGGCGCTGGATCTGCCCACCCGCAAAGACGCTCTGCAGCTCGTCGATGCGTTGGGCGACGAGGCCAGCTTCTTCAAGGTAGGCGCCATCCTCTTTTCCGATACGGGACCCAGCCTGCTCGATGAGTTGAAGAAGCGAGGCAAGCGCCTGTTCCTCGATCTGAAGTTCCACGACATCCCCAACACGGTGGCGGGCGCCGTGAAGGCGGCTACCCGGCGCGGCGTCCATATGCTCACCGTCCACGCTTCGGGCGGCCTGGCCATGCTGAAAGCGGCTCGCGACGCCGCGGGGCCGGACGGCCCGGATGTAGTCGCGGTGACGCTACTCACCTCTCTGGTAAGCGAAGATGTGGAGCAGGTCTTCGGCCGCTCTCCCGTCTCGCTGGTCGACGAGGTGGTGCGGCTCGCCGGCTTGGCGGCGGCTGCGGGCCTGCCCGGCGTCGTGGCCTCGCCGACCGAGGTCAAGCCGATCAAGCGCAGCCATGGCGATATCCTCAAGGTGGTGACGCCGGGGATCCGGCTGCCGGGCGATGACCCCGCCGACCAGAGCCGCTACGCCACGCCCGGCGACGCCGCACGCGCCGGTGCCGACTTCGTCGTCGTCGGTCGTTCGGTGACCCAGGCGAAGGATCCCGCTGCGGCCTTCCAGGCGGTGGTGGAGTCGTTCGCCAGCGGCAAGGATGTGGCGTGACCCGCCACTGCGCTCACGGGTGGACAGAGGTGGACACGTAGATGGCGCTCCGACTCTACAACACCCTGACCCGGCAGGCCGAGCAATTCCAACCGCTCGAGCAGCGGCGGGTCAAGATGTACACGTGCGGGCCCACCGTGTACGACCACGCCCACGTCGGGAACTTCCGCACGTTCCTCTGCGAGGACATCCTACGGCGCTATCTGCGGTGGAAGGGCTACGAGGTCATCCAGGTCAGGAACCTCACCGATGTCGATGACCGGACGATCCGCGCGGCCGTCGAGAGGGGCATCGATTTGCGCGAGCTGACCGAGCCGTACATCGAGGGCTTCTTCCGCGACCACGACCGCCTGGGACTCGAGCGCGCAGAGCACTATCCACGCGCGACCGACTACGTGCCTCAGATGGTCGAGCTCGTCCGCCGGCTGGTGGACCAGGGGCTCGCCTACGAGGCGGACGGCTCAGTCTACTTCGACATCTCGGAGTTCCCGGACTACGGCGAGCTGGCGCAGCTCGACCGCGCGTCGCTGCGCGAGGGCCGCGAGACCGGAGACACCGCGTACGATCGGGAAGATGCCCGCGACTTCGTCCTCTGGAAGGGCGGCGAGCGGCCGGAGGAGGGCGATGTGGCGATCTGGGACTCGCCGTGGGGAACGGGCCGGCCCGGCTGGCACCTCGAATGCTCGGTCATGGCCCTGGAGCTCTTGGGCCAGCCGTTTGACATCCACTCGGGCGGCGTCGACCTCATCTTCCCCCACCACACCAACGAGATCGCCCAGGCCGAGGGAGCCACGGGAAAGCCGTTCGCCCGCTTCTGGCTCCACGCCAAGCACGCTCTGCTCGACGGCCGCAAGATGTCCAAGTCGCAGAACCACTACTTCACGCTCGACGACCTCGTGGACCGGGGCTACCGGCCGTCGGCGATCCGCCGCCTGCTCGTCTCGGGCCACTACCGCACCGAGCTCAACTTCACCCTGGCGGGGCTGGATGACGCGGCCCGCTCCGTCCTCCGACTCATGGAGTTCCGCCGCCGGCTCCGAGCCAGCCGCTCCGAGCCGCTCGACATGCCCCAGACCCGCCTGCCCGAGCTCGCTGCCCAGGCGCTCGAGGCCTTCGAGACCGCCCTCGACGACGACCTCAACATCGCCGAGGCCTGGGGCGCCCTCTTCGTCCTGGCGCGAGAGGCCAACGCCGAGCTGGATCGGGCCGGGGAGCGGGTGCCGGCCGCCGACGCCGACGCGGCCCTCGACGCCGTCGCCTCGATGGACGGCGTCTTCGGCGTGCTCGCCCTGGCTGAGGGCGAGCAGGAGGCGGCGCCCGAGGAGCTACGCGCCTGGATCGAGGAACGGGTGGCCGAACGCGAAAAGGCCCGTGCCGCAAGGGATTACGCTCGGGCGGACGCCATCCGCGCCGAGCTGGCCGACCAAGGGGTCGAGGTCGAGGACACCCCTGCCGGAAGCCGCTGGCGGCTGGCCCGCCAAGGTTGACACTTTTCCCTATCGTAAGTACAATTCTCGGCTTACTTATTTCGCTGACGTAGCTCAATTGGCAGAGCGGCTGATTTGTAATCAGCAGGTTGCGGGTTCGACTCCCGCCGTCAGCTCCAGACAGCAACGACTGGGCGTGTTGGAGGCTGGAGCGTGGCGAACCGGGACCCGTACGGCTGGCGTGGGCAGTCGTCCGGCATCACCGGAGCAGGTCGGGCGGCTTACTGCACTCGAGCGGGCCCAGGAATCGAACGAAGATCGGTCCTAGCGGTGGGGTGCCCGAGCGGCCAAAGGGAGCAGACTGTAAATCTGCCGGCTTATGCCTACGAAGGTTCGAATCCTTCCCCCACCATCGTGTTCGTCCTGACTAGCGGCCGCCGAATGTGTTCGCGGCTGCGGCGGGCGACCGACCGGGTGTTATAAAAGGAGCGAGGAGAGCATGGCGAAGGCAAAGTTCGAGCGCACGAAGCCGCACGTGAACGTGGGGACGATAGGCCACGTGGATCACGGGAAGACGACGCTGACGGCTGCGATCACGGA
>JBDHKD010000193.1:0-3612 GCA_039586575.1 Gemmatimonadota bacterium | reverse complement strand
TTGGAGACCCTGGTGTCGGACGGCTACGCTAACGTGACGGACGGGTCGGCGACGGTGCAGGGCTATCCGATGAGCTGGGCGGTGACGGGGACGGACCCGAAGCAGGTCACGCTGTTGATGACGCGCGAGAACTTCCGGGGCGAGACGGTCCAGGACACCGTGGTAACCTACTTGGCGGATCCGAGCTGACGATGAACAGGCGAGCGGGCCGGCAGAGCCGGATGGGAGAGGGCGGCTTCACGATCGTAGAGCTCTTGGTCTACTTGGTCGTCGCCTTGATGGTGGTGGCGGGGGTTTACAACCTGCTGATCGGCCAGAACCGTCTCTACATGAAGCAGCGCGAGCTGCAGGACGTGCGGACGAGCATCAGGGCGGCGGCGAACCTGCTGGCCTTCGAGTTGCGACAGGTCTCGGCGGCAGGCGGCGACCTGTACGAGATCGACACTAACCAGCTGGCGCTACGCTCCGTCCAGGGCACCGGGATCGTTTGTGAACTGCACGGCAGTTCACCGCGCGTCGGGCTCTACTCGACCGGCGGCGACTTCCTGGCCACGGCAGACGACAGCGCCATGGTCTTCCAGGCGAACGACAGCGGTACCGACGATGATGCCTGGTTCATCAGTGGCATCTACTACCGGTGGGAGGACGGAGTCTCGGGCGGCGTGCCGAGCTGCGGCTGGAGCGGTATCAATGTGAATCCCGAATTCGTCATCGAGTTCGACACCACCTACGCGGCGATGAGTGGCGTCGAGATCGGAGCGCCCTACCGGCAATTTCGCAAGGTGACTTACGGTGTCTACAACGACGCCGACAGCCGCTGGTGGCTGGGCCGTAAGATCGGCGCGGCGGCCAGCTGGGAGAGGCTCACCGGTCCGCTGAGCGCCCCGGGAGACAGCGGACTGGCGTTCATCTACTACGACGCCGCGGGCAGCGTCACCGCCGACCCGACCGCCGTGCGGATGGTCGACATCATCCTGAGAGGCGAGAGCTACGGGAAGGTGCCCAGCGGCGGCGGACCGGTCGTCGAGGAGGACTCGATGACGGTGCGCGTCAGCCTCAGAGGCTAGGCTGAGCGCCTTCCGGACACCACGCCGCACGCATGTCCCGCAAGTGAAACGTGGGCTCGCCTACAGGATGAGGTGAGCCTCTCGGTCATATTGACCTGCCCGGCGCGCGGAGAGGTGGCGACCGCGGCCGCTCCACTGAAGCTAACCAACCTTAACGTAATGAGTTACGGCGACGGTCTTGGGGGTTCGACCGTGGCACGCCGATTGCACCCTAACGGGTGGGCTCTGAGGGTTTGGTGGATGAAGAGTAAGGGATTTACGATAGCGGAGTTGCTGATCGTCCTGGTGCTGGCGGGGATCGCGATGGCGATCATCTCGCCGTCGCTGAGCCGGGCGTTTCGGCGTACCGGTGTGCGGGCGGCGGTGGACGAGTTCACGTCGACGCACTCGCTGGCGCGGGCGGCGGCGGTGCGTTACGGGCGGCTGGCGGAGCTGCGTATCGATGCTGCGGACATGAAGTTCTGGGTGGAGGTGGACACGAGCTCGGCGGGCGGGGTGAAGGACACGATTGGGGTGGTGAAGTACATGGACGCGAACGATGTGACGATCACCACGAACCGGGATGTTCTGTGCTTCGACGCGCGCGGGCTGCCGACGACGCGGGGAGAGTGCGATGCGCCGGACGCCACGGTGATATTCAGCTCGGGGACTCGGGTGGACACGGTGACGATCACGGCGCTCGGGAGGGCGTTGCGGTGAAGTGGCAGAAGCTCCGGTGATCATCCTGTCGGTGGCGCTGTTGGGACTGGCGGCGGCCGGTGGGGTGGCGGCGCGGCAGGTGTACATGGGCCGGGTCGACATGGGCCGCTGGGCGGCGTTGCAGCAGCAGCTGGAGACCCTGGTGTCGGACGGCTACGCTAACGTGACGGACGGGTCGGCGACGGTGCAGGGCTATCCGATGAGCTGGGCGGTGACGGGGACGGACCCGAAGCAGATCACGCTGGTGATGACGCGCGAGAACTTTCGGGGCGAGACGGTCCAGGACACCGTGGTGACGTACCTGGCCGATCCGAACTGATCATGTGCGTGACAGGTAGGCGCTGCCGGAAGAGCGAGGGCGGCTTCACGATAGTGGAGCTGCTCATCTATTTGATCATCGCGGCGATCGTGGTGGGGGGGGTCTACAACCTGCTGATCAGCCAGCAGCGTCTCTACATGAAGCAGCGCGAGCTGCAGGATGTGCGGACGAGCCTCAGGGCGGCGGCGAACCTGCTGGCGTTCGAGCTGCGGCAGGCGTCGGCGGCGGGCGGCGACCTCTACAGCATCGGTACATACGATATCAAGCTGCGCTCGATACAGGGTGGTGGCATGGTCTGCGCGCGCCACGGCTCGCAGCCGCGGGTGGGACTGTACCGGACCTGGGGC
The DNA here is from genome assembly GCA_039586575.1 of Gemmatimonadota bacterium. Taxonomy (GTDB): domain Bacteria; phylum Gemmatimonadota; class Gemmatimonadetes; order Palauibacterales; family KS3-K002. The sequence goes on along the minus strand of JBDHKD010000193.1, from coordinate 1,180 downwards.
GATATCCAGAAGACCGAGGCAGACAGCGCGTTCATCTTCGCGGTGGGCGGCTCTGGAACGGCGGACGACGGGTGGGTGATCGGGCGGATCAGTGGAACCTGGACCCCCGCATCGGGCGGCCTGCCGGACTGCCAGTGGGGTGGCACGGCCGAACCGGAGCTCGTTGCGGAAATCACGGGCGGCTCGACACCACCTGACAAGGTTGACGGCGAGATTATGATCACGGCGAACGGTGAGGTCGTTAAGGGAACGACCGTGACGTTCACTGCGAGCCACCCGGACCTCACGTGCTCCGAGTTCGACGGTCGTGCAAACATCGTCATCGACGCCGGTACGTGGAACGACAGCGGGACGATGAGCGGCTGCACGTTTACGGTCCCCATCCCGGTCGACGCCGACAAGCTGGCGATCGAGATCAAGATCGAGTCGGATCTCTATGCCCAGCTGAGCGACGACATCTTCGGTAAGTCGTCGTGGCTCGACCTGGTATCCGGTGGCGGTGGCGACGTGCTGGAGAACGTGCAACTCGGTGCGCCGTTCAGAGCCTTCCGCCCGGTGGAATACAGCCTGTACTTCGGTGACGATGGCCGCTGGTGGCTGGGCCGCAGGGTCGGTAACGCCACCGATTACGAGAAGTTGACCGGGCCGCTCAGCGTGCCCTCGGACAGCGGCCTGACCTTCATCTACTTCGACCGGAACGGCGATACCACCAACGTTGCGGTCGACGTGCGCATGGTCGACATCATCCTCCGCGGGGAGAGCTACGGAAAGGCGCCGCAGGGCGGTGACCTTGGCCCCGATGTGGAAGAAGATACGTTGACGGTGCGCGTCTCCCTCCGGGGTTAAGCTCGACTCCCACCCGCGGTGGAAGTTTCCTCAGCATTTCACTAGATTGTCTGCGTCTTGAACGCCTGTTCGGACGCCCGGGTGCCGGACGTCTGGCGGGACCGTACGAAGGTCAACCGTCATGTCGTCGCCGCGTGGTACCTGCGTTCTCCCCCAACCAAGAAGAGATCGGTCTGCCCGCAGCTCTGCGGGCGCTACGGCTGCCAGGCCGGCCCAGGCTGCGGCCCGGGGACGATGGTGGTATCCTAACAGGTGGGCTCTTGGGGGGTTGGTGTATGAAGAGTAAGGGATTTACGATAGCGGAGTTGCTGATCGTCCTGGTGCTGGCGGGGAT
>JBDHKD010000102.1:0-7841 GCA_039586575.1 Gemmatimonadota bacterium | reverse complement strand
GATCACCGACGCGCTGCACGGACACCTCGTCTGGCAGTTCATGCTGATCCTGGTCTTGGTGAAGATCGTCGCCGTTTCGGTTACGATCGGTTCGGGTGGCTCGGGCGGCATCTTCGCGCCCTCGCTGTTCGTCGGCGCCATGCTGGGTGGCGCGGTGGGAACCGTCGTGCATCTCTGGTGGCCAACGTCGGCGGCGGGCACCGGCGCCTACGCGCTGGTCGGCATGGGCGCCGTAGTCGCAGGGGCGACCCACGCGCCCATCACGGCAATCCTGATCATCTTCGAGATGACCGGAGATTACAAGATCATCCTGCCGCTGATGATCAGCTGCATCATCGCGACCCTGTTGGCGACCCGGATGCAGCGCGCTTCGATCTACACGATGAAGCTCTTGCGCCGCGGGGTGGACATCGATCGCGGCCGGGCGGTCAACGTGCTGCAGCACGTCCAGGTGCGCGAGGTCATGCGACCCGATGTCGTTACCGCAGCGCCGGACGACCACCTGCTGACCCTGATCTCGAAGTTCATCGACCATCCCGGCAGCACACTCTTCGTCACCGGAGAGCAGGGCATGCTCGAGGGGATCGTCGAGGTCGATCAGATCCGCCCGATCATGAAGGATCCCGGCTCGCTGGAGGCGCTGATCATCGCCGAAGACGTGATGGTCGAAGCCGATTTCCCAAAGGTCGCACCGACTGACTCGCTGGCCGACGTGATGAGGATGCTCGTCGCCTACCGCGGCGAGGTGCCGGTGCTGGAGAACGGGCGACTGGCCGGTGTCATCTGGCCGGAGGACGTCATCGCGCGCTACAACACCGAAATCTTCAAGCGCGACATGGCCGGCAGTATGGTCTCCGCGGTCGGCCAGGAAGGCGGCGTCGAGTCGGTGCCGGCGGCCCACGACACCGTGGTCGCCGAGATCCCGGCACCCGGACCTTTTGTAGGACGCACGATACGCGAGCTCAATATCCGGCAGGACTTCGGGGCCAGCGTACTGATGATCAAGCGGACCACCGGCACCGGCGACGACACCCTCGACACGGCGCCCGACCCCGACTACGCGTTCGAGTACGGCGACATCATGCTGGTGCTTGCGCCCAGCGACCAGCTACGTTGTCTGAGGCGCGGCGTGCCGCGATCCAAGAGGTGAGCGCGGTTCCGTCGCGACGATGCGGGCTGCTCATGGAGGGACACTGAGATGCCAGCCATGTATCTGTGCCCCTGGGGCTGCGGCGAGATGGTCGTAGTCGAGGACCCCTTCCCCACCAAGGTCGTCACCTGCCCCAGGTGTGAACGCGAATGCCACCTCACGAAGCACGAGGAGCCCGACGGCACCGTCTGGTTCGAGCTCACGCCACACGAGTCGTGAGCCGAACGAGGCCCCGAGTCTGATCAGAGCTCTTATGACGGGAAGTGGAGCCGAGGGGACTTGAACCCCTGACCTCCTGAGTGCGATTCAGGCGCTCTCCCAACTGAGCTACGGCCCCATTCTCGGTAGGCAGTAAGCGGTAGCGAGTCGAACGAGGCAATGAAGGCCCACCGCCTACCGCTCACCGTCCACCGCTCACCGGTAGTGGGGGCGACAGGACTTGAACCTGTGACCTCCACGATGTCAACGTGGCGCTCTAGCCAGCTGAGCTACGCCCCCGGAAGCGGCTGGAATCTATCCGGGGCCCGGAAAACGGTCAACTAATCCCCGACTCCCGGAATCCCCGAATCACTGACTCCCAAACCCGTCTTCCCGCTTGAGCAGCTGTCCGCCCGTGTGCGAGCCGATCGTATAGACCACGGGCGAGCCGGCCCGCCGCACGTAGAATCCCACGTCCTCGTGCTCGAGGAAGATGAGCTCGCCCAGCGCGGTGCCGCCGGGGCCCACGAGCCGCAAACGACCGGACAGCGGCTCCCAGGTCAGCGTATCGGCCACCGACTGGTCGACGAAGCTGATTGCCAAGAGCCCGGAGAGGATGCTAAGCACCCCAGCTACCGTATTCTCGTCGGCAGCGGCCCCCGACGGCTCGAGGTGCCAGCCGGCGGTATCGCGTGCCAGGGCGAACGACTCGTCGGGATAGGTGAGCTCAATGCGCTCGACCAGGTCGCGATCCGCCTGGATGATCTCCTTGTCGCGCCAATCGTCGACGCCGCGGTTAACCAGGCTGACCAGCGTGCCCTGCAGCGTGTAGACCTCGTCCTCGCCTTCGCGCCTCACGTATACCTGGCCGACAGCCCGGCCGCGCCTGCCGACGACGAGCGAGAGCCGGGCGGTACCGCCGGAGTAGACGGTCAGCCGGCGGCCCGTCGTCCGGGTGACGCCGAGCCGCTCGTGGTTCTCGGAGTTGCGGCCCACCAGCCGACCCAGCTGCGCCTGCTCCAGCGCCCGCCTCAGCGTCTCTTCGGCGTCGGCCGCCGCCTGGTGGCGGTTCACCGTCCAGCCGTCGCCCGCCCGCAGGCGGACGGTATCCTGGGCGGCGGCGACCACCACGCTGTCCAGCTCGGACGCCGCGACCGCGGCAAAGTCGAGGGAAGTTGTCGCCGGGCCGCCGAAGCCGCCGACGAAGCGGGCCAGGGCCCAGGCCGCGACCAGCACGGCCAGGACAAGCACCAACCTCTTGAGTAGTCGATCGCTCATTGTCCGTAAGTCCGTCTCGTCATTCTGCGCCGTCGCATCAGTCGCACCGTGCCGAGCAGGACGAATAGCAGCGGCACACCGATCAGGTTGAGATACTTTATCGCCTGTTTGGTCGTGTCCGACTCGAAGACGAGTGGCCGCGGCGTGCGCTGCTTCGAGCGGATGGATAGCAGGGCGTCGCTCTGGGTCAGCCAATCGATGGCGTTGAGCGCGAAGATCAGGTTCTCCGTCGCGTTCCGCGCAAAGGCGTCGGTAAGGAAATCGGCGTCGCCGACGACGACCATGCGCCCGGTGGGCGGCCCCTCCTGCACCTCCGTGCCGAGAACGCGCGGAGCTGGCTCGGCCGGCGCTCCCTCCTGGGTCTGCGCCTCGCCGCCGCCGTTGGTGCCGGCGTCGAACGGCGTCGCGGTCGTGTCCGCCACAGCGCTATCAGCGACCTCGGGCCCGGGCGGCGGCGGCACCGGGATCTGGACGGCGCCCACCGCACCCTCCACCGCTACGGCCAGCAGTTGGGGGCGAAGGTCGGCCGGGTTGTAATAGGGATCGACATCGGGCCGGATCTCGAACGTACCCTGCTGTACGCCGGCGGCCTCGCTGGTCGTGAACAGCGGGGTGAAGCTACGCCCACCGAGGGTAGCCAGCGTATCGAGCGAGCTGGCCCAGGGGAGGAACAGGCTGTTCAGATTACGCGTGATCGCGTGCTCCGCCGCCGGCAGCGCCCGCAGCCAGAACGGATACGGCACGATGTAGTTGAAGACCTCGCCGGGAACCGTGATCGCCTCGTTCGAGCGCAGGTCGAAGACCATATCGAGGTTCACCCGTACGCCGAACGTCTCGCTGACGTCGCGTGCGCTGTCGGGCACCGGACTGGCGAACAGGTACTGCAGGTTCACGTCGGCGCCCTCGCCCAGATAGAGCGCCCTGCCGCCGGACGCCAGGTAGTTCCTGAGCAGCGCTCGCGAGCGCGCGTCCATCGCCATCTTCGGTCCGGCGACGATGATCGCGTCGAGGTCGGGCCCCAGCTCGGCGTCCGCCGACGTGAGATCCACGTTGGCGATTTCGTAGGTGCGGGCCAGTTCCCGGCTGAACCCCACATAGTCGCCCCTCGTCTTTTCGCCGTGCCCGCTGACGTACGCGACCTTCGGCGTCTCGCTACGCGTCAACCGCCAGACGTTGGAGGCGAGCTGGTATTCCAACGTCTCCGTGGCACCGACGAACGGGATAACCTCCGCGCCGTCGGCGTACTGTACGGCGATCCCCAACCAGCCTTGCTTGACCTGTAGCTCCTCGGTCCGCATCACGCTGAACTGCACCGGCCTGATGCCCAACTGCTGCGACTCCTGCAGCGCCTCCTCGCTGCGGTCCGGATGCTTCCTGACGACCTGAATGTTGCCGCGGCCGTAGCGCTCGAAGTCGCGCAGCACATCGCTCACGTCGCGCTCCAGCGGCCGCACCTGGGCTGGCAGCTCGCGTGACGAGAAGAGCGTGATCGTCACCACGTCGTTCAGGTCGCCGAGGATCTGCCGCGTGCCGCGCGACACCGTGTACAGTCGTTCCTGCGTGAGATCGATGCGCCCGGGGATGTGGCGGCCGAACAGGTTCGCGAACAGAGCAATGCCGACGATCGTCAGCGTCCCCAGCCGCAGGTTACGGTAGAGCTGCGAGCCGTGGCTCAGGCGATCGCGCAGCAGCAGCCACTGGGCTAGCGAAAGGAAGGCGGCGGCGAGGGCGACGAAGTAGACGACATCGCGCAGATCGATGACCCCGCGCGCCACGTTGGCAAAGTGCGGCATTATGCCGAGCTCGCCGACGGCGCCGCCCAGCCAGGCGGGCAGGCCCATCTGCACGACGTCGGTGCCGGCCATCATCAGTACGAAGATCACGGCTGTGGCGACGATGAAGGCCGTGATCTGGTTGCGCGTCAGAGCCGAGGCGAAGAGGCCGACCGCGGCCATACCGGCCATCAGGAGGGCGGTCCCGATGTACTGGGCGAGGACGACGCCGAGGTCGAGTCGGCCACCGGTGGCCAGCGTCAGTGGTAGTAAGAGCGTGCCAGCGAGCGCTATATAAAGGAAGAGCAGGTTCCCCGCGTACTTGCCCAGCAGGAAGTGGGGCTCGTGGATCGGGTGGCTGAGCGTCACCTCGAGCGTGCCGCGCCGCCGCTCTTCGGCCAGCGCGCCCATGGTCACCGCCGGAATGAAGAACAGCAAGATCCAGGGCAGCAGGTCGAACATGGGGCGCAGCGAAGCCGTGGCGATCAGGAAGACGCTGCGGAAGAAGAAGAAGAAGTTGAAGGCGAGGAAGACGACGAGCAGGATGTACGCAGTCGGGTGATCGAAATAGGTGCGCAGCTCTTTACGGGCGATCGTCCAGATATTCCGCATCACCTCACCCCCCTAGCGCGTCAGCTGGCTGAACAGGTCCTGCAGGCTCGCGGTCTCTTCGTGGAGCTCCCAGAGCACCCAGTCTTTCGCTTTAGCGAGCCTGAAGATCTCGGGCCGCGGGTCGGGCCCGGAGCCGACGGCGAGTGTCAGGCGCGTGCGGCCCTCGGACTCGGACTGGTCGGTGACCGTCTCGACGCTGGGAAGCTTGACCACCTCGCGGGCGACGTCCTCGCCTCTGATCTCGACGACGATAGTGCGCTTAGTGCTCGTGTCGCGGGCCTGCGCCATGAGGTCTTCGGTCGAGCCGTCGGCAACGATCTTACCCTCGTGGATCACGATGATGCGGCGGCAGGTCTCCTCCACCTCGGGCAAGACGTGGGTGCTGAGGATCACCGTGTGCTCCTTACCGACCTCGCGGATCAGCCTCCGGATCTCCTGCCGCTGGTTCGGGTCGAGGCCTTCGGTCGGCTCGTCGAGGATGAGGAAATCGGGACGGTGGAGGGTGGCGGCGGCGAGCCCCAGCCGCTGTTTATAGCCTTTGGACAGCTCGCCGATCGGCCGGTAGAAGACTTCAGCGATCCCGGTGGCCTGGACCGTTTCGTCCAGCGCGCTGCCCGGTCCGTCGATCCCGACCCCCCGCAGCTCGCCGACGAAGCGCAGGTATTCCGCCACGAGCATGTCGTCGTAGAGCGGGTTGTTCTCCGGCAGGTAGCCGATGCGGCGCCGCGCGGCCACCGGGTCCTCGCGGACGTCCACCCCGTCGATCAGCACCGCGCCGTTGTCGGGCTCCAGGAAGTTGGTTATCAGCCGCATGGTCGTGGACTTCCCCGCCCCGTTGGGGCCGAGGAACCCGACGACCTCGCCGCGATCGACGGTGAACGAGACATCGTCAACGGCGACCGTTCGACCGAACGACTTGCTCACGTTGTCCAGCGTAATCAAGTCCGCCTCCGCTATAGATAATGACGAGGAGTCGCCGACTCGGCGGAACAGAAATGGAAGCTCTGGAAACGGGGCTGACGGGACTCGAACCCGCGACCTCCGGTGTGACAGACCGGCACTCTAACCGAACTGAGCTACAGCCCCTGATTGCGGCGCAAAATCTATCCCCAGGCGGGGGCCGGTCAAGACTCGGCGGCGGCCAGCGCCCGCTCCGCCCAGGCCGCCAGTTCCTCGTCGTCCTCCAGAACCTCAACCGGGACCTCGTAATAGGTCCTGAGCGTCTGCCTGGGGTTGGGCCGGAATGCCCCCATCCCCCGCCCCTCGTATTCCCGGCGGCTGGCGGCGTCGGTTTTGAAGTAGAGCCGCCCGTCAGCGATGATGGCGAAGAAAACGCCACCGCAATAGAGCCCGTGGGCGCCGAACATCGCCCTGGCCTCCACCGAGCCCAGCCGGCTCAATTGATCGACGACGTACTCCACATACGAATCCAAGACCAGCCCCTCCGCATTAACATCGCCATCGTCAGCGCCCGCGCCCGCGCCATCGTCATTAGTCACGAAATCCTCACTCCCGCCGTCTGCTCAGGGCCAGCCCCTCGACCCGCTCCCTCAACCACTCGGCGTCCAACAGCACGCAGACCTCGCCGAAGCCCTCGACCGGGCCCGACCACTCCAGTTCTTCGACGCGTGCACTGACCGGGGCGTTGCCAGCCAGAGTAGCCAGCCGCCGGAAGAGGAGCGCACGGTCCATCTGCTCGGCCAGAGTCGCCGCCAGCCGGTCCGCACCGCGCACGGAGACGTCCCAATCGCTACCGCGCAGCGGTATGTCCTCGATGTGGCCGTAGCGGGCCAGAACGGTCGCCGCGGTCTTGGCCCCGAAGCCCGAGATGCCGGGGAAGCCGTCGGCGTTGTCGCCCACCAGGGCCAGGTAGTCGGGTATCGAGGCCGGCGAGACCCCGTACTTCCTCACCACACCCGCTTCGTCGGTGACCAGGCGCTTGCGGCGATCGAACTGCACGACGCGCCGGCCGACGACGCACTGGGCGAGGTCTTTGTCGGGGGTACAGATAAGGACCTGCTCGACCCGCTGCTCGGCGGCAGTCCTGGCGGCGCCGGCGGCCAGGGCGTCGTCGGCCTCGTACTCGGTCATCGGCCAGACGACGAAGCCCATGGCGCGCAGCGAGTCCTCGAGCAGCTGGAACTGGGACAGTAGATCCTCGGCGACCCCGCTGCCGTCCTTGTAGTCCTCCCACAGCTCGTTGCGGAAGGACTCGACGACGTGGTCGGTGGCGATCGCGACGTGGGTGGCGCCCTCGCCTACCAGCGAGAGCATCGACCTCAGCACGCCACGGGTCGCCGCCACCTCCCGGCCTCCCTCGTTGATCTGGCTGGGTAGCGCGAAATAGTGGCGAAACAGCTCGTAGGTCCCGTCAACCAGATGAACCTTCACGTCCTGCCTGCCCCTGCGGTCCTCGTACCGGCCTCCCGGTTTCGCCTCGTGTGATGACACTATGAATATAGTTCCTCCCGACTGAAACATATTGATGCAGGTAACCGGGGGGCGCCGTCGAGGCCAGCGGCTAATCGCGCTGGCTGGTGTGGCTTACAGACGGCGTCCTTCCCGGCCTGCAAGTTGCGTCCTCGACGGCGCAGCCAGCGACTACGATGGCGATGAAGATGACGAGTAGGAGGGGCCGGCAGGGTACTGCGCTTCTGTTGTTCCTGGTTGCTATCGGTTGGTCAGTCAGCGGATGGGCCGCTGGACCCGAACGACCCCGGCGGTCCGCCCCCTCCCCTAGGCGGGAGCCCCACCGCGGGCGCTTGGGTCAGCCGGGAAGAAGTGGCTGCACTGCCGGCCTCAGCTTAGAGCCCCACTTGACCCCGCATCTT
>JBDHKD010000192.1:0-3027 GCA_039586575.1 Gemmatimonadota bacterium | reverse complement strand
TTTCTTCTGTTTTACTGATTTTTTCACGGCCCCCATGCGGCGCGGTCGAACCCTGCGACAGAGTTTCACCCTCGAATGATCCGCCGGCCCAGCCCGGCGGGGGCGAAGTCGACTCTCTTGAAAATAGCTCCACGAGGGAACCGTGAGATACGCTACATCCCCGAAACCGTGGCAGAGGCGGGGACGGAAGTCCCCGCTCTCGGGTTTGGCGTTTGACTAGACGCCGCGGAGGGCTGGTTGGCGTCGGAAGCGCAAATTCCTTGAGTTGAAAAGCATTTTGGAGTATCCTTGTATCTAGTTATATAACTAGAGTAGAGGAGGTTCTCCTTGGGCTATCCCACCAAGTTGCAGCTCATCAAACGCAAGAAGTCCCAACAGTGGTACGTCAACTTTCCCTCGGCCTTGGCGCAGGCCATGGATTTCGACCCCGGCGAGGTCGTCGAGTGGGCCGTCGAGGATCGCACCCAGCTTGTGCTCAATCGGCCCCAAGCGCCGCCTTCGCCGTTAAAAAAAACTCCGCCTCGCGGCTCCTCGACCGGCTCGACAAGCTCCTCGAAGCAAGCTTCCACGGCTGCCAGACCCGTGTCGGCAAGCGTCTCCAAACGCTCGCGCTAAGCAACCTCGCCTGCCTGGGACGCCATACCGTCAGCGGTTGGCTCGAAGCCGCCGGAGAAGGGTCGCTCGACTGGTCGGGCGCCTATCGGCTCTTCTCGCAACAGCGCTTCGAAGTGGAAGATCTCTTCGGCTGTTTGCGCCGCGGGGTGGTGGCCGAACTCGACCCCGGCGCCGATCTGGTCGTGGCGATGGACGACACCTTGCTGCTTCGCGGCGGCCGGCGCACCCCCGGCGTCGGCTGGCGTCGGGACCCGCTGGGGCCGCCGTTTCAAGTCAACTTCGTGCGGGGACAACGGTTCCTGCAGATCTCCGCCGCCGTGCCGCAGCAGCAACCGCCCGGGGCGGCGCGCAGCATCCCCATCGAGCTGCTTCACACACCGACCGCCGTGCGGCCTTCCCACAAAGCGTCCCACAAGCAACAGCAACAGTATCGGCTCGAACAGAAACGCAAGAACCTCTCGCGGCGCGGCGCCGAACAATTGCAACGGTTGCGCCGTAAGCTCGACGAAGACGGCGACTCCGAGCGACGCTTGTGCGTGTTGGCCGACGGACGTTTCACCAACGCGAGCGTCTGGAAGAAGATTCCCCAACGAACGGTCTTGATCGGACGCATCCGTTCGGATGCGCAGCTGTATCGGCCGGCCGATCCGGCGCAAGCGGCTCCGACCGGCCGTCGGCGCGTCTACGGCGAGCGGCTGCCGACTCCGCGGCAGATTCTCTGTGACGAGACGATTCCGCTGGTCGAAGTCGAAGCCTATGCCGCCGGACGGCGCCATCGTTTCCCGGTCAAGACGATGGGGCCGGTGTTGTGGCGCGCCGGCGCCGGCTCGCGTCCGCTGCGTCTGGTTGTGATCAAGCCGCTACGCTACCGTCTTGGCAAGAACTCGCGGCTGCTGTATCGCCAAGCGGCGTTGTTGATCGTCTCCGACCCGACCCTGAGCCTCCAAGACGTGGTGCAACGCTATGTCTGGCGCTGGGAGATCGAGGTCAACTTTCGGGACGAGAAGACGTTGCTGGGCGTCGGGCAGGCGCAAGTGTTTAACGAGCGATCGGTGGAGTGCGCGCCACAGTTTCAAGTCGGCTGCTACGGTTTGTTGTTGTTGGCGGCCCGGCAGGCCTTTGCCGACTCGCCGGCGCCGTTGGCGGTTCCGGCTCCGAAGTGGCGCGCCGGCAAGAGCAAGCCGCGCGCGACGACACTCGACTTGCTCAAGCGCCTGCGGCAGGAGTTGTGGGGCGACGCCTTGCAGGCCCGGAGTTTCTCCCGTCTTTGCTCGCAGTCGACCCGGCACCCAACCCGCCAAAAACCTCGTCCTGCCCTAGCCGCCGCCGTGCTCGGCGCTTCTCCCTAGCCCTTCGCAGCTATTCTGACTCTCACAAACTCGCCGGCGGAAACGCCAAACCCCAGGGCCCGGGCTTCAGGGCGGAAACGCCAAACCCCAGGGCCCGGACGGAAGTCCGCGCTGGCGGGTTCTCACCTTCTCCGGTTGAGGGCGAAGAGTAGAATCAAGACATAGGTGTCTCGACGTTATCCGTCACGACCTTGGGTCGGCGTTGGAGCCGTCGTTCTCGACGGTGAGCGAGTGTTGCTCGTGCGGCGCGGCCGCGAACCACAAAAAGGGCTGTGGTCGATTCCCGGGGGCGCTCTCCGGGTCGGTGAAACTCTCGAGGAGGGGGCGTGTCGCGAGGTTCGCGAGGAAACCGGCCTCGAGGTAAGCGTCGTCGAACGTATAGACGTGGTCGATAGGATCGTTCGCGACGAGCAGGGCCGCGTCGAATACCACTATGTTTTGACCGGGTTTTTGTGCCGCCGGGAGAGCGGGCAAGCGAAGCCCGACGACGACGCCGACGCGGTTCGTTGGTTTGACCGTGATGCGCTGGGCGGCGTGGAGATGACGCCCGGGACCCCGGTTGTGGTGGAAGAGGCGTTCCGGCTGCGCGACAGGTTGGCGGCGTTCGAGAAGCAATGAGCATTCCGATGAATTCGAAGACAATCGAGGCGCTGGAGCTGTCGCGGCTGCTCGATATCGTCGGCCGCTACGCGGTGAGCCCGCTGGGTAGGCGTGCCTTCGATGAGTTCTCTCGCGATCCATTGTTCGATGCGGCCGGCGGCGCTCAAGAAGCTCTCGCCGAAGTGAGCGAGGCGATGGATTGGCTACGCGAGGCGGAAACCCATGTCGGCCGGCGCGACGAGCGGCCGCTGCCGCGTTTCGACGGTGTGCGCGACGTCCGCGATGCGCTCACCCGCATGGAAGTCGAAGGGGCCGTGCTCGAAGGCGTCGATATTCAGGCGTTGGTGGAGTTACTGGAGAAGTGTTCGGAAACGAGTAGTCGGTTGAAGCAAATCGCCTCGACCCACCCGCGGCTGGGGGGCTTCACCGAGGATCTCGGCGATTTTCGGGCCCTGCTCAAACA
>JBDHKD010000031.1:0-29503 GCA_039586575.1 Gemmatimonadota bacterium | reverse complement strand
CGATGAGGCGTTGGCGGCCCTCGAGCGGGAATACGAGTCGCGGCTGCCATATCTCGTCTGGGTCAACTCCAATCCGTGTTATGACGGTCTCAGGTCGGACCCGCGCTTCCAGGATCTGCTGCGCCGCATGAACTTCTCCAACTGACGGCGGGGTCGCGGCGCAAGCGCGCCGCTCTCCGCACACGTTCAGCTTTTGCTTCGCTGCCGGCACCAGCATGGCGTCACCCGCAGCGGCCGGCGTTGCGGCGCTCATCGTCGGCGAGAACCCGCGTATCTCGCTTGGTCGGCTCAAGGCGCAGTTGCTGAACACGGCCGATGACGAAGGCCGGGTCGGTAACGATGAGTATTACGGTCGAGGCTTCGTGAACGCCTACCGTGCGGTGACTGAGTAGACATTGACAGTTCACGTAGCGACGTAAAAGGGAGGCCTCGGCCTGCCTTTTGCCTGGATTGCTGTGGCCCTGCGACTGGGCCGGACAGAGCGGCGATGCACAGGAATGTGCAAGGATGACGGTATTCGCGTCGGTCAATGAGTTGCTAGCGTTGCGAAAAAGCCGCCCTGCCCAGCCGTTGAATCCTACGTTGCCAGAGATAGCCTGCGAGAACGATGCTGTCCCCGCCTCCGCACTCCTTTCGCCACTGCGAGCTGGGTTAGTACCGTTCTCGCAGACGTCGCCTTGTCAGTCCCTCCACCGGCTCCTCGGCACCGCACCCGCGGTCCCAGTGCCGCGCGGTGCGGTGCTCGAGGTGAGGCCTGGCCAGCCCGCAGGCCTCGGTGATGTTCGCTTTGGGGCTACGCACTCCGTCTTCTTGTGTGGCGGCTGACCCGGCACCGGGAAGGGGTGGCCGAGCCGGATGATGGGTTGTCGGTCCTGCCTGCGGCCCAAGCAGGCGCCGCCACACCTTGTCCTTCAGTCTTGTGTCTCATCGCCGATCGGCTCGCGATCGAGAAGCAGCCTGATATAGGGCGGTGCACCCTCCAACCTCGCGCCGTTGCCGACCAGCGCCTTGATTGCCCGGATGCCGGCTCGGTCCGCTGACTTCAACTGCGTCAGGTCCAGGCTGAGCTTCCCTTCCGTCGACCGGCACTCCCTCTCCAAATCGGTGACTCCATCGACCGTCAGTCGGCCGTGGATCTGGATAGTCGTCGTCGACTCCCCAGACATCTTCATGATTCGGTAGGCCACGTCGACGTATTATGCAGCTTGAGTGCCAGCGGCTCGGCGCCGCGGCCCTCCATGCTAATCGATTGTGGTGGCGACAGTTACGGCGACAAGTCTCTGCCGTCGCGCGGCCGGGACGGCCGCGGAGAGTGCGATATGTCGTATCAGCGTGCGAATTGTCGCACGCTGGCCCGCGACGCTACGGACGTGCGATGCCCAGCTTCTTCATCCGGGAGCGCAGCGTGCTCGGGTTGAGGCCAAGGCGATCCGCCGCGTTTCCTGTCCCTTTGACCTTCCAACCGCACTCTTCGAGGACGCTCTGGATGTGAGCGCGCTCCACGTGGGCGAGGTTCTGGGCGTCGCTCGACGCGGCGCCGACGGTCGCGAGGGCGGGCGGTCCTAGCGACTCCTCGACCTGCAGGGTCGGGCCTGGCGAGAGGATGAGCGCGCGCTCGACGACGTTGCATAGCTCGCGCACGTTACCCGGCCAGGCGTACTTGACCAGTCGATCCATGGTGCGGCGCGGGATATGGTCGATCTTCTTTCCCATTCTGGCCTGCCACTCGACGATGAAGTGCCAGATGAGGAGTGGGATGTCTTCGCGCCGCTCGCGGAGCGGCGGGATCTCGATGGGAAAGACGAGCAGCCGGTAGTAGAGATCGGAGCGGAATCGGCCGCTGGCGACCTGCTCCCGCAGGTTGCGGTTGGTGGCGGCGATCACGCGGACGTCGACCTTCTGGGTGCGGGTCGAGCCGAGGCGCTCGAACTCGCCGTCCTGGAGCACGCGCAACAGGTTGGACTGGAGGTCGTGGGGCAGGTCACCGATCTCATCGAGGAAAAGCGTTCCGCCGTCGGCGACCTCGAAGCGGCCGGCCCGGCGGCTGACCGCGCCGGTGAAGGCGCCCTTCTCGTGACCGAACAGCTCACTCTCGATCAGCGTCGCCGGGAGGGCGGCACAATCCACCTTGATGAGCGGATGATTCTTGCGGCGGCTGCGGGCGTGAATGGCGTGGGCGATGAGCTCCTTGCCGGTCCCCGTCTCGCCTAGCAGCAGCACGGTGGCGTCGGTGTCAGCCACCTGGTCGACCTTGTGGAGGACCTCGTTCAGGGCGACGCTGTCGCCGACGATGTTCTCGAAGCCGTGGGCGCTGCGAATCTCCTCTTGGAGATAGATGTTCTCGGCCTCGAGCCGATCCTTGAGCCGCGCGATTTCCGCGGTTCGCTGACGTACCCGCTGCTCGAGCTGCTCGTTCAGCTCGCGTAGCTCCTGCTCCATCCGCTTGATCTCGGTAATATCGAGTACGGCGCCGACCGAGCGCTTGGCGGCCCGGGTCTCGTCGCGAGTCTCTTCCGATATCTCGCGGACCCAGCGGATCTCGCCGTCCCTCCTCAGCACGCGATGGACGATGTCGTAGGGCGTCTCGTTCTTCACCGCGTCGCCGTACGCCTTGGCCACGTATTCCCTGTCGTCGGGGTGGACCGCCTCCAGGAAGGCCTCCAGGGTGGCCCCGAATTCTTGGGGCGCCAGGCCGAAGATCCGGTAGACCTCGTCCGACCACCAGAGCTTGTTCTTCTCCAGGTCCAGCTCCCACGTACCGATGTGGGCCAGCCGCTCGGCGTCGGCTAGCCTCCGCTGGCTCTCCTGCAGCGCCGCCGCGTTGACCAGCGACTTGAGATCACCTTCCACCACATTGCGGAACTTCTCGATGAGCTTCTCGTACTCTATGGCCCGCGGGTTCTCCTTGCTGTCCAACACGCAAATCGTCCCGAACACCTCGCCGCTCGGCGAGCGGATCGGATATCCGAGGTAGAAGGTCATCCCCAGCTCGATGTCGGGATTGTGCTCCCACTCGGGATCGACCCGCGCGTCCGGCACCAGGAGCTTCGCCTGCCGGGCCATAACGGCCTCGCAGTAAAGCCCCGTGTTCAGGTCGGCTCGCTCACCCGGCTCGTACGGGTTCCCCACCGAATCGCTGCCCACCAGCACCTCGATCTGCTCCGGGTGCACCCGCATGATGAGCGCCGCCGGGACCTCCAAGATCCAGGCCATCAGGTCGACGATACGCTGCCACTTGGCGAGCGTCTCGTCAGGGATGACGCTGACCATCTACCTCTCCTGCAACGCGCTCTGTGTGGATTGGGGCACCGCCACTGGCCTGATGGTGCGGCATTTCGCCCGCAGAGGCAAGTCATCTTGCCGGCACGGCCCGCGGCGACCGGGCGCGGCATTGCGTGCTCGCGCGGGACCGGCTATCTAGCGGCGCTGGATGGCTGAATGGGAAAAGGAGGATGCAAGGTGAAAGATGCCGATTACGCGTTGAGGAAAGAGCTGCCGGGCACATCGTTCGGCGAGGCGGTGGAGCGGGTGACGGAGGCGCTCAAGGGAGAGGGCTTCGGGGTACTGACGACGATCGATGTCAAGGCGACGATGAGGGAGAAGCTCGATGTCGATTTCCGGCCCTACGTCATCCTGGGCGCCTGCAATCCCAACCTGGCGCACCAGGCGTTGAGCACGGACGACACGATCGGCCTGCTGCTGCCTTGCAACGTCGTGGTCGCCGAGACCGAGCGGGGCTCGGAGGTGGCGATCGCGCGGCCGCAGGCGATGCTGGCCATCGCCGGCGCGAGCGGGATGGGCAGTTTCGCGGAGGAGGCCGAGGCGCGCCTCAGCCGGGTGCTGAACACGTTGTAGCGGCGGAGATGGCGGTGGGGCGGCCTAGATCCGCGGCCGGGCCCGGACCCAGACCTTGTTGCGACCGGTCTCCTTGGCGCGGTAGAGACACTGGTCGGCCGCCTTGACGACCTCTTCCGTCGTCTCCTTCGGGTCGGTCGAGTCGGCGGCGCCGATGCTGACGGTGATCTTGAGGGTCTTGCGCGGCTTCTTGGTCGGTTTCGGTTGGTCGGGCTTCTTGCGCGGGCGGAAAGCGCCGCGGACGGTGAAGACGCGGCCGGCGATCGTGGAGCGTAGTTTCTCGAGGTGCGGCTGTGCGTCTTCCACCCGCTTCCCGTCGAAGACGATACCGAACTCCTCGCCGCCGTAGCGGAACGGCCGGCCGCCGCCGCCCACCTTGCCAAGCTCGACCGCTACCATCTTGAGCACCTGATCGCCCACCTCGTGGCCGTGCTTGTCGTTGAACTGCTTGAAGTGGTCGACATCCACCATGGCGATCGTGTAGTGGCCCACCAGCTGCGTCAGCATCTCGTTGAAACCACGGCGCGTGGGTAACCCGGTCAACGCGTCCTGATAGGCGAGCCGGTAAGAGACGTCGATCACGGCCTGGACAAGCATCAGGCCGCCGGTGGCGAAGTAGGTCGTCGAGTCGAGCCCACCTTCGCCGACGTTGAGGGCGAAGAAGGCGGCGACCAGAGCCCAGACCATCGCGCGCCGCTCCTCGCTGTGCTCCCAGATGAGCTGGGTCACCAGCACCACGAAAGTGATGACGAAGAACAGCAGCGCCAGTTGCGGCATTCGCACCGCCGCGAACAGGGCCGGGTCCACCAGGTTGACGTCGAGCAGGCTCCCGAGGTCCACGCCGGAGCGGATCAGCTGGATCACCACGGCCGGCTGGACGACGATGGCGGTCCACTGGGCGAAGCCGACGAGCGTCACCGGGCCCCGTTCCGGGATGATGGAGAAGGCCAGCAGGTTCAGCGGGACGAGCACGGCCGCGGCGCTGAGGACGGCGCCGCCCGACATCGACAGGGCCGCCTCGCCGAAGGCGAAGTGGAGGAGCACACGGTCGGCGATGACCATGAGGACCATGGCGAACAACAGGCGGGTACGCTGGAAGCGCCAGCACTGGAGCGCCCCGATAACGAAGACCGCCGGGTAGGCGGGAGCGAAGTCGAACAGGAACCTGCGCGCCCCAGGCCAGCTGAGGATGGCGATGGCCAGCGACAGAAGCAGCACTTCCGGCCAGACATAGTTCCCGAGTTTCCTAAGAATGGCCCGCCCCTCGATCAAGGTGCAGCGGCGGAAGGCGGTGTGCCTTCATGCACGGTTGGTAAATACACGCATCGCGTGGCGGGTCAAGGCTCGTCGGCTTCGGGAGACTTTCGGCGGCCACACGATGCCCTTGGGGTGCCCTCTGTCGAGACTTGCACTCGACCCCCAGGCTTCTAGGTTTACCCTTCACCACTGATTGAGTTTCAAGAGCCGCGCGCCGGGCCCGGTGCGACGGCGTCATGCTACTAACGGCAGAAGTTGAGGAAAGAGACATGAAGCCCCTCGTGCGCGCGATACTCCCGTTGGCACTGGGCCTCGGCCTGGCCGCCTGTTCGGGAATCTCCTACAACCACGATTTCGATCCGCAGACCGATTTCGCCGCTTTCGAGACCTACGTCTGGGCGCAACCGTCGCCGGACGCCGGCCAGAACCCGCGCGGGGTCAGCGAGCTGGTCGAGCGGCGCGTCATCGCGGCGCTGGACGAGCAGCTGGCCGCCAAGGGCTACCGCAAGATCGAGCGCGGTCAGCCCGACTTCGTGGTGAACTTCATCGTGACGACCCAGCAGAAGGTCGACTACACGACGTATTACACCGGTTGGGGCTACTACGGCGGTTGGTACGGCGGCATGAGCACCGCCCAGACCCAGGCGCGCGAGTGGACGGAGGGGACGATGGTCGTCGACCTGTTCGACGCCGACGACAAGAGCCTCGTCTGGCGCGGTTGGGCCCAGGGTACCATCGAGCCCAACCTGCCGCCCGAGGAGCGGAACCGCAGGATCAACAACGTCGTCAGCAAACTGATGGAGAAGTTCCCGCCGGGTTCCTGATCTCGCTCGGCGGTCGAGAAGCGGCGGCCGTGCCGGGTCCCGCTCGGGCCCGGGCACGGCCGCTTGCTTGTTCGGTGTCTGCGAACGGCCTAACATCTTGCCGTGTCACGCCTATGCCATACGGCGCTCCTCGTTCTACTGCTGCTGACGCTGCAGCCGGGCCCGCTTCACGCCCAGTACCCGCCGGCCAGCGTTACCGTCCAGGCCACGCCCGACGGGCGGCTGGTGCCCCGCCGGCTGCCACTGATCCCCGGGGCCGGCATCGCGCTGGCGCGCGACCCGTGCGTCCCGGACGAGGTGCATGGCAGCTGGATCGACTGGCTGCAGCGGAAGGTCAGCCGCACGGTCTGCGGCTCGGCCCTCTGGTTCGATGGCCTGTTCGGCGAGTCGGATGTCTACCAGGAAAGGGACGTCAGCTACGGCCGCATCTTTCTGGGCCTGTGGTGGGACGAGAGAGATGGCATCGATTTCAAGTTCCG
Organism: Gemmatimonadota bacterium; assembly: GCA_039586575.1. Taxonomy (GTDB): domain Bacteria; phylum Gemmatimonadota; class Gemmatimonadetes; order Palauibacterales; family KS3-K002. Next base: position 23,088 of record JBDHKD010000031.1, on the reverse strand, counting down.
CTTCCGCGTGAGGATGGCACTGCCGCAACTGGAGAAACGCGCCAACCTGTTTCTGGGGCGCGATGACGTGGACAACTTCCTCTCGGATCAGAACGACTCCGCCGAAGGCCTGCCCGGCTCCTTCACCGATTCTGAGGAGGAGGAATGGCTGTTCGGCGTCGGCTTCGCACCGGTCAGGGGCCGGCGGAGTCGCCTGAGCATCGAGCCCGGCCTGCGGCTCAAGATTCCGCTCGACCCTTACGTCAAAGTCCATTACCGGTACAACCTCTTTGTCGAGCCACGCCGCACCCAGGTACGCTTCCGCGAAACGCTGTTCTGGAGGAAGTCGGACGGCAGTGGGTTTACCAGCCGAGTCGATGTCGAGTACATGCTCAGCCAGCGGTTCCTGACCCGACTCAGCGCCTCGGGTACCGTCGGCGAGTCCCGCCGCGGCGTCGACTGGTACAGCGGGCTGAGGCTCTATCACTACCTGGGCTCGGGCCGCGCCCTCGCCTACCTCGTGGAGGTCTTCGGCGAAACTCGCAAAGAGGTGCCGATCGAGGACTACGGAGTGCGCGTCACCTACCGGCAGAGCATCTTGCGCCGCTGGCTGTTCGCCGAGCTCAGCGGAGGTCTGAACTGGCCGCGCCGAACGCTCGCGGAGACCCGGGAGATCAACCCCGGATTGGGTATCGGGTTCGAGATGCAGTACGGCCGGCGGTAGCGGGCGGGCACGCCATGGAGCGAAGCGACCCCACCACGCCCTACAGGCAAGTTGCCTGCCGGGGCGTTTCCGCACATCTTCGTGGACTTCTGTGCCCGGCCGCCAGGGCCGGGCGCGCTGCCAACGCTTGGCGAAACCGAGAGAGGTTAGGGCAATTGCGAACTCATAGTCGGAGAACCGGTACGGTGATCGGGGCGATCGTCGGCATACTGCTCATCGCTTGCTCGGAGGGCGGCTCGCAGGAGGCGGAGGTGCTGGCCACCATCGATGGACAGCCCGTAAGCATGGCCGACGTCGAGGATATGGCCGGCGATCAGCTCGGGCAGCTGGACCACGAGTACCGCATCCAGCGCTACCAGCTGATCGAGAGCGCCCTCAACCAGATCGTCGGTAGCCGCCTGCTGGAATTGGAAGCCGAGGCTCGCGGCATGAGCTTCGAGGAACTGGTCGCCGCCGAGACCGCGGGTCGTCTGCAAGTGACCGAGGACGAGATCACGAGCTGGTACGAACGCAACGCCGCCTCGCTGTCCGGGCGCAGCCTCGAGGAGCTCTACCCGCGCATCGAGGAGTACCTCACCAGCACCAAGCGAGAGCAGATCCTCAGTGGGCTCGCCCAGCGGCTGCGCGGTGAGCGAGAAGTGGAAGTCCTGCTGGAGCCGTTCCGAGTGGAGTTCGACAACAGTCGTGCGCCGGCGCTCGGCCCGGCGGGCGCGCCGGTCACTCTGACCGAGTTCTCCGATTTCGAGTGCCCGTTCTGCGGTCGCTTCTTCCCGACGCACCAGCGGCTCATGGAGACGTATGGCAACCGGCTGCGCGTGGTCTTCCGCCAATATCCGCTCAACACGCATCCCAACGCCTTCAGCGCGGCGCTCGCTTCGCTGTGCGCCGACGAGCAGGGCCGCTTCTGGGAGATGCACGACCTCATGTTCGCCGAGCAGGACCAGCTGGGCGTCGCGGCGCTCAAGGAGAAGGCGAGTCGGCTGGGACTCGATCGCCAGCGGTTCGACGAGTGCCTCGACTCGGGCCAGTACGCCGAGCGAGTGCGCAGCGACGTCCGTGAGGGGAACCGGGCGGGTGTCTCCGGGACCCCGGCGCTCTACGTGAACGGGATACCGGTGCCGGGCGGCGCCGCGCCTTACGAGGCGTTGGCCCGGCTGATCGACCAGGAGCTGGAGCGGGCCGGTGCCCGTTGACCCGGGCGGTGGCGAAACCGGGCCGTTGTGATTAGACTTCGGGCCCATTTTCAGTAGTAGGGACGAGTAGCATTTCGGCGCGGCCCCGGTTGGGAAGGAGCCGCAAAGTACGCGCCGAGGGGCTTCGGCTACCTCGGCGTTTTTACAACACCCGCAGGAGGAACCTGATAATGCGGAAGACCCGGTTTGGCGGGGCTCTTTCATTCGCCCGCTACAGTTCGGTGGCCGCCATGCTTGGCGTGTCACTTGTGCTGGCCGCTTGCTATCCCGGCGACGTGACCAGCATCTCGGAGCTCGACCTCGTGGGGACGCTCTACAACAAGGACGCCGCCTGGGGCACGTTTCAGACATACGCCATGCCCGACACGGTAATCGCGGTCGTCGCCGAGGATCAGGACTCGCTTCCGGTGGAGATAACCCCGGAGACGCACGACCTGATCCTCGCCGAGGTAGCGTCGCAGATGGCGGCGATGGGCTACACGCGGATCCCGGAAGAGGAGCTGAGCGGAGACAATCTGCCCGACGTCGTGGTTCTGCTCCAGTATACGAGTTCGGAAACTTGGGTGCTGTGGCAGAGCTACGGCTGGTGGAACTACTGGGGTTGGTGGCCCGGCTGGGGCTACTACCCGCCGAGTTGGGGCCCGGGCTGGGGCTGGTACTACCCACCCGGATGCTGCGTCAGTGGCGTTTCCAAGTACTTGAGCGGCTCGATCTTCATCGACATGGTCGATCCGATCAACCCGCTCAGCGAGGAAGAGACCGTGCCGGTGTACTGGAGCGCCGGGATGAACGGCCTGATCACTTCGAGCAGCACGGGTACCCGGATCACCAACGCGATCCGGCAGGCTTTTGCGCAGTCGCCGTACCTAGAGGTCCAGAACTAACCGGCCGGATAACGGGAAAACAGGGATAGTAAAATGAGAGTACTTGCATCGATTATTCTGGCCGCGCTGCTCTTCGCCGGCGAGGCCTACGCGCAGGGGGACTACTGGTTCGGGGTGGAGTACAACACCGTGCTGCCGCAGGGCAACGCAGATGACTTCGCCGGCGGCTTTAGCTGGCGCGGCGGCAGCTTCGGTGGCCGGCGGCTCGTCAAGGAGAACGTCTCGGTCGGCTTCTGGGCCGGCTGGCACGTTATGGACGAGAAGACCGACGAGATCTCGAGCTTCGAGGGCGACAACGCCGGGCTCGACATCAGCGGGACCCAGTTCCGCTACATCAACTCGTTCCCGCTGATGCTCAACGCCCACTACTACGCCGGCCAGTACGGCAGCCTGCGGCCGTTCGTCGGCCTGAACGCCGGCATCTACTACATCGAGCGGCGCGTCGAGGTCAGCGTGTTCGTCGTCGATGAGGAAAAGGTGCACTTCGGGTTGGCTCCCGAGGCTGGGTTGACCTTCCCGCTCGGTTGGCAAGCCCGTGGGCTCTTGAGCGCCCGCTACAACTGGGCAGCCTCGGCGGGCGGCTCCGGCGCCATCGGCTACTGGAACTTCAGCATCGGCGCGGCGTGGCAGCAGTGAGCGCGACGAGGTGGGAAAGTAGGTCAGTAGGTCAGTGAGTCAGTAGGTCAGTGAGTCAGTAGGTCAGTGCGGTGGGGTCCGGGACGGCGTTGTCGCTGGACCCCACCACGCCTCCCATCGTGCCCGTCCACGCTACCGGGCGAAGCTGAACCGAGCCATCCGGGCGTGGTGATCCGAACCGTGTCGATCTTCCAGCCGCCGCTCGGAACCGTCGACGTAGCGCACGCCTCCCCGCTCGTTCTCCCGGAACAAGATGAAATCGGTCGGGAAGTCGCCGCGGGTCGGCAGGCCGTCCCAGGTCGGTGATTCGGGAAAGGCGCGGTAGAGGTGCTGCATCACGGTCTCGCGGGCCGACCAGGTGTTGAAGTCGCCGGCCGCCACGGTCGAGATTCCCAGTGATTCGCCGCGCGCCGCCTCGATGTCGCTCAGCGCGTCGAGCAGGCCGAGCCCCTGTCGCTGGCGCGTCGAGTTGCCGGTGTGGAGCACCCGCAGCAGGCTGGACGCGACGTCGAGGTGGACGTTGACCGCTCGCAGGCTATCGCCGGCCGGCCGGCGAACCGTCGCCGCCAACGCGACACGGCGCTGCGCCTCGAACGGTAGCTCGATCGCGATGGGGTCCGAGAGTGGCAGCGTCGAGAGGATCGCGTTGCCCCTGTCCTCTCTCCCGTCCTCGTACTCCTCGTCGCCGTTGCGCATCGAGGGAACGTAGACCAGCGCGAGCCCGCAGCGGCGCGCGAGCTCCACGACATCGATTCGCTCGCCGGGCCGCGGCTTCTCACTCAGTGGTGCCGGGACGACCGAGCTCTGCTCGGCCCGGGGCACATCGTGTGAGCGGCGGAACGTTTCCTGAAACAGCAGCACGAAGTGCTTGAAGCCCCGGGCCACCGAAAGGTCCGAGCCGCAGGCGAGCTCGAGCTCCGACTCGAGCAAAGCCAATGGGTCGCCGGCGCCGCCGTGCGAGTTCCAGGTCAGCACGATCAACGTATCGGTGAACGGGACGGCGGCGAAACGTGAAGAGGGAACGGTCTCGATGATCGTCGGCCCGACCGTGGCGCGCCACTCGGCCAGCTTGATCTGGTCGCCCGCACGGGAAGGCACGTACAATCCAGGCGGCGCGCCCTCCGCCCGCGGCACCGCGACCGCGCCGAACGATGGATCTTGCGGGCGCGGCTCCATCTCGTGCTGCATCGAGCAGCCCAGCACTAGCGCAGCGAGGGCTGCGATGCGGGCAATCACTAGAAACTCACGCTGACGGAGAGACTAACCGGCTGAACGTTCGCTGCGCCTTCCTCGATCTCGACGCCGCGCAAGACCCAGTAACTGATCCCGCCCAGCGCCATGCCGGTGAGCGCCACGCCGATCGAGTTGGGCAGGTCGAAGGTGGGAACGGTCCAGTAGAGGACCAGCCCGACCAGCGAGCCGGCGGCCAGCCCGATGGTCGCCCCCTTCGCCGACGCACCGAAGGCCGAACCGATGAGACCGCCGGCCACGACCTCCGACCAGCCGAGCCGCGGCACCGATTCCTTGAGCGCGAACCCGGCGGCCGAACCGACGAGCAGGCCCCAGCCGGCCCCGCGCGCCGCCGCCGCCACCGCATCCTCGTCGACGCCGCCCAGGTGCACGCCACCTGCCAGCCCCAGCGCCCCACCCAGCGCACCAGCGACCCGCACACAGCCGGCGCCCGCGTACGTCTGCGTACAAGGAACAACGCCGCCCAGCGTGCCGAGCATGGCGCCCGAGTAGAGGCCGAGCGCGCCGCCGGCCACACGGGCCCAGTCGGACTCCTGCTGAGCGCGCGCCGCAGCGGGCGCGAGGCAGACGCTGCCCAGCAAGAGCGGGGCGACCCAAAGTCTCATGAAGCCCATCGGTGAGCCAATATACCTGCCCGGTCGGCCCTAACCAGAGCCGCTCGGCCAGGCTGGCAGAGGACTGCGACTCCAGCTAAACTAGTCCCGATTCCAGACTAGGAGACCACGAATGCGTCGCGCGACAACGCTTGTTCTCGCTTTGCTGTTTTCCGCCCTGCCGGCCAACGCTCAGTACGAGCGCCCACCGGAGGAAGGTGGGATGATCCAGTCGATGGGGCAGCCGTCGATCTGGAACTGGACGGGCGGCGTCATGCTGGGTGGAAAGGATCTGCAGGGCAACGCCGAAGCGGCCCTCTACCTGGACCTCGCTGTCTCCAAGGATCTGCTCAGCCCCGTCGCCGGTGCTGGAAGGCTCTCGTTTGAGGGTTATACCGGTCTTTCGGGCGACCGGCTGGACGGCGGTCTCCGGGGCATGTTCATGATCCCCTTCTTCACCTTGGGCGGTGGCGTCGACTACAACTTCCGCGACAGCCGCTTCGACTTCAGACTCAGGTTCTTTGCCCCGCTGAAACGCGGTGGGCTCCTGGGAAGCGGGACCCAGTTCCGGGTCGACTGGGTGCCGTCCCGGGAGTTGGTGCAGCTGGGCGTCTCCGTGCCGCTGCGCGAGAGGTTCAAGGGCCGGACCCGGCCGCGCCAGACGCACAGGCGGCTGCCGGCCGCGGCACCGCGGGCGCTCGAGCGCTACATGCCCGAGCCGGCGATGCGGGAAGCGCTGGCCAACGTGCGCGAGACGGCGCACTGGGTCAACCGCTTCACCACGCCCTTCATCGACCAGGGCGGCTTCACCTACGACAAGGCGATCTCCAGCTTCACGGAAGACATGCAGCAGCTAAAGGCGCACCTGGCCTCCGGCGGCCCACTCTTTCCCAACGGCCGCAGCAGCGAGGCGGAGGTCCGCGTCTACCACCAGGAGCTGGCGCGCGCCTTCTCCATCGCCGTCTCCGGCGATCCGCTCGGCGCCGGCGAGAGCAGCGCACTCGGTCGCGAGCTGGCGGCCGTGGCGAAGGAGGTCCTGCTCGACCAAGTCATCTTTCCCTACAACCGCATGCTGGGCATCAAGAAGGGGAACGACACAGTGCTCGGACTCGGTGCCGCAGCAATGGGCGAGTTGCGGGACTGGCTCGAGCGTTCCGCCGTGGCGGAGGAGCGCCATGAGTCCGTCCTCTACGTCTTCCAGACGCTCATCGAGATCATCGACGAGGCGCGCTGGTACTCCCGCGAAGTCTGGCGCGACTCGCGGCTCGTCTGGATTCCCCTCCAGTACGGGCTGCTCCCCGAGCAGCACGACAGCCAGGCCGAGATCGACGCCATCGTCGAGCGGGCGCTCGGTAGGGGCTTCACCGGTGGCAACCGGGTCTGGTACGTGGTGAACGCGCAGTTCCAGTGGGAGCTGGCGCAGATGGTGAAGCGCGCCGAGGACTATCACGTGCTGTGGATCCACGACATCAAGTGGATGAACGCCGCCGGCGACCCGGACAAGGTCTCGTTCCTCCAGATGGTGGGCGTCTACCTCACGACACTGGTCGAGCGGGTCCGGCAGTACGACGAGACCGGCAAGCTACCGGTCTACATGATCTTCTTCGACCAGCACTACTACGAGATCTTCAAGAGCCGCCGTTGGATGGACCTGCTGGAGAACCCGTTGCAGCATGAGGTCACATTCCCTGCCGGGTTCGAGGTCATGGCCGATTCGCTGGCCAGGGTTCAGGACGCGCTGCGGACGGCGGTGGCCGAGTCGCGCCTGCTCCAGGAGCGGGCCGCCGAGTACGGGGACGACTGGCTGAAGAACCAGGTCAAGGTCCACGTCAACATCACGCACCCCTCCGACTTCTCGTTCTGGGCCAACCAGGTGTTCCCGATCCTCGATTGGCCGGACAACGTGATGCGCGACCATCGCAAGATCGCCTTCTACGACATCACCGAAGAGGACCCCTACAAGGGGATGGTGATCTACAGCGGCATGGGGATCGGCGAGCACTACGTCGGCCCCACCTGGGAGGATCGGGCGATCCTCTTGCAGGGCCCCGCCGCCCTCGACATGAAGAACGCCGCCCGTGAGCTGCTGCTCGAGCAGGGCTTCCCCGAGGAGAGTATCCCCTATCCGCTCAAGCCGAAGCCGAAAGCGCAAGACTACGACGAGCGGGTGCAGGCGATGATGGCGGAGAACCTGGGCGGCGCACGGGCGTTGGAGCTCCACAGCGCGACGGGCTACCTGCCCAAGCCGATCAACGTGCTCAAGGCGACGCTTTACAGCCTGATGCCGCCCGGCACCGTGATCATCATCCCCGACTCGCTATGGAACGGCTCGTTCCTCGCCTCGTTGCTGGTAGGCGTCTGCCTGCGCGGTGCCCACGTCTTCATCATCAACCCGTCGAAAGAGAACGCGCCGGGCCAGAGTTTCTTCACCCTGTCGCGGGCCCAGGAGCTCTACGCGCGCCTGATCATCATTCAGGATCTTCTGGGAGAGGAGATCGCCGCGGCGGGAGGGATGCTGAAGACGGGCTTATACAATACCGAAGTGGACGTGGCGGACCTTCCGGGGCAACTACAAGCCGTGCGACGTGGCTATGCTGAGAACGTGTGGCTCCAAGAAGTCTTTCCGACCGATCCCGACTTGCTGAGCGATCAACGCACGAGAATCGATGAGGTGCTCGAGGGGTTCGGCGTTGAGTACCTTCTCCAAGATGTCGAGCCGCGCCGGCCGAAGCTCCACCTCAAGACTCACCTGATGATCTCGCGCGAGGCGTTGGAGTCGGTATTGACCAGCCCCGCCTTCGTCGACCTCACCGTCGGCTACGTCGAGCAGCGGGCGTTGGATCTGCAGAGCCGCAGGGAGTACCGTGACGTCAGGGAGCTTTCGGATGCGTTGCGCGAGCCGGCAACCGAGCTGATCGCCGACCTGAGCGCCGTAGCCCCGGAGGTGCGAGAGAAGATGCTCGCCTACTTCATGGTCGGCTCCTCCAATCAGGACTACCGCTCGATGCTGATGGACGGCGAGGTCGCGCTGGTCGTCGCCGGTCGGTCCAGCCTGAACGGGCTGTACGATTTCCTCGTCCTGATGGGCAGTGCCACTTGGGTCGACGACCTGGGTGATCTGGAAGAGTTGCTGCCGCGCCACAGTCGGCTGAAGTGGCGGATCAGCCGGGCGATCAAGAACTCGCTGTAGCCGGCTGCCGGGCGCGACCCGGGTCGCGCTGGACCGGCGCGGACCTCAGCGGGTGGCGCCGACCTCCCCGGCGCTCGGGTTCCAGGGGAAGACGAAGCCGGCACCGAAGGTCAGCACCCAGCGGTCTCCCGTGACACCCTCCCCGAACCGGTAGCCCAGGTCGAGGCGACCGGTGCGGGCGGCGGTGCTCAACGAGCCGCCCTGCCGCAACCCGATGCCGATATTGCCACCGAAGCGCTCGTCCTGGCCCGGGTACCAGGCGCCGCCGTAGTCGATGAAGGCGGCGAAGCCCAGCGAAACGAGTTCGAGCAGCGCCTCCAGGGGATACCAGCGGTGCTCCACCGTGCCCCACACCATCCGGGTACCGACGAACGAGTGAGGCTCCCAGCTGCGTGGCGGCGTCTCGAACCCCAGGTCGAACTCGTCACCGGGCCGTACATCCTCTTGCCAGCCCGCCGTCACGTAGACGGCGGTTGAATGACGCGGCGCGGGCTTGAGGCCGAACGTCAGATCGAGCACGACGCGTCCCGAGTCGAGCCCCGCATCGGTGAACAGGCCGTTGGCGTCCAACTTCGTCTGCAGGAACCAGGCGGCCGAGCGATAGCCGGTCTGGGCGGAGAGCCTGGGACCGATCCCCGTCTCCTCGTAGCCCCAACCGGAAGGCGCCAGGTAGGCCGTGACGCTCAGCCTCGTGCTGAGGTCGATGTCCTCGGAGCCGAACCCGTTGAAGTAGCGGACTTCCTTGAAGCGGGTCTGGCTGTACTCGCCGTAGGCGCCGACCAGGCCGTACACCGAGTCGGGAACCAGATCGAGGTCGGGCTCCTCATCCGCCTCGCGGGTGACGAACTTCTCCTGTCGCACTTCGCCCTTCAGGCCGACGCGCAGGTAACGTTGCGTCTCGGCGATAGTGGCCAGGGCACCCGTGAGCCGGACGATCTGAGCGTCGCGCTGGTAGAAGGCAGTGTCCGGCGCCGCCGGATCGTCGACGAAGTACTGGAGCACCCGCTGGTTGGCCGCTTCGCCGTCGTGTTCCAGCATCGTTCTGTCCAGCGTGGTCAAAAACGGCACCCCGAAGCGCCAGTAGCCCTCCGTCCCGTCGTCCCAGAAGATCACATTCCCGCTCACTCCGATCCGCGATCCCAGCATGCGCCGGAAGTCGCCGATCAGCTCCAGCCCGTCACGATCGACGTCCTTGCGGTAGGCGATGTGGGCCAGGTTCCCCGAACCCAGCAGGTTGATCTCGGTGAGACCGAACTGACCCGTCCATGTCCCGTCCGACGCGATGGTCAACTTGAACTTCGGCTTCGTGCTCCAGCCGTCCCAGGTGTCGACGACAACCGCCAGCCTGCCGTCGGGCAGCCGCAGCGAGTCGATGTCGATCTCGCGGAAGATCTCCCGCGCGCGCAGGTTCCGTTCCGACTCCTCGACCTTCACCGAGTCGTACGGCTCGCCCGGCCGGAACAAGAGCTCGCGCCAGATGAAGTCGCGCTTGGTGGTGATATGGATCGCGTTCATGAACCTGAACGCGAAGTTCTTCTCCGCCGTCTCCGGCGGAAACACGTTCTGGGTCAGGATGATGATTGTGTCGACCACCGGCGGCTCCGCCTCGATCGTCTGGGCCCGGAGCTGCGCTGGCGAGCCGAGGCCGAATCCCAGTATCAGCAGCGCTTTGGCGAGTTCACGGTTCATCCCGCAATTGTCTCCCGGTTCGATGCCTGGTCCTAGAGATGCGGAGAGGTCGGCGCATTCTCGCAACCTGCGGCGGCGGGCGCAATAGGGGCGCGGGGCTGGCGGCACCCCGCCCCGCCGGATATCATTCGGCCGCCTATTCCTAGGAAACACTTGGAACCAACCGAAGAGGGAGTGTTCATGGGCACGATCAAGCACGTTGTGGCGGCGGCCGCCGCCCTCATCGTCCTGGCGCCGGCCTCCGCCGCCGCGCAGGAGCAGTACGTCGAGCTGCTGCGCTCGGACCTCAAGACCCAGAAGGTCGCCATCGTCACCGAGGCGATGCAGCTCAGCGACGCCGAGGCCGAATCCTTCTGGCCGGTCTACCGCGAGTATCAGTTCGAGCTCGACAAGCTGGCCGACCAGCGGCTGGCTTTGATCCGTGACTACGCCGAGAACTTCGAGATGATGACCGACGAGAAGGCCAAGCAACTGGCCGAGGGGTCATTCGCCATCCAGGAGGAACGGCTCAACCTGCGGAAGCGCTACTACGGTGAGTTCGAGCAGGCGGTTGGATCGATCAACGCCGCCAAGTTCATGCAGCTCGACAACGCCATCACCATGCTGGTCGACTTGCAGATCGCTGCGAGCCTGCCGTTGATCCAGGCGCCCGCGCCGGCGCCGAACAACTAGAACCCAAGAGAACGGCGCGCAACGCTTTGCATAGGGCCGGGGGTCGGGGAGCGCCCCGGCCCGTCCTACCTCAGATGGCCAGGGTCAAGCCCGCCGAGACTTCGCCTTGGTAGACCCCCCAGCCGAACAATCCGAACGAGCAACCGCCCGGCCCGCACCAGAGGCTGCCGCCCGTGTCGAGGAACGTGGACGTCAGGTGACCCTGTAGCCTGAGGCCGATCCGCTCGCCCGGGAAATACTTGACGCCGAGGCCGAGGATCATCGAGAAGCGCCACTCGTCATCGACACTGCGTTCGTCGATGACCTTCTCTTTGGGGTTGTAGTGGGTCGCGCCGAGGGTGAACGAGACGAACGGTATCGCCGGCATCCCGCGTTGCAGTTCCATCAGGCCGCCGGCATGGAAGTACTGCACGGCCAGGTCGGTGAGCTCCCGACTGACTCCGAAGCTCTCGTCGAGCTTGAGCTTCGTCTCCTGGCGGCTGTAGTAAAGCTCGACCTGGGCGTTATGCCTCACCCGGATGTCGATGATCGCGCCGTAGTTGAACGCGTCGTTCAGCTTGATCTCGCCGTTACGGACGTAGGCGCGGCCGCCGAACTGCCAGCCGCCGAACGCGGTGATCTCGGCCCGCTGCTGCGCGGCGGCGGGTGCCGCGAGTGCGCAGCCGAGCGCGAGTACGAGGATTCCGATTCGTGTCACGACTCTGTCTCTCCTTCTGTATTAGCGATCAGTCAGCCAGCGCCAATAACGCACCTGCGGCTCGCCGGAGCAACCCTCCGCTTTGTCGCAGGATACGGTGCCGTCGGTGAGCACGCTTAGCAGTACGCGACCGTCGGTGAAGAACTCCAGGCGCATGTAGCCCTTCTCCCGGTGCTGTTCGCCGGCAGCGAAGAGAGCGTCATCCCAGCCGACGCTCGTGAGCCGGCTGCCCGCGCCGCTGACCAGAACGTAATTGCTCCCGAGAGCGGCGCCGTCGAAGACCTGCAGGTTGTGGTCGTGACCGGCGGCATGCACCAGCGGGTTGCCGGCGAACTGCAGGAAGACCGCCGAGAACTGCTCGACCATGCTCTGGTAGCGCCCGTGTGACATGTCCTGGCTGCTGACGCCGGAGTTGCGGGCGATGGGATAGATGAAGGGGACCGGCAGGTAGAGCGGCCCCCAGACGTTGGTGAGCGGGAAGAACTGATCTTTGAGCCCGTAGTAGCCGCCGTGCGAGCCGTAGGTCTTCAGCGGGTGGTGGGCCAGCACGACGACGTGTCGGTTGGTGACGCGGGCGTTGGCTTCAAGGATCTGGCGCAGTGCGTCGAGCGACGCTTCGGGCGAGGTGTGATCGCAACTCTGGCTCTCGGCCCAGTCGTGATCACGCAGCCACAGGTCACTTTCCATGAAGATGATGAGTGCGGTCTCACCCACTGACATCGCTTGCGGGCCCGGGCAGCCGGCTGGCGGCAGCATGGTGACCGGTACACCCTGCGCGGCCACGTTGGCGATGTAGTCACCCTGGCGGCGGACCTGCTGGACTCCCTGCTCGCCGCCGTAGCCCCAATCGTGGTTGCCGGGGACGAAGACGCCCAGCGCGTCGACATCGCGGACCACGTCGATCTGCGCCTCGAGGTACGCCGCGTCCTGGGCGTGACTCGGATGGTCCGGCGGGTGGAGGCCCCTCTCGTAGATGTTGTCACCCAGGAAGGCGACGACGACCTCGCTGTCGCTCGAGCGGGCGACCACCTCGCGCCTCAATTGGATGATGACCTCGCTTTCGGGGGTCGCCGCACCGGCGTCGCCGATCAGATAGACCACCGCGTCGATGTCGGACCCGACGGTCGGCAAGGCCGGCGTCTCGGCGAAATCCCGCGGTCCACAGGCGGCGCCCGCCGCTGCCAGCAGCGCCAGAATCCAAAGGCTCGCCGCTCGTGAGGTCATCACTCTTCCCGTGATTTGCATCGCCGGTGCTCGGATCGAGGCTGATGGATAGAGCGCTCTCCGGGTCGCCGCAAGTCGGGATACTCGCGGTGCGCCGCGCCGCGGCCTCGTTGCCGGCCAGCGCCCCGGGTACTAGCTTTTCCGCACTCTCACATAGGCATCATTCCCCGTCCCGTCAGGGGTGTTGCGGGCGCCACGCCGACGCCGAACCGACTGAGGGGCCGTGTCATGGCTACGTTGAAGAAACTCGCCGCGATCCCGCTGCTGTCTCTTGTCGCCTGCTACGAGCCGGACCTACCGTCGGAGGCGCCCGAGCTACGCCGCGCCGCCGACGTCGCGCCCGAGGTCCAGCAGACCGTGGCCGGCATTCAGGCGGCCATCACCGTAAGGGGCCGTGTCTCGCTGGAGGACGATGCGCTGGTCGATGGCACGGACGCCGTTCCGCCGGGTTGGGCGTGCGACGGGTGCACGCTCGAGGACCGGCCGGGGATCATCTTGCGGGACCTAGCGGAACTGGAGATCGATGACGACGCGGTGGTCTCGGGGGACCCGCCGGCGCTCGCCGATCCTACGATCGGCGACGCGACGTTCCAGGATTTCGGTACCGTCACCTGGGACGAGGTGACGGCGCTGGCCACGCAGACGGTCGGCGAGTTCGGCGGCGACGTGACGCTGCGCCCGGGCGGCTCGGATCGGAAGAACCGCTACGGACCGCACAAGAACCCCGACGGCAGCTGCGATACCGACCACCCGCTCAACTTCGGGTCCAACGACCCGGACGACCCGTGTTACGATCATTTTCCGATCGTGCTGTTGCGCGGTGAGGTCGAGATCAAGGGTGACGGCTACATCCAGGGGCTGTTCATCATGGATTTCGACGCCGCTGGCGTTGGCGGCGAGCTCGATCTGGAGGGTGACGGCCTGGTGCTCGCCGGCATCGTACTCGGCAGAGGCTGCATCGAGATCCAGGATGAGAGCCGGCTCTACGGAGCGATCTATCTCGACGGCGCCGCCTTCAACCCGTCGAACTGCCCGCCCGACGACCCGGTCCATCTGCAAGAGCACGGAGAAGTCCGCTGGAGCAGCCTGGTGACTCGGCGGGTGCTGACGGAGACCGGGGTGCTGGAAGGCGGACCGACCCCGCCGCCGGGCTATTTCTCTCGGGCGCAGACCATCCTCTTCGGCTCCTCGGCGCTGAGCGATGTGAACCCGGCCAGCCTGTTCCGCATCGACGAGGCGAGCGGCCTGGCGACGCTCGTCGGGCCCAGCGGGCTGACGGTCGGCAGCGATAGGATCAGCGCCTTGGACTTCGACCCGTTCAGCGGCCGGCTATACGGGATCAAGGGCGGTGCCTGCCACGGAGCCATCCTGATCACGATCGATCCGGCGACGGGGCAGGGGAGCGTCGTCGGCACCCTGCAGGGCGCGGGCCTCGATTTCACCCCCGGCCCCGACTGCCCCGGCGGCAGTGACGCGCTGGCCTTCGCCGCCGACGGGACGATGTACGTTGGCGGTTGGTACGGCGGCGACCCGCAAGGCAAGATCATGAAGCTGGACAGAAAGACCGCGACCGTCCTCGAGTACCATCTGACGCCGATCGGCTTCGACGACTGGCGCGGGCGCCGGGCCCACATCCCGGGGATGGCCGTGGACGCGAATGGCACCGTCTGGGTCTCGCGTGGCGCCAGCATCGTGCTCGGGCAGATCAATACCATCGATCCGGCGACCGCCGACATCACCTCCACCCTCTACCTGACGGACCCGCAGGGTAACCCGGAAATCGACGTGACGATCTCCGATTTGGCCTTCGCGCCCGACGGGACGCTCTACGCGTCGTTGCCCTGGGAGAACATGCTCGGCGTGATCGATACGGTGACGGGCGTGCTGACGCGCCTCGGCACGTTCGGCCCCTCGGTGAACCGGATATCGGGATTGACCGCGGAGCCGGCCATCTTGCAGCACCTGTTGGGCCGCTACTGGTTCCGCGAAGCCGGCTCGGGCCAGGGTCCGGCGACGCTGGCCGACGATCGCCAGGCTCCGGTCGACCTGGCCATCGAGTACACGCCCGCCGTGAGCTGGGTGACTCGCGACGGCCATCGCGGTCTCAGCTCCAGCGCCTTCAAGCACCGCGGCATCGTGCGCGGACGCGCCGGCGGCACGAAGTACGTGAGCGCCCTCGACGGGTCGACCCGCGCGACGTTCGTCACGGTGGCTTCCTGGACCGACCCGCCCTATGTGCAGCGGATCGCCGGGTTCCAGTCGGCCAGCGGCCGGCGCGTCGCCATGCTCCAGACCGGGTCGAACGGCTGGCCCTCCGCCCAGTTCCGGACCACGCGCCAGCCGCAGATCGACGTCCGCTGGCGGCTCGACCTGGATGACGACGTGCGGCGCGTCTTCCACCTGGTCTACGACGCAGAGGACTCCGAGCCGCGACGTCGTATCCGGCTCTATGTGGACGGGGTCGACCAGGGAGGCGGTACCCTCATGCGCGGTCGATTCCCCGAGCTCGGTGAGGGTCTCGATTTCGGTGTCGAGGGTCTGGAGTTACAGATGATGAACCGCAAGCGCCGCAACTCGAAGGCGCTGGTGGGGACGGTCTTCTACTACGCCGTTTACACGACGGCGCTCTCCCCCTACGAGATCGGAGGGAACGCCCACGCGCTGCTGGCCGACGACGACGACCTCCCCTGAGGAGACCGTCGTCGCCCGGTCGGCCTCGCGCTGCTAGGTCTTGCTGATCGTGACGCTGCCGTTGGTCGTGTAGGCGCGGATCAGCGTGCCGCCGCCGCCGATGTCGGCCGTGATGCGACGGTCGATACGGCCCTGCACCATGATCGGGAAGTCGATGCGGAACGATCCGTTCACCGTGCCGGACTCCAGACGACAGGAGTAGTCCTCCGGCACGTAGACCTTCACGCTGCCGTTGGTCGTCTGAACTTCGAGGCCGTGGCCCTCCCAACTGTCGCCGTCGAGCTCGACCCTCACACCGCCGTTGGTAGTACGGCCGTTGACGTCGCCCTTCAGACCGGCGAGATGGATCCCGCCGTTCGTGGTGCGGAAGCGGATGTTCCCCGAGACGTCGTTGATCGTGATCCCGCCGTTGGTGCTCTCCAGGTCCAGGTTGGAGGCGTAGGGGACGTAGACCCGAAAGCTCACCGACCAGCCTTCGTGACGGCCGGTGCGCGGGCCGTCGGCACGGATCGTTCGGTCCGTCAGGACCTCGATCTCGTCGACGATCTCGCGCGCGTCCTCCTCGTAGCGGGCCTGCGCCTGCACCTTGGCCTGGACCAGGATCTCGTTACGGTCCCAGCCCTCGACCCTGATTCCGCCGTTTGGCGCCCCGTCCACCACGATCACGTCGCGGTCGGCGCGCAGCGTGTACTCACGGACCTCACAGACGTGGTCCCGGTCGCGGTCGCCCCAGTGGTCGTCCCGGCACCAGTCCTGGGCCTGGGCGGTCGGCGCGTCCTGCGGGGCCGGCGCGCTGGCGCCCGTCGAGGCGCAGGCCAGGGCGACCAGGATGAGCGGTAGCAAGTAGTACCTGGAATACATCGCGTTTCCCCTCGCGGATAGCGTGGATGGGATTGGAGCCATCACTCGTTTGGACAGTACGAGCGCCGAGATGGTTGCGTTTCGGGCAAGGACCGGGAGTTGGGGAGCGTTGGCAGAGTGAGGGAGCAATTCAGCAAGGGAGCTATTCAGTTAGGGAGGTGTATCGGGTGCGCCGTCCACTCCCGAACTCGCAGTCTCCCTGGCTCCACTGCTCCCCAACTCTGCCAACGCTCCCCAACTCCCCCCGAGGGCTTCCGGGTGCGGTGCATCCGCCCTATTTTTGCGGGCGGCCCTGATACCCCCGCGGTGTGGAGGAGTCCGAGTGGACATCGAGGCCATCCTGGCCATCATCTTCGTTCTCGGCGTGCCCAGCATGGCGCTGGCGACACACGTGGTGCTGCGCCCCCTGATCCGCGAGTACGCCAGGCTCAAGGGGCTCAAGGCCGACAAGGCCGAGCTCGAAGGACGTATGGCACAGCTGGAGGACGTCGTGCACGACCTCGACCGGCAGGTCAACCGGCTGCTCGAGGCGGAGCGGTTCCGCCGCGAGCTGGAGTCGGGCCGCTCGGAGCGTCGCGCGCTCCCGGATATCTAATCGACCCGCCCGAGACCCACTCAACAGAAACCACGTGAGACGAGTCGTCAGCCTGTTTCCCACGGCCACCGAGATCGCCTTTGCCATCGGCGCAGGTGAACAGGTCGTCGGTGTGTCGCACGCATGTGACCACCCGCCGGAGGTGCAGGAGCGGAAGGCGGTCACCAAACCACGCTTCGACCCCGGCGAGCTGTCGAGCCGCGAGATCTACGAGCAGAAGGTCGAGCTCAACAAGAGGTTCGGTAGCCTGTACCGGCTCGATGAGTCGTCGCTCTGGGGGATGATGGCCAAGGTCATCCTCACGCCCGGGCCCAGCGACTTCTCCCTGGTCTCGCTCGAGGGGGTGCGGGCGGTGGCGGAAGGTCTCAACCCTCGGCCCACGCTCATCTTCCTCAACCCCCGCCACCTCGACGACGTGATCGATGATCATTCGCGTATCGGCTTCGCGTTGGGCCGCCTCAAGGAGGCGCGTGAGCTCGTGTACGACCTGGAGCGCCGGGTCGAGGAGGTTGAGAAGAAGGCGCGGCACGCCGCCAAACGGCAGAGCGTCGCTTTCATCCAGTGGCTCGACCCCGCTTTCTCTGGCGGCTACTGGATCTCGCAGCTCATCGAGATCGCCGGCGGCCGCGACATCCTCAACACCGCAGGACTGGCGCCCGCTGGCTTCACTTGGGAAGGCCTCAGGAAGAAGAACCCCGACGTCCTGGTCGTCGCCTGCGAGGACATGAGTATCGAGCGCGCCCGCTCCGAGATCCGCCTGCTGACCGATCGGCCCGGCTGGAAGGATGCCAGGGCGGTGAAACGCGGGCTCGTGTTCATCGGCGATGGACGATACTTCACTCGCGCCGGCCCCCGCCTGCTCGACGGGCTCGAGGCCCTCGCCTGGGCGCTCAACCCCAACCTCTTCCCCACGCCGCCCCGCGAGGTGCTGCAGCTCTTCAGGGATTGACGCTGGATCCCCCGGGGATAGCTTTGCCCTGCTCAACCGAGATCAAGGCCGGTAGCTCAATTGGCAGAGCAACGGACTCTTAATCCGTAGGTTGAGGGTTCGATCCCCTCCCGGCCTATATGAGACCTTCGCGGCCCGACTCTTCGGGCCGTGTTGGTTTACGGTTGAGGGTGAGTTCGCACCGCTCGCGCGGCTCGCGGCGCTCACCTTCAAGGCGCCTGACGGCGCCTTGAAGACGATCCCCTCCCGGCCTATAACCCGACCGCGCGGTCGTTCGCTCCGACCGCGCTTTTTCATCGTAGGTTGAGGGTGGCGACTCACGCCGCTCGCAGCGACCGGTATGCAGGCGCCTGGCGGCGCCTGCTACGCGATCCCCCGGGCCGAGCCGGGCGACGGGCCGCGCCCACAATGGGTCGGTCCCCCTTCACCGTAACAGAAAACACGGTGGTTCCGGTTTGGTAACGTGCATTTCGTGTCGCCAAATCGAAAAACTTTCTGCAGTCCATGGCCTTCGCGGCGGACACGTCGGCAAGCGTAACCGCCGCGGTTACATGAAGTTGAGCGAGAGGTCTTGCATTTGGCACTAACATTGCCGCGTTATGCAACTGACCTGCACCCAGTAGACCCGCCCGATGTAGCAAATCACACAACATCCTGAAGGGGTAAGAGGATGTCACAGCGTGGATTGAGCGACCCGCCACGCCGTACGAACTCACAAGCCGGCTTCGGACTCACCGAGACGGTCCTGTCGCTGACGCTGTTCGCGGTGGCGATGACGGGGATCGCCGGGACAGCGGCCCGGGTGGGCGCCGGCCTGAACGGTGCTTACATGCGAACGCAGGCGCTGACGGTCGCCCAGGCGCAGATCGAGTCGCTGCTGGCCACGCCCTACGACCAGATGGAGAGCGGCACGGCCGAGGAGCAGGGTGTAACGATGCGGTGGGAGGTCAGCGAGCGTGACGGGGTCAAGGAGATCGCGCTGGTCTACCGTCGTGCCACACCCAACGGAGCGGTAGTGCGGGCCTTGACCGCCGCGCGACTGGAACCATGACGCGCGCGTGGCGAAACACGGCGGGCGTCACCCTGCTGGAGACATTGGTCACGATCCTCATCAGCGTGGTCGTGTTGTCGGCGTTGCTCGGCGTGGTGGTCCATCAGCAACGCTTCTACCTGATGGCCAACGACCGGGCGGAAGTCGAAGGCGACCTGCAACGAGTCGAGCTCGTGGTGATCCCGGAGCTTCTGCCGCTCAACCCGGCGGCCGGCGACATCGTCTACGCGGGCGACGACTCCATCGCGACCCGGGTGTTCCGGGGCGTCTTCCACGTGTGCGGCAAGCTGTACGCACCGGACTTCGCGCTGGTGATTCGCAGCCTGAGTGCGGGCGCGAAACAGCTGAATACCGACAGCGTGCTGGTATACTCGCGTGGAACGCTGACCGGTCTGTCGGACGATTCGTGGCGGGCGGTCAAGATGACCAGCGTGAACGCGACCACCTGTCCGGACGGGGCGCCGGGCTGGCGGGCGGTGATCCCGGGCCTGGCCGGCGTCGCGTCGGAGATTCCGGTGGGCGCCCCGGTCCGCGCCTATCGACACGGTAGCTACTGGCTGGAGAGCGGTGCGGACGGCTGGTACCTGAAAACGAACGCGACGAGCGGCACGCCCGTGCTGGTGGCCGGGCCGCTCACGCCCCCGGACGCCGATCCCTCGACAACGCTGCGCTTCCGCTACCTCGATACGGAGGGTGATCCCGCCGCGACGAGTGCCGAGATCGCGCAGATCGATATCGACGTGGCGTCGCAGGGCTCGGTGCCAGGACGAGATGGGGCTCCACCCCATCGTTCGACGCTCCGCCTGTCGTTCGACGTTCGCAATAACTGAAGAGGTCAAAAGAAGATGTCGACCGTGCTGATACGAGGATTCGACGAACGCGGATTCGGTCTCGCCGGTGCTTTGGTGTGCCTCATCGTCCTGACGGCGCTGGCAACCTTCGGCGTGTCGCTGCAACTGCAGGAGCAACGTACTCACTTCCGCAGCGACTCGAGGACGTTCGCCTTCTACGCGGCGGAGACCGGGCTCATCCGCGGGCTGGAGAACTGGACACGGCCCGATGTACTGGAGTCGGGAGAGGCATGGCTTGTCGAAGAAGGCACGCTGACCGGTGGCGCGAGCTACCGCGTCGAGGCGACGAAGCTCGACGACGCCGGTACGGTGCACGGGATGTTCGCGCTGCGCGCCGTCGGCACCGCCGGCCGCGGCCAGACACGCGAGACCGGTCTCCTGGTCGCGACCGTGCCGCTGGGTAACCCCGTCGATGGCGCGCTGCGCACCATCGGCCAGGTGAAGGTGGCGGGCCGCGCCGAGGTCGACGGCCACGACATGATCCCGCCCACTTGGATGGACGACTGTCCGCCCACCCTGGTCGATGCCGCCGGCATCACCATGACCGACACGACCAAGATGAGCCGTTCGGGCGCCGCCACCGTCGACGGCGTTCCGCGGATCGACGAGGACCCCGACACGAGCGGCTACTTCAGCTTCGGCGATCTGAGCTACGAGGAGGTCGCAGCCGAGGCCAACATCACGCTGCCGCACGGCACGAACGTCTCGGGGTCGCAGCCCGAGCCATCTTTCACGGCGGAGGACAAGTGCAACACGGGCGACCCGTTCAACTGGGGCGAGCCCGAGTCCGACGGTACCCCCTGCAGCGACTGGTTCCCTGTCATCCACGTGACCGGCGACCTGACCCTCTCCGGTAACGGCGTCGGGCAGGGCATCCTGCTGGTGGACGGCGACCTGGCGCTCTGCGGCGGTGCGACCTTTTACGGCCCCGTGGTGGTCAGGGGTAAGGTGAAGAGCTGCGGTTCGGGGTTCCGGATCTTCGGCGGCATCGTCGCTGGCGAGAGCGACCTCAATCCTGTAGGCGGCGTCGTGGTGGGCTCATCGCGGGTTCAGTACAGCGCCTGCGTGGTGGAGCGCGCGATCAGCCGCTCGCGGGCCGGGCGACCCCGCCCTCTGACCGAACGCCCCTGGTTCGCCGCTCGCTGAGCCACGCCTCTTAAGCCGCCCTGGCACCGCCTCGAGCGGATCCCCTCCCGGCCTATGGCAGACCTTGGCGGCCCGATTCTTCGGGCCGTGTTGGTTCTCGGTCGAGGGTGAGTTCATGGCGGCCGAGACCCAAAGATCGTATGATGCAAAGAGCCTCGCGAGTCGGCGCGCAAGATCGGGAGGCTGAAGCTCATGCGTAGCGAAGCTCATACACGGCCTCGCGCCGGTCGCGGCTGGACGTTCGCGCTGGCGCTCACGCTTGCCGCCTGCGCCACGGATCTTCCGAGATCTGAAAGCGCCTGGGTCGACGACTCGCCGCACGAAAGTGCCTTCGTCACAGTGAACGGCCTGACCCTCAACTACCTCGACTGGGGTGGCACGGGCGATGTCCTGCTCTTCCTCCCCGGACTCGCCGATTCACCGCACATCTTCGACGATATCGCACCGGAATTCGTTGGGCCGTATCGCGTGCTGGCCCTCGCGCGCCGTGGCGTAGGCCAATCCGACAAGCCGGCGAGCGGCTACGAGAACGACGTGCTGGTGGAGGACATTCGGCAGTTCTTGGACAGCCTGGGTGTCCAGCGTGCGAGCCTCGTCGGCTGGTCCATGGGTGGGAACGAGCTCACGGGCTTTGCGGCACGATATCCCGAGCGTGTTGGCAAGCTCGTGTATCTCGACGCCGCCTACGACCGCTCGGACTCCAGTTTCATCACGCTCCTCACTAACTATCCCGTTGAAAGTCGGCTGGCGTCGGAGGATCTGCGCTCCCTGGATGCCATCCGCGACTGGATGATGGGCGGCTGGACCAAGGGCCTCGCCTGGTCCGACGCGATGGAGGCGTGGCTGCGCGACATCGTCAGCGTCCGATCGGATGGGAGTGTCGAGTTCCTGACGACCGACACCGTACGGCGCGCGCTGCTGGAGAGCCTCATGGGCTTCAAACCCGACTTCACCAAGGTCAGATCACCCGCTCTCGCCTTGTACTCGTTCTGGCCGCCCGAGGCCTACGTCGATGAGGGGACGCCTGAGGAAGTGCGGGCCCGCGTTGACGATTGGCTCGAACGCCAGGTGTATCCCTGGCACCGGCGGAGCATGGAACGTTTCGCGCGCGAAGCACCGCAGGCTCGCGTGATCGAGATGACGGCGACACACCACTGGTGCTTCCTTCACAAGCGAGACGAGGTCCTGCGTGAGATGAGGCAATTCCTGCTGGCTGATCAGCCGTAGACTCACGGTATCCTGCCTCGAACCTCGTGACCGACGGGCCGCGTAGTGAAGCTACAGCGAGCCGAAATCGCCGGGGCTTGACGAGGCGGGCCGGATGCTGCATTTTTAGCACAGTGCTAATTTTCCAGCAGGCCAACCCTGGGGCGCCGCACGGCGTCCGATAGCTGGGAGACCGAACGCCGATGAACGAGCCGGCCCACCTGGATCTCAGTCGACGCGAGCGTCAGATCATGGACATCCTTTACCGGCGCGGGCGAGCCGCGGCCGCCCAAGTACTGGCGGATTTGCCGGACCCGCCCAGCTATTCGGCGGTCCGTGCCCTGCTGCGCGTGCTGGAGGAGAAGGGACACGTGGCGCACGAGCAGGACGGGCCGCGCTACGTGTACCGACCGACGGTGCCGCGAGACGAAGCGCGGGACTCGGCGATGCGGCGGCTGGTGCGCACCTTTTTCGACGGATCGACGGAGAAGGCGGTGGCGGCGTTCCTCGACCTATCGGTGGCCGAGCTATCGGACGAGGAGCTCGAGCGTCTGGCCGAGCTGATCGAGCAGGCCAGAGAAGAAGGACGGTAGTCATGGTGGAGTTAAACGAACTCGCGCGTGGCCTGATGGGAGAAGGTGCTCTCGGCCTACTGATCGATGCCGCGTTGAAGGGGACGGTGCTCTTGGCGCTGGCGGCCGCTCTCAACCTGATGCTGCGGCGGGCCTGCGCTTCGCTGCGGCACCTCGTCTGGAGCCTGGCCTTCGGCACGGTCCTCTTGCTGCCGGTGCTCACGCCGCTCCTGCCGCACTGGAGCGTGCCGCTCGTGCCGCGCATCGAGTCGAGCTTGCCGACCGCCGAGGCGGCAGTGGCTCCCGCGGAGGACCTGCCGAGCATCGAACGCTCAGCGGCGCCGGCGCCGCTGAGTGTGGTCCAGGCCGAGTCAGTCGCCAGCGGTCATCCTGCCGCTGCGACGGCGAACGACGGGGCAGTGGAGCAACTGACG
>JBDHKD010000030.1:0-43435 GCA_039586575.1 Gemmatimonadota bacterium | reverse complement strand
CCGGGCGTCGATCCGAATCTGGCGCTGCCGGCGCCGCAGGCGGGCCTCATGGCGCTGGTCAGTCAGGGCATCGTCGGCGGCGAGATGGTCTGGCCGCTCTTCCTGGCCGGCATGTTGTTCGGCCTCATGCTCATCCTGGTCAGGGCACCCTCGCCGATGTTGGTCGCTGTCGGTATGTACCTGCCGATCTACAGCACCTTCGCGATCTTTGTCGGCGGCGTGTTCAAGTGGATCGTCGACAAGATACTGATGGCGAAGAAGTATCCGGATCACGCGATGGAGCGCGCCACGAACACGGGCATCCTGGTCGCCTCCGGGTTCGTGGCCGGCGAGGCCTTGATGGGGGTGATAATCGCCGGCTTGATCGTTGCCAACCTCACGCTCCCGACGATTGTCAGTAGCCCGCTGATCCAGGGCCTGCTCGGGCTTCTGGTGTTCCCGTTGGTATTGTGGTTCTTCTATCACTACTCGAACGCCGACGCCAAGGCGGCATCGCGCTGACGCGGATCGGGTTTCTGAGCCAGCACAGGGCGTTCGGGGCCGTACTGGCCCTGAGCGCCCTGCTGTGCTCTGCCGGGTGCAAGGAGGGCGGTGGCGATGGGTCGACGGGCATCAGTCGGGAAACCTATATCGAGACGTATGTCGAGATCTTGCGTGCCGCCAGCGCGGCTCCCGACTCCTTCGCCGCAACGGACAGTGCCCACGCGATACTCGCGCGCCGCGGGCTGACCGAGGAGGACCTGCTCGAGTTCGGGCGCCGCTACGACGACGAGCCCGCCTACCTTTCGCAAGTCTGGGGCGAGATCGAGAACCGGCTGCGGGAGCCGGAACCGGCGGACTCCGTGGGAGATGACGAGGAGGGGGCGAGTGAGGGAGGTGGGGAGTCCGAGTAGAGTGAGGGAGCAGTGGAGCAAGGGAGACTGCGGTTGAGGTAGTGACTCCCTTACTCCCCACCTCCCTTGCTGAATTGCTCCCTCGCTCTACTCGGGTTCCCTCACTCCCCCGTCACAGTCCGGTCGGATGATCGATGAACTGCCACTCCAGCCCGAACTTCTCTGCCACGTGCCTGCCGAGGGCTTTGATCCCCAGCGTCTCGGTGGCGTAGTGTCCGCCGTAGAGCACGTTGACCCCCCACTCCTGCGCGTCGAAGAAGCTGTGGTGGGGCCCCTCGCCGGTGATGAACGTGTCGAGGCCCGCCTCATGCGCCTGGGAGATCAGGGCGGCGGCGCCGCCGCTGACGACACCGACGCGTCGCACCGTTTCCGGTCCGGCGGGGATGACGAACGGCGGCTGGCCCAGTAGACCTTCGAGCCGTCCCGCCAGTTCCGCTCGCCCGATCTCCAGCTCGCCCCGGTAGCCGATCGCGTAGCCCTCGTACTCCCCGAAGCGATCCAGCAGATCAAGACCGACCGCCCGCGCCAGCTGGATGTTGTTGCCGACCTCGGGATGTGAGTCGAGCGGCAGGTGAACCGAGTAGAGAGCGATATCATGGGTGATCAACTCACGCACGCGCCGATAACTCCGATCCGTCAGCGGGGTGATGCCCTTACCCCAGAAGAGGCCGTGATGTACGAGCAGCAGGTCGGCGCCCGACTCGGCGGCCGAGGCGAAGGTCGCCTGACAGGCATCGGTAGAGGCGGCGAACTTGCGAACCGTACCGCCGTTCTCGACTTGCAGTCCGTTCCAGGCGTCCGGATAGTCGGGCACCTGGGCGATATCGAGATAATCGTCGAGGTACGTGGTGATTTCACTGAGCTGCAGCGCGCCCATTTTCACTCCCACTCGATGGTCGCTGGCGGCTTCGAGCTCACGTCGTAGCAGACGCGATTGATGCCGGCAACCTCGTTGATGATTCGCGTGGCGATGCGGCCCAGAACCTCGTGCGGGAACGGATACCAGTCAGCGGTCATACCGTCGCGGCTCGTCACCGCCCGCAGCGCCACCACGTTCTCGTAGGTCCGCCCGTCGCCCATCACGCCCACCGAGCGCACGGGGAGGAGCACGGCGAACGCCTGCCAGATTTCGTCGTACAGTCCGGCGGCGCGAATCTCCTCCAGGTAGATAGCGTCCGACTCGCGCAGCACCGCGATTCGCGCGCGGGTGACATCGCCGACGACCCGCACGGCCAGACCGGGTCCCGGGAACGGGTGGCGGCCGACCAGCTCTTCGGGCAGCCCCAGCTCGCGGCCGACTTGACGCACCTCGTCCTTGAAGAGCTCGCGCAGCGGTTCGATCAGCTCGAACGGCAGTCTGTCCGGCAGGCCGCCGACGTTGTGATGCGTTTTGATCGTATCGGAGGGTCCGCGAACCGAGAGTGACTCGATGACGTCCGGGTAGAGCGTGCCCTGCACGAGGAAATCGACGTCGCTACCGATGGAGCGAGCTTCCCGCTCGAACACCTCGATGAACGTGTGCCCGATAATGCGCCGCTTCTCCTCCGGGTCTTCGACACCGGCCAGTCGATCGATGAACGTATCCGACGCATCGACGACCCGCAGGTCGATTCCCAAATGCTGGCGGAACGTCCGGGCCACCCAATCCCGCTCGCCTTTACGCTGAAGGCCCGTGTCGACGAAAATGGATGTGAGCCTGTCACCCAGCGCGCGGTGGACGAGCGCCGTCGCTACCGACGAGTCGACACCGCCCGACAATCCTGAGATCACACGCCCGCGATCGCCCACGCGCTGGCGGATCGCCGCGATCTGGCCGTCGATGAACGAGCCGGCCGTCCAGCTCGGCTCGCAGCCGCAGACCCGGAACAGGAAGTTGGAGATGATCTCACCGCCGCGCGCCGTGTGTGCGACCTCGGGGTGGAACTGCACGCCGAAGATGGGCCGCTCGCTGGCCCGGAAAGCTGCCACCGGAATGGTTTCGGTGGTGGCCAGCACCACGAATCCGCTGGGAGGCGCCTCCACCCGATCGCCGTGGCTCATCCAGACCGTCGAACGCTCGCCGGGCTCGAAGCCATCGAACAGGTCATCGGGATCGAGCACCTCGATCTCCGCACGGCCGTACTCGCGCGCCCTCGCACCCTTCACCTCGCCACCCACCAAGCGAGCGATGAGCTGCATGCCATAGCAGATGCCGAGCAGCGGCACGCCGAGACCGAGTAGGTCCGCGTCCGCCGTCGGTACACCGGCATCGTACACACTGGCCGGGCCACCCGAGAGCACGATACCGCTGGGCGACCACTCGCGGACCCAATCGGTCGTGTGCGTGGGCGGGTGGATCTCGCAGTAGACTCGCTCCTCACGGATACGCCTGGCGATGAGCTGGGTGTATTGGGAGCCGTAGTCGAGGACGAGAATTCGGTCTTTGGGTGGACTACCGCTGATCATGCCTTCCCACTGGTCACTACTAGTAGGCTCGCGCCCACACGACCTCGTGTTCGACCGGGCCGCCACAGATGCACTTCTCGGGCACCTCGTCGCTAGCGAAGCTCTCGTCGGGAATCACCCGAACCGTGGCCTTCGTATCGTCTTTGACCTTCGCTTCGCACTCTTCGGCGCCACAATAGCCGCTGTAGATGAAGCCGCCGGTCGTTGAGATGATCCTCTTGAACTCCTCGTAGTCGGTGACTCCACGATAGGAGTTCTCCTCACGGCGCCTGAGCGCCGCGTCGAGCAGCGCCCGCTGCAGTCCGTCGAGGAGCGCCGGGATCCGGGCGGTGACCTCCGATTCGGGAACCGGGATCTTGCGGGCCTTCGGGTCCTCGCAGAAGCGCAGCACCGCCATCGCCTGCTGCTTCTCGAGGTCCTTGGGCCCGACCTCGAGGCGGATCGGCACACCCTTCGCTTCCCATTCGTAATACTTGGCACCGGGGTTCAGCGTGTCGCGGTCGTCGAGCTTGACGCGGAACTCGCCGTTCAGCGCGTCTCTGAGGCGCGCGCTCGCTTCCAGTACCCTGGCCTTCTGGTCGTCAGACTTCCAGATCGGCACGATGACCACCTGGATGGGAGCCAGCTTCGGGGGCAGGACGAGTCCGAGGTCATCGCTGTGCGTCATCACGAGGCCGCCGACCAGTCGGGTGGATACTCCCCAGGACGTGCTCCAGACGTACTCGTGCCCGCCCTGTTCCGTTTGATACGTGACATCGAAGGCACGCGCGAAGTTCTGGCCGAGGTTATGCGACGTGCCCGCCTGCAGAGCCCAGTTGTCCTGCATCAAAGCCTCGCAGGCGTAGGTGCGGTCAGCACCGGCAAACTTGTCCCACTCCGTCTTGACACCGGTGACCGGCGGCATCGCCATCCACTCCTCCATGAACTGCCGGTACAGCCCGAGGATCAGCAGCGTCTCGCGCTGCGCGTCCTCCCAGGTGGCGTGGGCCGTATGCCCTTCCTGCCAAAGGAACTCGAGCGTACGCAAAAACGGCCGGGTCCGCATCTCCCAGCGAACGATGTTCGCCCACTGGTTGATCAGCATCGGCAAGTCGCGATAGCTCTGGATCCAGTTGGCCATGATCGGCCAGATGATGGCCTCGGAGGTCGGGCGCACGACCAGCGGCTCTTCGAGCTTCTTGCCGCCCCCATGAGTGACCAAGGCGATCTCCGGCGCGAACCCTTCGACGTGTTCGGCTTCCTTCTGCAAGAAGCTTTGTGGCACGAAGAGCGGGAAGTAGGCGTTCTGGTGGCCCGTAGCCTTGAACATGCCGTCCAGGGCCGCCTGCATGAGTTCCCAAATCGCGTAGCCGTGCGGGCGGATTACCATACAGCCGCGCACCGGCGAGTAGCCAGCCAGCTCAGCTCGCTGTACGACTTCATTGTACCAGGCGGAGAAGTCCTCACTCCGCGGGGTCAGCGATCTCTCTTCCGCCATCGATGTTCTCTCGGCCTCCGTTTTTCGCATCCTCCCCACCGAACAGCCAGAGCGCCACCGGCACGAGCACGACGGCGCCCGCCCAGCTCAGGTACTTCCCGTAGCGCCGACCGAACACGCGGCGCAGCAGTCCCCGGGCAGCGACGATCGCCACGCTGCTCGCCACGGCGCCGGCACTCAGCGGGCCTAACCGCTCCCAGGCCGGCCCGAAGACGCGTTCGAGCAACGCCTCGGTCGCCTCCTCCAGCGCACCCTCCTCGTCGACGGCCAGCCCGTCCCAGCGCTCGCGCACTCTGGGTCGGCGAGCAGCTCGCCGCTCCTTCGTCGCTCGCTTGCCGTCAGCCATCGCTTAGCTCCGCGCTCAGAGTCGCCGCGAGGTCGTTCAGGGCCACAAGCCGCTCCGCGCCCGTCGCCATGTCGCGGATCCGGACCTGGGCGGCCTCGAGTTCCTGCGGCCCCAGAATGACGGCGCGGCGCGCGCCGAGCGCATCGGCGGTCTTCAACTGGTTGCCGATCCGGCGGCCGTGGTACTCTAGGATCGTCGACAAGCCCGCCGACCTGAGTGCCTGCGCCGCACGCAGGGCGTGGGGCCGGCCGGCGGCCCCCAGCCAGGCGACGTAGCAATCGAGCGACCGGCCGGGCTCGGGCAGCAGCCGGTGATCACGGAGCAGTTCGCTGAGCACGACATCACCCATGCCGAACCCGAGGGCCGGCATCTCGATCCCCGAAACCAATTGAAGCAGATCGTCGTAGCGGCCACCACCGCAGATCGCCCGTAGCTTACGCCGCGCGTCCCACAGTTCGAAGACGATCCCGGTGTAGTAGGCCAGACCTCGCACGACGGAGAGATCGACATCCACGTACTCGGCAACGCCAAGGTCATCCAGATGGCCCAGATATGCGGACAGCTCGGCGATGCGATCCGCCACGCTCGGTACACCGCCGAACTTGGCCTCGAGCTGCTCGATACCGCGCAACTCCACCGCCTGGAAGACACCGGCGATAGCAGCTGGCTCCAAGCCTAAGTCTCGCAACCGGCCCTCCAGTCGATCGCGCGGCTCGCGCTCCAGCTTGTCGACAACCTGATATACCGACTCGAGCGAGCTCTCCGGCACACCGTAGTGCCGAAAGATCGCCGCCAGGACCCGGCGGTCCGAAACGCGCGCTCGGACTCGAGCCGCATCGAGGCCCGTGGCCCTGACGATGTCGATGGCCGCTGCCAGAAGCTCGGCATCGGCGAGCACGTCGGATTCGCCGAGGATGTCCAGGTTCAGCTGGAAGTGCTCGCGCAGGCGGCCCCGCTGCTTGCGCTCGTAGCGGAAGAGCTGCGGTATCGAGAACCAGCGGACCGGCTTGCGAAGCGAGCGCGCCCGAGCCCCGACCATGCGAGCGAGGGTCGGCGTCATCTCGGGCCGCAACGCGACCCGGCGTCCCCCCTTGTCCTCGAACTCATAGAGCTGCTGGACGATCTCTTCACCCGATTTGCGGGTGTAGAGCTCGAGCGACTCGAGCGGCGGTCCATCGTACTCCTCGAACCCGTAGCGCCGCGCCACCTCGCGCCAGACGCCCAGCAGGTACGAGCGTGTCGCCAGCTCTTCTGGGTAGAAATCCCTAAACCCTGGCAACCCCTTGAGTTCCACCATCGCGAATCTATCCGACCCTCTCTGGGTCCAGCAAGGAGACCGCTATGCCCAGGTGGCGCATCGCATCACCCACCGTATGGTTGGACCCGGTCACCACGACGGTCGATGCCACTGCCGACGCACGCTCCAACGCCGTCACGAAATCCTCGATCACCTCCACCGCATAGCTCGAGATCGTCGCCGCTACTGCTCGGGCGTCCCAGCGGCGCTCGTGCGGCGAGCTGGGCGCCACGGTGAATATCGAGACGTCGGCCAGCGCTAATAGCGGCGGCAGCATCTCGGGCCACGGCTTATCACCCAGTATCGCGACGACCAGCGCCATGGGCATCGGTAAGTCGAGACTGGTCAGCGCCTGAGCCAGCGCCTCCACCCCGACCACGTTGTGCGCCACGTCCAACACCCAGGTCTTGCCGGCACGCTGCTCGATCTGCAGCCTACCGGGCCAGCGGACGGCAGCCACGCCTTCCTGCAGCGCCGGCCGGTCCGGCCGCCAGGGCTCTGGCAAGTTCTGCACGGCCAGCGCTGCGAGCCCTACGTTCCACGCCTGGTGATAACCGACGAGCGGGCTGCGCAGGGCAATGGCGTCGCCGGATCCCGGCCCCACGTACTCCAGTTCGGTACCGTCGCGGCGAATCCGAATGCAGCGCACCCCGGCGTCGTAGCCCAACTGACAGAGCGGCGCGCCCACACGTGCCGCCGTCTCGCGAACTATCCGGCCCGCCTCCGGTTCGAGGCGGCCGAGCACGAGCGGGACACCCGGTTTGGCGATCCCGGCTTTCTCGCCGGCGATGGCGCTGAGCGTATTGCCCAGGTAGTCAGCGTGGTCCCACGCCACGTTGGTGATCGTAGCGACCTCGGGTAACAGCACGTTGGTGGCGTCCAATCGCCCGCCCAGACCGACCTCAGCGACCACGAACTCTACACCGGCCTCAGCGAAGCAGAGAAAGGCCAGCGCCGTCGCCGTCTCGAAGAAAGTCGCGCCCTCCTCCACGTGGGGACGGAGCCGGCCGGCACAGGCAACGAGCAGCTCGTCGTCCACCGGCCGCCCGTCGACCTGGATCCGCTCCGCGAACTCCACCAGATGCGGTGACGTGTACAGTCCTACGCGCCGGCCGGAAGCGCGCAGGATGCTGGCGATCAGCGCCGCCACCGAGCCCTTGCCGTTGGTGCCCCCCACGTGAACCGAGCGGAACGCCATGTGCGGCCGGCCGACGCCGTGCAGCATCTTTCGAGTCCGCCGCAATCCCCAGCGTATCTCACCGGTCGGCTGTAACCCGAGGAACCCCGCAAGATCAGAGGCTGAGTGCATGGCGCCTAATTATAAGGGCGAGAGGGGATAGGGGTAGTGGGGTTCAGTGGGTCAGTAGATCAGTGGGTCGGTGGGCTACTGACCTACTGACTCACCGACCTACTGTCCCACTGGATTCATCCCACCATGTGCTGTAGGAGTCGCGAGACCGTGGCCTTCAGCTCCTGGCGCGGCACGACCATATCGATCATGCCGTGCTCCAGCAGGAATTCGGCTCGCTGGAACCCGTCCGGCAGCTCCTGGCCGATCGTCTGCTCGATGACGCGCGGCCCGGCGAACCCGATCAGCGCGCCCGGCTCAGCGATGATGACGTCACCGAGCATGGCGAAGGAGGCGGTCACGCCACCGGTCGTCGGATTGGTGAGTATCGAGACGTAGGGCAGCCGCGACTGATGCATCCGCCCCAGTGCGCTCGATGTCTTCGCCATCTGCATGAGCGAAAGCACACCTTCCATCATACGGGCGCCGCCCGAGGCGGAGACGATGATCAGCGGGTCCTTCTCACCCAGGGCACGTTCGGCGACCCGGGCGATCTTCTCGCCGACCACCGAGCCCATGGAGCCACCGATGAACCCGAAGTCCATGACGCCGAACTTCACCGGGAGACCGTCGATACGCCCGCTGCCCGTCAAGACGGCCTCTTTGCGACCGCCCTTCCGGGTGGCGCGCTCGTAGCGCTCCGCGTACGGCGTCGGCCCGACGAAGGTCAGTGGGTCGACCGACCGCAACTCGGTATCGTACTCCTCCTCGAGCGCGCGGTCGAGCAGGAGGTCTGCATAGTCGTGCGGGCCGATACGAAAGTGATGGCCGCACTTGACGCAGACGCCTTTATTGTCGGCCAGTTTTTCGCGATAGATGATCTCGCCGCAACTGTCGCACTTCGCCCAAACGTCCGGCGGCAACTCGCGCTTCTGGCCGACCAGTTTCTTCTTTTCTTTACGAAACCAGGTCATCGACTCGATGCTCCATCTTTCGGAAAAGTCAGGCGTTGTAAGATCGGCCGAGGAGACCTCCCTGGCAATGCCCGGCCGCCGGTCCCGGGCTAGGCCCCGCTCCGCGCGTCGGCTGCGATCCGCTGGACGATCGCCAGCATGACGAACGACATGAGCAGGAAACTGCCTCCGTAACTCAGAAAGGGGAGCGGCAGGCCGGTGATCGGCAGTAGACCGACGGTCATGCCGACGTTGGCGACGAGGTGGGCGAACCAAAGAGCGAAGATTCCGAAGACGACCATCGAGGAGAACTGGTCGTCCGGGCGCTCGGCGATCAGCAGCAGGCGCCAAAGTGCGATGGCGAACGCGAGCAGAATGATACTGACGCCGACAAAGCCGAACTCCTCACCCAGGACCGCCACGATGAAGTCGGTGTGCTGCTCGGGCAGGAACGCCAAGCGCTTTTGCGTGCCGAGCGTGAATCCCTTGCCAAGCCAGCCGCCGGAACCGATGGCGACCTGGGACTGGATGAGGTGCCAGCCGGCGCCCTGTGGGTCGGCCTCCGGCTGGATGAAAGCCAGGATCCGGTGTTGCTGGTAGGCTGCGAGGCTTCGCCAGGCCGGCCGCACGAGCACACCCATCGCCACGTTCGCAAGGATGACCGCCAACGACTCCGTCAGGTAGGCACGCGTCCAGTAGAGGAACGCGACGAGCAGCAGGAACCAGAGTCCCCACAGCGGCGTCGAGAACGCCAGGGCGAGGCTGACGAGCGGGCTGAGGAAGAGTACGAGCTTCGAGGTCGGCACGCCCGACCAGTACAAGGCGCCGATCAGGATGGCGACGAAGACCGAAGCCGTACCCAGGTCGGGTTCGGCCATGACCAAGACGAAGGGCACGAGCACCACGACGAGGTAGGGCCAGAGGTCCCAGAGCGTCTCTGGGAGACGCTCGCGTCCGGCCACCAGCCTGGCGAGCATGAGTATCGTGGCCAGTTTGGCGAACTCTGAAGGCTGAAAGCCGACTGCACCGAAGCGAATCCAGCTGCGCGGCCCGTCGCCTGTGCCCACGAGGAGCACGGCGATCAGGAGCAGGACCGCCATCCCGTAGGCGGCGGGTGCAACCCACTCGAGCCAGCGTGCCGAGACCCGCAGGGTCAGCGCGAAGGCGAGCAGCGAGATGACCAGCCAGATGGCCTGCTTTCGCCAGATACCGGTCACCGAAGAGGCGATCTCGAGCTTGCCGGCCGAGTAGATCATCGCGACGCCGAACAACGCCAGGCCGAGGACGAGCGCGAGCACGGTGAGGTCGCCGACCGTCGGTGATTCTCTCCCCCTCATCGTCCTGCCACCTCGAGCGCTTGCTGCTCACCGTGCTGGCCCCTGAGGTAGAAATCGATCAGACGCGAGACGATCGGCGCCGCCGCGGACGAGCCGTGACCGCCCGACTCAACGATGGCGACGGCGATGATCTCCGGATCCTCCGCCGGTGCGAAGCCGATGAACCAGGCATGGTCCTCGCCATGCGGGTTTTGCGCCGTGCCCGTCTTGCCTGCCAGAGTCCAGTCACGCAGCCGTGAGCCGCGAGCCGTGCCGCCCGCCTCGTTCAGCACGGCCACCAGCGCCCCGCGAAGCGTCGCCAGCTGCTCCGCAGTCAGCGGCAGCGACCCCAGCGGTTCGGACGGCGGTCCGACACTGGCGACCCGGGGCGTGGGCAACGTACCGCCATTCGCGAAAGCGGCGAAGACCTGAGCCATCTTCAGCGGACTCTGTGCGTTCTCCCCCTGGCCGATGGCCAGATTCAGTACCACCGAGTTCGTCCAACCGCTGGGCCCGTAGCGCTCGTCGTACCAAGCGGTGGAGGTCGGGAAGGCTCCCGAGATGTCGGACGGGAGGTCGATTCCCGTACGGCGGCCGAGTCCGAACTGGGGCGCGCCGGCCAGCAGTCCCTGCAACCCGACCTTGAGGCCGAGCTGGTAGAAATACACATCGCAGCTCTCGCGGATAGCGCCGTGCAGGTCGAGCGAGCCATGGCCGAGCGGTGTCCAGTCACGAAACACCCGCCCGTAATAGAGAAGCGCGCCGCGGCAGGGGATCTGCATCTTGGTGTCGGCCACTGCGTAGCCCTGCTGCAGAGCGATTCCGGCGATCACCAGCTTGAAGGTCGAGCCCGGGGCGTAGGCGGCGCTCACCGCGCGATTGAACAGCGGCCGGCCCGGGTCGGTGTTGAGGGCGCGCCAGGCCGCCGGCTCGAAGCGACCGACGAAGACGTTGGGGTCGTAGCTCGGCGCGCTGTACATGGCGAGCACGGCACCGGTCCTCGGCTCCAGGGCGACAACGGCGCCGGCCATGGTGTCGGGGAAGAGCTCGGCCGCGCGCTGTTGAAGCGCGAGGTCGATGTTGATCCGGAGGTCGCGACCGGGGACCGGTGGAGTCGTCTCCCGCCCCCTGAAGTCACCGACGATCCTACCCAGGGCGTTGACCTCGACGAAGCGAACCCCGGGGGTGCCGGCCAACAGTCGGTCGTAGACGCGCTCGACCCCCGTCTGTCCCACGACGCGGCCCGGCTCGTAGTCTTCGAACTCGGGCAGCCTGAGGTCCGCCTCGCTGATCTGTCCGACGTAGCCGACGACGTGAGCCAGCAGGGCCGCGTGCGGATAGCGCCGCTTGGGCGCCGCCTCGATCACGATGCCGCCCGGCAGGTGGGCGCGGCGTTCCTCGATAGCCGAAACCTCGGCGAAACTCGCGTCGCTCTCCACGGTGATCGGGCGATTGGGGTGGCGGCGGTAGCTCCCGATCAGACCCTCGACTTTCTCATCGGAGTGACCGAGAATCGCCGCCAACTCGTCGAGCACGACTCGCAGCGAGTCGAAGGAAAGCGGCAGCACGGCGATAGTGTAGCCCGGTACGTTTTCGGCGATGACCTCGCCGTTGCGATCGTAGATGGTGCCGCGCGCCGCGGGGATCGACAAGGCGCGGATCCGATTGTCCTCCGACTGCAGCGCGTAGGTGGTGTGCTTGAGAATCTGAATCCGGAAGAACTGGACGCCGAGACCGACGATGACCAGCAACATCAGCCAGCGAGCCAGGCGGCCGCGGCTGCGATACGGCAGCTGGGGCGGCGGACCGATCAGCCTCACCGCGCCCTCACGAGCGGCAGCACCAGGTAACCGACGGCACCAGTGGCCAGAGCGTCCAGCGGCGCACGAACAAACACGTGGGCGACCGGGTTACCGGCAGCGCCGAGCAGCAGATAGCTGACCGTCTCGTAGAACCAGGTGCCGACGAACAGGTATGTCCCGATGAACAACACT
Organism: Gemmatimonadota bacterium; assembly: GCA_039586575.1. GTDB lineage: Bacteria > Gemmatimonadota > Gemmatimonadetes > Palauibacterales > KS3-K002. The sequence continues at coordinate 31,426 of JBDHKD010000030.1, read as the reverse complement.
TCTTCTCCCACAAACAGATCCCGTGTCCGCGACCCGCCGTAGGCGATCAACACGAAGATCAAGGTCGCTAGACCGAAGTGGCTGACCGCCATCGCATCCTCGAGCAATCCCAAGAGGAAGCCGACCGCCGTCGCCGCCCCCGGTCGCAGCTGGCGCGCCGCGACGAGCAGGCCACAGACCAGCAGGTTAGGCGCCGCAAACCAGGCGTCGAACAGCGGTTGCAGTGCGAAGTGAAGATAGGTCAGGACCAGTATCGAGAGGAACAGCCCGAGTCGATTCCGCGTCCTATCCGCCACGATCAGCGCCCACCGTCGGTTCGGGGCCGCGCCCAGATCTCCGTCACGTCCGGCATGCCACCCAGCTCGATCAGCACCATGACCTCGCGAACCGCATCGGGCAACACGGCGGGCTCCACGAGGTAACTCTTCGCCCAACCCGCCTCGGCGCCGGTCAGCTCGACCACCCTGCCGATCGGGATGCCGCGTGGGAATATCCCGCCCTGCCCCGAGGTGACGAGCTCGGTACCCGCCGGAAGTTCCGCCTGGAAGGGAGCGCCGTCGAGCTGCATCGCCGCCGCCGCTCCGCCCACCGGTCGAATAATACCGAAGATACGGCCGTCGGCCGTCATCGCGCTGACTCGGAAGTCGGAATGCGTCCAGAAATCGCCGGTCGCCTGGCCGGCGAAGACGGTGCGCAAGATGCCCACCAGACCCCCAGGCGCGACCACCGGTGCATCGGCGCTGACACCGGATGTCGAGCCCAAATCGAGAACGAAAGAACGCTTCATGCCCTCGCCGGCACGGCCCGCGGGTGTCAGGTTCGCCGGACGGAAGCGGTCGCCCCCACGCTCGGCGAGATCGAGCAAGACGCGCAGGCGCAGGTTCTCTTCCTCCACCCCCTGCAAGCCGAGGAGCTGAGCGAGCAGCGAGTCGCGCTCGGCTCGCAGTCCATGGATGCTCGCGCGTGCCGCACGGGCGTCGGCCAGCCAGCGCTGCAGGCGCAGCACCGGCGCCAGCGCCGTCGAGCGAACCGCCGTCGCCAGAGCGAGCTGACGTTCGTGCGGCAGCGTGATCAGCACCAGCGCCGCCAGCAGGAAGAACAGCAGGTACGGGAAATCGCGTCGAGCCGACCGCCCGGGGCCAGACTCCGGGATAGCGTCCAGGCGACTCAGGAGGACAGCACCCCCCTGTATCTGGGTAGGTCGTCGAGGATCCGCCCCGCGCCGCGGACCACACAAGTCAGCGGTTCCTCGTCCACGTGGATCGGTAGGTTCGTCTCTTCCTGCAGCAGTCGATCGAGACCGCGGATCAGCGACCCACCGCCGGTCATCACGATGCCGCGATCGACGATGTCGCTGGCGAGCTCGGGAGGTGTGATCTCCAGGGCACGCCGCACCGCCTCGACGATCTGCAGAATGGGCTCCTGTATATGCTCCCGGACTTCCTCGGAATGGATACGTACCGTCTTGGGAATGCCGGATACGAGATCGCGACCCTTCACGTCCATCTCACGCTCATCCCCCACCGGCGCCGCTGATCCGATCTGGATCTTGATCGCCTCGGCCGTCGGTTCGCCGACCAGGAGATTGTAGTTCTTCCGCAGGAACGTGACGATCGCGACGTCGATCTCGTCGCCGCCAACCCGGATCGAGGTGTCCGATACGATGCCGCCCAGCGCGATAACAGCGATCTCAGTCGTACCGCCACCGATGTCGATCACCATGTTCCCCGTCGGCGTCTCGACCGGCAGGCCAACGCCAATCGCCGCCGCCATCGGCTCCGCCACCATGTACACTTCCTTGGCACCCGCTGCCTGCGCCCCCGCCCGCACGGCGCGGCGCTCAAGTTCGGTGATACCCGACGGCACACCGATCACTACGCGCGGCTTGAGACCCGCTTCGCCGTCACCATCCGCAGGAAATGCCGCAGCATCAACTCGCTGACATCGACATCCGCGATCACGCCGTCCTTCATCGGGCGCACCGCCTCGATCCCGCCAGGCGTCCGGCCGAGCATGCCCTTCGCCTCCAGCCCCACACCCAGGACCTTGCCGTTCGACTTGTCGATCGCCACGACTGACGGCTCGTTCAGGACGATGCCCTCACCCTTTACGTAGATCAGCGTGTTGGCCGTGCCCAGATCGACAGCTATGTCATTGACCGGGAGCAGCCTACCGGTATTGAGCCAAGTAAAGGCCATAGAGATCAGCGCCTTGTTCCCGGCGGTGGGCGGGAGCGCACCGCCATCCAAGCCCCCTCACAACCCCAGGGCGGACAGGCTAGTCTAACCCGGAATTCTAGACAGAACACGTGGGTGGGCGCAATGGACCTCAGGGATCGGTGAGCGGTGGCCGGTGACCGACAATCTCGTGATCATCGGCCACCGGCTAACGGCTTCAGCCCAGTACCTCCTCCACGGGGGTGTAGTCGAGCCCGAACGCTTCCGCCACGCCGGTGCAGGTGACCTTGCCGGCGACGGTGTTGACGCCGAGCGCCAGAGCGTGTTCTTCGCGGCACGCCCTCTCCCAGCCCTTCTCGGCCAGTCGGAGCGCGTACCCGAACGTGGCGTTGGTCAGCGCAAGCGTCGAAGTGCGTGGGACGGCGCCCGGCATGTTCGCCACACAGTAGTGGATGACGCCATCGACCACATAGGTCGGGTCCTCGTGCGTCGTCGGCTTGACCGTCTCGATGCAGCCGCCCTGGTCGACCGCCACGTCGACGATCACCGAGCCAGCCTTCATCAGCTTCAGATCTTCCCTGGAGACGAGGTGTGGAGCCTTGGCCCCGGGCAGCAGCACCGCGCCTACTAACAAGTCGGCGCGCGTGATCGACTCGAGGATGTTGACCCGGTTCGAATAGACGAGGTCGACGTTGGCGGGCATCACATCATCCAGATAGCGGAGCCGGTCGAGATTGACATCGAGGATGACGACGCGAGCGCCGAGGCCGGCGGCCATCTTCGCGGCGTGGGTTCCGACCACACCCCCGCCCAGGACGACGACCTCAGCTGAGGGCACGCCCGGCACGCCGCCCAGCAGGATCCCGCGGCCGCCGAACGTCTTCTCCAGGTACTTGGCGCCCTCCTGGACCGCCATGCGGCCCGCCACCTCACTCATCGGCGTGAGCAGGGGTAGCTCGCCGCTTTCGAGCTGTACCGTCTCGTAGGCGATGGTGACCGCGTTGCTGTCGATCATCGCCTTGGTCAAGGTCTCGTCGGCGGCGTAGTGGAAGTAGGTGAAGACCACGTGCTCAGACTTCACGCGCGGATACTCTTCGGCGATCGGCTCCTTGACCTTTACGATCATCTCCGCACCGGCCCAGACTTCGTCGGCGGTGTCGAGGACCTTCGCACCCGCCGCCTTGAAGGCCGCGTCTTCGAATCCGCTGCCCAGGCCGGCACCTTTCTGCACCAGCACCTCGTGACCGTGCGCGACCAGGGCTTCCGCGCCGGCCGGAACCATCGCCACACGGTTCTCCGCTGTCTTGATCTCTTTCGGTACCCCGACGATCATCGCACTTCCCTCGCTCGTTTTAAGGGCTACACTGCTCTAACCGCAGAGGATGGGCATTCTATGGCGCACTTGAGCCCCCCACTCAGGCGGGACCCAATTGAACGATCGTCTGCTTTTCAGGAGCATAGTACTTTCGGCACAGCTCGGCCACCTCCGACTCACCGACCGCGTCGATGCGGCCGTAGATCTCGTCCAAAGTCAGGTAGGGTTCGTCGTAAAGTGCCACACCGGCCAAACGTTGCAAGCGCGCCGACGTCGACTCCAGCGACAGCAGTACTTGCCCCTTCGTCTGATTCTTGACGGCGCCCAACTCGTCATTTGCAAGCCCGGTGCCAGAAAGTCGCTCCAGTTCGGCCCGTACCTCGCCGACCGCTCGCTCAGCGGTGTCAGGGCGGGTAGCCATGTAGATCCCGGCCAGTCCGCCGCTGGCGTAGAAGGACTGGAACGAGTAAACGGTGTACGCCAGGCCCAGCTCCTCCCTGACTCGCTGGAAGAGCCGGCTGCTCATGCCGCCGCCCAGCGCCGTCGATATCAGGATCGCCGCATAGCGCCGCGGATCACCGCGCGAGAAGGTGGGCGACCCGATGCAGATGTGGGTCTGAGTGCTGTCCCGCTGTATCGCATGCCGGTCAGGACCTACTAACGCGGGCGCGGGGACTTGGGGCGCTTTGCCACGCGCGCGGTGCTGGGGGAAGCGACGGGCAACCTGCTCCAGCAGCGCCTCGTGTTTCAGATTGCCGGCCGCGGCGACCACGCAGAAGTTGGGCCGGTAGGCACCGCTCCACAGCCGGTGCAGTTCGGCGCGGCCGATGGCGTTCACGGTGTCGGCGGTGCCGAGCACCGGGTTGCCGTAGGGATGTTCGCCCCACACGTGGCGAGCATGGAGGTCGAAGATCAACTCTTCCGGCGTATCGGCGACGCCGGCGATCTCCTCAAGGATCACGCCGCGCTCGAGCTCGAGATCCTCTTCCCTGAGCAGCGGGTGAAACACGATGTCGGCGAGCACATCGACGGCGACGTCAAGGTGCTCATCCAGCACCTTGACGTAGTAAGCCGTGTGCTCGCGCGAGGTGTAGGCGTCGAGCACGCCACCGATTCCCTCGATCTGCAACGCGATCTCGCGGGCCGAGCGGCGGCGCGTGCCTTTGAAGGCCATGTGCTCGAGCAGGTGGGCGGCCCCCATGCGCCCGACGGCGTCGTGGCTCGAACCCCAGCGAACCCAAATGCCGACGGCGACTGAGCGCACGCTGGGCACCTCTTCCGTCAGCACGAGCAGCCCCTCCGGGAACTCGGTCCGATATACCCGGTCGTCGAGCTGTCGGGTCTTTGAGGGGGCGGACCGCTGCGCCAACCTGGGAACCTCCAGGTTCAGGGGAGCAAAAAAAGCCTGCCCCGCAGGTCGCGGGACAGGCCTGGATCTCGGTTAGGCGGCCTGCCGCCTCACGACCGCTCGGCCGTCTCGGTTTCGGCGCCGGCCATCGCGGCGCGGCGCGACAGGCGCATGCGGCCACGCTCGTCGATCGAGATCAACTTGACCTTGACCTTGTCGCCGCGCTTGACGACGTCTTCGGTCTTCTCCACCCGGCCTTCCTCGAGCTCCGAGATATGGCAAAGTGCTTCGACGCCAGGCAGGATCTCGACGAAGGCGCCGAACGAGGTCGTGTTCTTGACCACGCCGTCGTAGATTCGGCCGATCTCCGGCTCCTGGACGATCGACTCGATGATCTCGCGCGCCCGCTCGCCGGCCTCGCCGCTCACCGACGAGATCGTGATCAGGCCGCTGTCCTCGATGTTGACCTCCGCCCCCGTCTCTTCCTCGATCCCGCGAATCGTCTTGCCCTTGGGACCAATCACCTCGCCGATCTTCTCGGGGTTGACCTGAAGCGTGATGATCCGCGGCGCCGTGGGTGACAGGGTAGAGCGCGGCTCGCCGAGCGTCTTGCTCATGATGCCGAGGATATGCAGCCGCGCCTGGCGCGCGTGCTCCATCGCTTCACGCATTAGCTCGGTGCTCAGTCCCTCGATCTTGATGTCCATCTGGACGGACGTGATCCCATTACTGGTACCGGCCACCTTGAAGTCCATGTCGCCGAGATGGTCCTCGATGCCCAGGATGTCGGTCAGGATCTCGACCTTGTTCCCTTCCTTGATGAGGCCCATCGCTACACCGGCACAGGCCGCCCGGACCGGTACCCCCGCCTGCATCAGCGCCAGCGAGCCACCGCAGACCGTCGCCATCGACGACGAGCCGTTTGACTCGAGGATGTCGCTGACGATCCGAATCGTGTAGGGGAAGTCCTCATACGGAGGCAGCAGCGGTTGCAGTGCACGTTCCGCCAGCGCTCCGTGACCGATCTCGCGCCGCGACGGCCCACGGAACGGTCGTACCTCGCCCACCGAGAACGGCGGGAAGTTGTAGTGGAGCATGAAGGACTTCGACGTTTCCTGCAGGACGTCGATCGTGTCGATCCGCTGCTCGTCGCGGCTAGTCCCCAGAGTCACGACCGCCAGCGCCTGCGTGCTGCCGCGGGTGAACAGCGCCGACCCGTGGGTGCGGGGCAAGAGGCCGACCTCGCACGAAATCGGACGTACCTCATCCAGTGCTCGGCCATCGACGCGTTCGCCTTTTTCGAGGATCTGTTTGCGGAGGGTCTCATACTCGAGCTGATCGATGACTTTGTGGACCTGTTCCTCGTAGTTATCGATCTCTTCGAACTCGCTGCCCGTCTCCTCGACGATGCTCTGGCGCAGGGCGGAGAGTGCCTCGTTTCGCTCCTCCTTGTTAGGTAGGTTGAGCGCTTCGTCGACACGTCGCGCCACCATGTCGCTGACGCGCATGGCCAGACTGTCGTCCAGCTGCGGCGCCGTCCACTCCATCTTCGGCTTCGCCAGCGGCTCGATCAACTCCTTCTGCATCGCCACCAACTCGCGGACCCCCGCGTGTGCGACCTCGAGGGCGGCGATGAAATCGTCCTCGGAAATCTCGAGCGCTCCACCTTCCACCATGACGATCGAGTCCGCCGATCCGGCGACGACGATGTCGACGTCGGAGAACTCGAGCTGCTGGAAGGTCGGGTTCAACACCCACTCCCCATCTAGCCGGCCGACACGAACGGCCGCGATCGGATAGGGGAACGGGACGTTCGAGATATTGAGCGCGGCCGACGCCCCGATCAGGCCGAGCATGTCCGCATCGTTCTGTTGATCGGCGGACAGGATATAGATGACGACCTGGACCTCGTTGTTGAAGCCCTTGGGGAACAGCGGACGGATCGATCTGTCGATCTGACGAGCCGAGAGGATCTCTTTCTCGCTCGGTCGGCCTTCCCGCTTGAAGAAGCCGCCCGGGATCTTGCCCGCCGCATAACTCTTCTCACGGTACTCCACGGTCAGCGGAAAGAAGGGCAGCTTGGTCGGCTTGTCGTCGCCTACGACGGTGGCGAGCACGACCGTCTCTCCAAATTGTACGAGCACGGCACCGGCTGCCTGTCGTGCCATGCGCCCGGACTCCAAGATCAGAGGCCGGCCTGCGAATTCGCGTTCAATCAATGTTGCCATGATGTTCCATTCTTAAGTCAACGCCCCCGAGTGGTCTCGGGGGCTTCTTTCTAACCTCGTAAGCCGAGATCCTGGATCAGCGCCCGGTAGGCCTCAGGGTCCACGCGGTTGTAGTACCGCAACAGACGGCGCCGCTTGCCCACCCACTTCAACAGCCCCTGGCGACTGTGATTGTCCTTGGGGTGCTGACGGAGGTGTTCCGTCAGGTCGTTGATTCGGCGGGTCAGCAGGGCGATCTGCACGGCCGTCGACCCCCGGTCATCGGGGTGCTTCCGGTACTTACCGATGAGCGCCTCGCGCTCCTCCTTCGTCATTACCATGCTCTTGTGCCACTCTCAGGCTACACGAGGCCGGCCGAAGCCGGTGATTCTAGCTGATATAGACCGACAAACTTAGTCCGACTCCCCGCCCATGTAAAGGCGGCCGCCGCCCTGCTGGAAGAACGCCACCGCCGCCTCCCGGTCCCGCTTCATCTGCTCGACCAGCTCGGCGGCGGACCCGAACGGCTGGACGTCCCGCAGCCGGGTAAGGAATTCGACCCGCACTGGCTCGCCGTAGAGATCGCTCTCGAAATCGAGCAAATGCAGCTCGATCGAGGGTGGCGAGCCACGGAAAGTGGGGCGCGGACCGAGGTGGAGGAGGCCGAGGCCGAGGTGAGAGCGGAACGCCGCCCGCACGGCATAGATCCCCTCCCGGGGCAGCAGCTTGTCGCCGTGTCCGATGTTGACGTTGGCGGTCGCGAATCCCAGCCTGCGGCCGCGCCCTTCCCCGTGGACGACGATGCCCATCAACGAGTAGGGCCGTCCGAGGCCGCGGGCGGCGCGCTCGACGTCACCCTCCGCCAAGGCCGCCCGCACACGGCTCGACGAGATCGCCTCGTCGTTGATCAACGCCGGCGCGACCACCTCGACCTCAAAGCCCAGCCGGGCCCCGATTTCGCGCATCGTGGCGGCGCCGCCCCTGCGGCCACGACCGAAGCCGTGGTCGTAGCCGACGACCAGGCACCTGAGCCCGAAGCGGTCGAGCAGTACATCCCGGATGAACTCCTCCGGCAAGTAGAGCGAGAGCGAGCGCGTGAAGCTCAGAAACACGGCGTAGTCGATGCCGGCGAGCGTGAGAATCTCCTTCTTCTCGTTCGGTGTCGTCAGCAGGCGCGGCGCCAACTCGGGCTTGACGATCTTGAGCGGATGCGGGTCGAAGGTGACGAGCAGACTGTGCAGGTTCGCCTCGCGGGCCACATCGCAAAGACGCTGCAACACCGCCCAGTGCCCACGGTGCACGCCGTCAAACGTGCCGACCGTGATGGCAGCGCCGTTACCGATGGCCGGGAACCCGTGAGCGTCGTGCACCTGGGTCAACTCGGTTCCCTCCCGGCCGGTCTCCCAGCGGCCGACGGGAACACTTTTCTCGGCCAAAGCCGGTCGTCTCGCTGCTCGGCGACAGCCACCAGAGCGCCCTGGATGAAGACCGCCACCGGACCGCGGGCCGAATCGCCGGGCCGCTCGACCGGCTGGCCGTGAGACAACGCCTCCCGGAGTTCTGGATCGAGCTCGACGCGGGGGAGCCCGGAGACCGCCGCATCCGGCGGGATGATCCGAGCGGCGATCTCTTCGCGCGGCGTGCCGCGCTCAACGACGATCGCATCATCCACGCTGAAGGGCCCGATCCGAGTCCGCCGCAACTCTGCGAGGTGCGCCCCGACACCCAGCGCCTCTCCCAGGTCGCGAGCGATCGCCCGGATATACGTCCCACTGGAGCATTCGACCTCGACAGCGACATCGGGGAGCTCGAGGCTGCGGAGTTCGATGTTGGCAATCGTCACGGATTGCGGCCTAAGTTCCACCGCACCGCCGGCGCGCGCCACGGCATAGGCACGCTGGCCGGCCTTCTTCTTCGCCGAGTAGGCCGGCGGCAGCTGCTCGAGCGTACCGATCTGTGACTCGAGGGCGCGCGTGATGGCTCCTTCATCCAGGTCACGCCAGCCCTCATTACGGTCCGTTTCCGCACCGGTCCGGTCGTGCGTGTCGGTGCGCTGGCCCAGGCGGATGACCCCCCGGTAGGACTTGGACAGCGGGGTGAGGTACTCGGCGAGGCGAGTGGCCCAGCCGAGACAGAGGAGCAGCAGACCGCTGGCGAAGGGGTCGAGTGTCCCCGTGTGGCCGACGCGCCGCAGCCCGCTGGCAAGCCGGACGATCGAGATGACGTCGTGCGACGTGGGCCCTTCCGGCTTGTCAACCAGCAGCAGGCCTGCAGCCGTCACTGCCCTTCTCCGTCATCCGCCGACTCCTCCAGCCCATCGGCCTCGGCCAGCAGCTCGTGGATGCGCGCGGCCCGCTCTTGCGTGCGATCGAGCACGAACTTGAGCTCGGGACTGCGGCGGATCCGGAGCCCGCGGCCGAGCCGTGAGCGAATGAAGCCGGCAGCGCTGGAGAGGCCTTCGATCGCCTCGCTCTTCTGCGCTTCGTCGCCCGGAACCTGGACGTAGACGGTCGCATGCCTGAGGTCGCCGGTCACTTTCACATCGGTGATCGTGACCATGCCGACGCGTGAGTCCTTCACCTCGCGCTGCAGCAAGCGCGAGATCTCCTCTCTGAGGAGCTGGCCGAGCCTCTGTGTACGGGAATACTCTCTCGCCATCGATCAACGGAGCCTGGTGGCCGCCACCGACCCGCGAGCCGCCATCTCGGCGCGGGCCAAGCTCAGTAGTAATAGGTCGCGCTTTCGACGATACGGACCCGCGGCTCGGAAGCCACGAGCGCGTCGGCGTGCCTCAGCACCTCCTCCGCGCGCCGGCGGTCCGGTGAGACCGTGGCCGCACAAAGCTCGGCTCGCTGCCAAGTGTTTTGATGATCGGTTTCCGCCACGGCGACGTTGTGGCGGCCACGCAGCCGATCCTTCAGGCTCCGCAGGATGGCCCGCTTCTGCTTGAGGGAGGTGCAACCGTCGAGGTGCAGCTCCCAGGCGATCACACTGACGATCACTGCAGCACTGCGGCTGAGTCGCTACTCGGCTTGCGCTCCCACGGCGCCGTCGAGCTTCCGCGCGACCTGTTCGATACGGAACGACTCGAGGATATCGCCAACTTTGACATCATTGAAGTTCTCGACGTGCATGCCGCACTCGTAGCCGGCCCTGACTTCCTTTACGTCGTCCTTGAAGCGGCGCAGGCTGTCGAGCCTACCTTCGTAGATTACGACGTGCTCGCGCAACACCCGGATCCGCGCGTTGCGTTCGATCACACCCTCCGACACGTAGCAGCCGGCCACCGTGCCGACCCGCGGCACTCGGAACAACTGCCGGACTTCCGCCGCGCCCAGAATCACTTCCTTCTCCTCCGGCGTCAGCATGCCCTCGAGCGCGGCTCTCACCTCTTCGGCGGCCTCGTAGATGACCCGATAGGAGCGGATATCGACGCCCTCACGCTCCGCCACCTCACGCGCCCTACGGTCCGGTCGCACGTGGAAGCCGATGATGATCGCGCCGGATGTCTGAGCCAGAAGCACGTCGGCTTCATTGACAGCGCCGACGCCGCGGTGGATGACCTGCACCTCGACCTCGCCGGTCGAGAGCCGCTCGAGCTCATCGCCGAGCGCCTGGACCGAGCCGTCCGTGTCACCTTTGATGATGAGGGCGAGCTGTGTCTTCTCACCGGCCTGCACGGCCGCAAAGATGTCCTCGAGGCGCCCGATCTGGCTTCTACGCCGGAATTCCTTCTCGCGCTCGATCTGCTGCCGTTTGCCGGTGATTTCCCGGGCGCGGTCGTAGTCGAGAACGAGCATGTTGTCGCCGGCCTGTGGCACGCCCTCGAAACCGAGCACGCGCACCGGCATCCCCGGACCGGCCAACTCCACGTTGTGGCCGCGTTCATCGAGCAGGGCACGCGCCCGGCCGGCATGCACGCCGCAGACGAATCCGTCGCCGACCTTCAGCGTCCCCTCGCTGACGAGTATGGTAGCAACGGGTCCCATCCCCTTGTCGAGCTCGGCTTCGATCACCGTACCACGGGCGGCGAGCCCGGGGTCGGCCTTGAGCTCGAGCATCTCCGCCTGGAGCAGGATCTTCTCCAGCAGATCCTCGATGCCCTGGCCCGACTTGGCCGAGATATCGGAACTGAGAACCTCGCCACCGAAGTCCTCGATCACTACCTCCTGCTCCAGCAGTTCACGCTTGACCTTGACCGGGTCCGCCGCGGGCAGATCGATCTTGTTGACCGCAACGATGATGGGCTTGCCGGCGTTCTTGGCGTGGCTGATCGCCTCCCTGGTCTGTGGCATCACGCCATCGTCGGCGGCCACGACCAGGATGACGATATCGGTGACGTCAGCGCCGCGTGCCCGCATGGCGGTGAACGCGGCATGGCCAGGGGTGTCGAGGAAGGTGATGCTACGACCGCCATCGACTTCGACGTGGTAGGCACCGACGTGCTGGGTGATACCACCGGCCTCGCCGGCGATCACGTTGGTCTTGCGGATGTGGTCGAGCAGCAACGTCTTGCCGTGATCGACGTGACCCATAACGGTGACCACAGGCGGCCTCGATCGCATCCGCGACGGATCGGCTTGCTCGACCTCGGTAACGATGTCGGCGTCGTATTCGTCCTCGCGGACGGCCCTGAAGCCGAGCTCTTCTGAGATGAGCTCGATTTGATCGAAGTCGAGGCGCTGATTGATGGTGACCATCAACCCGAGGTTCTTGAACGCCGAAGTGATGATCTCGTTGGGCGATACGTTCATCAGGTCGGCCAGCTCCGCGACGGTCAGGAACTCCGGTACCCGGACCGTGGTCCGTTCTTCCTCGGCCAGGCGTTCGGCCTCCGCCGCCTCGGCCGCGAGTCGCTCGCTGACGTCTCGGCGGCGACGGCGCGTCGTCGTCGGGCCTTCCATCTTGGCCAACGTCTTACGGATGTTCGCCTGCACCGCCTCCTGATCGACGCGCGTGCGCTTCTTCTTCTTGCGACCGCGACGACGGCGGCGACCGTCCAGGGTATAGCCCTCCGCCTGGATACGGACGACACCGGCTGGCTTCTGCTCCTCCGGCACCTCACGAAACACCGGGGCGCGCGGCGGACGCGGTGGCGGCAGCGGCTCGACCTCAAGCGGCTCCTCCGCCGCCGCGAACTCGAGCCCCTCCTCGGTCGGCTCTTCGTCCTCTGCCGCCGCCTCGGACACGGCGGCGAACGGCTCGGCCTGCGCCGCAACCTCCTCGATCTCGGCCGGCACAGCTGTTTCGGTCTCCTCGACCGTCTCGTATTCCTTGAAGAGCGGCAGTTCCGCCGCTTCGACCGGTGCGACGGGCTCGACCTCCTCGGCGACATCAGCCTCGGCCGCCACCTCGAGCGGCTCGGCCGGCTTCTCGACAACGCGGCGACGACGGCGCTTGCGCGTGGCAGCCGCCGCTTTGCCACCCTTCTTATCCGGCACCCGGCGCTTCTCGCGCTCGAGCCGTGTACGGGCGCGGGCCACCTGCCCCTCATCGAGGGCGGACATGTGGCTGCGGACGGGGATGTCCATCTCCCTGAGCAGATGGATCAGGTTCTCGCTCTTGAGATCGAATTCCTTCGCCAGCTCGTAGACCCGCATCTTCGCCAAGCGTGAAACCCTCCTGTCCGCTAGCCTTCTACCTCTTCTGCCAACTCCACCACGCGGCGGCCCAGCGACTGCTCCGTCACCGCCATAACCACGACTCGCCCGCGGCCCACAGCCCGACCCAACCGGTTGCCGTCGAGGATGACCAACTGCGGAGGGCCCGCGGGGTCAGCCAGTCGTGCCAGCCTGCGCCTCACATCGGCCGGCGCATCGCCGGCGACCACGACCACCGCAGCCTCTCCACTGCGTAGCGACCGGTTCACGGCGTCGTACCCGACACGCAGGTACCCCGCTCGGGCGGCGAGCCCCAATCCGGCCAAGAACCTTTCGGCGTCAGACCTCCTCGTCGCGTTCACCCTCCTTCACCGCTTCGGCGTCGTCCGACGGCGCCGACTCCTCCACAGCCATGGCCACGCTCTCCGTGGCCGCCTCATCAACGGCCTCTTCTCCCTCCGCGACCACCGCGACCTCTGCATCACCTTGATCGCCTTGGTCCTCGGCGACATCGCTCAGCTCGCTCGCCGGCTCCTCGGCCGTCTCTTCCTCGTCCACGAACGGCCCGCCACTCGCCACCGGCTTCGCATCGGGCGGCGCTTCCTCCGACAGCTCCACCGGCTCCTCAACGATCGTCAGATCCTCGATCAACTTGGCCAGCAGGTCGGCATCCTCGGGGTTCAACCCCTGGATGCGCAGGAAATCGTCACGCTCCAGATCGATGATGTTGAGGAACGTCTCGTGGCCCGCCGCCTCGAGCGCTGCCAGCACCGCCGGCGGTATGTCGAGCTCCTTGAGCGGGAAGTCGACGGTCCCCTCTTCTTCATCGGTGGTGCGGAAGAGTGCGGTCTGCGCACCACGCTCCATCCATTCACGGCTCGAGTACAGGTCGATCTGCCAACCGATCAGTTGCGATGCGAGTCTCACGTTCTGACCGTTGCGTCCGATCGCCAGCGAAAGCTGATCTTCGTCGACGATCGCCGTGATGACCTTCTGCTCGGTCTCCGAGATGACCTTCGCCACTTTGGCCGGCGCCAGCGATCGCTTGGCGTAGATCTCGGGGTCGGGATGCCACGGCACGATGTCGATCCGCTCGCCGCTCATCTCCGAGACGACCGCCTGAACGCGAGAGCCCTTCAGGCCGACGCAAGCGCCCACCGGGTCGATGGAATCATCGTTGGAGACGACGGCGATCTTCGTGCGGCCGCCCGCTTCGCGGGCGATGTCGATGATCTTCACCACGCCCTGATAGATCTCCGGCACCTCGAGCTTGAACAGCGCGGCGACGAAACCCGGGTCAGCCCGCGAGAGGATGAGGCGCGGACCCTTCGGGGTCTCCTCCAGCTTCTTGAGAACGGCGCGGATCGGCTCGCCCTGTCGGAACCGCTCGCGCGGGTTCTGCTCGCGCCAGGGGATGATCGCCTCGGCCTCGCGCAGCACGTTCAACATCACGACGAGCTTGCCACGCTCTATCGCCTGGACCTCTCCGGACAGCAGCTCGCCGATCTTGTCGGCGAACTCTTCGCGAATCCGATTCCGCTCACCCTCACGCACTCGCTGGATGATCCTCTGCTTCGCCGCCAGGACCGCCGTCCGCCCGAAGTCGGCGAAGTCCACCGGGATCTCCAGCAGGTCACCGAGCTGGAAGTCGGGGTCGTCCCAGCGGGCCTCGTCCACCGTAACCTCACGTGATGGATCGACGACCTCGTCGACGACTTCCTTGAGGACGACGATGTCGATCTTGCCCTTCTCTTCGTCGATGGTGATCTCGGCCTGCACGTTCGGGCCGTACCGCTTCGCTAGGGCGGCGTGTATCCCGTCCTTGATCAGGTCGTGCAGGTCGTCTCGCGACAGCGACTTGTGCGCCGTCATCACACGAAAGGCTTCCAGAACCTGTGCCGCGTTGGCCATCCGTTCGTACTCCGTTGTTCTCTCTTACATCCCCGGCTCGCCAGCCTTACCGAACTGATACTCGTCCCAGCGAAACACCAGGTGAGCCTTGGCAATCGCCGAGCGCCGCACCTCGACCTCGCTGCCGCTCGGCAACCTCATCCGCAATCGTTCGTCGCCGCCGCTGCCCTCGATCCCCAGCAAGACTCCCTCCAGGCGCCGGGACCCCACAGCCAGCGGCTCGTAGCCCCGCACGGCGATCTCCTGCCCCACCACACGCTCGAAGTCGCGCCGCCTGCGCAGCGGCCGCTCGACTCCCGGTGACGAGACCTCCAGCACATAGTCGGCTGACAGATCGCCCTCGGCTTCCAGAGCCTCCTCCAGCTCCCGACTGACGCGCGCGCAGTCGTCGACCGTCACCCCGCGGCCCGGTTCCGAACCGGGCCGGTCGATTCGCAGGCGCAGGATCGGACGCCCTCGCTGCCCAGCCTTCTCCAGCTCGACCAGCTCGAACCCGAGCCCCTCGAGCACCGCCTCGGCGACCCGTTCCAGCGTCTCGTCGATCCGGCTCTGCTTCTCACCCATCGCTCTTCGACCGGCAGCCGACCCGGGGCCCCAATAAAAAAGTGGGGTTTGTACAGCGTCCCCACTTCAAAACACCTTGCGGCCGCGGCCCCAAAAACCCCGCCCGGCCGTGGTTTACCGCCTCAGCCCACAGCGGCCGTAATATAGAGCCCGCTTAATGGGAAATCAACTGGCCGCCCACCCCAAGAAAGCCGCCATCCGCCGGCCTCGATCGCCGCCGCGGTACGAGTAGAACGACCCGGCATCGCAGCGCGTGCAGCTCGCCGATGATGTAATCCTTGATACATCTATGCCGGACTCCACTATGGTGCGGGCGATGTGGTCGCGCAGATCGACGTGCCGTGTGGTCTCGGGCAGGCCGCCCAGGGCCGCCGGCACCTCGGGCCCGACCTCGTAGCAGGCACCGCAGATCGCGGGCCCCAAGTGGACATAGAGAGAGTTGGGGCTGGCGCCGAGCGTGCGGATCGCCGCGAGAGTCGACTGAACGACGCCGGCCGCGGCGCCCCGCCAGCCGGCGTGGGCGAGGCCGAGGGCGCGGCAGTCGGGATCGACGAAGAAGACGGGCACACAGTCGGCGACGGTGACGGAGAGCAGAACGCCGGGCTGGGCCGAGACGATGGCGTCGGCCTCGCCGAGCACGGAGATACCGGGGCTGGGGATGCCATCGCAGTGGCACACGGTGGCACCGTGCACCTGACGGCAGCGCGCGATGCTCGGCACGTCGGCGGTCCGCAGCAGGCGTGTCCAGCCGTTCTCCCGGGCCTGTCCGTTACCGAAGTCGAGAGTGGGATCGCGGCCGGTGACCCCTTGCAGGAGATCGGGAAAGCGGGCGAGCCAATCGACCTGGCGGAAGACGCGCAGTTGGCCGAGCCGAGATTCACATTCCACTGACGAGTTACTCGACTCGTTCGATGGAAGCGCCGAGCGCACGGAGGCGTTCGTCGATGCGTTCGTAGCCGCGCTCGATCTGCCGGATGTTGTTGATGGTGCTCTGTCCCTCGGCGCCGAGCGCAGCGATGAGGATGGCCATGCCGGCGCGGATGTCCGGGCTCTCGACGATCGAGCCCCGTAACGTGGTCGGTCCCACGACGACGGCGCGGTGCGGATCGCAGATGACGATTCGCGCTCCCATGGCGGTGAGCTTGTCGGCGAAGAACATCCGCGACTCGAACATCTTCTCGTGGATGAGGATGGTGCCGCGGCACTGAGTCGCGATGACGAGGGCGATACTGATGAGGTCAGCCGGGAAGAGTGGCCACGGGCCGTCGTCGATCTTCGGTATCTGCTGGCCGATGTCCATACGGATCTCGAGCGACTGGTCTTGCGGCACACGGAGCGTGCGGCCATCCAGTTCACAGAACACGCCCAACCGCTCGAGCATGATGCGTATGCTAGCCAGGTGGCCGGGCTCCACGTCGCCGATCGTCAGCTCGCTGCGCGTAACGGCGGCGAGCCCGACGAACGAGCCGACCTCGATATGGTCGGGGCTGACTTGGGCGCTGGCGCCCGACAGCCGGTCGACGCCCTCGATATGCAAGACGCCGGTCCCGATCCCTGAGATGCGGGCACCCATCGCGTTCAGCAAGTTGCAGAGGTCCTGCACGTGCGGCTCGGCCGCCGCATTGCGCACGACCGTCGTACCTTCGGCGAGCGCAGCCGCCATGATCGCGTTCTCGGTACCCGTAACGCTGGGCTCGTCCAGGAAGATATCCGTGCCGCGCAGCTTGCCGCGCAGCATGAACTCGTCGCCGATCTCCACCTCAGCGCCCAGTTGCTGCAGCGCATCGAAATGCGTATCGAGCCGCCGCCGGCCGATCACGTCACCGCCGGGCGGCGGCAACCTGAGCTGGCCGGTGCGGGCGAGCATCGGGCCAGCCAGCAAGATCGACGCGCGGATGCGCGCGGCGAGCTCGGGGGCCGGGGCGGCGGAGACCACATCGGCCGCCTCGAGCCTCAGGGCTCCGGGGCCCGTCCAAGCGGCTTTCACGCCCAGGCCCTCGAGCAGCTCCAGCATCGTGTGGACGTCCCGGATATCCGGCACGTTGGCAAGCTGGACCGGCTCGTCAGTCAGCAACGCAGCGGCCATCATCGGCAGCGCCGCGTTCTTGTTGCCTGCCGGCCTTACGTGACCGCGGAGGGTTCGTCCCCCCTCGACGACGAAGCTACTCATCGCCGCCAACTTAGGCCGTAGGGATCATGGCCGTCAATCGCAGCTTGACACCACGGGCCGCCCGTGCCTATGTGAAAGGCGGTTCGCAAACGGTGGAATGACATGAAACTACATCATTATCTGCGGCCCGACCTCGTGATGCTCGAACTGCGCAGCGCTGGCGTCGAGAGCACGCTCCAGCATATGGTGCACAACCTGGCCGAGCGAGGGGTTCTGGATGACGAGAGTCCGGTGCTCGAGGCACTGCTGCAGCGCGAGGCGGCTCAATCGACGGGCATCGGCGGCGGCGTGGCGATCCCGCACGCAGTCTATCCTGCACTGGAATCGACGGTCATCGAGCTGGCACTCTCGCGGGAGGGAATCGAATTCCTCGCACTCGACGAGCAGCCCGTACACACGTTGTTCCTCCTGCTCTCTCCACCCGCCAGTAGCGGCGTACACATCAAACTGCTGGCGCGCATCGCTCGATTGATGCGACAGCCAGATATCTTACCGGAGTTGCTGAGTGCGACGACCGCGGACGAAGTGATCGACAAGATCCGGCAGTTCGACGAACAGCACCCCTAGCGCGACGAGCAGGCGATTTCATGCAACTACTCGTGGCCGTGATCAACCAGCCGGAAGCACTCGATGACATCCTGTCGGGTTTCCTCGAGCTGGGGATCACCGGCGCGACGATCATCAACAGCGAGGGGATGGCCCGCATACTCACCCACGACATCCCTTTATTCGCGGGGATCCAGACGCTGATATCACGGTCGCGAGCACAGAACTATACGATTTTCAGCGTTATCGATGACGACGAGAAGATCGACCCCGCCTTCGCTCTCATCCAGGATGTCTGCGGAAGTATGGCTGACCCGGGCACGGGCATCATCTTCACCATCCCGGTGAGCCGTGCGCTGGGCGTCGCGCCCGAGTTGGGAGAAGAATCGGAGCTGTGAACCCCATCCTGGTCGTCCTCCTCCTGGCGCTCATCGCTCTGTTGGGCGCCCACTTCACCTTCGCCCGACGCCAGGTCCCGCTCGGCCCGCGCATCTTCGTCACCATCGGGCTGCCGTTCGTTTTCGTCGGCTTCCTGCTCGGCCCCCACCTGCTGAGGGTCATTTCGGCCAACACAATCAGCTTACTCACCCCGCTGCTCGCACTGGGGCTGGGCTGGGTCGGCGTGCTGTTCGGCCTGCAACTCGACCGTGACCACCTGCGCCAGTTCCCTACCCGCTACCTGATTCTCGCCTGGCTGCAGGCGTTGATCGCCTTCGCGGTCGTTTTCTCGGTCGGGTACTTGATCACCGATGCCTGGTTCGACCTGAGACTCGAGGTGATCGTGCTGGTCGCCGCCGCGACGGCCTGCGTGTCCACGCCGGCGGCCATTGCGCTCATCTCCAACACCTACATGACTCGCGGCCAGGTCACGCGGTTGCTGTTCTACGTCGCCAGCCTCGACGCAGCGGTCGGCATCGTCGCTCTCGGCCTGACCCACTCGCTTTACCGAACCCGCGCGCTCGGGCTCGGCGAGGGGTTGTCGCTCGTCGAGTGGTTCGCGATTTCGCTGCTGCTTGGGGTCTTTTTCGGGATCCTCTTCTTGTCCCTCACGCGGATTCGACCACGCACGCAGGAACTGCTGCTGCTGCTGATCGGGCTGGTGCTGTTCGCGGCAGGGACCGCGTTCTATCTGTCTCTGTCACCGCTGTTCGTCTGCATGGTCGCCGGCATCGTGATCGGTAACCTCTCACCGATGCGCCGCCGAGTTTATGCCGCGCTGTCGGACTGGGAGAAGCCCATCTACATCATGCTGCTGGTGCTGGCAGGAGCGCTCCTTCAGTTCTCGTCCTGGTGGATCGTACCGCTGGCCGTGGCCTACCTGGGCCTGCGCATCATCTCGAAGTGGATGGGGGGACTGCTGGTCTCGAAGCTGCGCCCCGCAGGGCTGGAACTTCCTGGCAGCTTCGGCTTGGCGCTGACCCCGCAAGGCGGCATGTCACTGGCCATAGCTATTTCATTCGTCCTTATCTACAATCCAACAGTGTCTGGCGAACTGTCGGCCGCGGTCAGTGTCTTCTTCGCCACGGTCGTCATCGCAGTGGGCGTCAGCGACCTGATCGGGCCATTTCTGATTCGGGCGGTACTCGAGCGGTCCGGCGAACTCGACCGGCAGCTGGCAGGCGCGCGGACGGCGACTGCCGAGTAACAGAGGAGGGGTAGGCAAGGTGGATTGGCTGGACATCACCCTGCGCGCGGTGGGTATCACGGCAGTGCTGGTGCTGGGCATCGGGATGATCATCCTGGCCCGAGCGATCCTACGCGTTACACGTAGCCTCCGTAAAGTAGACGAGGCACTGACCACGATCGGGCGTGACGCGCGGCCGGTCCTGGACCGGGCACGCGCCGTCGGCGAGAACCTGAACTTCATCGTCATGTCGGTGCGCAAGGAGGTGGACCGGGCGAGCGAGACGATATCGGTGGCCAACGACCGGCTCGAGGAGGCTCTGGAGGTGGCGGAGGATCGGGTCCGGGAACTGGGCGCGCTGCTCGACGTGGTCCAGGGCGAAGTCGAGGACACGCTGCTGACAGCCTCCTCGGCGCTACGCGGCATTCGCACGGGAGCCCGCATTCTGCGACGCGGACGGAACGATGAGGAGCCGGCCGATGTAGAAGACGCAGAGGAGTGACATGGACTTGGCCGCCCGAGCCGAGGCCCCGGACGATAGTCGCAGGCCAATCGACAGTGGTCGACCCACCTATCTCCTCGCCTTTACGGTCGGCGCCCTCGTCGGCGCCGGCCTGGCTGCAATCTGGATCCCGGAACGCCCCCGCCGCCGATTGCCCGCCATCGCGTCGAGACGCTACCGCCGCGTCCGACGCGCCAGCGTGACGGCGCTGGACGAGATCCGCGAGGCCGGTCGCGAGATCGCCGGCGAGCTCCGCGAGGAGCTGGCCGCCACGCTCGAGGCCGCCCGGGAGGAGTTCGGACACATGGCACGCGGTCAACTCGAACAAGCACGAAGGGCTCTGCGCCGGGAGCGTAGGGTGGCAACTGGCTGACGCCCCCCTGATGGGCTGGAAGAAGATCGCGCTTCTGGCAGGTCTGGCGATCCTGCTGGTTCCCGAGTCCGCCTGGGCTTGGGGCCCGGGTATGCATATTCTCGTCGGCACCGAGCTTCTCGGTGCACTGGCGCTGCTGCCGGTGGTTGTTGCTGATCTTCTCCGCCGCTACCCGCTCGATTTCCTCTATGGCTGCATCGCGGCGGATATCACTTTCGGAAAGAAGTACGCGCCGGTCGGGCGCAACTGCCATCACTGGCACGTTGGCGAGGAGCTCTACGCAGCCGCCGACAGCGATGCCGGACGCGCCTGCGCTCTAGGTTATCTGACGCACCTGGCAGGCGACACGATCGCTCACAATTTCTTCCTGCCGCGCCGACTCCTGACGTCGGCGAACACCCAGGCGATCGGGCACTCCTACTGGGAGCACCGGATGGATGTGCACTTGGGCCAGGCCTACCTGCGAGCCGCCTTTCACCTGCTCAACGATTTCGATCACACCGAGAACGATCGGTTGATGGACCGCGTGCTCGAGCGCACCGTGTTCAGCTTCCAAACCAACCGCCTGATCTTCAAGGGGATGATCAGGCTTGCCGACCACGGGACCTGGCAGGCGATGTTCGACCGCGTGCTCGATTACTCCCGCTGGGACGTCGATGATGATGAGGTCGGAACCTGGTTGCGCCACACTTTCGAATTCGCTGCCGACTACCTGATCAAGCGCAAGGAGTCGGTAGCGGCGTTCCTCGACCCGACGGGCGAGCGAGCGCTCGGCGAAGCGAAGATGCTCAACCGCAGGTACGGCTCGCGTAAGACCGCCCGGCAAGACGAACTGACGCGCCTGGCCGACGGGTGGTTCGGGCTACCCGAGGAGTTGCCCGGCTGGTGGGAGCGGCGTCTGGGTGCGGAAGGCCTGTGGATCGACCTGGTCCATTTGAAGGCGACGCTGATCAGGCCGAAGCAGCGCCGCCTGGCGGTACGCAAGAGAGGCAAGAAGACAGGAAAGAAGAAGGCGCCGCTGAGGCGCTGACCCGCGGTATCATCTCCAGCCGATCAGCCACGCTCCAGACGCTCCTGAAGTGCCTCGCGGGTTCCAGCCGGATCCGCCTTGCCCTGGGACTTGCGCATGACCTGACCGATGAAGAAGGCGAGCAGCTTGTGCTCACCTTCGCGGTAGCGCTCGACCTCGGTTGGGTTCTCGTCGATCGCGGCGCTGACCCAGGCCTCCAACTGGTCGCCGCCGCTGACCAGCTGCAGCCCCTCCTCCTCCATGATCTGGTCGCCGCTCTTGCCCGTCTCGATCATGCGGCGAAAGACCTGCTTCCCCAGGTTCTGCGACAGCGTGCCGTCAGCGACGAGCCCGATCACCGTCGCCAGGCCGCCGGGATCGACACCCAGCTCCTCGACCGGGCGGCCCAGATCGTTCGACGCCGCGAGAACCTCACCCATCACCCAGTTCGACGCCGCCTTCGGGTCGCCAGCCGCCCGCGCGACGGATTCGTACAGATCGGCCAGTGCGCGGGTCGCGCTCAAGACCTCGGCATCGTAATCCGGCAGTCCGTACTCCTCAGTGAAGCGTCGCTTCTTCTGCCACGGTAGCTCCGGCAACTGGTTGGCGATCCTGGCGATGACCGCCTCGGACACCTCCAGCGTGGGAAGGTCCGGCTCGGGGAAGTACCGATAGTCGTGGATTTCCTCCTTGCCACGCATCGGCCGCGTTTCGCCGCGTGCCGCGTCCCACAGCATCGTTTGGTGCTCGACCGACCCTCCCGACTCGAGCAGAGCCATGTGCCTGGCCGCCTCGAAATCCAACGCTCTCTCGAGCTGGCTGAACGAGTTCATGTTCTTGACCTCGGTCTTGGTCATGAGCTCCGCCACCCCAGCCGGCCGCACCGAGACGTTCGCATCGACCCGCAGGCTACCTTCCTCCATGTTGCAGTCGCTCACTTTCAGGTACTCGAGCGTCTGCTTGAGCCGCAGCAAGAACGAGCGGGCCTGCGGCGGCGCGCGCAGATCGGGCTCCGTGACGATCTCCAGCAATGGCACACCGGCGCGGTTGAGGTCGACCGCCGTCTCAGCAGCGAACCGATCGTGTAGGGATTTCCCGGCGTCTTCCTCGACATGCAATCTGAGGATACGTATCCGCGCCGTTCGCCGGCCGCCGTCCGCCGGTACGTCCAGCCAGCCACTGGTGGCCAGCGGTCGGTCGTACTGGCTGATCTGATAGCCCTTCGGCAGATCCGGGTAGAAGTAGTTCTTGCGTGCGAAGGTGGTGCGTGGGTGGACCGTGCAGTTAAGGGCGCGCGCGGCGAGCAGGGCGAACTCGATGGCCTGTCGGTTGACGACGGGCAACGCGCCGGGCAATCCGAGACAGACCGGGCAGACGTGTGTATTCGGCGGCGCACCAAACTCGACCCGACAGCCGCAGAACATCTTGCTCTGTGTCCTCAGCTGGACGTGAATCTCGAGACCGATGATCGTCTCGTAGCCTGACGCTGGCATCTAGTCGGCCTCCCCGCCGCCAGCGGCGAGCGCGCACTCCAGGGCGTAGGCCGTCCGCAGCATCGTCGCCTCGTCGAAATGCCGGCCCAAGAACTGGCCGCCCACCGGCATACCATCCACGGCACCGATCGGGATCGAGAGGGCCGGGATACGGGCCAGGTTCGCCGTCACCGTGAATACATCTGAGAGATACATCGCTACCGGATCGTCGACACGTTCGCCCAGCGGGAAAGCGACGGTGGGAGCGGTCGGCGTGAAGACCACGTCGACGCCAGCGCTGAACGCCCGCTCGAAATCCCGCATGATCAGCCCGCGCACCCGCTGCCCGGTGCCGTAGTAGGCATCATAGTAGCCGGCCGAGAGGCCGTAGGTACCCAGCACGATGCGCCGCTTCACTTCGCGGCCGAACCCCGAGCCTCGTGTCGCCCGATAGACGGCAGCCGTGCTATCCGCACCCGCCGCGCGAAGCCCGTAACGCACACCATCGTAGCGGGCGAGGTTGCTCGACGCTTCCGCGTTGGCCACCAGGTAGTAGGCCGGGATGGCGTAGGCCGTGTGGGGGAGCGTGATCTCTCGGATCTCCGCCCCCAGCCGCTCGAGCCGCTCGGCGGCCGCGCGGCAAAGCTCGGATATCCGCGGGTCGAGATCGTCGGGCAGATACTCGCTCGGCAACCCGACCACCAACCCCTCGACACCCGAGTCGAGGCCCGCGGTATACTCAGGCACCGCCACCTCAGCGGAGGTCGAATCGAAGCGATCGTGCCCGGCGATAACGCCCAGCACCGTCGCCGCGTCCTGCACATTGCGAGTCAGCGGCCCGATCTGGTCTAAGCTGGACGCGAAAGCAACCAGACCGTAGCGACTGACCCGGCCGTAGGTCGGCTTGAGCCCTACGACCCCGCAAAAAGCCGCCGGCTGGCGCACCGAGCCACCTGTATCGGAGCCGAGAGCGAGGGGGATGAGACCGGCGGCGACCGCCGCCGCCGAGCCGCCGGAGCTGCCGCCGGGCACGCGCGCCGGGTCCAGCGGGTTACGCGTAGGACCGAACCCGCTGTTCTCGGTCGACGAGCCCATCGCGAACTCGTCGAGGTTCGTCTTGCCGACGATCAGCGCCCCCGCCGCCCTCAATCTGCGCACCACCGTCGCCTCGTACGGTGCCACGTATCCCTCGAGGATCCGCGATCCGCATGTCGTGGGGAGGAAGGCTGTCGAGATGTTGTCCTTTATTGCAACGGGAACGCCGGTCAGCGGCCCAATCTCATCGCCGGCGTCGAGCGACCCGTCGAGCTGCGCCGCCTGCTCGAGCACCTCCCGGCCCGCTACCGAGAGAAAGGCGTTGAGAGGGTGCTCCCCCGTTTCGGAACGCGCGATGGCGTCGAGCGACGAGCGCACGAGATCCTGCACGCGCAGCTCTCGCGAGCGCAGCATCGCACGAAGCGTCTCGACACTTAGGCTCTCAGGCCGTTCCGTCGGCAAGGCGTAACCTCCTACGACGGGCCGGGCTCGTCCCCGGCATCGAGCGCTGCCAGCCGAGGTAGAACGAAGTAACCGTCGCGCCAGGCCGGAGCCGTATCGCGCGGCGGCCTTACCAGCTCGTCGTGATCCACGCGATCCTCACGCATCGGTGCCGGCTGTTCCAAGGCACCTGTCGGTGTCGCGCCCTCGACATCGACGCCTCGAATCGCCTCGAAGTAGGCGAGGATCGCCTGGCAGTCACGAGTCAGGACCTCGTATTCTTCGTCGCTAAGCTCGAGCCGGGCGAGCTCGGCGATCCTTTCTATGTCGGCGCGCTTCATATGTCCTCGAGTGACAGGTTCGCGTACCTGACGACGACTTTCTTTCGCCCGACGCTCTCGAAATCGATGACCGCCTTCAACTCGTAGCCCGTACCGTCCAACGCCATCACCGTGCCGGCCCCAAAGCGCGGATGGCGAACTCTAACACCTTCCGCGAGTTGGGGCAGCGGCTGCATGTCCTGCGAGGCCGAGTAGTCGTAGGTCAACTCGCCGGGGACCGTCTGGCGCTCCAGCCTGCTTGGCGTCTCCCACCAGCCGCCCAGACCGCGGCGGCTGGAGACACGTTCCGTGTAACGTTCCGTCTCCCGCGTCTCGAGAAGCTCGTCCGGGATGGGACGCAGGAAGCTCGACGGGCTAGATACTATCCAGTCGCCGGCGCGGCGGCGGCGCTTGGCGTTGGAGAGGTAGAGCTTCCTCCGCGCCCGTGTGATGCCCACGTAGAACAGACGCCGCTCTTCCTCGAGCTCCTCAAGGCTGTCATAGGCGCGTGAGAGCGGGAACAGCCCTTCCTCCAAGCCGGAGATCAACACCACTGGGAACTCGAGCCCTTTGGCGTTATGAAGGGTCATGAGCGTAACGGCATCGGCCTCCGGGTCGAGGTTGTCCACATCGGCTACCAGCGAGACCTTCTGCAGGAACAGGTCGAGCTCGGTGATCTCACCGATCTCCTCCAGATCCTCCGACTCGAGGGCGGAAGCGGCATCGAACTCGGAGGCCGCGGCGACCAACTCCTCTACGTTCTGCGCCCGGTCGATACCTTCGTAGCCCTCTTCACGAAGGTTCTCCAGCAAACGGAGCTCGGCCACCAGCTCGCTGAGCAACTCGTGCACGTGTAGTTGGGACGCGAGCGCGCGATAACGTTCGACCAGCTGGGCGAACTTCTCGAGCGCGGCGCCACCCGCGGGTCGAATGCCGGCGATGGAAGCCGCGGAGCGCGCCATCTGCAGAGGGCCGACTCCGGCTTCCCGTGCTGCCGTGAGCAAGGCCGTCAGAGTGGCGTCGCCGACGCCGCGTCGCGGGTAGTTGACGACCCGTAGGAGCGAGGCGGTGTCCCGCGGGTTCGAAATGAGCCGCAGGTAGGCGAGCACGTCTTTGATCTCGCGGCGCTCGTAGAACCGCACACCGCCGATGATGCGGTACGGCAGGTCCGCATCACGGAACGCTTCCTCGAGCGCGCGGCTCTGCGCGTTGGTTCTGTATAGGACGACGAAGCTGCGATGCTGGAGGTCCGAGTCAATAGCCAGCCCAGCGCGTATCTCGCTCGCTATCCACTCGGCCTCGTCGATCTCATCGGTAGCCCTGACCAAGGTGATCGGCTCGCCGACCTCGTTGTTGGTGTAGAGGGTCTTCCCCTTCCGATTGATGTTCTCGGCGATGACGTGGTTGGCCGCGTCGAGGACGACCTGGGTCGAGCGGTAGTTCTGCTCGAGCCGGATCGTACGGGCGGCCGGGAAGTCCCGCTCGAACTCGAGGATGTTCCGGATGTCGGCGCCGCGCCATCCGTATATCGACTGGTCGTCATCACCGACGACACAGAGGTTGCTGTGTTCACGCGCCAGCAACTCGAGGAAGCGGTACTGGGCATGGTTGGTGTCCTGGTACTCATCGACCAGGATGAAGCGGAAGCGGCGTCGGAAGTGTTCGAGCACTCCGGCGAACGATTCGAACAGCTCGACCGGCTTGACGAGCAGGTCGTCGAAATCGAACGCATTACCCTCACGTAAGCGGGTCTGGTAGGCGGGATAGACGTCGGCCACGGTTCGGGCGAATGGATCGAAGGCCGCCTCGCTGTAGACCTCCGGCGTGACAAGCTGGTTCTTGGCGGCGGAGATGGCGCCCTGCACCGCCTGGGGCTTCCAGCGCTTCGGCAGGTTGAGGCTCTCCATCACCCGCTTGATCTCGCGCAGGCTGTCGTCGGCGTCGAGAATGGTGAAGCCGGGTCCGAAGCCCAAGCGCGTGGCGTGGCGTCGGAGGATCCGCGCGCCCATCGAGTGGAAGGTGCCGATCCACATACCCGAGGGTTCCGAACCGAGCAGCCGCTGCACGCGGAGCCGCATCTCCTCGGCCGCTTTGTTGGTGAAGGTGACGGCCATGATCAGGTTGGGATCGACCCCATGCTGCTCGATCAGGTGAGCGATGCGACAGGTGAGTACGCGGGTCTTCCCGGAACCGGCACCGGCGAGGACGAGGAGTGGGCCCTCGAAATGTTCTACGGCGCGCCGCTGCTCCGGGTTCAACGACTCCAAGTAAGGCCCGGCCCTGACGTCACTGCGCGCCACGTTCAAGTGGTCGATTCCGTCTGCACGATGGGGAGGTCGATGATGAACTCGGCCCCAACCCGGCGCTTGCCGAGCTCGATCGAACCGCGATGCGTCTCCTCGATGATACGGCGTGTCAGTGTCAAGCCGACTCCCCAGCCGCCCTCCTTGGAGGTGACACCGGGCTCGAAGAGTTGCTTGCGCAACTCGGTCGGCACGCCGGGCCCATCATCGACGAAGCGGACCGTGACGTGCTTGCCATCCTCGGCCGGCGCTGCGTTGACCGCTATGCGGCCGCCGCGACCTGCCAGAACGTCGACCGCATTCTTGATGATGTTCTCGAACGCCCACTCGAGAAGCACCGGGTTGCCGGCAACCGGCCTCACCCGCGGAGCGACGTGCACGGACAGCTCGATGGAGCGGTCGAGTCGGGGCAAGCGAGCCGCGAAGTAGCCCTCGAGTCGCTGCAGCACCTCACCCACATCGACGGTCTGCATCCGCGGCCTCCGACCGATCAGCTCGAAACGCTGTGCCACCTTGTTGAGCCGCTCGACATCGACATCGACCTCGTCGGCGATGCGCTCGTCCGAGGCGACTTTGCCGCGCTCGCCGGGCGACATTCTGAGAATCTCGACCCAACCGGAAAGTGAGCTCAGCGGCGTGCCGAGTTGGTGGGCGGATTCCCGCGCCATGGTGGCCCAGACGCGTTCCTGCTCGGCACGCACAGTGGAGCGGAAGATCCAGATCGCGACCAGCACGATGACGATCAGAGTCGCGGCCTGGATCCAGGGCACCCACCGCAATCGCTCGACCACCGCGGGCATGCCGAAGTGAATCTCCCCTATCCCCTGCCCGGTTATCGGGTCGTTACGGCTGTCCAGCACCTCGACGTACTCGAGCACGCGCTGCCGATCCTCGGCCTCGCGGAGATCGGCAACGAACGGGAGGTTGCGTGTAGCTGCGGGCTGACCCGATGCATCGATAACCACTACCGGGATCCCCAGCTGCTCGATCTCCTCCAGTAGGTCGAACAGAACGACGATGCTGCTCTCTTCCGGGTTGATCGCACCGCGATATACCCTGGCCCACATGCGCGAGAACGCGGCGGCATCGTTGTTGATGGCACTCACCAGCTGGTGGGTATAGAAGAGGAACCAGGCCAGAACAGCCCCGAAAAGTAGGGAGAGGACCGTTGACCAGAAACGCGGCTTCACACTGGTGCGATCCGTGTGCTGCCCATAATCGTGTGCAACACTTCTGGCAGTTCCACGCTGCCATCCTCGCGCTGGAAGTTCTCGAGGATGGCGATCATCGTCCGCGGAAGCGCCAAGCCGGAACCGTTGAGGGTATGCACGTACTCCGGCTTGGCGCCGCGCTCGCGCCGAAACCGGATGTCAGCCCGCCGTGCCTGGTAGTCGGTGCAATTCGAGCAGGAAGACACCTCCAGCCAACGCTCGACGCCCGGCGACCATACTTCCAGATCATAGGTCATCGAGCTCGAGCCCGCCATGTCGCCGGCGGCGAGCAGGACGACCCGGTAGGGTAACTCGAGCAGCTGCAGGATCCTCTCAGCGTGCCCCGTCAGTTGCTCGAGCGCTTGGACCGAGTCTTCGGGCCGCTCGAAGCGAACCAGCTCGACCTTGTCGAACTGGTGGACGCGCAGGACGCCGCGCGTGTCGCGGCCGGCCGCGCCGGCCTCGCGCCGGAAACAGGCCGTATAGGACACGTAGTGGCGAGGCAAGTCCTCGGGTCGCAGTACTTCGCCGCCGTGCAAGTTCGTGAGGGGAACTTCGGCGGTCGGTATCAACCAGAGATCATCGCCGGCCACCTGATAGGCGTCGTCGGCCAACTTCGGCAGCTGGCCAGTTCCTCGCATCGTCTCGCTCTTCACCAGGTAGGGCGGCTGGACCTCCAGGTACCCATGCTCCTGGCGGTGAACGTCGAGCATCAGGTTGATGAGAGCGCGCTGCAGACGGGCGCCGGCGCCCAGGTAGACGGGAAAACCGGAGCCTGACAGTCTCGCACCGCGCTCCAGGTCGAGGATGCCGAGGTTGGCACCCAGCTCCCAATGCGGTCTCCGCCAGTCGGCGCGATCGCTGGGCTCGCCCCATGACCGGACTAGTTGATTAGCCGATTCGTCGCCGGCGGGCACGGCCGGCTGCGGCGTGTTGGGGATCCCGAGCAGCAGTTCCTCGATTCGGATCTCGCTAGTGCTGAGCCGCCGGTCGTGGTCGCTGATCTGGTCGGCGACGTCCCGCATCTCGGCGATCAGCGGCTCGGTGTCTTCGCCGGCCTTCTTGCGATCGGCGATCTGTCTCGACGCCTCGTTGCGCCGCGCCTTGAGCTGCTCGACGACCTGGATGATCCGCCGTCGCTCTTCATCGAGCCGAACGAGCTCGTCGACCTGGCCGGCGAGGTCCGGGTCGGCCCGTTTCGCCAGGGCCTCTTTGACCGCTTCGGTCTCGAACCGGATCCGCTTCGAGTCGAGCATGGCAGCGGGACCTGGGGTTAAAAGCCCTGGCCGGGCGAGACGTTGGTGTCGTCGCAGTTCGGGTTCCAGAGGAAGCGGAAATTCACGCGCGCCGGATCCCCTACGATCGAGTCGACGACGAGCTTGGAGTAGATGTGACACGGGAGCGAGAGCGTGGGATCGCTCCGGCTGCGGACTGCGTAGGTAATGCCCACCGTGACCGGGACCGGCTGCTCGAGTTCATACAGGTCCCGGTCATCGGGCACTCGGGTCACATCCTCGAACTCGCCTTCCATGACCCGGATACCGCTGGAGAGCTCGATCCCTTCGAAGAAGCCGCGCGGCAGCCACACGGCTTCGCCGTCGATGACAGCGAAGACGATGTCCCACTGCACGGTCTGATCGACGCGCACTCCGCGCGGCAGCCCGAACCCGCGGCCCGTCACCAGGTCGAACGCGCTGGCGCGATCGACCGGCCCCTCGACGATATCGAACAGCTCCAACCCGAACGGCGCGTCGGGTCGCGGGAAGGACAGGTCGAGGTTGTCGTCGCAGGCGGTGGCCGCCAGGGCGAGGATGAGGAGAAGCGCGATCCGGCCGGGTCTCTGGTCGATTTTCATCTCGAGATTCATCATGATTGACCGGCGAACCTTATGTGGCGCGGAGTTGACTGTCAAGCTGTAAACCCCAGAATATGCTTGACTTTGTGAGGCCTGGCGGGTAGCTTCCCGCCACTCCCCCGTACCCACCAGACCGATTAGGAGCCGATGCCAACACTCAAGGATCTTCTCGGTCGTCTGCTAAATCGCTCCGAGGTCGAGGCTGTCTTCGCCGTCGGCCAAGACGGGCTGCTGATCGACAAGCTCGGGGCGGCGGAGAGCGACGCCGACGCCGTCGCAGCCATGGCACCGAATCTGCTGCAGAGCGCCCGCGAGCTCGGCTCGGCGGCGCGTCACAACGGGCTGGTCACCGCGGTGGTCGAGTACTCGGACGGTGTGGCGATCGTCACCGATGTCTCGCCTGAGATGATCCTGGTGACGTTCGTCAAGGCGGGCGTACCGTTCGGCGGCCTCCTCTACGAGCTGCGCCACAACCGCGAGCAGATCGCGAAGCTGGTCTGACGGCCAGGTCACACTTCAACCGATGGCCAAAGGTTCTGGCGTGAGCGAGAGCGCCGGCTTTGAGTGTTGGGTCGTACTACTGGCAGGCGGTGTCGGGTCGAGGTTCTGGCCGGCCAGCACGCCCCAGCGGCCGAAACAGTTCCTGCCCCTCGCCAGCAGTCGTCCTCTCATCGTCGAGACCGTTGAGCGCGCCCAGGCGCTGACGCCGGCGTCCCGCGTCCTGGTCATCGCCGGCGAGCACCTGCGGCCACAGCTCGAGCGGCACTTGCCAGACCTCAAACCCGACAGCTTGCTTCTGGAGCCCGAGGCCAAAGGCACGGCGCCGGCCCTCGCATGGGCGGCCAGCGAGATCGTGGCTCGTGCCGAACAGCCTGATCGCGTCGTGATGGTCTCGCTGCATTCCGACCACGTGATCCGCCCGCTCGATCGCTTCCTCTCGACCCTGGAGACCGCGATCGATGCCGCCGGCCGCAGCGGCCGACTGTTGACCATCGGCATCCAGCCGACGCGACCGGAGACCGGCTACGGCTACATCGAGGCCGGCGAGCCGCTGCTTCCCGGCGTACTGGAGGTGCGCCGCTTCGTCGAGAAGCCGGATCGCGAGACGGCGGCCGACTACCTCGAGCAGGGTGGGTTTCTCTGGAACTCGGGGATGTTCGTGTGGCGGCCGCAGGTCTTGCTGTCGCAGCTGGCCGCGCACACGCCCGAGCTTTCCGCCGAGCTGGAGCGGTTGACTGCCGGCGACATCGCCGGCTTCTTCAGCCACGTGCCGACCATCACTATCGACAACGGCCTGATGGAACGCAGCCCGAACATCGCGGTGGTGGGAGCACAGTTCGATTGGGATGACGTCGGCGCTTGGGCGGCTTTGCTGCGGGTGCGTGAACGAGACGGGCAAGGCAACCTGCTCATCGGAGACGCTCACGCGCTGGACAGCCGGGA
>JBDHKD010000101.1:0-10011 GCA_039586575.1 Gemmatimonadota bacterium | reverse complement strand
GCTGGTGTTGAAGGCGAAGACGCCACCGGGCTTGAGCGTCCGATACACCTCCTCCAGCAGGCCCTTCTTGTCCTCGATGTAATGGATGCCGTTGCAGAATACGACAGCGTCGACTGTGTGGCGGATGCTGTTCGACATTTCCTCCGCCCGGGTCTGCACGAACACTACCGCGTCCCGCACACCTCCGACCTTCTCCGCCGCCTCCCGCAGCGCGGTGGCCGACATGTCGACGCCGATCACCCTAGCGTCACGCGCGCCTCGGATCCTGTCGAGGATCAGCTCGGTGCTGGCACCGCTCCCGCAGGCCACGTCCACCACGGTCCAGCCGCGCTTCAAGTCTGCGCGGTCCAGGAGCGCCAGGTTCGCCCTTCGGTAGAAGCCGTGCTCGCTGAACGCCTTGAAGGAATATTCGTCGGAGGACATTTGAACGTCGCAGGCTATGTCCTTGGTGGTCATTCGCGTGGCAATACCCCAGCGGCGGCTGATCCACGAGCGCTAGCAATATGGGGCTCTCGGCGTACTGCGACTAGAACACACCTATCGACCCTCCCTTCGAGATCGGGTCGGTGCCCGATCACAAGCCCCCGTTCCAGTTCTTTCTGCTCAGTCAGCGTGGCCCGCCTCTTGGTACGTCGACACGCCGTGGCGAGGAGAGAAGGGACGGTCGAGCCGCCTGCGGAGGAATCGAACCGGCCGCGGCCATGGATCAACTGGCCGGAGCCGGTCGTATACGCCTGCGATTCGGGGAGCGAGTCTCGGAGGATTTCAGCGGCGACGAACCCGACGAAGGCGAACTTTCCCATTGACAGCCAAACGATATATCGCTAGATATATCCTATCGATATATCGACCCGATATGTCGGCCGATATATCCCGGCCGCCGCTAATACGACGGGTCCGGCGGCCGGCCCGCGGTCACCTGCCAGTCTTGGAGTTGACGTATGTCTAGGCGCAATCGTGATTTCGGGCTCGGCGGCTTCGCGGCGTTCTGCGGGCCGATGGGCTTCTCGTTCGGCTCCGGCCGGCGCGGCTTGGGCTTCCGCGTCTTCGACCGGGGCGACCTGAAGTACGTGATCCTCAAGCTCTTGTCGAGGAAGCCGATGCACGGCTATGAGGTCATGCGGGCGTTGGAGGAGGAGTCGTGCGGCTGCTACTCGGCCAGCGCCGGCTCGGTCTACCCGACCCTGCAGATGCTGGAGGACCAGGGCTACGTGGTCTGTAAGGAGGAGGAAGGTAAGAAGGTCTACAGCATCACCGACGAGGGTCGCGAGTTCCTGAAGGAGAACGGCGATCTGGTGGACGACATCCTGGACCGGGTCAGCGAGTTCACCGACCGTTTTTTTCGCAGCGAGATGCGTGATCTGAGCCGCTCGTTCCGGAAGCTCGCCCAGGTTACATTTGACCGTGGGGTACGTTGGGCCGAGGCCCCCGAGGATTTGGAGAAGATGATCGAGATCCTCGAGCGGGCGGCCCGCGAGATTGAGGATATCCGACCGGGCGCGACGACGAACGCTTAGCGCCCGGAGGTAGGACGATGCTGTTCGACTTCGGCGTGGGCTTCTGGATCCTGTTCTTCGTGCTTTTCTTCGGCTGCGGCAAGGCGTGTGGCTGGGGCGCGCGCAAGTACAAGCAGCATCAGAAGGAGCTCGAAGAGCAGCGCCGGGAAGACGACCGGCTGTCCCGGCTGGAAGACCGGATACGGCGCATGGACCGCGGCGGCCGCGAGCGGTCGCTGCCCCGGCCGGCCGTGCATAGGCAGCTGCAGAAGCGCTTCATCGAGGGGCAGCTGTCGCTGGACGAATACGAGCGGGAGCTGGACAGGCTGGAACGGCTGGAGTAGACTGCAATAGGACTGATACCTCCCACCTCAGGCAGTAGAGAAGTACCATGCACGCCCCAAGTCGTATCTTCGCAGCTGCTCTCATCCTCGCGATCGCCTGTGTGGAGTCGGAGCGTCCCGGAGGCTCGCCGACCGAGCCGCTGGTGTCACCGCAGGTGGCGGGCAGCTACGACGCGATCAGCATCATCGTCGAGCGTGATGGCAGCGCCCGGGAGCTGGTAGGCGAGCCGGACACGCGGCTCAACCTGCAGCTCAACCCGAACGGGGTTCTGCACGGCCAGCTGAAGATCGGGACCGATCCCGAGCTAAGGGGCAAGCACCCGCTGGTCGGCACGTGGCAGCTTCGGCAGCCGGGCTTCGTGACCTTCGAGCTGCGGCCGCGCACGTTCCTGAACCAGACCGCTTTCCAGATCTTCCCGCCGGGTCTGGTGGGCCAGTGGTCCGACGAGCGCGTGCGGATCTCGATCAAGCTCGAGAAGAGCGGCTAACGTGACCCTCCACGGCTGAAGTTGGCGAGCCGCTCGACCGCCAGATCCTGCAGGTACTCAGCCGCGTCCACCGACTCGTCGAAGTTGTTGGCGATCATGCTGAACGCCAACAGCTCCCCATCCACTGTGGTCACGTAACCGGTGAGCGCCCGCGAGTTGGCGATGTAGCCCGTCTTCGCGCGGGCGTTGCCCTCGGCGCGCGTGCCCTTCATCCGCGAGTCCAGTGTGCCGTCGACGCCGGCGATCGGCTGGGCGTCGTAGAAGACTTGGAACTCGGGCCGCCGGTACATCACCCGCAGCAGGCGAACCAGCGCCTCAGGGCTCACGTAGTTGTAGCGCGAGAGGCCCGAGCCATCGACATATATATAGGACGACTCGGTGATCCCCCAATCGCTGAGCGTCGCCTGCACGGCGCGCCGCCCGGCTCTGTAGCTGCCGCTGTCGGAGTCGGCTACACCGATGTAGCGCAGCAACATCTCGCCGATCTGGTTCTGGCTGCGCTTGAGGAACGGTGTGACGATCTCGCTGAGCGGCGGCGACTCGTGAACGAAGAGCGTCAGTAGCGAGTCGGCCCGGGCGTCGGGCGGCAGGCTGTCGATATCGAGTGGGCGGCCGGCGACCTCGATCCCCTCCTCCTCGAGGATCTCCTCCAGCACGGTGACGAAGAAGAGCGTCGGGTCGTGGGGTGCTATGTAGCGGGTTACCGTGTCCTCGCCGATCCAGATCGTGCCCCAGATGCGCGCGTCGTTGACGAACGGGCGACGCTCGAACCGCACCCTGGCGCCGGTCGAGTCGGCGACGGTCTCGATGTCGAATTCGACGTTCAGGTAGCGGGTGGGCGGCAGCGCGACGACGTTGGCCGGCGCACCCAGCGAGTCGCCGGGCGTGATCTTGTAGGTGACCGCGCCCTCGTTGTAGTGGAGCGCGCCGATCTCGGCCGCGTAGTAGGCGTCCAGGTAGTCCCAGGCCCAACCCGGTCCCAGGTGAACGTCGTCGAACAGGTCGTCGTCGCCGATCAAGTCGCCGGCGATCCTGTTGACCCCCTTCGCCCTCAGCGAGTCGGCCCAATCGCGGAAGACCGCGGTCGGGTCATCATCATAGAAGCGCTCGGAGATCGCCGGGTCGCCGCCGCCGATCACCACCAGGTCGCCCTGCAGCGTGCCGTCCGCCCCGACCGCGCCGTCCGCCGCGATACGGGTGTGGTAACGATAGTCGGGCCCCAGGCGCGCCAGCGCCACCGCCGCCGTCACGAGCTTGTTGTTGGAGGCCGGCATGAACAGCTTGTTGGCGTTCTGCCGGTAGAGGATCTCGCCGGTCTCCAGCGACTGGATCATCACGCCCCAGTGGGCGTTCAGAAACGCCGGGTCGGCGAAGATCTCACTGAGCTCGGCGCGTAGCGCGCCGACGGGCGTCGCGGGCTCGGGCTCGGCCGGGCCGGCACCGGCCGGCGCACAGGCGGCGGCAGCGAGCGCCGCGAACGTTACAAGCGAGAGCCTGAAGGGCTGCATCGTCTCTCCGAATGTTAAGAGTTTCTTTCCCGCCTAGTATCTCCAGCTCACCGTGTCCGCCCCCGGGGGTGCCGTCTCGAGGATATGCTCGAGCATGAGCGGCAGCACGCGCTGGTGAGAGCTCTGCCCGGGAAACTCCGGCGTACCCGAGTAGCAGTGGGGCTGCCGCTCGCCCCAGGCGAACCAGCCATCGTAGTGCGGGTCGGTCGTGCTCTCCAGGAACTGCTCCAGGAGCCGCGCGGCTTCCTCGAGATAAAAGGTGTCCGTGTCACCCATGTACACGTGGATCTTCCCGACCAGCTTGGTGCCCAGCCTATCCCAGTCGCGCTCCAGGATGTGGCGCAGATCGAAGTTCTCGCGCCAATAGTCGGCGACACTCCTGTCGATCTCGCCCGTCCACTTGTCGTAGAGCAGCTTGGGGTACCCGTCCTCGCCCACGGGACCGAACACGGCCATGAAGATGTCCAACTGGCCGCCGGACCGGCCGCGCGAGCCGAGCACGGCTTCCAAGTGGCTCAGGTCCATCATGGTCATGTACACTTGGTCGTCTACCCCGCGCATCAGGGGTCGCAGCGGTGTCCGCTTCCAGTCGGCGTTGGGGTGGAACGCGTTTTCGTTTTCGTAGATGTCGATGAGCTGGAAGTAGCGGAAGTCGACGGGATCGGGACAGAACGTCCAGACGCCGTTGAACATGTCCGGGTAGAAGATCTGCCAGGCAAGGCTCTCCCAGCCGCCGGTCGAGCCGCCGTAGAGGGTTCGCGCCCACGGCTCGCCGATGGCACGGAAACCCCGCTCGACGCGCGGGATCAACTCCTGGGTGAGCGCATCGCCGTAGGGTCCGTTGTTCTCCGAGTTGACGGCGTAGGAGTCGTCGTAGTAAGGCGTGGGGTGCTGCATCAACACGATGAGGAACCGACCCAGCGCGCCGGACTGCCAGTCCTGGAAGAAGCGGTACTGACCCTCGGCCCACTCGCGGGCCCTGCCCGTGAGCTCCGGGTCGGGCGGCGTCTCGCGGAACCCGCGGAACGTGCGCGGGAAGTGGCCGTGGAGGTAAGCAACAGGGTAGCGAGCATCGGGATGCTCATCGAACCCTTCCGGCAGCACGACGACGGCGCCCAGGTCCATGTCGTGCCCCCACCACTCGCTCAAGATCTCGCTCTGAAACTTGATGTGCTTGACGTACTTCGTGTCTTCAGGCGGCGTGATGGGTGGGATCTTCCGTGACAGCGTTATCCGCAGGGTCTCGCCCGCTGCCGGGTCGATATGTAGGCGCTCCACGTCGCTCAGCAGATTGCCGGGCGAACGGTTCCAGCGCTGGCCTTCCCACTGGTCCATGTGGGCCTTGATCGTGTGGCCGTCGGCGCGCCGGAACGTGGTATACACGTTCAATACCGCTTGCACGTAGTAGTCGCCGGCGGGGATCTCGGCGATGCTCTCGATCGGGTAACCGCGCGTGCTCCCGTCGATGACCGCGGGCTCACCGGGCTGGAGCCCCTCGACGTCCACGCCGAAGATAGGCTGGGTGTTGAGCCCCCAACCGGTCTGGAACCGCGGCTCGGCCCGGTCCGTCCTCGCGATCACCAGGAGCACGCGGCCGTCGAGCGGGCCCGCGTCGACGCCCGCCGGGTAGACGATCTCGAACCGAAGCGGCGAGGCGCCGTGTTGGAGCTCGCGGCTGTCGCCTCCTATCGCGGCCACCGTCGCAGCACAGATAACCGCAGTGAGGGGAGCCAGCACAGCGAGTCGGCCTGGGCGCAGCAATCTCTCGAGCATAGGAAGTCCTCCGCGAAGTGCCGGGCCCGGCCCTACCAAATGTTTTGGTAGATCGGCGACGGATCGATCGGCACGTCGGCGACCCGCTCGAGCGCCGCCCGCGTGTCGTCGTGCAGCACG
This sequence comes from Gemmatimonadota bacterium, assembly GCA_039586575.1. Classification (GTDB taxonomy): domain Bacteria; phylum Gemmatimonadota; class Gemmatimonadetes; order Palauibacterales; family KS3-K002. The sequence goes on along the minus strand of JBDHKD010000101.1, from coordinate 4,282 downwards.
CCGTAGCGATCCTGCAACTCCTGCGCGCCCTCGAAGTCGCCGGTCGCCTCGATGGTCAAGAGCAGCTCGGCCAGCTCGGTGATCGCGCCGGGCAGCGTCTCGTAATCGATGGCGTAGCGGCCGCTGCCGGCGTCGTAGCTAACACCGCCGCGCTCGAGCAAGTAATTGAGCTCGACCAGCGCCGCGAGGCCGTGCGCCTCGCTCGTCCCAAAGCGGATCGTACGGAAGATGCTCCCCAGATACGACGCGTAGTACTCGCGCCTGACGGACGGATCGGTGACGCCGGCCTCGATCAGGTGGTTGAGACTCTCCAGCCCGGCCGCCGTCGCCTTCGCCTCCTCGAGCCACGAATAGTGGGTGGTGAGCGCCTGGTTGACCGGCACCTGGCCTGCCGCCGTCTCAGCGTAGCGCGGCCCGAGCGCGTGAGCGATCTCGTGCAGCAGCACGGCATCGAAAAAGCCCTGCGGGGTCACCAGCTCCGCCTGCTCCGCGACGATCAGCTCGCGGCTGATCGGCAGGATGACCGCGTTCACCCGCGCCTCGAAGAAGTTCTTCCAGAACGTCTTCTTGCTGCCCACCGACTCGGTGACCCGCGGATCGTTGGGCAAGCTGGCCGCGACCGGCTGGTAGCCGACCCGCAGGTCGCCACCTCTATATATGTCGCGGACGATGGTGAAGTTGGCGGTGAGCCCATGGCTCTGAGGCTTGTAGCGCTCGTCGTAGGGCAGCGCCGCCTCCATCGCGCCGAGATGCTGCTTGTAGACCTCGAGCTTGGCGCTCTCTTCCCGATCGACGATCTCGACGCTCGCTTCGTAGGCGGCTTTGATGTTCAGCAAGCCGTCCTCGTAGACCTCGAACGGGCCGATCGTGATGTCGAACTTCGAGTCCGCCATCCCGATCCAGGCCGTATCGGCGTCGAAGTAATCGTCATCGAGCAGCGCGTCCGCTTTGAGGTAGAGGTAGCTGGCGAAGCTCTCGTTCTCGGCCAGTGCCGCGGCACGGCGCAGCGCCTCGGCCATCGGCACCACGAACTCGGCGTAGGCCTCGTGGTAGGGGACGGCGATCAGCCGGTCGCCCTCGCGGCGGATGACCGTGTAGGGCGAGAGGAACGCCTCGCGGTCTTCCGGATGCTCGTCGATCCAGCGCTCGAACTCCGCCGCCGTCAGGTCGTCCGGGTAGAACCCGGCGCCCGGCGACTTGGCGGGCGCGCCCGCGATAAACACCGCGTCGTGGTCCAGCCGGTCCCAGGGGCCTGCCTGCATCATGAAGAAGCGACGCAGCGGATCGTCGTCCGGGTAGTCGGCGGCGATCTCCTCCCGCATGGGCTGGGCGGCGTGCGAGGTCTGCCGCCAAAAGATCTCGTCCGCCAACAGCGACGCCTGCAGCAGCTCGCCGATCAGCGCCCGCTCGCGGTCGCTGTAGACCCGCAGGTCCGTCTGCATGGGGATCAGCGCGTACTTCTCCATCCGGGCCTCGACCCCCGTCTCCCCCGTCATCGCAGCCTCCTCGGCCTCTTGCCGGCAGGCGCCGCCGGCCAGCGGCAGAGCCAGGACCAGCAGGCACACGCTCGCGTAGTTCCGCATCGCTTTCCTTCCGCTCGTTCTCGGGTTCGTCCGATTTTGGACACCAGTATAGCGGCCCGGAAGTCGGTCCAAAAGCCGTCCCCGGCCTACCCGGCCGGGCCCCGGACACCTATCTTGCTAGTCCGCGGATCAGACACTTCCTCGTGCCGGACCCCTGTAAACAGGAACGGAGCTGACGATGGCTAGCAGCGATTACAGGATCGAGCGCGACACACTCGGCGAGATGAAGGTCCGGGCCGACGCCCTGTGGGGCGCCAGCACGCAGCGGGCCGTGGAGAACTTCCCGGTCAGCGGGATTGGCTTCCCGCGCGTCTTCATTCGCGCCCTGGGTGCGATCAAGATGGTGGCGGCCAAGGTGAACATGGCGCTCGACGTGGTGGACGAGCGGCGCGGCAAGGCGATCGAGGGTGCAGCCAAGCAGGTCATGGACGGTGAGCTGGACGACCACTTCGTCGTCGACATCTTCCAGACCGGCTCCGGCACCTCGACCAACATGAACGCCAACGAGGTGATCGCCAATCGGGCGACCCAGATCCTGGGCGGCGCGATCGGCTCCAAGGAGGTGCACCCGAACGACCACGTGAACCAGGGCCAGTCGAGCAACGACGTGATCCCCACGGCAGCGCACGTCGCCGTCTGCGCAGCACTGGTCGACGACCTGTTACCGGCGCTCAAGAAGCTCGAGAAGGCGCTCGCCGCCAAGGCGAAGGAGTACGCCGACGTGGTGAAGACGGGCCGCACGCACCTGCAGGACGCCACACCCGTCATGCTGGGCCAGGAGTTCAGCGGCTACGCCAGCCAGATCGCGCACGGGATCAAGCGAATCGAGAACACGCTGCCCCACCTGCGCGAGCTGGCGATCGGCGGAACCGCCGTCGGCACGGGGCTCAACGCCCACCCGAAGTTCGCGGCCAAAGTCTGCGAGGGTCTCTCGAAGATCTTCGACCAGAAGTTCGTCGAGGCGCCCAACCACTTCGAGGCGCAGGCCGCGCGTGACGCGCTGGTCGAGGCGAGTGGTGCCTTGAAGACCGTGGCGGTGAGCATGAGCAAGATCGCCAACGACATCCGCTGGTTGGCGACGGGCCCGCGGACCGGTCTCGCCGAGATCTCGATCCCGGCGACCCAGCCCGGCTCATCGATCATGCCGGGCAAGGTCAACCCGGTGATGCCGGAGGCGGTGCGCCAGGTCTGCGCGCAGGTGATCGGCAACGACGGCGCGGTTACAGTGGGCGGCCATGCCGACAATTTCGAGCTCAACGTCATGATCCCGGTCATGACCTACAACGTGTTGCAGTCGACCGAGATCATGGCGAACGTCGCGCACATCTTCGTCGACAAGTGTATCAACGGCATCGAGGCGAACCGCGAGCGCTGCCGCGCCTACGCCGAGCGGAGCCCGGCGCTGGCGACGGCGCTGGCACCGATCCTCGGCTACGACAAGGCGGCACAGATCGCCAAGGACGCGCTGGTTAAGGACATGACGATCCGCGACCTCGTGGTCGCCGAGGGCCTGATGGACGAGAAGCAGGCTGACGAAGTGCTCGATCCGGCGAAACAGACAGGCAGCTGATGGCCAAAGGCAAAGCGAAGAAAGGTAAAGACCGTAAACTGTTCCGCGTGATCTTCCGCGGCAGCGAGTACCTCGGTGCCGCAGAGCAGTTCCACGCCAAGGTCGTGGCGCCCGACTTCGCCACGGCCCTGAAGCGCGCCTGCGACGCGCTGGGGCTCGATCTCACCAAGGTCGACGGCGCGGCGGTCACGCTGATCGCCGACAACACCGAGCTGGCCGACGGCAAGGTGTTCGACTTCGCGCGCCGCTCGCGTGCGTTCGGCGAGCGGGGCGGCTGGGTGTTCAAGGACATCTTGCCGCGCAAGGAAGGCACCGGCCCGCGCAAGACCGAGGTACTTTAGGAGGTCGATTCGGACCACGACCGATGAGCGGGGAAGACCGGGCTCGCTGGGACGAGCGCTACCGTGAAGGCGACTGGGTCGACATCGCCGAGCCCGCCCGTATACTCGAGGACGCCGAGGCCTGGCTGCGACCGCCAGGCCTCGCGCTCGATGTGGCCTGCGGCGCCGGCCGCAACGCCCTCTGGCTGGCACGCCGCGGATATACGGTGATCGCCGTCGACATCTCGTGGGCGGGCCTGGGGCGGCTCGCCGCACGAGCCCGGGCTGAGAAGCTGGACATACACCCGGTCCATGCCGACCTCGAGCGCTTCATCCTGCCGCCAAGCGCGGCGGACTGCTGGTCGTGGAGACCTTCACCGTGGACGAGATCGATGTGCTGGGCGGCGACATCCGGCGCGAGTACGCGCTGGAGCGCGGCGAGCTCGGCGCGGCGTTCGCCCAGTTCGAGACTCTCCTCTACGAGGAGGGCATCTTCGAGGAGCCGGAGGGCGAGCGAGGGCTGGCGCGCCTGATAGCCAGGCGGCCGTTGAAGGCATGCCGGGAATGATTGGGTAGCATGGCATCGGAGGTTGGGCATCGGGGCGGGTCGTCTCGCTCCGGCCTCCCACGCGCTCACGGCTGCGCCGTGACCGCGCGGTCGCTAACACCAGCTCCGCTCCGACGACCCGCCCCGATGCCCCGTCGGTACTTGCGACTTCAATGACTTCGATTGATGACCAGCATCTTGAACTCGGTCGTCTCCTCAACTCTGTGCTTCACGCTCAAAGGTCCGGTGACAGCGCTTCAGT
>JBDHKD010000004.1:0-84804 GCA_039586575.1 Gemmatimonadota bacterium | reverse complement strand
CACTTCGTGACCGGTGCGATCTCCGGTGCCGGCGACCAGCTGAATGTCACCATCTCTCTCTATGAGACGCGTCGTGGAAAGCTGCTGCACGAGCGCGCCTATGCCGGCGACGACATCTTCGGGCTGGCCGACACGATGGCGGTCCAGCTCAAGCGCGACCTCGACCTGCCAGAGACCTACATCGAAGAGGCGACCGATCTACCCGTCTCCGAGATCCTCACGACTTCCCGGGAAGCTTTCCGATCGTTCGTCGAAGGAGCTATTGCTCTAGCCATCGAATCGGACTGGGAGACGGCAGCCGCGTATTTCGAGAGCGCCGTCAGTCAGGATCCCCAGTTCGCTCTCGCCCACGTCGCCTCGTTCAGCGCTTACTTGACGGGGAACCGGTCGGCCGAAGCGGCAGCGGCCATCGAGACCGCGATGGGGCTGCTCTACAGGCTGCCCGAGCCGAGCCAGTTCGAGATCAAGGCGGTCTACTACTGGCTCATCAAGCAGGATATGGCGAAGGCCTTGGCAGCTGCCGAGATGCACGCCGAGCTCTTCCCGCTAGACGCTCAGGCACAGCAGATGCTGGCCCAGCTATACGGGGCGCAAGGCGAGGAAGAGAGAGCGATAGCGGCGCTGGAGCGGCAGCGTGAGCTCGATCCTAGCCGCGTCGATCTCCTTCTGAATATCGGAGAGCTCTACGAGACCGCTGGCCGTTTCGAGAGCGCGCTGGCCAGCTACCGGCGATACGCGGACGAGTCGCCGAACGATCCGCGGGCGCTGCTCAGGCTCGGCGATCTCAACCGTCGGCTGGCGAATCACGAGGCTGCACGACGGGACTACGACAGAGCCCTGGTCGTCGATCCGGGAAACGTCGAGGCATTGATCCGCGTAGCGGGCCTCGAACGAGACCTGGGCCATTTCGAGCAGGCAAGCGCCACGTACGGTGAGGCGCTCACGGCGAGTGTCACGCCGGAGCAGCGCGCCAGTGTATACGACGCGCTGGTCGGTTACGCACGGCTCCGCGGGCAACCGAGCAAGGCCGTGGACTACATGCATTTGTACTGGGCGGAAATCGATCAGATCCAGGGACCCTTCCAAGCTCTACAGCAAAAGCTCCAGAGGCTAGTCGTCTACGTCGCCGCCGGGATGACCGATGTCGCCCTGGACTCGCTCGCTTCGTTCGAGGCCCAACTCGCGCCGCCGTTCGATGTGCTGTTGCCCCTCGGGCAGCTGAGTATCTACCGCGAGCTGGAAGACGCCGACTCGATCGAGGCAGCTCTCGAGGGGATCGACCGCTTCATCGAGGCCTTCGGGCTGGAGGGTGCCCGATCCATCTACACCCACGCCCAAGGACGGGTGTTCGAGATCAGAGGAGACTGCGCGCAGGCTGTCGAGTATTACCAGGAGACTCTGGATCTCGCACCAAGGAACCTCTCCCCTCACCTCGACATCGGTCGCTGCTACGGGGAGCTGGATAGGTTCGAGGAGGCTGAGACACACCTGTCGACCTTGCTCGAGGTCCGGCCGTTCGACCCGCGGGCGCATTATGAGCTGGCCCTCGTCTACGAGGCGGCGGGCAGGCGGAGCGAGGCTGTGAATCACTTGCGCACGGCACTCGATGTCTGGTCGGAGGCGGAGCCCGACTACGAGCACGCGCGGCTGGCTCGCGAGAAGCTCGCCGAACTGAATGCCGGGCGCTGAGGAGACTCCTACTCGTGAGCTACAGGGATATCCGAGTCAGCGTCGCGGATGGGATCGGCACGATCATGCTGAACCGTCCCGACAAGCTGAACTCGTTCGCCAACCGGATGCGCCAAGAGATCGCCGCCGCGGTGAACGAGCTGGCCGATCGCGATGACGTGCGAGTCCTGATCATCACGGGAGCCGGTCGCGGCTTCTGCACGGGAGCCGACGTTACGTATCTGAACGAGATCATCGAACAACAAGACGAGGAGGGGCTGCGCGGACTGGTGGAGGCGGGCCGCTCGGTCGTGACCGCGATCCGCCGGGCGCCGAAGCCGGTGATCGCCGCCGTGAACGGTCCGGCGGCCGGCGGGGGCGCCAACCTGGCGCTCGCTTGCGATATCCGCATCGCCAGCGAGCAGGCCTCGATCGGGCAGACGTTCAACCGGATCGGGCTGCATCCCGACTGGGGCGGCACGTACTTCCTGCCGCGGCTGGTAGGCCCGGCGACCGCCGCCGAACTCATCTTCACCGGCGACATGATTCCCGCCGACCAGGCACACAGAATGGGGATCTTCAACCGGGTGGTAGCGCACGAACAGCTGCTCGACGAGACCATGGAGCTGGCGCGGAAGCTGGCGGCCAAGCCGCAGCTTTCCCTGCGACTGGCCAAGCGAGCGATCTATCGCGGCCTCGACGCGAGCCTGGACGAGATGCTCGATTTCGAGCTCCAGGCGCAACTCGAGTGCGCGCGGTCGGCTGACGCCGCCGAAGGGATCAAAGCATTTGTGGAGAAGCGAGCGCCTGAGTTCGGAAGGTCCGATGAGCAGAGCCAGCGCTGAGATCGAGCGCGTTGGGGTGATCGGTGCCGGCGCCATGGGGCACGGGATCGCTCAAGTGGCAGCCATGGCAGGATACGCAGTGAGACTGTTCGACGTGGACGCGGGCGCGCTCGAGCGTGCCGCCGGCCGCGTTAGGGCGAACCTCGAGAAGGGGGTCGAGCTGGGCAAAGTCGAGCCCGAAACACGTGACCGCGCCCTGGCGGCTCTCTCGACGACGCGTGAGCTGGCCGAGGCGGCCGAGGACGCCGATCTCGTCATCGAGGCCGCACCGGAAGATCTCGATCTCAAGCAAGCCATATTCCGCGACCTCGATGCCACCGCTCCGGCGCCGGCGGTCCTGGCGACCAATACCTCGTCGCTCAGCGTGACCGCGATCGCCGATGCCACACGCCACCCGAATCGGGTCCTCGGCATGCACTTCTTCAATCCGGTTCACATCATGAAGCTCCTGGAGATCGTGCGCACCGAGCGTACCGGTGACGCAGCGATCGCCACGGCACGCCAGGCGGGCGCGGCGATGGGGAAGACCTGCATCCTGGTCAAAGACTCGCCGGGCTTCGCCTCCAGCCGACTGGGGCTGATTCTCGGCCTGGAGGCGACCCGGATGCTCGACGAAGGTGTGGCCAGCGCCGCGGACATCGATACCGCGATGGAGCTAGGCTACGGCCATCCGATGGGACCGTTCAAGCTCACCGACCTCGTCGGCCTCGACGTGCGCTTGGCGATCGCGGAGTACCTGTATAGAGAGACGGGCAGTGACCGCTTCAAGCCATCGGAGACCCTCAAGCGGCTGGTGGCTGAAGGTAAACTGGGAAAGAAGACGGGTGAAGGTTTCTACAAATGGGACAATAAGTAGAGCGGGGAGGATCGAGAGATGTCCGACAAGAACATCGTTCTGATCGCGAAGAAGGATCGGGTCGCCACGATAACGGTCAATCGCCCCGACAAGCTGAACGCCCTGGGTCCGGAGGTGCGCGTGGGCCTGGCCATGGCGCTGGAGGAGTTGCGACATGATGAGGACGTCCGCGTGGGTATCATCACGGGCGCCGGCGAGAAGGCGTTTATCGCCGGTGCCGACATCGCCGAGTTCAAGGGCAAGTCCGGGGTGCAAGGATACCACTACATACAGACCGGCGACATCTACTCGGCGGTGGAGCGCTTCCCCAAGCCGATCATCGCGATGATCAACGGTTTCTGCCTGGGGGGCGGCTGCGAGCTGGCCATGGCCTGCGACATCCGCATCGCCGGTGATAAAGCGAAGCTCGGACAGCCCGAAACCAACCTAGGCCTCATCCCCGGGGGTGGTGGGACGCAACGGCTGCCGCGCCTCGTCGGCCAAGGCCACGCCATGCGGCTCATCTATACCGGCGAGACCATCACCGCGGCCGCCGCCGCCGAGATCGGTCTGGTCGATGAGGTCGTCCCGCAGGACGAGCTCGAGCAGCGGACCATGGAGCTGGCTGGAAAGATCGCCGAGAAGAGCCCGGCCTCGCTACAGGCCGCCAAGGAGAGCATCCGCGCGGCGTGGCAGATGCCGCTGGATGCGGGACTCCGCTTCGAGAAGCAGTGGTTCGGCCTCCTGTTCTCCACCGCCGACATGCACGAGGGCGTGACGGCCTTCCTGGAGAAGCGAAAGGCGGAATTCAAGGGTCAATAGCAGGCATCCAAGCTGGGAAACTCGGCTTGACCGAGCGACCGGCGACCAGCTACGATCGTCTAGGAGGGGGGATGGACCCCCCGCCCGGCAGGCTGACCATTCCGGAGGCAAAGGGTTGATCGACATCGTCGAGCTCACCGTGAACGGTGACCGCCATCGCCTGGGCGTTCCCAGCCACTACACGTTGTTGGAGACGCTGCGCTATATCCTCGGCTACACCGGTTCGAAGCAGGGGTGCGACAAGGGGGACTGTGGGGCCTGCACGGTGCTCGTCGATGGTGTTCCAACACTCTCCTGCATTCTCCCCGTCCAGGAAGCCGCGGGTCGTGATGTGACCACGGTCGAGGGTCTCGCCGGACCTGACGGTCCGCACGCATTGCAGGACGCCTTCGACGTCTGCGGCGCCGCACAGTGCGGCTTCTGTACGCCCGGTGTGCTGATCAGCGCGACCGGCCTGCTACGGCAGACCGACAGCCCGACGCGCGACGAGATCAGGACGGCGCTTTCCGGCAACCTGTGCCGCTGTACCGGATATACGAAGATCTACGAAGCTGTGGAGCTGGCGGCCCGCGCGATCCGCGAAGGGCGCAAGCCGGCCGAATTGGTGCAGAGATGAAGCTGGAAGAGTTCAGGGAGAAGCAGAAGGAACGAGCCGCGAGCGAAGAGGAGCTGCGGCAGGCGCTGGAGCGTGAGTTCCAGGTCATCGGGCGCCGGCTGCGGCGCACCGACGGGCTGTCGAAGTCGACGGGCCGTACGACCTACACCGACGATATCGTGCTGCCCGGGATGCTGCACGGCAAGATCCTGCGCAGCCCCCACCCCCACGCGCGCATACGAGCGATCGACACTGCCCGGGCGCTCGCCCTTGACGGAGTACAGGCGGTCATCACGGGCAGCGACATGCCCGTCCCCTACGGCATTCTGCCCTGGACCCGTGACGAGCACGCTTTATGTGTCGACAAGGTGCGCTACGTCGGCGATGCGGTGGCCGCCGTCGCGGCGGTCGACGAGGAGACAGCGAACCGGGCGCTCGAGCTGATCGAGGTCGATTACGAAGTCCTACCCCACCATCTCGATCCGAGCGAAGCGCTCGCGCATCCCGAAACCCCGATCCACGAGCCACACAAGGCGGGCGACAACGGTAACATCTCCAAGCATGTCCACCTCGACTTCGGCGATGTGGACCGGCTCATGGAAGGCTCCGATGTCGTGGTGGAGGGCGAATATTTCTTCGAGGGAACCACGCACACCGCGATCGAGCCGCACTGCGCCATCGGATACTCCGACGCCTCGGGCAAGCTGACGGTCTGGTCGGCCACGCAGGTCCCTCACTATCTGCATCGCGAGCTCGCGCGTGTCCTCGACCTCGACGTCGCGCGCGTGCGTGTGATCCAGCCCGCAATCGGCGCGGCGTTCGGCGGCAAGTCGGAGCCGTTCGATCTGGAGTTCTGTGTGGCGAAGCTGTCGATGGTTACGGGCAGGCCGGTCAAGATCCTCTACACGCGAGAAGAAGTGTTCTACGCGCACCGTGGTCGTCACCCGATGCTGATGCGCTACCGGACCGGGGCCGACAGGTCGGGCCGTATCCGGGCGGTGGACGCTAGCACCATCATGGACGGCGGTGCCTATTCGTCGTTCGGGCTGGTGACGACCTACTATTCGGGGCAGCTCGTCACCATGCCGTACGCCATGGAGTCGTACCGCTTCGACTCGACCCGCGTGTATACGAACAAACCGTGTTGCGGCCCGAAGCGCGGACACGGGTCCGTACAGCCGCGATTCGCCATCGAGGTCCAGCTCGACTGTTTGGCCGAAGCGCTCGACATGGACCCGATCGAGCTGCGCCGCATCAACTCCTTGGGCTCCGGCACGCGGAGCGTGAACGAGTTCCGAGTAACGTCGAACGGGTTCTTGGAATGCCTGGAGGCGGTCGAGGCGGCGAGCAATTGGAAAGAAAAGTACCGCAGGCTGCCCTACGGGCGTGGGGTCGGCGTCGCTGGCTCTTGCTACATCTCCGGCACCAACTATCCCATCTATCCGAACGAGATGCCGCAATCGGCGGTCCAGCTCCAGGTCGACCGCTCCGGTCGCGTGACCGTGTTTTGTGGGGCTTCCGAGATCGGACAGGGCTCGGACTCGGCACTGGCGTACATCGTGGCGGAGGAGCTCGGCGTACCGCTCGACTACGTGCGGGTCTTGTCGGCCGACACCGATCTCACACCCGTCGATCTGGGGGCGTACTCCTCGCGGTTGACTTTCATGTGCGGCAACGCCTGCATCGACGCGGCGCGTCAGATCAAGAAGCAGGTGCGGCAGGCGGTGGCCGAAGCCTGGGATTGCGGGCCGAAGCAGGTCGCTCTGGCGGGCGGCTGGGCGTTCAACGTGCGCGACACCGCTCAACGCGTGCCGATCTCCGAAGCGTTCAACCTGGCCGAAGCTCGCTTCGGCACACTGGGCGCGGTCGGCTGGTACAACACGCCCAAGGACATCCACGGCGACTACCGTGGCGGCACCATTGGCGCTTCGCCGGCCTACTCGTTCACCGCTCACGTGGTGGAGCTCGAGGTCGATCCTGAGACGGGCTTCGTCGACGTTAAGAAGATCTGGATCGCTCACGATTGCGGTCGGGCGCTGAACCCGGTTCTCGTGGAGGGGCAGATGGAGGGCTCGGCGTACATGGGGTTCGCCGAGGCGATCCTGGAGCAGCACATCTTCAAGGACGGCGGGCTCCACAACGCGCCCTCTTTGCTCGATTACAAGATCCCGACCAGCCTCGACACGCCGGAGCTCAAGTCCTTGATCGTCGAGTCGGTGGACCCGGAGGGCCCGTACGGCGCGAAAGAGGCGGGTGAGGGACCGCTTCATCCGTCGATCCCGGCGATCGCCAATGCTGTGTACGATGCGGTCGGTGTGCGACTGGACCGGCTGCCATTCACACCGCCACGGGTTTGGGCGGCGATCTGGGCACGTGAGGTCCAGGAAGAGGCTGGCAAGCTCGCGCCCTGGAAGCGTGAGCCGCGTGAGACGGCCGGGCGGGCGGCGGGAGGCTGACCGAGGATGCTGCGACTTCACCCCTATCGGTACTACAGACCGACGGAGCTCGCCGCGGCGCTGGAGCTCCTGAAGGCCCACAGCGGTGACGTCCTGCCGATCGCCGGTGGCACCGACCTCGTGCCCAACATGAAGCATCGGCTGTTCACGCCCGGCCATCTGGTCAGCCTGAAGGGCATAGAAGAACTGTATGGAATCGAGGAGCGCGACGGCGAGATTCAGATCGGCGCCTGCCAGAGTCTGACCAGCGTCGTCAACGATCAGCTGGTCCAGCGCTACTTCCCTTCCCTAGCGTTCGCCGCCAGTACGATCGCCCATCCGATGATCCGCAACCAGGGCACGATCGGTGGCAATCTGTGCCTGGATACCCGCTGCACGTACTACAACCAGTCCTACTTCTGGCGCCAAGCTCTGGGCTTCTGTCTCAAGAAGGACGGCGACGTCTGCCACGTAGTGAAAGGAGGCACCAAGTGTGTCGCCGCCCATCAGGCCGACACCCCGCCGCTGCTCATGACACTTGGGGCCAGCGTCGATCTGGCATCGACCGAGGGCACCCGCACGACGAGCGTCGAGGAGTTCTTCGCAGCCGACGGCGTCCGGAACACCGTTCGGAAACCCGATGAGCTGCTGACGCGGATCCGTATCCCCAAGCCGGCGGCCGGGCTGCGAGCCAGTTATCAGAAGCTGCGCGAACGGAAGTCTGTCGACTTCCCGGTCCTCTCCATAGCTCTGGCGGCCGTCATCGCCGAGGGCGAAACCGTCGAATCGATCGCTCTCGTCGTCTCCAGCCTCGGCGCAAAGCCTCGCACGATAGGAGGACTCGACGCCGTCGCCACTGGCCAGCGGCTCAGCGCCGAGGTCATCGAAGCCGTGGCGGAGCAGGCGTACCGGCAATGCCACCCCCTCACCAACATCATCGTCGATTCTGACTGGCGCCGTGCGATGGTTCCGGTCTACGTGCGCCGCGCCTTCCGAGACATCATGAACGGCTCAAAGACCGAAGCGTAGCCTTGAATCAGCCGCTGCGAGATCGCCTGGTGCCCGTACTCGCCGTCGCCTTCTACGTGGCGATGGCCATCTTCGTGACCTACCCGGGCTACCTGCCATTCAACCGCATCCGTCCCTTCGTCCTCGGCATGCCGCTATCGCTGTTTTGGCATGTTTTCTGGATCAGCGGATCCATCTTCGTGCTGGCCGGCGTGTATCGTTGGGAGAAGCGCCGCGCCGCCACCTCCTCCGACTCTCCAGCCACGACTAGCGACGACTAGATGGACCGTTGGGTGATCGTCACGCTGGTGACGGCCGGCTACCTGGCGCTCTCCCTGCTCGTAGGCTGGGTGTCTGGACGCCGGGCGAGCGACACGGTGACGGGGTACGTGGCAGGGGACCGCGGGTTCGGCCTGCTCGTACTGTACTTCGTAATGGGCGCGATGATGTTCAGCGCCTTCGCCTTCTTGGGCACACCGGGCTGGGCCTACAGCCGGGGCGCGGCTGCCTTCTACGTTCTATCGTACGCGTTGCTGGGCTTCGCGCCGTGGTATTTCCTCGGGCCCATGGTGGCGCGAGTCGGCCGCAAGTACGGGCACGTGACGCAAGCGGAACTGCTCTCACCTCGTTTCCGTAGCACGACGCTCTCCGTGCTGATCGCGGTCGTCTCGCTCGTCGCCTTCGTTCCCTACATCGCGCTGCAAATGAAGGGCGCGGGCATCGTGTTCAACGCGGTGACGGACGGGCACGTACCGATCTGGCTCGGCGCCTTGGCGGCCTATGCCGTCGTGATGCTGTACGTGCTGAAGAGCGGCGTCCTCGGCGTGGGTTGGACCAACACCTTCCAGGGCATCTTCATGTTGCTCATCGCCTGGGCGCTGGGACTGTGGTTACCGCGCCACCTGTACGGCGGTGTCGGTCCGATGTTCGAGCGAATCGCCGAACTACGCCCCGAACTGCTGACCGCCCCCGGTCTCGATGCGAGCGGCGGCCCCTGGGGTTGGGGCGCCTACTCGTCGGCGGTGCTGGTGAGCGCTATCGGTGTGACGATGTGGCCACACCTGTTTATGAAAGCGTACGCGGCGAAGGACGATGCGACGATCAAGCTCACCATGGTTCTCTACCCCACCTTTCTACTCTTCCTGCTGCCGCTCTACTTCATCGCTTTCGCCGGAGTGCTGTTCGACAGTGCACCGCCCTCGGCCGACTTCATCCTGCCGCACATGATCCTCAGCACGGATGTGGCGCCGGTCGTCGTCGGCCTGTTTTGCGCCGGCGCGCTGGCAGCCAGCATGTCCACGGGCGACGCGATGTTGCACGCCGCGGCCTCCATCTACGTGCAGGACCTGCACCACAAGGTGATCGACCCCGGTTTGAGCGATCGCGGCCGGCGCCGGCTCATCCGCGTTGTCGCCGTCACCGTGGGAGTCGCCGCCTACTACATCGCCGTCAACACCGAGATGTCGCTGGTCGCTCTCCTGCTGGCCGCCTACGGAGCCGTGGTCCAGCTGGCGCCGATTACCGCCGCCGCCTTCTTCTGGCGGCGCGCCACCGCAGCCGGCGCCGTCAGCGGCCTCGTCTTGGGCTCCCTGGTGACGCTCTGCCTCTTCCAGTTCCCACAGTACCGGCCGCTCGGCCTACACGAAGGGATCCTCGGGCTCGCCGCCAACTGCCTGGCGCTCGTCTCAGTCAGCCTGCTCTCACCGCCGCTACCCGAGGGTCAAGTCGCCCCCTTCCTGAGAGCCAGTCGCGGTGGCGTTTAACGCCCCGCACGCCAGGAGCATCACACGAACAGCGGGGCGCGGCCCGACAGCCGCGCGTGATCGATGGGAACCGAGAACGGACGAGTAACGGTGAAAGGACCTTCCACGGCCTCGAACGCCCTCCGCCGCAGCGGCGCCGCCATTCTGCTGTGCGCGACCGTCGCCGCCGCCAGCGCCTGCGGCGCCAGGGCGCGAGGCAACGACATAGAGGCAGAGCTTGCCGCGCTCCGCGCAGAGCAGCGAGCGCTCGCGGCTGAGGTAGCAGCGTTGCGGGATGAGATGCAAAGCCTGGCCCAGGCCGACGTCGAAACGCCCGAAACACCCCGGCCGACCCCCAGCGCGCCCGCGGCCGAGCAGGCGACTCAGGATCTGGGAGCGGCCATCGCAGCGGTACTCGACGCTTATCGACAGGCACTCGAGGCCGAGGACCTCCAGCTGATGGCGCGAGTCTACGGTGGTACGCTACCGGCGGAAGATTTGAGGTACGTCGAGATCTGGTTCGAACGGACCGACGGGATGCGGGTACAGTTAGATCCCCGCAGCATCGAGGTCCGCAACGGAACCGCTGATGCGATCTTAGAGCAAACGGTGATCTATCGTCTGAACCGGACCCGGGAGCAGCGTACCGTGCGACTCGAGGTGCGAATCTCGATGCAGCGACGCGGGGACGATTGGCATGTATCGCGGGTTACGGCGAAACTCTGACGAAGCGCGCGGCGCTCAGTCGTCCTATGAATAAATCAGCCGGCTGCGCTCGAAAAGCAGGCCCGACGGCGCATGCAGGCCGAGGAATAGCAGCTCGCTTCTGATTCTCTCCAGCGGCTCAACGATGGCCGACAAGCTGGTGCCCGTACCGCCGAGCAGCAGCGGCGAATGAGTGAGCAGCAACTCATGCACGAGCTGCTCTTTCAGCGCCAAGCCCATCAACGTCGGCCCGCCCTCGAAGCCGATCGTCGATATACCACGCCGCCAGAGCTCGGTCCACGTGTCGCGCAGCGGCGCATCCTGGCTGACCACGACTACGTCCGGGGTGAGCTTCTTCAGCTCGCCGACCCGCGCCTCGGCGGCTCCAGTAACGAACAGCATCGTGCGAATCGACGGCTCTCTGAACACCGGAGACTCGGCCGGGAAGTTGCCGGTGGCGGAGAAGAAGACATTGAGAGGAGCGACGTTACCCTTGGCCTTCTTGCGGCGCTCGATCAATTCCTTCTCCCACGGAGCGCCGACCGTCCGATCGGCACGCAGTGTCGCAGCACCTACCAGGAATGCATCCACGGTCGCGCGGAGCTCCAGTTGCCCGAAGCGGTCGGCCGGCTGCCCCGCCATCCGTCCCACACCACCCTGCAACCCATCGGTCGCCCGCCCATCCTTCGACTGGATGAACAACCCGTAGGTGTACGGTACCTGATCGTGTTCGGCCTTGGCGAGGCTATCGGGCAGTGGGCCCAGGTCGCCCCAGATTGTTCGCCTGCCCTTTCTTAGCACCTCGTCCTCGATCTTGTTGTAGAGGACTTCGATAGGCTCGAACGCGAGTTCAACGATTCGCATCACGCCGTCGTTAGTTACTCGACCGTCTTGAGCGGCAAACTGACCCTGAACGTCGAACCTTCGCCCACCACGCTCTCGACTTCGATCCGCCCACCCTGCCGCTCGATGATCTCCTTGCAGATCCGCAGGCCCAGCCCCATACCGGACTTCGTGGTCTTCGTCGTGAATCCCGCATCGAAGATCCGCTCCAGGTTCTCGGACGCGATGCCCGAGCCCGTATCGCTGATCTCCACGATCGCATCTTCACCGCTGGACCGCGTCCGGATGGTAATCTTGCCCTCGCCAGCGATCGCCTGGCTGGCGTTCAGGATCAGGTTCATGAAGACCTGGTTCAACTGGCTCGGATAGCACTCGACCGGAGGTATTTCGCCGTATTCCCTAACGACCTCGATACGGTGCTTCAGCTCGTGACCCAGCAACAGCAGGGTGCTTTCGATGCCTTCGTGGAGGTCCACGCATCTGCAGGTCGTTTCATCGGGATGCCAGCAATCCCTCACGCTAGCCACCAGGCCGGTGATCACATCGACCGCCACCGCGTCGATATCGATCACCTCGCCGAGCGTCTTCACCAGGCCGCGGATCTGCTCGATCTCCGATTCGTCCACCACCTCGTCGGCCAGGATGTCGGACAGCCGGGCGATGACCCGCTGAATCACATCCCGGTTGCTGCGTATCGCGCCCAGCGGCGTGTTGATTTCGTGGGCCAGCCCTGCCATCAGGAGCTGTACCGAGGTCTGCTGTTTCTCACTCATACAAATGCCCGAATCAACCGTTTACGGAACCCGGCGAGGTCGTCGTGTGCCGATTCCAGTTCGCTGACCTTCGCGTCGAGCTGCCTGAACAACTCGGCGCGCTCGACTCCATTGCGAACGACGACCTGCAAGTGGTCGTTGTCCCATGGCTTCTCGAGGTAATAGTAGAGCCCCGCTTCATTGATTGCCCGGATCGCGTTTTCCTTGTCGGCGTAGCCGGTCAGCAAGATGCGGCTGGCCTCCGGACGTTTCTCGCGCATGGCCTTGAGGAATGCGATGCCATCCAACTCCGGCATCATGAAGTCGGCGATGACCACGTCGACCGGCTCGTTGTCCACGCTCTGCAGCGCTTGGGCCGGCGAGGTGAAGGTCAGGACGCGGTACGAGGTCTCCAGCTGCAAGAAACTCCGCAGCGCCGTCGTGACCATCTCCTCGTCATCGACGATCAGTATCGTTGCGACTCGATCCGACATCGGCATCTCCGTGTATAGTCCTAGGCCACCAGCGCCCTGACGCGACGGGCTAGACCCTTAAGCAGGCCGCGAGCTAGCTCGCTGTGCTCGGCGAGGAGATCGTAGAAGTCCTCCCTCGTAATGCACAGCAGCTCGCTCCGCTCGACGGCCTTTGCGGCCACCAGGCTCGGCGACTCGTCGATCAAGGCCCAGGTCCCGAAAGCCGAGCCGTCCTGAGCGGTGAGCACCTGCTCGCCGGCGCGCCGCAACTCGACGGCGCCGTGAATCACGATGTACATCGCTTCGGTCGGCTCGTCCTGACGCAACAGGACCGTTCCCGGCTTCACGTCGAGCTCCTCGGCTATCGAGGCCAGCAGCGCCAGGTCTTCAGCACGCGCATCGCTGAGCAAATCAACTTGCTGCAGCAGGAAGACTTTTTCAATGAGATTCATCTCACCGCTCTCCGGATGTGATCCCGTCCTTCGCCCGTCTAGCCGCGCCAGGGCACGCTCGGCCATGAAGCCATGCTCGACGCTGGCGGATTCCCGTAATCGTTCCAGCTCCTCACCCACCCAGGGATCCCCGAGTTCCAGCGCGGTCCAGGTCGCGCAATTCGCCAGCCACAAGTCCTCGTCACGCATCAGCTCGGACAGGCCCTCACGGAGGTCCCATCGCTTGTCGCCGCCGTTCGCTGCCTCCTGGACCGTAGACTCCAGACGTACAAACAGGAAGTGCCCGACCGTCTGTTCCAACCACTCGAGCGCGTTGGCCCGTGCCGTCGAGCTACCTCCCACTAGGGTGAGGTAGGCGCGGTAGATGCCCTCTGGCTCGTGGAGCAGGCCGAGCAATCGAAAGACACATTCACGTGCCGTGAACCAAGCCTCTTTCACGGATCGGCGTAATAGGTCGGCTGCGGGGCCCGACAGGTCCAGACGCTGGAGTCCCACGCCGGCCGCGGCGTAACGGGACCCCGCTTCCAATTCTCGATCCAGTGCTTGGTTGACCTGCCCCGCATCCGACACGAGATCCGGGGCGCGGGCGCGCAGCTTGTTCAGCGCCTTGAGCGCTCGATAGCGTAGCAACCGGTCAGGTACGCCGCCCGCCAGGAAGCGGAGTATGTCGTCCACGGTGGATTGAGCGGGTATCCGCGCCAGGACCGCCGGGATGTTGCGGCGCACATTCGGAGCGACCGACTCGTCGGCCAAGTAGTCGGACAAAGTCCCCTCGATACGCTCACCTTGCCAGGCCAGCGCCTCGCGAGCGGCATCGCGTGTCCGAACCGAACCGAGTGCCGTAATCAGTCTGGGGACGAACTCGCGGCGTCCCAAGCGGCCGGCCGTGCGCAGCGCCGCCTCGGCGACCTTCGGGTCGGGATCGCGAAGCAGCGGGCCGAGCGCGTCGGGCACACGCGGGTCGCTACCCAGGACGAGCAGGGCCATAGCCAGCTCGATCCGAGCGGCGCCATCTCGTCGTGCCTCGTCCATGAGGCGATCCAGATAGCCGGGCTCCACCAAGCCGGTTCCCTGACCCGGCACGCCGCCGCCGGCGAGGCACGCGAGAGCGGCCATCCGCACCGGTCGCTCAGCCGCCGCGAGTAACGAGCTCATCACTCGCTCCGGCTCAGCGCCTTGGGACCGACAGAGCGCCCCCACCGCGGCGACACGTACCGAGTCCTCCGAGTCCTCAAGCAGCATGCGGACCCGATCGGTGTCGATGTCTTCTGGAAAGCTCGCGAGGGCACCGATGGCTCGCTCGCGTATTCGCGGGCTGGGATGTGAGAGCAACCCGTGTATGGACTCCAGCAGCGGTTGGGCGCTGGCGGGATCGGCCTGGTCGACCAGATCGAGGGCGAAAGCGATGCTGCGCTCATCATCGCTGGTCAGGGTCTCCTGGATGACGGGAATCGTACTGGCGTCGGCCATCGAAGCGAAGATGCCATCGAAGCTGGCGAAGCGACCCTGGATCGAGCGCGCCAAGGTGCGGACGTACTCCGCCCGCACCGCCAGTGCCACCAGCAGCCAGACCGCCCCTAGTCCGACCCCGACCCAGCCGACCTTCCGGTAGTCGACCAATAGGACTACGACGAAGATGAGCACGGCCGACAGTACCTTGCCGAGCCCCTTCTCAACCGCCATGTCGATGTAGGCTTTCGCCTTCAGCTTGATGTTCTGCGGCAGAGGCACGTATAGGATCTCGCGCCCGGCACGTTCCGCCGTGTAGCGGATCGACGAGTCCCCCGCCTTAGCGACAATAGCCCAGACCAGGCTCCAGGAGACCGCCAAGGCCAGGTTGGCGGCGAGCAGGACCGCGGGCAGCAGCATAACGACGAGTCCGACGCCCCAACGCTTGAGCAGCGGGCGCAACGTGAGTAGCACGAGGAGGGGTAGCCACTGTGTCGCGGCGAAAAACTTGCCCTGGAAGGCGCCAATCGCGTCACGCGTCGCGAATACTTCTTTACTGATCTCGTTGAACTGATAGTCGACGAGCTGCTTCACGAGAACGGTGAGCAGTACCGCGGCGGCGATGAGTAGTACATGTCTGTTACGGACGATCGTCGCGAACTCGCCGGCCGTCAGCTTTTCCTGACGGCGGACGCCTGGGTGCGATTCGTCGCTCTGCTGCGTCGTCCAGACAACCGGGATCGTCAGAGCGAAGATTACGACGAACGCGGCGGCGACGAGCAGGAGGTTGGGGCCGCCGACGATCTCGATGAAGAAACCGGTGATAGCCGCTCCGAAGACGCCGCCGATGGACCCTCCAGCGATGGCGAACGGATAGAGGCGCTTGGCGTCGCGCGCGTTGAAGAACAGCTGCGTGGCCATGAAGAACTGGGTGACCATTACGGCGGTATAGAGATCATACCAGCCGTAGAAGGTCACCCCGAACGTCGTGCTCCCCTCGCGATAGAGCGCCCTGAAGACCAGCAGACTAGCGGCGAAGAAGAGGGCGACGCCCGGGATCAACCAGCGCCACGGTACCCGGTCAGCCAGCCGGTTGTACGGGAAGACGAAGAAGATGACCGCGGCGCTGACTAGATAGACTTTATAGAACTCGCTGGCGGCGAGGCCGTCGAGGGCGAAGGCATTACGGATCGGCTTAAGGATGCCGACCGTACTGATGACCAGGAAGAACAACACGGCCATCACGAGAGCTTTGGCCAGTTCGTCCCGAGGGATCCGGATCGGATTACGCACCTTTAGCCGGACTCCTCGGCGCCGGCAGGCAAGCAGATCTCCACCTGGGTACCACGCCCCAGCTCGCTACCGATCCGGAACTCGCCGTCGTGGTCGTGCACGATCTGGCGCGAGATAAACAGGCCCCAACCCGTTCTCACCCGGCCGTCCTTCACCCGGAACCCCGGTTCGAAGATCGTGCTCAGCTTGTCCACGTCGATCCCGCGTCCGCTGTCGGCGATCTGAACACAGACGTAGCCCTTGCCGTAGCGCGTCGTCAGCCGGATCTCTCCCTCCCCCTCGATGGCGCTGGCCGCATTGCTGATGACGTTTCCAAAGACCTCGCTGAGCCCGACCGGGTAAGCCAAGACTCTCGGCAACTCGCTGTAGTCCTTGATCACGCGTATCCGACCACGCCAGCCGCCTGCCAGCACCCCCACGGCATCGTCCAGCAGGCCGTTGACGTCGACGGGCCGTCGCTCGGCGGTGTCTTCATTCAGGTGGGTGAAACGCTCGAAGCGGTCGACGAGGCGTGAGATGCGGCCCAGTGCATCGCTCGATACGTTGGCCGCTTCCGTGGCACCGGCGAGCGAGCGCGCCACGGCATCGGGGTCGCCACAATGGCCCGCCATCTGCGCGAGCAGCCTTTCGATCACCCTACTACTGCTCTGCAGTACCGAGAGCGGGCTATTCAGCTCGTGGCTCAGTGCAGCCGCGAGGCGGCCTTGTGATGCGGCGCGCTTGGACGCGATGAGGTTCGCCTGCGTGCGGCGCAATGCTTCGAGCGACTGCGCCAGCGCGGCCCGGCTCTCGTGCTCCCGCAGATGGAGAAGCAAGATCATCGCCCGCAAGGCGGCTCCGAGCACACTCACGGCGAGGAGGATCACCAGACGCTCCAGCCAGGCGACCGGGGGCGGCCAACCGACGGTCGGATCGAAGAACCCCGAGACCATGAACATCGCGACCAGCGCCAGGCCGAAGCCCAGCATCGACAATGGCCTCAAGGGGACGGCGGCAACGATCACGAGGACGAGCGCCAGCGAGGCCGCGAACACGCTCGAGACGTAGCCACCGGAGGTGACCATGTCGGTCATCGCGATGCCGCCCAGCATCAGCCCGACCGCCGTTGCCAGCCCGCGGGAATGGCGCCGGCCCCAGCTCGTGCGCGACAGCAAGAGGCCGATGACGCCCACCACCACACTGGACACTTCCTCCACCAGCCCGATGTGTATCCAACCGTCGCCACGCGGGTAGTCCGGCGGCCCGAACGGCAACAGTAGCACCACGGCGAAGGTCGGTAGGGCGATCGCGACGATGGACGCTATCCGCAATCCCAGCACACCGCGATCGTGGAGCTCCTCGCGGAACTCCTCATCGACCTTGCTGTAGTCGATCCAGACCAGCGACCAGAGCCGGCTCAGAATGCGACGCGACGACATGGCTGCATCTTCGGTGTACCTCAGGACGACAGCAATCCGGGATCGATCATCCAGACCACCGCCCATACCTCGTTGCCTTCCGAATGCCCTCCGGCCGGCCGCCGGTGCAGGTGCAAGACCCCGCATTCGGGAAACGAGAACGCATCACGGTCCGGGTCGCCCGCGACCAGTGCCGTGGCGAGCCGACTCAGGTGAGGCAGGTGACCCACGAGCATCAGATCAATGGTTGAACGTGAGAGCGCACTGGCGAGATCCCCCACATCCGCCAAGGGCTCCAGGTTCGCTACCTCGCTGATCGGCACCGACAAGCCGCCTACCTCGGCCATGATCTCTGCCGTCTGACGCGCCCTCAGCTTGGTGCTGTGCCGGATCTCGGCGACCGCCACTCGGCCGCTGTGAGCCAGGAAAGCAGCGACCCTCCGCGCCAGCGCGACACCGGCAGGCGCAAGCGGTCGCTCCGGGTCCTGCTCCTTCGGCACTGCCGCGCCGTGGCGAACCAAGTACAGATTCACGGCGACCTCCTCGATCTCCCCGGTTGCAGGAACGACCAGCGAAATTAAAGGCACGGCCGCCAACGTTCCAGCCTACCCGCGGCTCGACGCGGCGAGGCTTGTCCCGGCGCGACCGGACCGACAGATTCGGCTCCCAACGAATATGAACGGATTAGTGCTATCGGGCGGCGGCGCACGAGCCGCCTACCAGGTCGGCGTCCTCTCCTACATCGCCGAGAAGGCGCCGGAGGTGAGCTTCCCCATCATCGTCGGGGTCTCCGCCGGCGCGATCAACGCGGCCTTCCTGGCGGGGCACCGGGGCTCGCCGTCCGACAATCTGCAAGACCTGGTCAATTGCTGGACGAGCCTGACCACCGAGCGCGTTTTCGACACGAATCTGAGGGCTCTGAGTCTCAGTGGCGCTCGCTGGTTCTGGACGTTGGGCGGCGGCGGCACGTCGCTGGGGCCGCGGGTGAAGGGTCTGCTGGATACCGCGCCGTTGAAGGAATTCTTGCGGGAAGCGCTCCAGGTGGACGGGATACCAGTGAACGTGGCTGAGGGACGCCTGCGGGCACTGGGCCTCACGGCGACTCGCTATGCCACCGGTCAGACGGTCACGTTCGTACACGGAGGCAAGGACGCGCCGACGTGGGAGCGCGCGCGCCGCTGCGGGACCCCAACGACGATCTCGGTGGACCACGTGATGGCCTCGAGCTCGATCCCGCTCATCTTCCCGGCAGTGAAGCTAGACGGTGAGTACTACGGCGACGGCAGCATCCGCCAGGCCGCACCACTGGCGCCCGCCATCCACCTGGGAGCCGAGCGGTTGCTGGCTATCGCGACGCGCTACGCTCCCACACTCGAAGAGGTGCGCGACCGGGCGCGGCCCGGTTATCCGCCGCCGGCGCAGATCCTCAGTTTGTTGTTCAACACGATATTTCTGGACACGCTGGAGGGCGATGCGGAGCGCCTCGGTCAAATCAACCGGGTGCTCGAAGCACTGCAGGCGGAAAAGACCGACCCGGAAGGACTGCGGCGCATCGAGTTGCTGGTGATCCGGCCGTCGCGCGACCTCAGTGCCCTCGCCGAGGACCATAAGGGTAGTTTACCGAAATCACTGCGCTTTGTCCTGCGCGGGCTGGGCGTCCAGCACGCGCGGGGGGCCGAACTGCTCAGCTACCTCATCTTCGAGCCGCCCTATCTCTCTCAGATCATGGACCTCGGCTACGAGGACGCACTCTCGCAGTGGGACGAGATCGAGCGCTTCTATTCTGACGGCAGCTGAGCCAGCCGTGGGGGACGGCCCCATGGCTCAACCCGGCATCACCAGCGCAGCCGCCTCCTCATGATCTCCGAGGAGCGTATGCATGTACGCCTCGACCGTGCGGAGTTCCCCGCTGGGATCGATCACAGGGTGAACCGCGCTGCGGCAGCGGGCCAGGACCGAGCGGGCGCTGTCCGGTAATCCCGCGCGCGCCAGAATCCCGCCGAGGATGACTTGAGCTTTCAGCTGTGAGTAGGCGTGCCCATCCTCGGGCGCGAGGGTACGGAGGCTGGCAACCAGCTCCAGGGCAAGATCAACGTCCGGCCGGACGACCGGAGTCGTCATCAGACGCAGCTGACACACGGCGGTCAAGTAGTCGCGAGGGGTACCAGACGCACCCTCCCGGCACCAGCGTTCAGCCCCAGCGGCCTGCTCCAGGCCATAGTGCCGGCTAGAGAGTTGGAATTGGACCTGCTCGGTCTGATCGAGATAAGCGTCGACCTCGAAGGCACGGCTCGCGGACAGCACGGCCGCCGCAATGTCGCCGACCTGATAGTATAGATGGCCGAGCCAGCTGTGCGCACTGGCCAGCGACGGGTCGAGCCGCGTGGCCGCCTCCAAGTCCGATCGCGCAGACTCGAGCAGCCTGTCGGCAGCGGCGGGATCCGCCGGAGTCTGGAAGAGCCAGCTGGAAAAACCAAGTGCGCCGCGCAACTCCAGCGCACGGGCGTGGTTGGGATGGAGCCTCAGCGCGCGCTCCGCGTGCGCACGGCCAATTCGGGTCCACAGCCCGAACTCGCCGAGCCCACCGGCCAGCCGTGCTTGCCGGTGCGCGATCGCTCCACGGAGCACAATCGGCTCGACCCAGCCCGGGTCCTCTGACTCCGCCAAGGCCAGGGCCGAGTCGGCAGCCGCGAAGGCGGCGTGAGCTACGACGTAGTCGTCCTCGCCGAGTCGTTCCTCGGCGTCTTTGCGGAATCTCTCGGCGCGTTGCACCAGGGTCCAGCCCTCGGGGCTCGAACTGGTCGCGCGACGATGGTCCACGCGAACCACTTCGCTGAGACGTTCGCGCAGGAAAAGCGCAACTTCCACCGCAAAGAAATCCTCGATGGTTTTAGGGTTGCGTAGGGGCGCAACAAAGTTCCAACCCCGGACGTCCGCGCCGCTCGAGCCATCGACCAGCTGAGCGACGACACGCACCCACTCGTCTTGTTTCTCGACGCTGCCCACGACCAGGCTGCCGGCCCCCAAGGCGCGCGCCACGCTGTCGCGGGGGATGGTAGGCCCGCGGAAGGGAGCCACGCCGTTCCTCGAGATCACGTCCAGCATCCGAGACTGGGAGAGCAGGTCAATCAACTCTTCGGTTAGACCGTCGGCAAGATATCCAAGCTCGCCGTTGAGGCTGTGGTCTTCGAAGTAGAGGACGGCGACTCGCAGGGGGGACAGATTTGCATCCGAGGCCACTGCAGTAGACGTGTGATCGCTGTTGATCAGGCCGTAGCAGATACCCAGCGCCCCGACAAGCATGAAACTGTGCATCCAGGCCTCTGTAAGCGTCGGCTTCTGGGGTCCCTTCTCACCGTGGTACCAGGCGAGAATCACCGTGCCGGGTATCCCGAACAGATAGAATACCAGGGCGATCCCGTACGTGATCTCGGGCAACAGACCATGCCCAGTAGCCTGGTCGATTCCTTCCACAACCAGAAAACCGAATGCGACGTATAAGCCCAGAAAGGGGAAGACGCGGCGCTTGCGAAGCTCCATCCAGAGCCCGGCTCTCTCCCTTTGACGGTAGACCCGGTAGGGTTCCTTTGGACACGTATTCGCCAACGGCAAGCTCTCCCGCATCTTGTCCCGGGCCGCTCAGGCGATACCCCGACATCTCTCCCCCGCCTGAGGCGCCCGCTCGAGGATGCTGCTAAATCGATAACGAGAAGCGCTACTGATTCCACTAATATGTACGTGGCCCAACAAATAGCACAAGAGCGGGCGGACCCTCAGCCTCTGCGCCGTCTACCCCCACTTCCCGCCCAGCTCGTCGAGACCCGCCCGAGCTAGATCGTCCGGAGTCATGGCGATCCGGAACTTTGTATCGGCGTTGAAGGTCAAGAACCAGGGCTCGGCCAGAGCCGGAACCTCCGCCGAACTCGACACGTCGACCACGAGAATGGCTGAGCGCTGACCGTGCTGCTCCACGAAATAGACCGCTTCCGGGTCCGCATCCGCGATGATTCTCTGGAGTTTCTCGCCGGCGGTTCCATCGCGGACCGCCTCGTTGAACTCTCGGACAGGGAAGAACACGTGCATGAGCATCCGCATAGCCGACTCCTTTCGCGCTGAGAAGAGCAGGACCGCGGCCCTTCGATGAGGTGCCAGGTTGACACGGTAGGGTGACGAGAAACCGCGGTCGCGCAAGTGGCGGGGGACCTGCTCGGCCGAGGGAGCTCACAAGATGGCAACTCGCGTTGGATCGCACAAATCGCTCGAGCTGAGGAGTGTGGCTTCACCCGCAGACCTCACTTCGCGAGTCAGACCTCGAGCTGCGGGCGTTTCAGATGGAAGTCGGTGGCCTCCTGGTAAGTCCTCGCGACCGCCAACGTATCCGCCTCGCCGAACAAGCGCCCGATGAAACTGATGCTGGTTGGCGTGCCGTCCTCGCGAAAGCCGTTCGGTAGGACGACACAGGGATGGCCGGTCAAGTTGGTCAGCAGGAGGTTCGACCCACCGAACGACGGAACGACGTACACATCCACCTGCGACATGATCTCTTCCATCGCCTGCATGGCCAGCGTGCGGACGCGGTTGGCCTGGATATACTCGACGGCCGGGATTAGGCGCGACTGGCGGAAGACGTTGGGCCAGGCGTTGCGGATCTGCCTGACCAAGAGGTCGTCGCGGTTGCTGCGCGTCAGCTCGTCGAACGCCGCCGCGGCCTCGGCGTTCAGGATGAACGACATGGCGCCGATGGGCAGATCGGGCAGTTCGATCGGTGTCAGATCGAGGCCCAAGGAACCCAGCGTCTGGAGAGTCGCCTCGTCGAGCCGCTTCCACTCCTCCTGCTCTTCCCTGTCCGCGTCGAAGGCGCTCTTCACATAGCCGACGCGCAGGTCCCGTGGATCCAGCTCGGCGTCCCAGGCGAACGGCGCATCGACGACCGACAGATCGCGGCCGTCCGGTCCGTAGATCGCGTCGAAGACCAGGGCACAGTCCTCCACGCTGCGAGCGATGGGCCCGATCTTGTCCATGCTCCAAGAGAGGGCCATGGCGCCGACGCGGCTCACGCGGCCGTACGTGGGCCTCAGCCCTGTCGTCCCACAACGCGTGCAGGGCGAGATGATCGACCCCCAGGTCTCGGTCCCGATGGCAAAGCCCACGAGCCCCGCCGCCGTGGCAGCAGCCGAGCCCGCCGACGAGCCGCTCGACCCCTGCTCCCGGTTCCAGGGATTGCGTGTCTTGCCGCCGTACCAGACGTCGCCCCAGGCCAGGGCACCCAGGGTCAGCTTCGCGACCAGCACCGCGCCCGCCGCCTCCAGACGCTCGACGACCGCGGCGTTCTCCTCGATCACCTGGTCTTTGTAGGGCATGGCGCCCCAGGTCGTCTTGTAGCCTTTCACCGCCAACAGGTCCTTGGCACCCCAAGGAATGCCGTGCAGCGGCCCACGATAGAGACCGCGGGCGATCTCGTCGTCGGCGCGACGCGCCTGCTCGAGAGCAACGTCTTCGGTCAGCGTGATGACGCACTCGAGCTTGGGGCCGTATCTCTCGAGGCGTCCCAGGTACATCGTGGTCAGGTCCAGCGAGCTCAGCCGTCGCGACTCGATGAGCCGTGAGAGATGCGTCACCGGCCAGAAGGCTAACTCTTCTATGTCGCTGGGGACCCGCTCGACGCGTACCCTGCTGCGCCGCATCGGTCGCTCGGACGTCATCACACTTGCCCCCGCGGGAAGCGGGTTGAAGTAGAGGGCGGGCGGCACGTCATTCGACAGCTCCACCGTGCGCAGAGCCTCGTAGTCCTCGAGGTTCGAGTTGAGCCCGCGCAGCATGAGCTCGCGTTCCTCGTCGGTGAACTGCAATCCGGCGATCGCCTCGGCATCGGCGAGCATCTCCTTGCTGATCTTCGGCTCCGCCTCGTCCTGGACCTGCGCCCAGAGCACGCCGGGCAGTAGTGTCGAGGAGAGGCCGATGCTCGAGAAATAGGCGATGAAGCGGCGCCGCGTCAGTTCAACCTCGGCATTCGTGAAGGCCACGGAACCTCCTTGCGTAGGGAGCCCTCAGCTGTGCGCTCCTAGAACACGTCCAGGTCGTTCCCGTAGACGACCCGGCCGTCATAGACCTGTCGGATCTCGCCGAGCACCTCTTCCGGCGACGATCCCCACAGCAACTGATGGTAGAGGATGAGGATGCCCGGTCGAGCTGCGGCTGCGAGGCGACCGAGCTCCGCGGTCGAATTATGCGAACTGGCATGGTATGCCTGCCAGTTGGCCGCGCGGCGCTCGAACCCGGCCTGCGAATACACCTCGTGGATGAGCACGTCGCAACCCCCGCAGGCCTCCACGATGGCAGGAGTCGGTCGCGTGTCGCCGGAGATCACGATACTGCGATCGGGTGTGTCGAAGCGGTAGCCGAAAGCTTGCGGCCACGCTCCGTGCTCGACGAGGAACGCGCTGACGCGAACGCGCTCATCCTCGTAGATGAGCCCAGGCTCGATCTCGTGGACGTTGACCTTGTAGCCCTCGCTGTTGGCCGGCTCGAGACCCTCGATGCGAACGCGGATGTCCGCCTCGTAGGCCGCCAGCAGGTGGTCGGTCATCGCCTGCAGGCCTCCGGGTCCGAAGACCTGCGCCGGCAGATCACGCTCGAGCACCCAGGGAGTGAAGATGAAGTCGGGGTAGCCCAGCGTGTGATCGCTGTGCAGGTGGGTGATGAAAGCGAACCGCAGCTTCTCGACCGCCAGCCCGTCGATCCCGGCACGCTCCGCCGCCGCGGCGCGGCGCACGACGCCCGGCCCGAGGTCGATCAGGTACGGCGTGTCATCGACGACGATAGCCACGGCCGGACCCGAGCGATCGGGGTCGGCGTTCGGGGTTCCCGTGCCGAGCAGCACGATCTGCGTTTGGGTCCAAGTCGATGTTGCCTGCACGGCCTCGTCGGCGCCGCCCGGTGGTGTCCCGCGCTGGCAGGACACCACCGCACAGGCCAGGGCCAGCCGAAAGAGTGAGCGCCGGGTCATGGGCCTATCGGTTGAGGTACTCCTCCCAGCTCCTCAGCGGCGCCTCGCACTCGGGCCAGGTTCCCTGTTCGCCGGTCTCCGAGCTGACCGGCAGCACGCGTCGCTCGCGGGGCATGAGCTCGTTTTCCTCGGCGGCGAGGTAGGCCAGCATAGCGAAGAGCGCGCTCGGCCTCCAGCCGCGCGAATGACTCTTCGGTCGCATGCTCCTCCCAATCGGCGTCCGTCCGGCAAGTCGGCTCGCCGTAGGAGATGAGCACAAACTTGCCTTTGACCGCAGGAAGCCAGGCCTCGAACGCGGCCGAATCCGCGACATCGGCCAGAATCACCACGCCCGCTTTCACCTTGCCTCGCGTGCCCGGACTCCAGGCGAGCATCATCCCTTCCAGTGTGCGGACGCGGGGCTCCACGAGATCGATATGCGTGATCTCGCGCTCCCAACTCATCCATGTACCGTTCTGTTCGTTGCGGGCCTCGATGCCCCAGCTCTCGAACAAGTTGACGGCCCACTCGTTGGCTGCCCTGTGGCCGGGCGAGCCGTTCAGCCGGGGGCCGATGGAGTCGAGGAGCACCTGGGCCAATTCGTAGGCGTGGGAGTTCTCCATCCCCTCCTCCCAGAGACGCTGGAGAACGGGGTCCTCTACCGGAAAGGTCTGCGCCGACGCCGCCGAGGCGGACGCGAGTAGCGCAGCCACAAGAGCACAACCGAGCCGACGTCGCTGCATCGCTCAATACCTCCTGAGGTGGATGGGTGCTAGAAACCACGCTGCCGGCGCACCAGGCTCCGGTGGCCGTAAGGTCGGTGGGGCACGGTCCGAGGAAAGTGACCGGTAAGGATGGTGGCCGAGCGCCCCGGCGACAAGGTGTGTCTCGAGCGAGCGGGTACCGCTCGATCTGGCGCTTGTCGGGCGGCCGGCGGCCGCACTAGTTTGGTTGTTCACCCGATCGGAACCCTACGCTTAGCAGGAGCACAGCCGTGGCGATCAAAGACGCATTGCTGCAGGAGCTGGAGCAGGAAGCCGCCGCGACACGCAAGCTGCTCAAGAACGTCCCCGAGGAGAGGCTCGAGTGGAAGCCGGCGGACAAGTCGATGACGTTGAGCCGCCTGGCGACTCACCTGGCCGAGCTGCCGGGCTGGGGCGTGCATACGTTGACGACGGAGGAGATGGACATCAATCCACCCGGGGCTGAGCCCTACAAGCCGGTCCAGCTGCAGACCGTTTCCGAGATTCTCGAGCTGCACGACACAAACATCGCGAAGCTGAGGGAAGCGATCGCCGCTTCGAGTGACGACGATTTCATGAAGCCCTGGACGTTCAAGAACGCCGGGGCAGTAATATTCACGCAGCCGAGGATCGGTGTGCTGCGCGGCATGGTTCTGAACCATACCGTACATCACCGTGGCCAGCTCTCGGTGTTCCTGCGGTTGAGTGGCGCATCGGTGCCCGGAACCTATGGGCCGTCGGCCGATGAGCCGATGTAAAGAAAAAAGCCCGGCAGCGCCGGGCTTTTCGCATTCGCCGTCGTCGGCCCGCTAGGCCTCGGGTAGCACCGAGACAACCTTGCGCCCGCGACTCGACCCAAAACTCACATACCCATCGGACAGGGCAAAGAGCGTGTCGTCGCCGCCCTTCCCCACGTTGCGGCCCGGATGGAACTTGGTGCCACGCTGCCGCATGATGATACTGCCGGCCGTCACGAACTGACCCCCGTATCGCTTCACGCCCAGGAACGACGGGTTGCTGTCGCGACCGTTGCGAGTCGATCCGCCTGCTTTCTTATGAGCCATGAGATCCGTCCCCGCTAGGATTTCTTCTTCTTCGACTTCGTGCCCGTCTTGGCCTTGGCCGTGGTCTTCTTGGTGGTGGCCTTGGCTTTCGCCTTGGGCGCGGCCTTCTTGGCCGTCGTCTTCTTGGCCGTCGTCTTCTTGGCCGGGGCCTTCTTGGCCGGGGCTTTCTCGGCCTTCGGCTTGGCCGCCGCCTTGGCCGCCGGCGCCTTCTTCGCCACCTTCTTGGGCGCGGCTTTCTGGATCGACTCGAGAGTGACGCGCCGGTCGCCGCCCAGGTCGATTTCGCTCACCCGCACCTCGGTGTAGCCCTGGCGATGGCCGGTCTTGCGCCGGTAGTTCTTGCGGCGCTTGAACTTGAAGACGATGATCTTGTCGGCCCGGCCATGCCCGAGCACCTCGGCACGCACCGCAGCTCCTTCCACGGTCGGCCGGCCGATCAGCACTTCCCCCTCGCTCGAGCCGAGCAGCACTTCGTCGAAGGTTACCGTCTGGCCGGACTCGGCGTCCATAGAGGGCAGCCTCAATATCTCGCCGAGCTCGGCGCGGTACTGGAAGCCTGCGGCCTTAAAGATGGCGTATGTCACAACCGTGCTACCACGTGAGAGTTATCGCGATTTCGAGAACCCTAAAGGCTATCCGCTGAGAGGCGGCGTGTCAACGCCCCGCCCTCCCGGCCCCGCGCTTCAAGCCACGGCGTAGCGGGCGGTCACGTCCACATCGGCGGGCCCCGCCAGGATACGGAACTCGTCCGCCCTCATCAGCGGGTCGTCCCGCACCTCGATGTCGACCTTGTACTCCGCCTCCAGGCGGCGCAGCAGGTCGGGCTCCTCCTCCAGGATGTGGAGCGCCACCTCCGGGTGCAGGCGGATGACCAGCCGCTTCTCTTCCTTGGCCGCCGCCACGCGGCGGATCGCCCGCTCGACGCGGCGAACGACGGTGGAGGGAGTGACGATGCGGCCGGCGCCGTCGCAGTAGGGGCAGGGCCGGGTCACGGTGTGGTAGACGCTGGGCCTGACTCGCTGGCGGGTCATCTCGACGAGTCCGAGGTCAGAGATCTGGAACGCCTTGGTACGAGCCCGATCGCGGCTTAGGTGCAGCCGCAGCTCCTGCATCACCCGGTCGCGGTTGGCCCTGTCCTCCATGTCGATGAAGTCGACGACGATGATACCGCCGATGTCACGCAGACGCAGCTGCCGGGCGACCTCGCGGGCGGCGTCGAGGTTCGTGCGCAGGATCGTCTTCTCGGGGTCTTTCTTTCCGGTGTAGCGGCCGGTGTTTACGTCGATCGCCACGAGGCCCTCGGTTGGTTCGATGACGATGTAGCCGCCCGACGGCAATTCGACCCGGCTCTCGAACGAACGACGGATCTCATCCTCGATCTCGTACTTGTCGAACAGTGGGACCGTACCCTCGTAGAGGTTGACCCGGCTCACCAGATCGGGATCGACCGCCTCGAGATAGTCGCGCACCTCGTTGAAGATCTCACGCGAATCGACGATCAGCGAATCGACCTTCTCGCTGAACAGGTCCCTGATGATGCCGGCGGCCAGGTGCGCTTCTTCGTGAATCAAGGCGGGCGCCTGGTGCTGAGCGACCCGCGCCTCGATCCGCTTCCAGGTCTTGCGCAAACCCTTCAGCTCGCGCTCCAGCGGCTTGCGGCCTGCCTCTTCGCCGACCGTACGCACGATGACGCCACCCTGATCCTGGCTGAGGATGTTTCGCATCAGGCGGCGCAGTCGCGTGCGCTCTTCGCGATCCTCGATCTTGCGGGAGACGCCGACGTGCTCGCTGCGCGGCATGTAGACCAGGTAGCGGCCGGGCAGCGAGATCTGGGCGGTGACGCGTGGACCTTTGGTCCCGATCGGCTCTTTGGTGACCTGGACGAGAAGCTCCTCGCCCTTCTTGGTCAGCGTCTGGATGGGCGGGTACCGCTTGACGCCCCTTTCCTCCTCCGAGGCCTCGGGATCTTCATCGGCGAGATCGGAGACGTGAAGGAAAGCGGCCTTCTCGGTCCCAATGTTGACGAACGCGGCCTGTATGCCCGGTAGTACTCCTTCAACACGCCCCAGATAGATGTCGCCCACCATGCGCTGGGCGTCGGGGCGATCGAGCATCAGCTCGACGAGGACGTTGTCCTCCAAGATCGCGACCCGCGTCTCGTGCGGGGCCGCGCTTATGAGTAGTTGCCTTTTCATGCGCTGCTAGTCTGACTCCATTCATTTGTCGCCCTCCTTCTCAGGTGTCGTTTCCGGACCGAGAAGGTGGCGCGCAATCACCATCCTCTGGACCTCGGAGGTTCCCTCTCCGATTTCCCCTATCTTCGCATCTCTCATCAGCCGTTCCACGGGGTACTCCGTCGTGTAGCCGTAGGCGCCATGGAACTGCACCGCTTTCACCGTAGCCCAGTTGGCGAGCTCCGAGCAGTAGAGCTTGGCCATCGCCGCTTCCTTCGAGTGCGGTTTGCCCGCCTGCCGCAGCACCGCCGCCTGATATGTCAGGTGCTTCCCCGCCTCGATGCGGGTCCACCAGTCGGCGAGCTCGAACCGAATGCCCTGAAAGTCGCAGATGCGCGTGTTGAACTGCTTGCGCTCGCTCGTGAACTTCAACGTATGCTCAAGCGCACCCTCGGCGATCCCCAGCAGGTGCGCCGCCATCCCGATCCGCCCCCCATCGAGCGTCTGCATGAAGTTCTTGAACCCATGACCTCGCTTGCCCAGCATATTCTCATCGGGGACGACGGCGTCCTCGAAGATGAGTTCGGTCGTATCGGAGGCTCGCCAGCCGAGTTTGTCTTCCTTCTTACCGTGCGTGAAACCCGGCGTGTGTTCCAGATCATCCGCGTGGCCCACGCCTACGGCCTTCGCCTCCTCCAGGTCCCGCGTCTCCTTGGTCAGGATGAACGAGCTG
This sequence comes from Gemmatimonadota bacterium, assembly GCA_039586575.1. Classification (GTDB taxonomy): domain Bacteria; phylum Gemmatimonadota; class Gemmatimonadetes; order Palauibacterales; family KS3-K002. Next base: position 55,791 of record JBDHKD010000004.1, on the reverse strand, counting down.
ATTTCCTTCTGCCCGTTCGGCCGCTGGCCTGTGACCGCCGTGGCCACGAATATCTCGCCTACACCACCGTTGGTGATGAAGATCTTCGTACCGTTCAAGACCCAGTGGTCGCCCTTGTGCTCGGCGCGGGTTTGCGTGCCCTGCGCGTCGGACCCGGCTTCAGGCTCCGTGAGCCCGAAGGCGCCCAGAACCTCGCCACGGGCGAGCTTCGTCAAGTACTTCTGTTTCTGCTCCTCGTTGCCGAAATAGAATATCGGACTCGCCGCCAGCGAGATCGTCGCCCCCACCGTGATCGAGTGCGACGGGCAGAACTTGGACAGCTCCTCGCTCACGACCGCCGAGGCCAGCACATCCATCCCAGCACCGCCGTACGCTTCCGGCCACGGCACGCCGAAAAGGCCCAACTCCGCCATCTTGGCCACGTTCGCCCAGGGGAATCGAGCCTCGGCGTCGATCTCCCGGGCGATGGGAGCGATCTCGTTCTCCGCAAACTCCCGGACCATGTCTCGGAGCATGCGGTGTTCCTCGCTCAGATAGTGGTCGTCGACGCTGCTGGTCAGCCCGTTCATACTCCCTCGTCCGCTCGCTAGGCGCCCCTGGGGTCCGAGGGCGTACTCTCATGCGTTCTCGCAGATGTCAGGCCATAAGTATGTAAAAGAGTTACGCTTAAAGCTAGGGGCCGGAGGGTGTCGTCAGGCGCCGGACGAGCGGCGTTCGTTAATCTGCGACAAGAGCCAGCGCATATTCAGGCGTTCCGCCGGCCCCGGTCGGGTTCGTAACGTTCTGCCGCGTTTGGGATATGTGGCGTTTTCGCAGACTGATCGCCGAGGTGCACCGCCGCTCGTTGTGGCAGGTGCTGCTCGTCTACCTGGGCGCGTCGTACGCGATCCTGGAAGCGGTCGATCTGTTCACCGAGCGCTTCGACCTTCTAGACTGGTCCTTCCCCGTAGCGGCGCCGGCGCGGTGTCGGCCGCCCTGTCGTGGGCCTTGCGCGATCGCCGTGCCCCTGAGTATTCCACATCTGAGGCCATTCAGCTCACCCTGACGAGGAGTCGATGCAGCACGACGCGATAGGGGTTGTCGATTTCGGCGGCCAATACGCGCACCTGATCGCGACCAAGGTCCGCCGCCTGGGCGTGCTGGCCGAGATCCGGCAGCCCGAGGATCCGATCACGGCCTTCGGACCCTACCGGGGCATCATCATCTCGGGCAGCCCGAGCCTCTCGGCCCACGGCGAGGACTCCGAGTACACCAAGGAAATCTTCGACCTCGACATCCCGATCATCGGGTTCTGCTTCGGCCACCAGGAGATCGCCAAGCACTACGGCGGCGCGGTGATCCACGGCGGGCGGCAGTGGGGCCGGGCCGAGCTCCACCTGGCGGGCGACCACCCGCTGTTCGCCGGGCTCGGGCCGGTCGAGCCGGTCTGGATGAGCCACTACGACAGCGTGCGCTCGGTGGGCCCGGAGTTCCGGGAGCTCGGCTGGAGCGTGACGACGGACGGCGGTCCGGACCACCGCTTCGCCGCCATCGGGTCCGACTCGCTTCGCCGTTACGGCTTGCAGTTCCACCCCGAGGTCGATGATACCGTGCACGGCGACCAGATGATCGCGAACTTCGTGTTCGAGATCTGCGGCTGCCGGCCTACCTGGTCGATGGACGCCTTCCTCGCGGACGAGATGGCCAAGCTCCAGCGGCAGGTCGGTGACGGCTCGGTGTTCCTGCTCGCCTCGGGCGGTGTGGACTCGACCGTCGCCGCCACCCTGCTGGTGCGCGCACTCGGCCCCGAGCGGGTCGACCTCTTGCACATCGACAACGGGCTCATGCGGAAGGACGAGAGCGCCCAGGTGATCGAGTTCTTCCACGGTCTCGGGCTCGGCTCGCACGTTCACTTCGTCGACGCCAGCGACCGCTTCCTCGCCGGGTTGGCCGGCCTGATCGAGCCGGAGGCTAAGCGGCGCGCTATCGGCGACGCCTTCATCGCGGTTTTCCGCGACGAGGCAGAGCGCCTCGGCCTCGACGACCACCTGCTCGGCCAGGGCACGATCTACCCCGACACGATCGAGACGGGTGGAACGCAGCGGGCTGATACGATCAAGACGCACCACAACCGTGTGCCGGTGATCGAGCAGATGCTGGCCGAGGGCCGGGTGGTGGAGCCGCTGGCCGAGCTCTACAAGGTCGAGGTGCGCGAGCTGGGTGAGAGGCTGGGGATCCCGCACGAGCTGGTCTGGCGCCATCCCTTCCCCGGCCCCGGCCTCGGCGTGCGGCTCCTGTGCAGCGACGGGGAAGACGATGTTCAGGACCTCGAGGAGGTCGCTCCACTCGTCGCCGAGGTGGGCCGTCGCTACGGGCTCGACGCCGAGGTCCTGCCCCTGCGTTCGGTGGGGGTGAAAGCCGACCTGCGCGCCTACGAGCACCCGGTGCTGTTGAGCGGCAACGCGTCGTGGGCCAGCTTGCTCGCCGCCGCCTCGGTGATCACCGCCGAGGTGCCCGGCATCAACCGCTGCATCTGGAACCTCGCCGGTGGACCGCCGGCCACCGCCGTACCGCTCGTCGCCACGGTCACCCGCGAGCGGCTCGACCTGTTGCGCGAGGCCGATCACCTGGTCATGGAGGCGCTCCGCCGCCACAGCCTCTACGATGAGATCTGGCAGTGTCCCACCGTCCTGGTGCCCCTCGACCTGGCCGGCGACGGCGGTGAGCTGGTCGTCGTCCGGCCGGTCGGCTCGAAGCGGGCGATGACGGCCACCCCGGTGGAACTGCCGGCGGCGTTGCTCGACGAGCTGCGGCGCGACATCCTCGCCCTTGGCGGCGTCTCGGGACTCGCGCTCGACGTCACTTCGAAGCCGCCCGCGACGATCGAGTGGGAGTGACGCAGCGGTCGCAGCCTCCACATCGCGAGCGGCCGAGGTGCTCACCGAAGTAGCGCAGCAAGTATCTTCGTCGGCAGCCGCCCTGGAACGCGTAACCTTCCATCCGCCGCAGCTTTTGCATCTCGAGCGTGCGCCGGGCGGCGAGTTGCGCCCAGTCCACGGGCAGTTCGCCCGAATCGAGATTCAGGTCCTCGGGGACGTAGCCCGTGCGCAGGCCCTCGTCGCGCCAACCGAGGATGCATGCACGCTGTAGCTCGTCGAGCGCCGCGCCGGCCGCGCCGAAGTCTCCGGCGGTCCAGCGGGCGACCTCACGGCGCGAGACGCGGAGGTGCCGCCGCTCGCCGTACGCCGACATGCGGGCCAGGCCTGCGAGGACCGACCCGACTTCCGGCCGGTAGTCCGCCAGGCCGACCTCGCTCGCGAGCAGTTCCTGCAGCTGGGCCGGGCTGGCGATCCAGCGGATCGAGCAGCTGGCACGCGCCGCAGTGTCCTCGACGACGCCAGCGTCGCGGAGGATGCGCAGCGCCGAGCCGACTTCCCGGTCGCTCTTGGCACCTCGAACACGGTGCGCGAACTGGGCGGGCGTTGCCGGGCCACCGAGCGAGCGAACCGCGTCCTGCAGGGCGCGGTACGTGGCGCGCACGATTTTGGGCGGCGGGTAGGCGGTTCGGATGAAGAACTCGTGGATGAAGCGGTCGCGGTAGCTGTGCAGCAGCACGCACTCGGCCGGTTCCCCGTCACGCCCGGCACGACCCGCCTCCTGGTAGTAGGCCTCCAGCGACCCGGGAATCTGGAAGTGGATCACACGGCGCACGTTCTCCTTGTCGATCCCCATCCCGAAGGCGTTGGTGGCCACGACCACGGGAAGCTGACCGCACGTCCATTGGTCCTGCACCCGGATCCGCTGTTCCTTCGGCAGCCCGGCGTGGTAGGCGGCCGCGTCGATCCCCGCACCTCTCAGCAGCTCCGATGCCGCCTCCACCATCTTGCGCGTCGACGCGTAGACCACGGCCGTCTCGGTGCCGCCGTCCAACAGGCTGATAAGGACATCACCCTTCTCCGCCAACTTCTCGTGACGGTGGACAGTCCAGCGCAGGTTGGGACGATCGAAGCCGCGGACGATGACGCGCGGCGCCCGCAGGTCGAGCTCCGCGATGATATCGCGGCGTACCTCCGGCGTTGCGGTAGCGGTCAGCGCCATCAAGGGGGGGCCGCCGATCTCCGACCAAGTGTCGCGTAACTTCAGGTAGCTGGGTCGAAAGTCGTGCCCCCACTGCGACACGCAATGCGCTTCATCGATGGCCACCAGGCCCACGTTCATGTTCCGCAGAGCGCGACGAAAGACCGGGCTGGCGAAGCGCTCCGGCGCCACGTACAAGAGATCCAGCTTCCCGGCTTCCGCCTGGCGAAGGCGCTCGCCGATCTCGTCGCCGGTCAGCGTCGAATTGACCAGGGCGACCGCGACGCCCCGCTTCGTCAGTGCCCGCACCTGATCGAGCATCAGCGCGATCAGCGGCGAAACGACCAGGGCGAGACCGGGGAGGACGAGTGCGGGGACTTGGTAGCAGAGCGACTTGCCGCCGCCGGTCGGCATGACGACCAGCGTATCCCGTCCCTGCAGGGCCGAGAGGATGGCCTGCCGCTGACCGGCGCGGAAGGCGCCGAATCCGAAGTATCGCTCGAGCGCCAGGCGTGCCTCGGACCACACGGCCCACGATAGCTGGGCCCGATCAACACACCGTCAACGCCGCGCCGCCGAGACGCCGGCCAACCGCTACTCACTATGGATTTCTGTTGCACCGCTGGCGGCTCGTTTGCATGATGGTCGAGTCTTCATCGATCGTTCCTGCGGTCCAAATGGCGACGCGCGCTCACAGCCCGTCAGACGCCGAACAGGAGGGTGACGATGAGAAGCGCAGCGAAACGATACCGCCCGCGGCGAGCCGTGGTTCTCGGCTTCGCCATGCTCGTCACCGTATCGATGGTCGGCTGCGTCGACTCGCCGACCGAACCGGCCGACCGGCTGGAGAGCGAGGCGCCGGCCCCTGCAGCCGCCTACAGTCCACCGTTCGTCGGTTGTGACGGTGGCCTGCAGCCAAGCGGAGCCCTCTACCAGGTTTGCTTTCCGCCGGAGTGGGACGGCGATCTGGTGGTCTGGGCGCACGGCTACCAGAACCCCGTCGGCTCACCTACCGAGCTCCCGGCCGACGAGATCGGCGGCCAGCCGATCGCGGCGATCGTGACCGGGCTGGGCTACGCGTACGCGACGACCAGCTACCGGAGGAAGGGGCTGGTCGCAGTGGATGCGGTGGCGGACCTGGAGGAGCTACTGGGAATCGTCAGCGGGCTGGCCGGCGAGGAGCTGGAGTATTCCTACCTGGTCGGGGCGTCGGAAGGTGGGCTCAGCACGGTGCTGGCGATCGAAGATGCCAACACCGGGTTCGATGGCGGGATGCCCAACTGCGGCCCCGTCGGCAACTTCCGCAAGCAGATCAACTACTTTGGCGATTTCCGGGTCGTCTTCGACTATTTCTTCCCGGGCGTCATGCCGGGGAACGCGGTGGCGATCGACGTGCCCGTCACGCAGGACAACTGGGACCTCGTCTACAAGCCGGCCATCGAGGTGGCGATTGCCGCCTATCCGCACAGGACGGAGCAGCTGCTTCGCGTCACACGCGCGCCTGTCGACCCGGGCGATCCCGCGTCGGTTCCGGAGACCGTCACCGGCCTGTTGCGCTACAGTTTCTTCGCGACGAACGACGCCAGCGAGCAGTTGGGCGGCAATCCCTACGGGAACCGCTTCCGCTGGTACACGGGCTCGGACAACGACTGGCGGTTGAACCGGACGGTCGACCGGTTCAGCGCCGACTGGACGGCCCTCCAGGCACTGCGCGGCTACGAGACGACGGGCGATCTGCAGGTCCCAACCGTGGCGCTGCACACGACGGCCGACCCGATCGTGCCCTACTGGCACGAGGTACTCTACAAGTTGAAGACCTGGAAGGCGGGCACGCGACTCAAGCTCAACAGTTTCCCGGTCTTCCGCCACGGTCATTGCGAATTCGAGCTGCCTGAAGTCCTGGCGGGCTTCGCACTGCTGGTGTACCGCGTGTCCGGGGAGAACCTGCTCGCCGCGGCGGATGTCTTTGCAGACGTGAATCAAGAGCGCGAGTTCCTGGAGATCTCGCGCGAACTGGGCGCCAACCCATCCATCGTGCGGCGGCCGTAGCGCCGGCGCGGCAAGGCTCCTCGACCGCCACCGGTTACCGGCATGAAGCAGGGCGCGGCCGGTAACCGGTTAGCGGGCCGAGGGATGGCACCTGTAAAGCCGCCTGGTGTAAGAAGAAGCGGCCTTGACCGGCGGACGGGAATGGCCAGCGCTCCCCCTTCGTGTGGCGCCGTTCCGGCCTCTACAAATAGGCACGGGACAGTGCGTTAGCCCTGATTGACAGTGCGTGCCGGAAGTCCATAAGATTGTTGGACGTACGGCGACAAGACCTTCCCCGCACAGGAGTAGGACCACTGGGCGCAAAGTCCAAGGGCGCAGCGCTCATCGGGCAGTTTTACGCGGAGCGGAACCGGGTGTATCCCCTCCGGGTCCCTGTGATGTCGGTCGGCCGCGCCAACGCCAACACGCTGAGGATTCGCGACCAGCGGATCGCCGCCCATCACGTCCGCATAGAACGCGAGGAATCCCGATTCATCCTCGAGGTGATGGCAGACGACGCCCCCACCACGCTCAACGGCAGCCCGTTGAAACCGGGCGACCGCCGGGCCTTGAGCGACGGGGACCTGATCGGGCTTGCCGAACTGGAGTTTCGGTTCACCATGAACCACGGGGACGGGGTGCTTGGCCGGCTCTGGGTCGTCGCGGGAATTCACCGCGGCAAGACCTTCCGATTGGGCCAATCTCTCGTCCGCATCGGGCGCGCTACGGACAACGATGTCCAGTTTCCCGATCGGTCCGTGTCGCGCCACCACTGCCGCCTGCAGCGCAACGGCGACGCCTGGTGGATCGAGGATTTGGACAGCACGAACGGGACGATCGTTCATGGAGCGCCGCTGATGACGGCGGTGCGACTCGAGCACGGAGACGAGATAGTGACCGGGTTCTCGAGGTTCGTCTTCCAGGAAGGCGATCGCCCCCTCATGAACCTCAGATTGGAGCCGACACCGCCGTGCAACTGAACCGGCGCAGTTCCCCTGAGCGCGGTTACTCGAGGCCGGCGACGGCCTGGGCCACCGCCGTCTCGCTGATCGTCGCCTGCGCGTCCAGCGGCCTGGCGCAAGCCGTCCCCAAGGCCGGCTACCTGGCCGAGGGCTCGTTCCAGCTTCCCGGAAAAGGGCAGCCCGGCGCGCCCGACCGGCCCACCGCCCTGGCGCTGGCGCCCGACCGCACCGTCCATGTCGCCGATGGCCGCGGCCTCGTCTTCGTCTACGACTCCACCGGCGTGTATCGCCGCAGCTACGGCCAGGCCGACTTGGGCCAGCCGGTAGCCATCTGCATCACCGCGAGCGGTGAGTCGTACGTTCTGGACGCCGACCGCAACCAGGTGTTCGTGTTCGGCCCCGGCGGTCAGCGGCTGCGTGCCCTGGCCGACAAGGGCAACCGGGGCGGTCAGCTCTCCAACCCCGTCGATCTGGCCCTGGGTCCGGCCGGCCAGGTCTACGTGCTGGACGCCGGCAGGCGCGGCGTTGAGATCTTCAGCCGGGACGGCATGTTCGTCCGGACTATCGAACTGACGACGACGAGTAGCCAGCCCGCGTCGCTGGCCGTCGGCAACGACGGCTGGATCTATGTGGCCGATAAGCGGACGCCCACGCATATCTTCGCGTTGCCGCCGTTCATCCGTGTGCCCTGGGTCGGCTCGACGCCTCAGGGACTGGCCGGTCAGATCAGCTTCCGCGGCGCCGATTTCGAAGAACCGGTCGCCATCGCGGTCAACGTGCTCGGCAGCGTCGTGGTGCTCGACAAGGAGTCCGGGCGCTTGTTCCGCGCCAACGGGACGAGCGAGCGCAGCATCGGACCGAACGACTTGCTCTACGGCGGCATCGGCACCGGCCGTGGCTCGTTCCGCGAGCCGGTGGACATCGCCTTCGCCGGTCCCGATCAGCTCATCATCCTGGACAGCCGGCTGCGCAAGATCGAGCGGATCCGGCTCACCACCGAGGAAGGCCTGGAGCGGCGTGCCGACTTCACTTTCCCGATCCGGGTCGGCAAAGTCCCCTCGGGCCTCGCCGCCCCGCTCTATGACGTCGGCTACGGACCCGCGGGCAACGCCCACTTCCTCGTAGACCTGAACAACAGCCTCACCCTGCTGCCGGCCGAGGCCCATGTCTACGCCACGGTGTACGGCGACAGCGTGCGAGCCTACCAGCTCGACAGCGCCGGACAGCAGCTTCAGTTCAGAGGCGATATCGGCAGAGTCGAAGATGCCCTGCTGACCGACTCGTCAGTGGTGGCCGCCGACTCGCGCCGCAACCGCTTCGCCGTCTTCGACCTGGCGGACGGTCGACAGGTCGGAACGTACGGCGACAACTACCAGGACGACCGGCGGCTCAGAGACCCAGGGGGCGTGGCCATGCTGCCGGACGGCCGCGTGGTGGTCGTCGATTCCGGGAACGACCGGGTGAAGATCTTCAGCGCCGACCTGGCGAGTCTCGTGAGCAGCTACACGTTCAGCCGACCGGCCGGCGTGGCCGTGGACCCCAGCGGCGAGATCTTCGTCTGGGACGAGAGCGGCCTTCAGGTCGCGAGACTCAACACCGAAGCTCAGACCTTCGAACCGCTGAAAGAAGGCCTGCTGTCCGGGCCGCTCGCCTCGGCCACCTTCGACCAGGCGGGCAACTTCTTCACCCTCGATCGCAACACACACCGGGTCACGATCGTCAGGGCCGGGCTGCAGAACGTGCTCATGCAGCTGGGTGCCGAGCGGGCGCTCGATCGGCCGACGCGGATCCGAGTCGATAACGAAGGGAACATCTACCTGACCGATGAAGGGTCGAAGCGCACGGCGATCTACCGCTGGGACGTCGAGTTTCCTCCGCTTACCGGCTTTGACGTCGACTTCGAACCGGACGCCGCGGTGCTGCGCTGGAATCCGGGGCCGGCAGGGTTCGTCCGCGGCTATGTGGTCCAGGGCGCCGACGCGGCGGATGGCCCCTACTACAATCTCTACACGACCAACGCGTCGCCCTTCCGGGTGACGGCAGATAACGTTCCCGCAACGCCGCCCCACTACGTCCGCATCGCCCCGCTGTTCATCACCGGCGTCGTTGGCAAAGGCTCGCCGCCGCTGCCTTTGGCCTACTTCACGGCGAACCGCGCCTACGAGGAGGGTGACTACACGGCGGCGCTACAGTACGTCGCCGAGGCCTACGAGCTCATCGAGTCCGGCGTGATCGAAGCGAGCGATGAGGCGATGGGCAGGCTCATGTTCGTGGCCACCGCCAGCGCCTACGGGCTGGGCGAGTTTCGCACAGCGCTCGATTGGGCACTAAGGGCTTCGGGTTACTCGATGCCGAGAGAGCAGCTGATCCAGTTCCTGTTCATGACCGCCGAGACTTACATGCGGCTGGGCAACCCGCCCGCCGCCAGCCAGCAGGTGCTGGCGCTCGTCGGCCAGGGGCCGCGCCCTGAGTACTACATGGATCGGTCGGTCATCGACCAGTCGTTCCGCGTGTATCGCGGCGTGCGCGATGCGGGCTACCCGGAAGATGCGCTCGAGTACCTGCGCCTGTACCGCAACTCGATTCCTTCGAGCGTCGAGGCGCTCAAGCTCGAGTACACCGACTCAGTCACCGTCTTCTCGACACAGCACAAGCTCGGACCCGGCTTCCGCTACTGGCGGGAAGCGAGCTACGGGCAAGTCGTGAACTTCTTCGAGGGCTTATTGACCGAGGGCGGGTTGAGCGAGGAGCAGACAGTCGTCGCGCGCCAGGTGTTGGCGTGCGCCTACTTCGCGTTCGGGCGCCGCGGCGAAGCGGAGGACACGTACCGCGAGATATTCGGAGTGCGGCCGGAGTTCAGCCTCGATCGCGAGATCCCGAGGCTGCGCATGCTTTACGCGCTCACGATATACAACCCGGAGACCCAGCGGTTCTTCGGGAACATCAGGCCGGGGTCGTAGAAACCAGCCAAGGGGGCCACTCTGAGCAAAAAGGACTTATTCCTAGGCCGTAGGGTGGCGGTCTACAGGATCGACAAGTTCCTCGGTGAAGGGGGGTTCGCTTTCGTCTACAGGGCGCGCGACACCAACCTCGACATCGACGTGGCCCTGAAGATTCTGAAGCCGGCATTCGCCTACGACGAGGTGTTCGAGGAGAATTTTCGCCGCGAGGCCCACCGCGCGGCGAAATTCCGCCACCCGAACGTCATCGCCATCCACTACGCTGGAAAGGACGATGACATTGTCTTCTTCTCCATGGACTTGCTGGAGACGGGCCTGAAAGACCTGATGTTCCCGGGCAAGGCCATGGACGAAGGCGCGATCATCAAGGTCGGCATGGATGTCGCCTCGGCGCTTCAGTTCGCGCACACCCACGAGGGCGGTATCGTCCATCGCGACTTGAAGCCCGACAACATCCTCTTCGACCGGCACGGCAACGCCGTCGTCACCGACTTTGGCATCGCCGAAGCGGCGACGAACTATACGGCGGCGACGGGCACCACGGTTTACGTCGGCACGCCCAAGTACATGTCACCGGAACAGGCACGCGGCCACCGAGTCGACCACCGCTCCGACATCTACTCGCTCGGCGTGACCCTGTACGAGATGGCCACGGGCGAGGCGCCGTTTACCGGGCGCGACTGGTTCGAGCTCGGCCGCAAGCACATCGAGGAGCTGCCCGGGCTGCCGCGCGAGAAGAACGACGGGCTCGACGCCGACCTCGAGCGCATCATCCTCAAGTGCCTACAGAAGAACCCCTCTGACCGCTACCAGAGCGCCGAACATCTGCGCACCGAGCTCGCCCGGCTCGAGGGCGCCGCGCAGCGCACGGTCGTGCTCACCGTGCAAAAGACCGAGGAGCGCGAGGAGAAGACTCCAGCCACCCCGGCACCCTCGGTGGCGGCGGCGCAGGAATCGGAGGCGCGCGAGGTGCAACGCCGTCCGGTCGATCTCTACGAGGCGACCACTCAGCCACCGAAGAAGCGCAGCAAGGCCTGGCTGTGGCTGGTGGCAGGCGCCGTGCTGGCGGGCACGGTCGCCGCCTACGCGGGCGACTTGGCCGGCTTTCGTACCGCCGCCGAGGACAAGATCCCCGTACTGGCCAACCTGCCGCTGATCGGGACCGGCAGCACCTACGTGACCAGCTTCTACTTCGCCCCGGTGGAGGGTGGTGCGGACGTCGAGGACGCGGCCTTCGACATTAGGTTCAGCGCGCCGGTCGATCCCACCACCGCCAGCCGCACGAACGTCAGACTGATCGGCCCAGGCGATCGCCAGCTGCCCGTCCAGGTCGAGGCCAGAGAAGGCAACACCCGGATCACCGTGGTGCCGAGCGTGCGGCTGGAGTACGATACGCGCTACAAGATCGAGATCAGCGCCGGCCTGCTCGCCGCCAACGGGCGGCCGATCAAGCGCACCGCCCGGCAACCGCAGCCCGGCGCCGTGTTTGAGTTCAACACGCGTCTGCCACCGCCCGACACGCAGCGCCCGACGCTGTCGGGGAGCACGCCGCAGGCGAACGCCCGCAATATCTCGACGGCCACCTCGGTCACGCTGAGCTTCAGCGAACCGCTCGACCGGGCAACCGTGAACTCCGAAACCATCCGACTGCGCGACGCGGAAGGGAGGCAACTGGAGATCAGCGTCCTCACAGCCGAGGACGGGCGAACCGCCGAGGTGCGGCCGGCGTCGTCGCTCAGTCCGGGCAGCCGCCACGTTCTGCTGCTCACCTCAGAGATCACGGACCGTTCAGGCAACCGCCTGGTTCAGGACAGTGTCATCTTCGCGACCCGGGCGGCTGGTCCCGTGACGCCGGTTCGCACGGAACCGGGCACGATCACCGTCACGGTGCTGCCGTCGGAGGCTATGGGACTCGTGAAGCTCTACCTCGACGGCGAGGACATGGGATATCTGCCGAAGCTCGGCCTGGAGGTGGCGTCGGGGAGCCAGCACAACATCCGGCTGGTCGGAGCCCCCCAGTTCTCGGCGTTCGACATGGTGGTGCACCGGGAGGCCTTCACGCTAACACCCGGCCAGCACCAGGAGTTCGCGCCGGAGATTAGCGCGTTCGGCTGGATCACGGTAGTTTCTGAACCACCAGCTGAGGTCTTCATCGACGGGGAGTACGTTTCGGCGACCCCGTTGGCGGGCTATACCCTGTCATCGGGTCCGCACCGGTTGGAGTTACACCCAACCCAAGCGGACCTCGAACGCTACGGGGTCTACCAGAGCCAGTTCGAGGTGCCGAGATTCGGCGAGACGAAGCTGGTCAATCTGAGACTGCCGCCAAGGTAAACAGGAGGATCCTGCTCGAATGCAGCTCGTTCTCGTCGTCCGCGAGGGCGCGCACGTCGGCCGCGTTTTCCCGATATCTCAAGGTGACGTCAAGACCATCGGGCGGGCTCCCGAGTGCGATATCCGCTTGCCCGACCAGGGCGTGTCACGCCGTCACTGCACCGTCGAGAACCTGGGAGCCGTGCTCCGGGTCGTCGATCTCGAGTCCGCCAACGGCAGCTATATCAACGGGCAGCTGGTAGAACGCGGCTCGCTCAGCCCCGGCGACCAGCTCGCCGTCGGCCCCACCGTACTCGAATGCCGGTCGCGGCCGGCAGCGGAGCGGGCACCCGGCGAAGCCACCCTGGCCTACCGCGAAGAAGGCACCACGACCGTGGTGCGCAAGGTGATCGACACCCAATACCCGGGCATGGAGGCGCTGGCAACGGCGCAGCCTGAGAGTCTCGAGAATCTGCAGCGCGCGCAGCGCAACCTGGCGGCCGCCTACCAGGTTTCCAAGATGCTGGCCAATGCACCGGGTCTGGAGAAGCTGTTCGAAGGCGTGATCGACTCGATCTTCGCGGCGATCAACGCCGATCGAGCCGCGCTCCTGCTGCAGGATGGCAGCGACGGCTCAGACGACGAGCTGACGGTCGTTGCGGCACGTTCGCAGGCGGACGATGTGGACGTGGAAGAGCTGAGCGTGAGCCGCACCGTCGTCCAGGACGTATTGGAGAATGCCGCGTCTTCGCTGAGCCGGGACGCGACCGCCGATGCCCGCTACAAAGAGGGGCAGAGCATCATCCAGCAGAGGATTCGTTCGGTGATGTGCGCCCCGGTAACGACCGACGACAGCGTGATCGGCGTTCTCTACGCCGACAGTCGGAGCCTTACCGGCGCGTTCACCGAGAGCGATCTCGAGTTGCTGGCGCTGATCGGCAATCAAGCCGGCGTTGCGATCCACCGAGCCCAGCTCCTGGATCAGCTCGAGAAGTTCTTCTTCGACACGATCCGCGCTATCGTCGCGACCATCGACGCCAAGGATGGTTACACGCATCGCCACTCGGAGCGCGTGGCCGGGTTCGCGACCCGGATCGCGGCAGAGCTCGGCCGCCCCGGTGAAGAGATCGAGTTGGTCAAGCTGTCCGGCCTACTCCACGACGTCGGCAAGGTCGGCGTGCCCGAGGCCATCCTCAACAAGCCGGGCAAACTGACCAAGGAGGAGTTCGACGAGATCAAGAAGCACCCGGTCCACGGGGTCAACATCTTGAGCCACATCGAGAGCCCCCGCTTCCAAGCGATCCTGCCGGGGGTCCGGCACCACCACGAGAAATGGGACGGCTCGGGCTACCCCGACGGCCTCGCCGGCGACAAGATCCCCTTCCTCGGCCGTCTGCTGGCCGTGGCCGACGTGCTCGATGCCTTGAGCTCAGACCGCTCCTATCGCAAAGGGTTGGGCTTCGACAAGACCGTCGAGATCATCCAGCAGGACGCCGGCAGCCATTTCGACCCTAGCGTCGCCGAGGCCGCCGCATCGCTGCACTCGCGCGGTGAGCTGGAAGTGCCTCCCGAGTGGATCGAGCCGGGCACCGACCCTATGCCGACGAAGACGCTGGATCCCTAGCGGCCGGCGACACCGCGACCCCCCTACTCTGCGGAGTCCCCTGGTCCATCCCTCTCCCGCTCTCTCCGCCAGCGCGCGCCGGGAAAGTGGCGAGGGATGTCGCGCAGGCGCTCTTTGAACGTCAGTCCGGGACGTGCTGGCAGGAGGAGCGCGATAGCCAGTAGGCCCAGTCCCAAATAGAAAAGCCAGCGTTGGCCGACCCTGTCGGCGGCCAGCGCCAGCGGCGCTCCCACGAAAATGAGTGCCAGCTTGATGCGCAGGAGGATTAGCGGGCTCCCTTCTTCTTTTTCGATGCCAGAAACTCCCGCACGCCTTCTCGATAGTCTTCCGTCAAGCGTGCCAGGACGTTTATCTCGGCCCCGGCACGGATCGCCGCCTCGAAGGAGTGCCGCTCGGTCTCGTAGAGGAGGCGCTTGGAGAGGGCAATCGCGCTCGGGCTGCGCTGCGCCAGGTCTTCCACGAAGCGGCGGGCTCGCTCTTCGAACTCACCAGCGGGGAAGACATGGTGAACCAGGCCGTAGCGCTCGGCGCTCTCCGCATCGATGATCCGGCCCGTCACCACGAGGTCGAACGCCCGCTTCTCACCCACTGCACGACGGAGCATCGCGATCACCATCGCCGGCAGGAAACCAATCCTCACCTCGGGATAGCCGAAATGCGCATCCTCGGCCGCCAGAACGATGTCGCATGCCGACGCTAGACCGCAGCCGCCCGCCACCGCGTGCCCGTGCACCGCAGCCACCACGGGGATCGCGACTCGACGGAGGATCAGGAACAGGTCGCCCAGAGCATCGGCATCGGCGAGCTGTTCCTCGACCCCTGCGTCCACCATATCCGACAACGCCTGCAGGTCCGCGCCCGCACAAAAATCGCTGCCCGCACCACTCAGAAGTATCGCCCGCACACGTTCATCGGCGTCGGCCCACGCCACCGCGTCCGCTAGCTCGTCCACCAATTGCGCGTTGAGCGCGTTCCGCACCTCGGGCCGGCTCAGCCTCAGGCTCGCGACACCGGTCGAGCTGTCGACTTCGATTTCGACCGTGTTGTAACTCTCCTCGTTCATTCGGCCCTCTCCACCTCGAACTTGTGCGCCGACACCCTACCCTCGGAACCAGCGCCGCTCCACGTACGCCGCCAGCGCCAGTACTAGAAAGCCGACGCTGCCCAACACGAACATCGTCGTCCCGGACTCCCCCAGCGATGCGGCGAGACCCACCACAGCGACGACGACGCAGCTGATCAGCAGCACCCAGATTACCGTTCGCACCAGCATGCCACTCCTCCCAACCCGGAAACCTTCCCGCTATTCCTTCCCTCCGCTTCCGATAAGCCCCTCCAGCTCGTCGGGAATCTCGACCTCCATCCGCAACAGCGCCGCCCCGAACGTCTTCGCCTGAGCATCGGTCCTGAGCGACAACGTCCCCCCACCTCCCAGCGAATCGTGAAGCAGAAAGTTGAGCGCCCGGAGGTTGGGTAACTCGAAGCGTTCCACAGGCCCCTGACAGATACCCTTGAAGTGGCTTTTCACGCGATCGACCGTAACTGCTTCTATCAAAATAGGATAGAACTCTGGCTTCAAGGCGATTAGACCGACGTTCGCCGTGTCGCCCTTATCGCCGGAGCGGGCATGCGCGATATCGAGGAGCCGGACTCGCATGGCGTAGCTGCCTAGCCGGCGGTTGCGACGCCAAGCGTCCGCCCGCGCAACCACTCGATACCCGCGCCGGTCGACGCGAGCCAGAGCCCGATGACACCCACACTGCCGAGCCAACCGGCCTGTACGCTGACGAACAGACTGGAGATGGCGAGGGCGATGGCCAGGATGCTGAAGAAGCGGACCCCCAGGAACTTGGATACCCCCCTGCCCTTGCGAGCGACGAGCACCCAAGCGCCGACCGCTGAGAGGGCGCCGAACAAGGCGAAGGCCTGGGCCATGAGCTCGGGTTCACCGAAGCCCTCGATCAATGCGGCGATGACCGACAGCGTAGCGCCGGATGGCAGCAGCAGGCTCGTCCTGTCACTGCCATGCGGGCTCTGTGAGGCGGGCGCTGTCATGGCACGACCTCCACTTCGACAAGCGATTGGACCTGCGATTTCGGGATGAGCGCTGGCCAATAGGCGACCATCTCCTGTACGCGCGGCCGGCCGCCACCGAATCCCGTTGCGGTAGGCGGTCCTGCCAGAATGAGCGAGGCGATTTCGCGTGTGAAGCGCTCGACACTGCTGCGATCGGTCGAGTGCTTCACGCCGATCCGGAGCTCGACCTCGGGCAAGTCGCCGGCCGGCTCACCGGCCATAGGACCGTGGCAGGCGTTTGCCCCAAAGAACTCCGTACGGATCTCGTCGAATTGCAGGCCGAGCCGATCGAGGCGACCGCGAATCGTGCGGTCGGCGGCGCGCGCCTTCGCATAGGCGTGAGGCCAGGAATACGCCATGCGGCCGACGGCTTTGTAGCCAGCCAGGTAGGAGACCGAGACCTTGAGCTGGTCGGTTGCGGGGCCGCCGCGCACACCATGCACGCGCACCCGATCCCGACCCTGCTCTTCGAGTTGAACGGTGCTGAAATCCGAGACGCAGTCGGGTGTGATGTACTCGGCGGGGTCGCCCATCTCGTAGAGCAGCTGCTCGGTTACCGTGGGCACGGTGACCCGACCACCCAGACCCTGGTGCTTGGTGACTACGAACTCGCCGCTGGCATACGATTCGATGATCGGATATCCGATCTCGGTGTAATCGATGGACTCCCAGTCGACGCCGGTATTGCCGCCGGTCGCCTGCGCGCCGCACTCGTTGATGTGGCCGGCGACCACACCGGCCGCGATCTTGTCCCAGTCATCGGGTGCCCAGCCGTGCTCGAACATCATCGGCGCGTAAGTCAATGCCGTGTCCGTCGTGCGACCGGCGATCACGACGTCCGCGCCGCGCTCGAGGGCCCCGATGATCGGAGCGGCACCGATGTAAGCGTTGGCCGACTGAATCTTGTCGCGCACGCTTACCAGCGGTTCGCCAGTTTCCATGTGGCGGAGCTCGATGCCGGACGCGATCAGTTCATCGACTCGATCGAGAAGGTCGTCGCCGCTGATCACACCAATACGGGCACGCCCGCTCAGACCGACGGAGCCGGCCAACTCGAAGATCGCGTCACGGCAGGACAGCGGGTTGACTCCGCCGGCGTTGGCGATCACGCGGATCCCTTTGTCGATGCAGCCGCCGAGAATTCGGCCCATCAGCGGCACGAAATCGCGAGCATATCCCTGTGACGGGTCGCGGCTACGCTGCTTCTGCAGGATGGACATCGTGACCTCGGCCAGATAGTCCATCATCAGGTAGTCGATGGGCCCCTTCTCGACCTGCAGTACCGGAGCCTCGAGCCAGTCTCCCCAGAACCCCTGCCCGGAAGCAATCCGCACGACTCGGGGTTGGGCGCTCACTTGAGGAACGTTTCCAGCGATCCCGGGAGGGCGAAAGGACCGATGTGAGGTCCCCGGTTCTGGATCGCCGCCCGCAGCGCCAGCGTCAAGGCGGGGCGCGTTTCCTCCGGCGTGACCACGGCGTCGACGTAGCCACGGGCCGCGGCATAGCGAGCGTCGAGTTGGTGCTCGTAAGTCGCCAGCGTCTTCTCCACTTTGGCCTGGGTCTCCGGATCCAGTTCGCGCTTGGCCTCCTTGGCCTGGTCGATCGCCCGCCCGTGGACCGCCTGCGCCGCCGCTTCACCCTCCATCACACCCATGCGCCCCGTGGGCCAAGAGAAAATGAAGTCCGGGTCGAAGCCTTGGCCGGCCATGGCGTAGTAGCCGGCGCCGCTGGCGTGGTTGATGGTCAGGACGATTTTGGGCGCCATCGCTACCGACATCGCCTCCACCATCTGCGCGCCCGCCCGGATGATTCCTGAATGCTCCGCATCGGTGCCCACCATGAAGCCCGACACATCCTGAACGTAAAGCAGCGGCCTGCGGTGCCGGTCACACGTCTCTATGTAGTAGGCACACTTCTCGGCGCTCTCCGTGTAGATGATGCCACCGAAGCGTGGTGGCCCGGACCGCTGATCCCGAACGATCGCGCGGTTGTTGGCGAGGATACCGACGGGGATTCCGTTGATGTGGGCATCGACGCAGATCATCTCGGCAGCACGCTCAGGCTGAAACTCGATCCACTCGCCTTCGTCGACGATCGTCTCCAGCACGGCCCGCATGTCGTAGCCGCTGCGGTGGTCGTTCGGCAGCAAGTCGTACGCCTCAGCGGGCGAGCGCACCGGCGGCCGCGGCTCCACGATCGTGATGGGGATCCCTTGGCTCCGTGGCAGATCGGCAACGTACTGGCGGATACTCTCGACGCAGCGCTCGTCGTTCTCCGGCTCGTAGTGAGCTACACCCGAGATCTTGGTGTGCGTGTCGGCACCGCCTAACGTCTCCGCATCGACCGTCTGGCCCGTCGCCCCTTTCACGAGGTTGGGACCACCGAGGCCCATGAAGCTGGTGCCTTTGACCATGAAGATCACGTCGGAGAGCGCCGGCAGATAGGCGCCACCGGCGATGCAGTTTCCCATCACGGCTGAGATTTGCGGCACTTTCAGGTAGCGCCGCATGAGCGAGTTGTAGTAGAAGAGTCGCGCCGCTCCGTACTGACCTGGGAAGACACCGCCCTGATACGGGAGGTTGATGCCGGACGAGTCGACCAGGTAGATGATCGGGATGTGACAGCGCATCGCGATCTCTTGCGCCCGCAGCATCTTGGGGATCGTCTCCGGCCACCAAGAACCCGCCTTCACCGTCGCGTCGTTCGCCACGACGACGACCTCGCGGCCCTCGACCGTCCCGAATCCCGTGACCACGCCGGCGCCAGGCGCCTTGCCATCGTACTGGTCGTAAGCGACCAAGAGGCCGACTTCCTGGAAATAGGAACCATCATCGAAAAGCAAGTCGAGTCGCTCGCGCGCCGTGAGCTTGCCCTCCGAGTGCTGCTTCTCGACCTTCTTCGGCCCGCCGCCCTGGCGCAGCCCGGCCTCGAGCTCCTTCAGCTCGGCCGCCAGACGGCGCATCCGCGGCTCACGCTCTGCCGCACTCACACTTGTCCTCCCACCAGGTTCGTGCGAGAAGTCTGCGGGGCGGACTACTCGACACCCGCGCTACTCTCGGCGAACCACTTCCGGATGTAGTCGACCGCCTCTGACGTTGAGGTCCCGGGCCCGAACAGCCGGCCCACGCCCATGTCCTCCAGCTTTTCCATGTCCTCCGAAGGGATGATGCCGCCACCGGTCAGCAGCACGTTGTCTAGCCCTCTATCTCGAAGCAGGTTGAGGACTCGGGGAAAGAGCGTCATGTGGGCGCCGGAGAGAATCGAGAGCGCCACCACATCCACATCTTCCTGGATAGCCGCCTGAACGATCTGCTCCGGCGTCTGGTGTAGGCCCGTGTAGATGACTTCCATACCGGCGTCACGCAGCGCGGCGGCGACGACCTTGGCACCGCGGTCGTGACCGTCGAGGCCCGGCTTGCCCACCAGCACGCGTATCTTACGATTTGCCATAAGCTTGTGGTCTGTGAGTTACCGTTGAGTCTCGCGTCCGCAAAATATCTGTGCCCTCACACGGCGGCAACCTCGTCGAGCGCTGAACGGATGCGCCCGGCCGCCTCCTCTGGCGGTGTCGCGACGATCCGTACCCCGATCCCCATCTCGAAACCTGCGCTGACGGCGTGGCGCGGGATGACCTGCACGTACCAGGGGATCAGTTTCTCCGCGCCCGCTTTTAGCGGTGGCGTGTGCAGTACGTAGTTGTAATCCGGCTGCTCGAGCGTCTCCGCCAGCGCCCCGAGGACCCGGCGCAGAACACGCGCCAGGTCGAGCAAGAGCGGATCATCAACCCGGTCGAAGCGCGCGGGGGCGAGGCGCGGCACGATCCAGATCTCGTATTCGTGGGCCGCGGCGAACGGGACGAAAGCAGCGAGGCGCTCGGTCGCCAGAACGAGCCGGCTACCACTCTCGATCTCAGCCCGCGCCATATCGAGCAGCAACATGTCCGTCCGCTCGGTCCGATATCGCCTTGAGCGCTCGAGCACTTCCTCAACCAGAGGCGGAATAAAAGGGAGGCCCACGAGTTGTGAATGCGGGTGTTCGAGCGAAGCGTGCGCCCGTGGGCCCTGGTTACGGAAGATGACCAGATGCTCGACATGCGAATCGGACACGGCTGCGGCGAACCGGGCCCGGTATGTCTGAAGCACTTCGAGGATCTCGCCATTGCTGAGAGCGGTGAGGTCGAGGTCGTGCTGCGGAGTCTCTACGATCACCTCATGCCGGCCTCGGCCGGGTTCGATACGCTGGAAGGCACCCAATTCCTCTAGCCTCCCGCTTTCCTGCGCCGAGGACAGTGCCGGGTACTTGTTCTCTACCACACGCACGCGCCAACCCGCCTCGGCGGCCGGCGGCGCCGCGGGGATCCGGAATAACTCTCTCGGCGTATCTTGCTCGTTGCCAGGGCAGAACGGGCACGTCGGGTCGAAAGCTCTGGCCCTCGGCGCCGGGCTCGGCGCGGCCGACGGGACCGGGCGCTCTGCTCTCCCCGGCGCCACGACCACCCGTTCGCCGGTAAGCGCGTTGGTGCGGATCTGCGGAAACTCAGTAATCAGCGATCGTTATTCGGTAATCGGTGACCGGGTGCTGCTTAGAAGAACACCGGCTCTCTGAAGCGGCCGTAGATTCTCTCCAGCGCGTGACGGATCTCGCCGAGCGTGGCGTAGGCGCGCACCGCATCCAGCATGGGCTCCATGAGGTTGTCTCCGTTGCGGGCAGCATGCGCCAGGGCTTCCAGGGCGCGGTCGACTTGGGCTTGCTCGCGGCGCTCTCTAAGGCTGGCCAGGCGCTGGCGCTGCTTCGACTCGATCTCGGGGCCGATCTTCAACAGATCGATCGACAAGTCCTCGTTTCCGCCGGTGAAATCATTGACGCCGACGACGATGCGCTGGTTCGACTCGACTTCGTGCTGGAAGCGTTCCGCGGACAAGGCGATCTGGCCCTGGAAGTAACCCTCCTCGATACCTTTGACCACCCCGCCCATCTCATCGATCTCGGTGAAGATGCGCTCCGCATCCTCTTCCATTCTGTCCGTCAGCCACTCCACGAAGTAGGACCCGGCCAGCGGGTCGATGGTGTTGGCGACGCCAGTCTCATAGGCCAAGATCTGCTGCGTGCGAAGCGCGATACGAACGGCCTTCTCGGTCGGCAACGCCAGGGTCTCGTCCAGGGCGTTGGTGTGGAGCGACTGGGTGCCACCGAGGACCGCCGCCAGCCCCTGGTACGCGACGCGAGCGATGTTGTTCTCCGGCTGCTGGGCCAGTAGCGACACACCTGCCGTCTGGGCGTGGGTGCGCAGGCGCCAGCTTTCTGGGTCCTTGGCCCCGTAGATCTCGTTCATGTGGCGGGCCCAGATGCGTCGTGCGGCTCGGAACTTGGCGATCTCCTCGAAGAAGTCGTTGTGCACGTCCCAAAAGAAGGAGAGCCTGGGCGCGAACTCGTCGACGTCGAGGCCGCGCTCGATCCCCTTCTCCACGTAGGTGAACCCGTTCTTGAGCGTGAAGGCGAGTTCCTGCACTGCTGTCGACCCGGCCTCACGGATATGGTAGCCGCTGATCGAGATGGTATTGAATTTCGGAGCGTTCACCGACGACCACTCGAAGATGTCGGCGATGATCTTCAGCGCCGGCTCCGGCGGGAAGATCCAGGCATGCTGCGCCATGTACTCCTTCAGAATGTCGTTCTGGATCGTTCCCCTGAACTGCTTCAGATCGACGCCCTGCTTCTCCGCCGTCGCCAGCAGGAAGCAATAGAGCATCATCGCTGGCCCATTGATGGTCATGGAGACCGACACGTCCGCGAGCGGGATCCCGTCGAACAGCGTCTCCATGTCGGCCATGCTCGAGATCGCCACACCGCAGACGCCGACTTCGCCTTCCGAGCGCGCGTCATCCGAGTCGTAGCCCATGAGGGTCGGGAAATCGAAAGCCACCGACAGCCCCGTCTGACCATGCTCGAGCAGATACTTATAGCGCTGGTTGGTCTCCTCCGACGTACCGAAGCCCGAGAACTGGCGCATCGTCCAGAGCCGCGTACGGTACATGGTCGTATACGGCCCCCGCGTGAACGGGTACTCGCCGGGGAACCCGAGATTGTCCAGGTACTCCGGATGGTAAGCTCCGGTGTCCAGAGGGGTATAGAGCGGTGCCAGTTCGCGGCCCGAGAGGGTGTCGAACAGTACTTCATCGCGCCCGGGCAAAGAGCCATACTTGCCGAGCCACGCCGCACGCTCGCGCCGCAGTCTATCGAGCTCCGCCTTCAACTCCTGGTTCTCAGCGGCCAGAGCCTCCACCGACGTCTTCTTCTCGCTATCAGCCATGTCGAGTACCGATCACTGGTTACTGGCTACCGATTACTGATTGCCGACTGCCTTCAGTATCTCTGCCGCTACATCGTAAGGCGTGCGGCGTCCCGATTCCAGATCGGCGCGCGCCGCGTCGAGCAGCGCCTCTCCTTCACCGTCCTGCCAGACTTGGTTCCGCAAACTGCGGTCGACAACGGCACGCACACGCTCTAGTAGGCGTTTGCGGCGTCGTTGCGTGAGCTCACCCGTCTCCTGGAGCCAGGCGTAGTGAGAGTCCAGGCTCTCCATCAGCTTCGCTACGCCGGCACCGTCGTGGGCGGTGGTCATGAGGACCGGGATCTCCCAACTTCGCGGCCTATCCTCCGGCGTGCTGCGGGTCTTCGCTGGCTCGGCCCGACGCCGCGCAAGCTCGTTCAGATCTACACCATGATGCGCGGGAACGCGGTCGAAGACCTGTCCCTGGCGGATGCGTAGGATCGTCTTCAGCTCGCCGGCCGCCCGGGCGGCCTCCGGCCGGTCGGCTTTGTTGACCACGAAGATATCGGCGATCTCCATCAGGCCGGCCTTCATCGCCTGGATCGAGTCGCCCGACTCGGGCGTCAACACGACCACGGTGGTGTCCGCGGCCTCGGCGATCTCGAGCTCCGACTGGCCGACGCCGACCGTTTCGACGACCACGCGCTCGAAACCGAAGGCGTCCATCAGATCGGCGACTTCCCGCGTCGTCGTCGCCAGTCCGCCCACCGACCCGCGGGTTGCCATCGAGCGGATGAACACGCCGTCGTCGCCGGACGTTCCGGTCATACGTATACGGTCGCCCAGCAGAGCGCCACCGGTGAAGGGCGAGGTCGGATCGACGGCTACCACGCCCACGCGCTCGGCGTTCTTGCGCACCGCGTGCGCCAGCGCGTGGATCAACGTGGACTTACCGGCCCCGGGCGGCCCGGTGATGCCGATCCGGTGCGCTCGTCCGACCTTCCCGTGCAGCGCGCTGAGCAGCGCTTCGAAGCCTGGGCGGCTATTCTCGACCCACGAAATGGCCCGGGCCAGAGCCCGGGCCTCGCCAGCTTCGAACGCCTGCAAGAGCTCGCGTTCGCTAGACTTCAGTGCCTCCACACCAACCCCGACTCTTAGGTACCGGAGAAAAATAACCGATCTGCGAGCCCGCTCACAGGGGTCGAGCCGCGGCTGCAGGGCCGCCGGTCCGAAATCAGAGCTGTGGAAGCAGAATCCGGCTGGCCAGGGTCAGCAACAGGAAGAACCCGAAGATATCGGTGAATGCGGTGAAGAACACCGAAGAGGCCACCGCCGGGTCGGCGCCCAACTTCTCGAGCAGCACCGGCACGAAGGCACCGGCGAACCCGGCCACGATCAAGTTGCCCCACATGGCCAAGAGGACGACGAATCCCAGATAGATGTTGCCCCCGGGCAGCAGGTAGCCCAGCAACGCCGCCAGGGTTCCGATTGCCGCGCCATTGATCAGGCCGACAGCCAACTCCTTGACCACGACGCCCCAGGTGCCGGAGCGCTCCGGTGAGAGCGCGAGTCTTCTCACCGTCACGGCAAGCGCCTGGGTGCCGGCGTTGCCGCCGAGCGCTGCGATGACGGGCATGATGGCCGCCAGGATCACAACCTGCTCGACGGTATCGCGATAGAAGTAGATTACGGCGGCAGCGATCGAGGTCGTGACCAGAGCTACGGCGAGCCAAGGCAGCCGGTTCCTTATCGACTGGCCAACGCCACCGTGCACGTACTCTTCGTCGAGAACGCCCGAAAAGCGCAGGATGTCCTCCGTCGTCTCCGCCTCCAGGATGTCCATGACGTCGTCGAACGTTACGCGGCCGATCAGTCGGTCGACCGGATCGACGACCGGCACGGAGACGAGGTTGTACCGCGACATGAGGCGCGCGACCTCTTCCTGGTCCATGGTCGCGGGCACCGTCGCTACGGGTGGTTCGGTGATCTTGCCGATGGGCGTCGACGGCAGCGATACGATGAGGTCTTGGAACGACACGGTCCCGCACAGGCGGCCCTCTCTGTCGACTACAAAGACTGTGTAGAAATCCTCACCCTCAGCCACCTGCCGGCGGATCTCGTCGATCGCTTCGCCGACCGACGCCGTCTCCTGTACGGCTACGACCTCGGTGGTCATGACGCCGCCGGCCGACTCCTCATCGTAGGCCAGCAGGTCACGCAGCTCATCCGCCAGCTGGATCGGCAGTTGCGACAGGAGTTCGCGCTGCTTCTCCAGCGGCAACTCACCGATGATGTCGGCGGCATCGTCGGCCGCCAGCTCCTCGACGAGCTCGGCGGCGCGTTCTGGCTCCGCGATCAGCAGCTCTTCCGGGTGCTCCTCCTCCTCCATCTCGGCGAGCGTCTCCGAGGCGAGCTCGTCGGGGAGCGCGCGAACGACGGCGCCCCGCTCGTCCTCATCGAGCGACTCGATCAGATCCGCCAGATCGCTGGGGTGGAACGCCTCCAGGTAAAGGCGCAACGCCTCTGTATCGCCGGTCTCCAGGAGCTGGCGAGCCCGCTCAATGTTGAGCTCCAGGGTCTGGGCGTCGCTGAACCTGCCGGGGCTCCCCTGACTAGACACGTTCACCGCCGCCGCTCCGCATGAGCTCGGGTGTCACGGCCCCCGCCGAGACTACCAGCTTGAATCCCTCCTCTACGGTCATGTCGAGGCGCCGTACCTGGCTGCGCGGCAGAAAGGCCAGGAAGCCGGAAGTCGGGTTCGGCGTCGTGGGTAAGAAGACGGCAACCTAATCCTCGCTCGCCGCATCGCTGATCTCCCCAGCCGCCTCGCTCGTCAGGAACCCGACCGCCCAGCAGCCGGGCCTCGGATACTCGACCAGCACACACGACTTGAAGAACTTGCGGTCCTCGCCGATGATCTGCTCGACGATCTGGCTCGCCGCGCCATACACCGTCCGCGTCAGCGGGAATCTCTTGAGCCAGTTCCTGCCAATGGTGATCAGCTCACGCCCCACCGCCTGCTGGGCCGCCCAGCCCACCCCGATGACGATCAGGACCAGTACTACCAGGCCCAGCCCCGGGATGCGGATGCCGATGACGTTGAAGATGCGTCCGAGAATGGCGTCGAGTCGGGTGAAGATCCACCAGAGGACGAACGCAGTGAGGCCGATCGGGGCGATGACGACGACCCCGGTCAGCAGGTAACGCCTGATCAGTTGCAGGATAGTCTTGTTAGCCATAACGATTCACCCGGCCTAACTGTAGTCGAAGGAGGTCACTTCGTCCACGGTCTCGGCGGCCGCGCCGTGCGCGCCAGCCGAGCGCCGTCCACCGCAGGGTCAGGCCAGGCGCGCGAGGATTTCTTCCTGTAGGCGGAACATCTCGCAGTCCGCCCGCTCCGGCCCTTGGGGGTGGTCGTGGCCCAGGACGTGGAGCACACCGTGGACTACGAGGCGGAGCAGTTCTTCCCGCAATGCCACCCCGTACTCTCGCGCCGACTCCTCGGCCACCTCGGGGCAGATGTAGACATCGCCGAGCGGGAGGTCCGGCTCCCCCAAGCTGAAGGCGATGACGTCGGTAGCCCCGGGTATCTGGAGGTGCTGCTCGTGGAGTGCGGCTATCGCCGGCCCATCGATGAAGGTGATCGAGAACTCGCCGACCTCTATTTCCTCAGCTTCTACTGTCGCGACTACCGCCAACTCGACCTCACGAGCCGTCAACGCCGAGACGGCCTCGGATCCGTTGACGTGGACGGTCAGCGCCCGCTCTGTCACGGTCCACCCGGCGCCGCTCGCTCCTCAACGTCCGGCGAACCCCGGTTCTGGAGTGGGTAGTCGAGACGGTGATGGTACATGCTGGTGAGTACGGTCACGAATTGCTGTTTGATGACATCGACCTCCCGTAGCGTGAGGGGCGCTGCGTCGAGCTGACCCTCCGACATCTTGAAGCCGACGATGCGATCGACGAGTTCCTCGATGCTGTCGGGTGTGGGATTCTGCAGCACGCGCGCCGCCGATTCGACCGAATCGGCGAGCAGAACGATGGCAGTCTCTCTGGATTGCGGTTTGGGACCGCCGTAACGGAACTCTCTCGGGTTGAGATCGGCTTCGGGGTCCAGCTCCTTGGCCTTTTCCCAGAAGAAGCCGATCCGCTGCGTGCCGTGGTGCTCGGTGATGAACGCCTTGACGCTATCGGGCAGCCGCGCTTCATCCGCCAACTCCAGCCCGTCGTTGACGTGCTCGCGAACGATGTTGGCGCTGGTCGCCGGCTTGAGCTTGTCGTGCGGGTTGTAGCCCGGCGGCTGGTTCTCGACGAAATATTGTGGCTTCTTGACCTTGCCGATGTCGTGGTAGTACACACCGACCCGGACCAGCAGACTGTTCGCCCCGATTTCGCGAGCCGCCGCCTCCGCCAGGTTGGAGACGTTGATCGAGTGGGCATAAGTCCCCGGTGCTTCCAGCGACAGCCGCCGCAGCAACGGTCGGTTGAGGTCGGCGAGCTCGAGCAGCGACTGGTCGGTGGTGACCTTGGTGAGCGACTCCGCCAGCGGCAGGACACCCGTGGCGAGCAGCGTGCAGCCAACCCCGTTCACCGTTCCCCAGAACACGCTGCTCAGAACCCCCTCGGCGCTCTGCAGGCCCATCAGACCCAAGCTGAATGCCGCCAGCATGTAAGTGGCAGCGATGACGGCAGCGAAGGCCCAGGTGTGGGCACGCCGCCGTACGACCCGGCCGCTCAACGCCGCCGCTGCTCCCCCCATCACGGTAAAGAACGGCACGGCGATCCCGGCGAAGGGCGGCTGCGCCGTGATCAGAGCGACCAGTATGAACACGGCGGTCAGCGCCAGCACACCGTCATAAAGCGTGGCCAGAGTCAGGGCGGCGAAGGCGACCGGTATCAACTGCCAGGCCGCAGCGGTCCTGAAGATCAGCGCCGCAGCCCCCGTCACCGCCAACACCAGTAGCCAGATCAAGGTCAGAGAGCGGCCGGCCGCGTAGACCTGCGGCCGGTAGTACTTGATGAAGAGCCCGAACACGACGAGCAGCAGCAGGTTGAACAGGAGGCCGCCCAGCAGAGCCGGCCACGCCCGCACATCGCCCTGACGCGCGAGGAAGTTCTGCAGCGCCTGCAGGCGCTCGCGTTCTACCGGTCCGACGCGCTCGTGCGCGGTGACGATCCGCTCACCCTCGAGCACCTCGTACTTGACGGAATCGACCGCCTGGCGGACCTGGCTCTTGGCCGCCTCCGTGGCCTCGCGGTTGAGTTGCAGGGTCGGCCTCTGCCCGAAGCGCACGACCAGATTGTGATACATGCGGCGCGCGTCCACGCCTAGCTCGGACGGCGCCTGCGACCTGGCCTGCTCGAAGAATGCTTCCCGCGTGGTCAGGGAATCGCGCCGCACCAGCCTCTCGTCCCCATCAGAACGGACGATAACACCGCCGGTGACCACGCTGCCCAACTCGGCGCTCGTTACAACGCCGGGCCGCAGCGAGCGCCTGAACGTCCGCTCCAGCGCTTCTTGCAGCTGCCGGCGCGACCGGGGCTCGAGCAGCAGGGTAAGCCCGCTGTCGGAAGCGGCTATCCGGTTCTCTTCCAGTACCGCTCTAACGGCCGCGCGCTGCTCCTCCTCGGATCCCGCCGACTCTGCAATCGACACGATAGAGTCGAAGAACACGCCCAATGCAGCAATGGCGCTATCTGCAAGCTCGGGCCAGTAATCGAAGATCGGCTCGACGCCGCTGGCCGCCTCGGCTCGGGCCTGGCTCAGCTCGGCCTCGGACAGCAGGACTGGGAAGGTCACCGGCGCGATCACATCCTCACGGGCCGGCACACCCTCTTCGAGTACCGGGAACTCCAGGGCCGTGCCGCCGGGAAAGACCAGAGCGATGACGATCGCTGCGGAGATGAGCAGCAATAGCCGGTAGAAGACCCTGGATCGCTGCGCGAGGATCTGCACCCCGCGCCGCCTGGATAGCTCGCGCCAGATGTAGCGCAGGCGAACCGTCGTCTTCGCTCTCCGCCCCGGATTCATTCGCTCTCCCGCACGACTTCGTTATTCGGTCTGGAATTGGCGTACGCCTTGATGATCTCCCTGACCAGGCGGTGGCGTACGACATCCACCTCGGTCAGGTAGATGAAGGAGATCCCATCGATGCCCTGCAGGATGCGCTCGACCTCCAGGAGGCCGGAGTCATCGCGGCGCGGCAGGTCGATCTGGGTCTTGTCGCCGGTGATCACTGCCTTCGAGTTGAGACCCAACCGCGTCAGGAACATCTTCATCTGCAGGGTGGTTGTGTTCTGGGCCTCGTCCAAGATAACGAACGCATCCGAGAGCGTTCGGCCACGCATGTAAGCCAGAGGCGCGATCTCGAGCGTCCGGTTCTCGAGTGCGCGGCGCAGCTGTTCCGGTGGCATCATGTCGCCCAGCGCATCGTACAGCGGGCGCAGGTAAGGATCGACCTTCTCCTCGACGCTTCCCGGTAGGAAGCCGAGCTGCTCGCCGGCCTCGACGACCGGACGCACAAGTACGATCCGCCGCACGCGCTTCTTGTGGAGCGCGTCGACGGCCAGGGCCACCGCGAGGTAGGTCTTGCCGGTGCCGGCGGGTCCAACACCGATCACGATCTCGGTACGCGCGATCTCGTCGATGTAGAGCTTCTGGCCGGCCGATTTCGGCGTGATGATCTTACGCGATCCCGGCAGGATGATCTTGCTCGCCTCGAGCGCGCTCGGCGCCAGGCCCTCGCTCTTAGCCACCTGATCGGCGAATCGCCTGATCTCGCTGGCCGCAAACGGCTTCTCCAGCCGGGCGAGATCGATCATGTGCTCGGCCACGGGGATGCACCGCTCTACATCGCCCAGCGCGCCGGAGAGCACGAGCTGATCGTCTCTCAGCACGACGCGGCAGCCACAGATGCGAGCCAGCTCCTGAAGATTGGCATCGTTCACCCCGGCCAGAATGAGTTGGTCGGCGCCCTCGCAACGGATGCGATGCTGGACGATCTGTGACGAGTTCGTGGATGGATCAGGCATCGGACCGCCTTGCAAGCTTGATACCCAACTCTTTCAGCTCCTCCTCCTCTACCGGTGACGGTGCTCCTTCCATCAGTGCCCGTGCCGCCGTGGTCTTCGGGAAAGCGATGACGTCTCTGAGCGATGACCCACCCGCCAGGTGCATGACGACTCGATCGAGACCGATCGCGAACCCGCCGTGCGGGGGCGCGCCGTACTTGAACGCCTCCAGCAGGAACCCGAACTTCCGCTGGGCCTCCTCGGGCCCCATCCCCAGCACAGCCAGCACTCGGCGTTGTAGCTCCGGCTCGTTGATTCGGATACTGCCGCTGCCAAACTCCGACCCGTTGTAAACCAGATCATAGGCTCGCGATCTCACGGCCAGCGGCTCCCGTTCCAGCAGATCCAGATCCTCGAGGTTGAGTCCGGTGAACGGGTGGTGACTCGGTACCGGTTCACCGCTCACCGGATCGCGCTCGAACAGCGGAAACTCCGTGACCCAGAGAAACTCGTCCGCTTCCTCCACGGCGTCCATGGCCGTCGCGAGGTGGCGTCGCAAAGCGTCCAGGGCAGGATTGGCCAGCCGATCGGCGCCGGCTATCGTCACGACGAGGTCTCCCGGACCCGCTTCCAGACGCGACCGCAGAGCGTGCAGCTCCGACTCCGACAACTTGGAGCCGAAGCCACCCTGGGCCCCCGCCTCGGTGAACTTGGTCCAGAGTGCGCCAGGCACGCCGGCATCCCGGGCCACAGGATCCAGCTCACCGAGAGCTTTTCGACTGAGCCGCGCACCGTCCGGAACTCTGAATCCGCGCACCCTCCCGCCGCCCTCAAGCGTATCGCGAAAGATACGGAATTCGCTCTCGCTGAGGATGTCGCTTAGGTCGCACAGCACCCAGGGTATACGCAGGTCCGGCTTATCCGTGCCGTAGCGCTCCAGGGCCTCACGGTGCGGCAAACGCTGGAAGGGGCGCTGCACTACGCGCCCAGCAACTTCCCGCCACACCGCGACCATCACGGTCTCGATCGCCGACCAGACATCGTCCTCGGCGACATAGGACATCTCGAGGTCGAGTTGCGTGAACTCCGGTTGTCGGTCCGCACGCAGATCTTCATCACGCAGGCAGCGGGCAATCTGAAAGTAGCGATCGAAGCCGGCGACCATGAGGATCTGCTTGTAGAGCTGCGGCGACTGGGGCAACGCGTAGAACTCGCCGGGGCTCACGCGGCTGGGCACGAGGTAATCCCGGGCGCCCTCAGGCGTAGGTCTGGTGAGGATCGGCGTTTCGACTTCGACGAACTCGAGCTGGTCCAGGGCGCGGCGGATGGATTGGAAGGCGCGATGCCGGAGCACGAGGTTGCGCTGCAACTCGGGCCGCCTCAAATCGAGGAAGCGATAGCGCAAGCGCAATTCCTCCGAGGCCAGTTCTTCATCGGCACCGTAGGCGACCAGGATCGGCGGAGTTTCGGCCGGCGCGAGTTGCTCGATCAGCACAGCTCTCACCTCGACCGCGCCTGTCGCCATTTCGGGGTTCACCGCCTCTGGCGGCCGGGCCACGACCTCACCGCTCGCCGCGATCACCACCTCGGACCCCAGACGACGGGCGCGCTCCATCGAATCCTCGGGCAGCATGTTGGGATCGCACGACACTTGCACGACGCCCTTGCGGTCACGCAAGTCGATAAAGACCAGGCCGCCGAGGTCGCGTCGCCGATGCACCCAGCCCGCCAGGCGGACCTTGGTACCGACGTGATCGGCACGCAGCTCGCCGGCCATGTGGGTTCGATAAGTTGTCTGGTACAGAGATTCAGCCATAGAACCAGCCGTTCGCTAAGGGGCAGCCGAGAAGATAGTCGCGCCTGTCGAGACCATCAACATGACTATCCCGGCCATAAACG
The DNA here is from genome assembly GCA_039586575.1 of Gemmatimonadota bacterium. Taxonomy (GTDB): domain Bacteria; phylum Gemmatimonadota; class Gemmatimonadetes; order Palauibacterales; family KS3-K002. The sequence goes on along the minus strand of JBDHKD010000004.1, from coordinate 24,591 downwards.
ACCAGCCGCCCGCTTGACCCGCTGCCACCATAGCGATCCGCTTCCCATCTCTTCTTGGGCCCCGGCGTCCTCGCTGAGGTGGGGCCAATCAGACCCGAGAATCACGGTCACATCGAGGTACAGGTTCCTGTCCGTTTGCCGCACGACCCTCTGGATACCCAACGCATCGGCGACGCGACGCGCAGGTTCGAGGTCATCGAGCCGGGCGATGGCGAGCGAAGTGTCATGATCGAACGGCTGAAGGTTGCCATAGTAAACCACGTCGAAGTCGAGCTCGCGCAGCCGCTGTGTAGCCTGTTCCGCAAGCTTGTCGATGCCGGCCCCGTTCAGCACTTCTACGCGAATGCGGCCACCCTCCCAGCGCCCCGGCGCAGGCTGGTCCGAGGTCGGCGTTTCGTGTCGCAGCTCGAGCCACAGCGAACCCACAAATGCGCCCAGCACGAGAAAGACCAGAGCCAGCGCGGCGGCTTGCAGGTGGTTCCTCACTCCGCCTCCACAAGCTCGTTCCAGAACTCGACCGTCTCGGGCCTAAGCGGCTTGCCGCGCCTGAGGACCTCGGCGACACGGAGAGCGCAGACGCGCCTCAACACGGCGTCGGCATCGTGGGGAAGCCGGGCCCGCAGAGCGGCGCTCTGGGCTGGGGCGAAGGGGCGAAGCGGCTCGAGATAGTCGGCCAGGTAGAGGTAGCGCCCCAGCCGTCCCAATCGCCGCTGGCCCAGGCTGTGGCACCTGATAGCGCTGAGAAGCTCGTCGTCGTCGATGCCCTCCGCTTCGAGCCGTGCGGCGGCAGCCGGACCGTGGCGTAGCTTGCCAGGATAGTCGGCGGCTTCGCGGGACAGCTCGTTCGGGTCCTCGTCGCGCAGCGCATCGTGCAGCCAGCCGGCCGCCGACCAACGGATCCGTTCGGCCTCGTCCAAGCCCAACTCGGCAGCCCAGCGGGCCAGTAGGCCTGCTACGGAAGCCAAGTGGGGGAGTCGCTCGCGGTTGACGCGGGCCCAAGCGGGTAGCTGCCCGCGTGCTGCGGCGACGATGAGCGAGTGCAAGTTCGGGGACGTCATCGCCCTTGCGGTTCCGGGTGCGCGGATGGACTCACAGGTCCGCGATGCGCGGCGGCGCAGGAATGGGGGTCAGGCGGGGGTCAAGGCGCCGTCACCCGGAGATTTCGCTTCGCGACGCGGTTGTTCTCGTCGACGAACACTAGGCGCGGTTCATGCCCGGTGATTTCCGATTCTTCGTAGTGGGCATAGCTGATCAAGATTACGTTGTCTCCAACGGCACCCAGTCGAGCGGCGGCACCGTTGAGGGCGACCGTACCGGAACCACGCGCGCCCGGTATCACGTAGGTCTCGAGCCGCGAACCGTTGTTGATATTCACCACCTGGATCCGTTCGTAGGCCACCAAGTCGGCAGCCTCGATCAAATCCAGGTCGAGCGTCAGCGAACCCTCGTAATAGATGTTCGCGTCCGTTACCGTCGCTCCATGTATCTTCGACTTACAGAGTTCCCTTCTCATTCTCGTGCTCCACGGCCCCGTCTGGGTCCTCGCCAACCAGTGCTCTAACGACAACGCCTAAATATAGCCGGTTCCGCTCCTCACAGTAGCTCTGCTAGACCCGGGTCGGGACTCGCGAAGCGGACGTTGTCGATCAGGCGCGTCCTTCCCACGCGCGCCGCGATCGCCACCACCGTGTCCGCATCGGCAACCTCAACGGGTTCCAGCCCGTCCGCCGAGACGAGCTCCGCGTACTCCACTTCCAGGCCGGTGACCGCCTCCAAACGCTGCAGGATGCCCGAGCGCAGGGCCGCCGCAGCCCGCTCCCCGGCCCGAAAGGCACTCACGGATGCGGCCAGCGCGCGCGAGATGTTGAGCGCCTGCTGCCGCTCGTCCTTCGACAGGTACGCGTTGCGGGAGCTCATGGCCAGGCCGTCCGGTTCGCGGACGGTGGGCGCCACCTCGATCCGCACCGGCAGATTCAGGTCAGCGACCATCCTCTCGATCAGCACCGCTTGCTGGAAGTCTTTCTGCCCGAAGACTCCCACATCGGGCTGAACGATCCCGAACAACTTGCAGACTACGGTCAGCACGCCTTCGAAATGGCCGGGCCGACTCAGACCACACAGCCGGTTTGCCAGACGCTTGGGTGTGACGGCTACGGCGATCTCCAGCGGATAGAGCTCCCGATCGCTGGGCGCGAAGGCGAGATCGACGCCACGTGCATCGGCGAGACGCAGGTCGCGTTCAAGATCGCGCGGGTAGCGATCGAGATCTTCGCCGGGCCCAAACTGCAGGGGGTTGACGTAGATCGACAGGACGACGTAGTCGGTGAGCCCGCGGCAGCGATCGATGAGACTCAGATGGCCCTCGTGAAGATATCCCATCGTCGGTACGAGACCGATCGTGTGGCCGGAGCGCCGGACTCGACCGACCGCCTCCCTGACCTCCGAAATACTTCTGACGAGATTCACGGTAGGTAGGTTCCGGGCCGGCTACTCGTACGAGTGGTCGGGCCCCGGGTAGTCGCCCTCTTTGACCTCGCGTATGTACGCCCCCACCGCGTCCCGAACTTGCTTGGCCAGCTCGGCGTACCGCTTGAGGAATCCGGGGCTGAAGCCCTCGTTCAACCCGAGCATGTCTGGCAGCACGAGAACCTGCCCATCGCAGTCGGGGCCCGCGCCGATCCCGATGGTCGGGATGGGCACGAGTCGCGTAATCTCACCCGCTAGGCCCCGGGGCAGCATCTCGAGGACCATACTGAAGCAACCCGCCTCGACCAGACGCTCGGCGTCGGCCATCAGTTTCTCCCGCTCCTCTTTTGCCCTGCCGACCAACCGGTAACCGCCCAGTTTATGAACCGATTGGGGGGTCAGGCCCAGATGGCCCATGACCGGTATGCCCGAATCGACGAGCCGGCTGATCGTCTTCGCCATCTCCCTGTGGCCACCCTCCAGCTTCACAGCCTGTGCTCCAGTTTCCTGAAGCACGCGTCCGGAGTTGCGGATCGCCTCCTCGATCGAGACCTGGTATGTGAGGAACGGCATGTCGACCACGAGCAGCGCGCGCTTCAAGCCTCGGCGCACCGCCTTCGCGTGATAGATCATCTGTTCCAGGGTGACGGGAAGCGTCGAGTCCTCGCCGGCGACCACCTGGCCGAGCGAGTCGCCGACCAGAACGCAATCGACACCGGCTTCGTCGACCAGGCCGGCCATCAGGTAGTCGTAGGCCGTCAGCACGGCGATCCGCTCACCGCGCCTCTTCATGGCCACCAGCTCGAGCGTCGTTACCTGCCGCCGAGCCGGCTCTTGGTCGGTGTCTTGCTGACGGGTCATCACGGCTGAGATGTTAGCGCCGCCGAATCGGACGTGTCAAACCGGCCGGCCGACCGGCGGTGCTTACTTGAGCAATACGAACTTGGCGTACTTCTTGGCGTCGCCCACCCGGATGATGTAGCCGTACACACCGCTGGCTGCCGCTCCACCGTCGGCGAGCGTTCCGCTCCAGCGGAACGGCTCGATGGGTGCATCCGGTTCCAAGGTCCGGCGCTCACTGTAGATGAGCTGGCCGGCGATCGTGTAGATATCGAGCACCGCCTGAACCGGCTCGCTGCTGCGATCGACGAGGAACGGGAGGTTGATCGCGTCGCCTGCGGTGGGGTCGAAGGGGTTGGGGTAGGCGGGCAGCAGCTCGAAGGAGCGTGCGGCGGCGGCCGCGCTTCCGGTTCCACCGGCGAAGGCACGGGCGCTGTCCAGCGCCGCTGCCAGCGCCGAAGGCGATTCGCCCGCCGCTATCAAGAACGTCGTCGATTCACCGCCGCGCAGCGGTCCCACGGTCACGAGCTGGGCCCAATCGGTGATCTCCGACTCCGAGGTCGGCGGACCGCCCAGACGCATGTACAGCGCTTTCTCGCCGTCCCCAAAGCCTTCGGGCTTGGCCAGGACGCCGGCATCGGGCCCAACGACGTAGAAACCACCCAGTGGCGTGCCCAGCGGCACCGCCGCGTGGGTTGTGGGAGGGCCGGGTGTCGTCGCCAGGGCGACCCAGGGGCCGCTGGAATCAGCCGCCGTCATCACCGAAGCCCTAAGCGCCGGGTCCCAGTAGACGGTATCACGGCCCGCCAGGTCCCAATCGAGCAGCACACCGGCCAGCGGCACGTTTCGGCGCGCCCGCAGCTCGACCGTCGCCTTCAGGGCCACGAACGCTCCGCTGTCCCCTAGGGCCACGAGGTCCGTCGTCTGCTCGACGGTGGCGCCCAACGGCAGCAGCGCCCGGTCGTCGCTGAACGCGATCTCGGCACTGCGCCCGAGCGAGATGACCTCTATGTCGCGCCAGTCGGTATCGGAGCCGACCGGGTTCGACTTCAGCCCCGGCCGTTGCAGGACATCAACGTAAGCCGCATCGGACACGTGCTCGCCGTCGCCGAACAGGAAGGCGCCGCCGATCAGCCAATCGCCGCCCAGGAACTCGAATCCCGGTGTACCAGCGACACGGCCGAGCCGGCCGCGCCCGTCGAGTGAGAACCGCACCGCGCCATCGGCCAGAACGACGGCCGTCGCGCTCGCCGCGCTGAGCGATAGCGGCAGCTCGAGTACGGCGCCGTCGCTTTCCAGACGCAGGCTCAGGCGAGCACCCGGCACGAGCTCGGCACCAAGCCCGGCGAACGTCATCTCGCTCCGCCGCCGCGGCGGGATGGCCGGCGCGGGCGCGCTTGCCAGCAGCACTCCGCTGGGTCGGTGGCGCAATTCCGCGGACCCGCCGGGAAACGCACCACCGCCCCGGTTCTGGAGGTCCAGTGTCAGAGAAGCGTTGGTCGAGTCCCACGACCAGCCGGCCAGCACGATGTCGACAGCGCCCAATCCACCGATGCGCTGCGCCGCCGCTACGAGATCGATGAACCCGGCCCCGCTGCGGTTGTCGAGGCCGGGAGGGTCCAGGTCGGTCGCCGTCGAGAAGAGGGCGGCCTTGAGATCGTTGGCGCTGGCGAAGGGGTTCAACCCGCTGAGCAAAGCCAGCGCTCCCACGGCGTGTGGCGCCGCCCAGGAGGTGAAAGCACCGGAGCGGCCGGCCACCACAGCGGTGTGTGGCCCGCCGTTCCGCACTACCGGGACGTCACCGGGAGCGACGACTTCGGGCTTCACGGCACCCGGCGCGCAGGGCGTTGGGCCACCGAGGCTGTTCTCCGCCACCACGATCCGACCGTCCTCGCGCACCGCAGCGCCGACGGCAAACGCGTTGAGCAGGAGGTCGGCCCGCTCCGCGGGGGAAGCCACGGTCTCGAAGCCCGCCGAGCGGTTGCCGGCGGCGAAGACCACGGGTACACCGCCGGCTTCCAGAGCATCGATGGCCCGGTCGAACAGGCCGTCGCAACCGCCCGGCGGGTAGCCCCAGGAATTGTTCACTACGTCCGGTATGTCCGATACCGTAGCCGGGTCGCCGTCCGGATCGAGCACCCACTGCATCGCCTGCAGCAAAACCGAACGCCGCGTGTACGTCACGCCGCCGAAGATCTCGAAAGCGTTGGCCGCCACCCACTCGGCGCCCGGGGCGACGCCGGTCACCACCTCGAGCTCGTCCACCACGACCTGCGGCTGACCGAACCGGATCAGAGTGTCACCGGGCTCGAGGCTGCCTACCGCCACGGTGGCCACGAGAGTGCCATGTCCAACCCCACCGGTATTATCGTCATCCACCGGTGACTCCGTGAGTCCCCAGGGGTCGAACCACGCCTCGCTCGCTGCGCCGCTCAACCCACGCCACTTCCGCCACAGCAGGGGGTGGTTCCCGTCCACACCGCTGTCGATGATCGCGACAACGGTTCCATCACCCGTCGCCCCGCGTGCCCAGAGCTCCGGAGCGCCCACCGCCTCAAGCCCCCACGGAAGACCGCCCCCCGGGTCCTGGGCTACGGGTAATCCGGGCGCCCAGAGCAACCCCGACTCCGTCGGCCGCGCCGCCAGATCGACCTCGACCAGCCCGTCATAGTGAAGCCGCTGCACGCCCGGCTGGCTTTCCAGCATCTGCACCTGAGCCGCTGTGAGCTCGGCGGCGATCGCGCCGCCAATCCAGAGCACACGCCCGGCGTCCAGATCCACCGCCAGGTCCACCGGCAGCTCCGCGCGCAGCCGTGCCGCCGATGTCGAGTAGAGACCCGCCAGATTGGACGCCTGCTCTGCAGCCCGGAATTCCCGACGCCCTGCCAGCGGCCTCGGCCCATCCTGCAAATCGACCTGGATTAGCACGGGGATCCGCTCCCCCGTCGCCGTGCGTGTGAGGGCTTCGGCAAGCTCGGCTGAGACCGTCGACGGCTGCTGGCCCGTCGCCGCATGCGGGAGCGGCCACAACCCGACGGACAACAGCAACATACCCCCCGCCGCCGTCGCCAAGGCTAAAGCGCTTCTTCGATTCAGAGATATGAGTCGCACGTCAGTCGGTTGCCGAGTCGATCTCTCCGGGTATCGGTCGCAGCGAAACCGCGGCTCCCTCGAGCCCCTCACACAGTACCCCCACGAGCGCGTTGCGACCCGTATCTTCGCCCAGCGGTAGGTCCAGAATCAAGGGGCTCGGCGTCCAGCGCTGGGCGCGAGTGCCGTACGGCGGGACAGCCGAGACGAAGACACAGAGCCGCGACGCCCCCAATGTGTCGGAGGTCGCGGCGTTTTCAGCTTTGCCGAGCCGTCGCTCAGGCGACGTAATCGGAGACCGTGATGCTGTACTTGTCCGGGTCGGTCGTCTTCACGATGGTCCGCACCGGGCGCCCGGTCGCCGCATCTTCCTCGGACAGATCGACCAGCGGTGGCTCGGCCAGCTTACGACCGCTGGCATCCGATACGATCCTCACGAGCGGGCGATGAAGCTCCTCGGGGTTCGGACTGGGAGCGACGACGATGGCCAGTTCACCCGTATCGAGGATGCAGAGGGTACCGACCGGGTAGATCCCCATCATGTTGACGAACGCCTTGACGACGGTGGCGTCGAAGCCGCGCGACGGGTTGTCCCGCATCTCCCGCAGCACCTCGTCAGGCGGGAACGGGATGTACTGGTAGCTCCGCTTACTGGTCGCCGCATCGAAGGCGTCCGCCACGGCACAGATGCGTGAGAAGAAGCCCATCCAGCGGTCGCGGATCACTCGCGGGTAACCCGTGAAGTCGGTTCTCATGTGGTGCTCGTACGCTGTAAGCATCGCCCGGTAGGGCGGCTCCTCGAAGCCGTGCAGGTCGAACAGGAGGATCATCCCGAACTCGGGGTGCTGGCTCATGATCCTCCACTCCTCCTTGTCCAGCCTGCCCTCCTTGTTGAGCACGCTGAGCGGCACTCTCGACTTGCCCATATCGTGGAACAGCGCGCCGAGTCCGAGCTCGAACAGCTGCAGTCTGCTGAAGCCCAGCTTCTGCCCGAGTGCGACCGAGAGGATGCAGACGTTCACCGAGTGCGTGAACGTGTACTCGTCATAGTCGCGCAGGGTCGTCATGCCCAGCATGGCCGCCTCGTCGTGAAGAACCTGGTCGACGATACCGAGCACAACTCGCTTGACCCGGCGGCCGCTCCAGGCTTTGCCCAGCCGCACGTTGGTCATCACGTCCTTCACCACGCTCACCGAGCGCGCATAAGTGCGACGCGCCGCCTCCTTCGCCTCCTCGCTCAAGCTCAGCGCTTCAACCAGCGCCGCCGGCGGTCCCACAGCGATATTCTCGATCCCCGCCTGTTGTATCTGCTGCTGGATCGCCTCCAGCGCTGCCTCGTCGACGGCCTCAGGCTCACGCACCAGCAGCGAGAGGAACGACGTCCACTCGCGGATGTCGACCTGTGGGTTCACCTCGATACTGCCTACAGCGTGCGCTTCCAGCGCCTTCCTAACGAATACGAAGCTGGCGTAGTTGCCGAGATCGAGACGGACACGTACGTCGTTGAAGAAGACGAAGTCGCTGGCCAGGCGGAGCTGCATCCGACCCTCGCGGTTGAGCACGATACGCACGTTGGCCTCGACTTCCGCCAGCGCCCTCTGAACCACCTGGTTCTCGAGGGGATAGAGTCGCAAGGAACGCATGGTGGCATACAGAGCCGCCAGGACCTTACGCCCCTCGCCGCTCAGCAGCGCACTCGTATCCTTGATTAGCGCCTCGTCATCCCTCATCCGGTGTCTCCTCCGCCTCGGGCCCGCGCCGTGCCGCGTGTACCGCGCTCAGCACCATCGGATCACGGCTCGACTCTGCAGTGTTCAGCGCCTGGTCCGCCTCCGGCCCACCGACCAGACCGAGCGCTCGCGCCGCGCACGCCCGTACCTGACTGGGAAACCTGACCCAGAGGTACCGCCGCCCGTTCAACATCCGAGCCAACAAGCGAGTGCCCTTGGGGCCCGCCGCGAACGCGTAGGCCTCGAAGAACGCCAGCTGCTCCGTCAGATCCCGCTTGCGCAGGTCCTTGCTCTTGATGCGCGACTCGAGCTGCTGCGCCGCGGGACTGTACCTCAGCCGCGCGATACCCTTGGCGGCCGAGACTCGCACGTCGCGGCTCTTGTCGGTCAGGGCGCTCATCAGCGGAGCGCCGGCCATCGACGTCCGCAATGCCACCAGGGCCTCCACCGCCGCAAGCCGTACTTCCTGCTCCTGGCGCTTCAGCAGTCGAGCGATAGGCTCGGCTGTCCCTCCCATCTTCAGTCGTCCCGCGATCTGCGCCGCTTGCCCCGCCACGCGCGGGTCTTCGGAACCGATCAAGCTGCCCATCAGCCTCGGGTTCATCGAGGCCAACCGATCGAGCGTCGCCAGGAGCTGTTCCCGGGCCTCCTTGCGGACCACCATCGGCATTGCCTGAATCAGCGTCACAATCGCTTCCGGCTTCAGCGCGCCAAGCAGCGTTGCCAGAGCCTCGCTGTTGGGATCGATCGTCCCGTCTTCGAGGATTCGCACCAGCTGCTCGAGCACGATCGGCTCGCTCAGCTCGCCGATGATGGCGCCGACCTGCTCGGCGATCGCCGGGCTCTGTGCTCGCTCAGCGATGAGCTTCAGTTCGCCGACGATGAACGATGCCTGCGAGAAACCGCCCTCAGCCAGCACCCGCGGCAGCATCTGGCGGAGGATGTCGACGATCTCGGCACGCCGCTCATCGTCGCCCATCTCGTACTGATCGAGGACGGCGATCATCACGTCTTGCTTGACTAGACGGTCCCACTCGCGGCGCAATTCCTGCTGAAGATGCGCTACATCCGATTCATCGAGGAAGTAGAGCGACGGCTCGAAGTCTTCCCGCAGGGTCGGAGTCTGCAGCTCCGGCGAAAGCTCGAGCTCCGGCAGCGCCGGGAGCGTCTCGTCGGCCGACTGAGACAGATCCGGGGTCGGAACCGGCGGCTCGTCGCCCAACACATCGACGTACTCGTAACGGATGTAGGAGAAATCGCAGTTCCACATCAGCGTCAGGAGATCGTCTTCGTCCTGCCTCAGCGTCTTGGAAAGCCGCAACACATCGATGAACTGGCGCAGCTCGTCCTCTTCGACGCCGGGCAGCAGTTCGAATCGCCGGATGCCGTCCCGATAGAGCTGGAAGGCGAAATTGTCCGGGCCGCCGAGCTTCTCCCGGTACACAGGACTATCGAGCCAGCGGAGCTCGCTCTCGCCGACCGTGAAGTTCAGCGACGGCACGCGGTCCCAGATCGCCCCGAGGCGCCGTTTGAGATCCTCGGTGAACTGATGCAGGAGCGGGTTCCCCTGCACGTAGAGCTGCGCCGCTCGCACCGTCTTGAGGAAGGCGACGAGGAACTCTCGGACCTCCGTATCGAGGGCACCCTCCTCGGGAGCCTCCGCTACACGGGGGCCGAAGTCGGGTTCGGGGTCGGAGTTGACCTCCGAATCGAAATCGGGCAGACCACTCAGGACATCTTCGTCCATCACCGCTTCCCTTTCGGCAGTACGCCGCTCTCAGGAGGAACGCCCGCCACAGATCGAACGTCTGTTGGCGCGGCTGCGTTCGATGACGACCTGGAGCTCACGGACAAGGCAGGGGTAGGTGTCCGAACCGACTACCGACCCAATAATATAGTGCCTTCCCCCCACATTCGTCACCCGATCGGGCAACGGGGCTGCCACGGGCCTCCGGGCGCCCCACTCCCCGGGCCCAGGACCTCCTGCCGGGGTTGCGCTTCGGTGCATTTTCGGGTATTGTATTTCGGCTCCTGTTCGGGCGCCCCGACGGGCCGCCCGGCGCGTCAGCGACAGCAGATCGGAGGCGTCATGGCGCTCACGAAGCGGCAGCGCGAGATACTCGATTTTATCGAGAGTTTCATCCAGAACTCGGGGTACTCACCCAGCTTCGAGGAGATTGCCCAGTTCTTCGGCTACCGATCGCTGGCGACGGTGCACGAGCACCTCTCCAACCTGGAGAGGAAAGGGTATATCCGGCGCAACTACAATGAAAGCCGCTCGGTGGAGCCGCTAGAGACGGCTCGGCCGAAGGTGGCGGCGACCGGGCTCCCGCTCCTGGGACTCGTGGCCGCCGGCTACCCCATCGAGGCGATCGAGGACAACGAGACGATCGCGGTTCCCGAGGACATGCTGGCCGGCGCGGCTCCGCACTTCGTCCTGCGAGTGCGTGGCGACTCGATGATCGACGACCAGATTCGTGACGGGGACTGTGTCGTCGTTGAAGCGCGCGAGACGGCCGAGAACGGCGAGATGGTGATCGCGCTTGTCGGAGGAGACACGGCGACTGTGAAGCGCTTCTATCGAGAGAGCGACGGCCGCGTTCGCCTCCAGCCCTCCAACGAAAACCACGCGCCGCAGTACTACAGGGAGGATGCCGTCAGGGTGCGGGGCGTGGTTGTCGGCGTTATCCGCAAGTACTGACCGAATCGCTTGACACGCCTCGATTGGCGCCGGTAGTTTCTCGCGCGTGGCGCAGCCAGGGCACCACGCGGGATACTGGCGAGTGAAGCTCGTCTTGCACTACCAGGGCCGGAATTTCTACGGTTGGCAGTCGCAGAATGACCGGCGCACGGTGCAGGGTGAGCTTTTGGCCTTGTTGGGCCGAATCTGCGGGCACGTGCCGCTGAAGGTCACCGCAGCTGGTCGCACCGACCGCGGCGTGCATGCCACGGGCCAGGTGGCCAGTGCCTTGATTCCGGACCGCTTCGGCGAGCAGGAACTGCTCAGGGCTCTCAACGCGCTGGCGCCACCGGACCTCTGGATCGAATCGGCGGAGCGTGTTCACGACTCGTTTCATCCCCGCTACGACGCACTGTCACGCACCTACATCTATCGAGTTGGTGTGGACCGCCGGTCGCAGTCGCCTTTCCATGCGCCTTGGTGTTGGCCGCTGGGGCGCGCCCTGGACCTCGAGCGTATGAGCACCGCTAGCGATTGCATCGTGGGCGACCACGACTTTAGCGCTTTCGCCAAAGCGGGTCAGCCGGAGCGGGGGGTGCGCTGCAGCGTCGCAGCCGCGGTTTGGCGCGAGGCGTGCCGGGCCGACGGCGTGGTGGAGTTCGAGATTACCGCCGACCGCTACCTGCACCGGATGGTGCGGTATCTCGTGGGTACACTGGTCGAGATCGGGCGCGGCCTGAGGCAGGTGGACGAGATCGCCCGGCTGTTAGAGGGCGAGTCCGGGCTGCGGTCGGCGCCGCCGGCACCGGCGCAGGGATTGTTTTTGACGGGAGTCGAATATAGTAAGGAGTAGTCTCAGAGACCGAGGAGCGACGGGCTAAGGGGGGCAACGAATGAAGATTTTCCTTGATACGGCGGATCTCCAGGAGATTCGCCGCGCTGCGCGGGCGGGTCTGATCGACGGCGTAACCACGAATCCGTCGCTAATGGCAAAGGTCGTCGGTGACGCCAGTGTAGCCGACTACATGAAGGAAGTCGCCGAAGCGGTGGACGGGCCGGTCAGCCTGGAGGTGCTCGCCACCGACTCTGACGGGATGGTCGCCCAAGGGAGAGATCTGGCGGCCATCGGAGAGAACGTGGTGATCAAGGTCCCGCTGACCGAGGATGGCCTGGTGGCGACGCGCCAGCTGCGGGCTGCGGGGATCGGCGTCAACGTTACACTCTGCTTCTCTGCCTCACAGGCGCTGCTGGCGGCGAAAGCGGGAGCGACCTTCATTTCGCCGTTCGTCGGACGTCTCGATGACATCAGCCATCAGGGGATGGATTTGATAGCCCAAATCCGTGAGATCTACGACAACTACGGGTTCGACACGGAGATCCTGGTCGCTTCGATTCGCCATCCGCTTCACTTCGTAGAGGCGGCGATGATCGGCGCGGACGTCGCCACCGTGCCGCCGGCGGTGCTCTGGAAACTGCTCGACCACCCGCTAACGGATCGCGGGATCGAGGCGTTTCTGAAGGACGCCGAGAAAGCGAAGCTGGCGGTGCCGAGCCGAGAGGAGGCGAGCGTATAAACACGAGATCCGAGCGGGGGCGGAGGCGCCCAGGGTTTCTCGCCGGCTGGATCGCCGGTTTCGCGGCGGCCCTCGTGGCGCTGAGCATCGTCCTACTCGGCCCGCCGGCCTTCTTGGACGGCGCCGAGAAGAGCGCTTCACAGGCGGTCGAAACAGCGCCGCCACAAGAGGCCGTCCCGGCAACTCAGAGCACAGCTCGGCAGACTCCCGTAGTGGAGGCGGCGCGGAGAGTCATCCCTTCGGTGGTGAGCGTCAACGTCATCCGGCGCACACGGGTTGGACGGCCCTCTCTGTGGGAGGATTTCTTCGGCTACGGCGACCCGTTCGGCTACGAGCGAGAGGTACAGGGTCTGGGTTCGGGCTTCGCCATCGCAGCGGGTGGATACGTGCTCACCAACGCGCACGTCGTGCAAGGGGCGACCGAGATCGTCGTCTCAGCCGCCGACGGCGAAGACTTCCCCGCCGAACTCGTGGGCAGCGACGAGCTCTCCGACCTCGCCTTGCTGCGGGTGGAGGCGGAGATACCGGTGCCCGGGTTCGGAGACTCCGACGACCTGGTCACTGGCGAGCCGGCGATCGCGATCGGCAACCCGTTCGGCTACCTTCTGTCCAACGTCGAACCCACCGTCACGGCCGGGGTGATCTCCGGTGTCGGCCGCCACATCCTGCCGTCCGCCTTCGGCGGCTCGCAGGGCGACGGTCAGACGATTTACGCCGACATGATCCAGACCGACGCGTCGATCAACCCCGGGAACTCCGGCGGCCCGCTGGCTAATGCGGACGGGCAGGTGATTGGCGTGAACTCGGCTATCTTCTCGCGGTCCGGTGGATCGCAGGGGCTGGGATTCGCGATCCCGATCAACCGAGCGCTGCGTATCGCGGAGCAGCTTCGCAACGAAGGCCAGGTGCGGCGGCCGTGGGTTGGACTGGATGTGGGTCCGGCGGAGAGCGATCGACCCGGACGCCGCCGCGGCGCCTCCATCGTCCGAGTGGCGCCGGGGTCGCCGGCGGAGCGAGCCGACCTCGAAGTCGGCATGGAACTGGTAGCAGTTCAGGGGCGCCCGGTAAAATCGCACCTCGACTGGGAGGCCGAACTGTTCAATGTGTCCCCCGGCCAGGCGGTCTCTATTACAATCCGTGATCGTCGTGGGCGTGACCGGCAAGTGATGCTCTCCGTGGAGGATCTGCCCTCGGTCACCGCCGATCGGATCGAGGTCTTGGAGGGCCTCGAACTCGTCACGCTGACCCCGGCGATACGTGCGGAACGGGCGCTACGCTACGAAGATGGCGCCCTGATCGTCGACATTTCGGACAACGCCTCGCGGGCGACCGGGCTGCAGGCCGGTGATCTCATCGTCGCTATCAATCGCCAAAGGGTGAGCAATGCCGACGAGGTCGCGGAGTTCCTCGACTACTTGGCGGGCCGAGGCGCGATCCGGGTCCACTTCGAGAGGGGCGGCGCACTGCGCAGCACGTCCTTCCGAATCGTCAGGGATTGATTGACGCCAGTGACCGACGCATACCAGAATCCGCTGATCACGCGCTACGCCTCCAAGGACATGTCGGCCATATTCGGGCCACGTCACCGCGCCCGAATCTGGCGGCAGCTGTGGATCGCCCTCGCCGAGGTGGAACGCGAGCTGGGCCTGGAGATCGGCGAGGATGCCCTCGCCGCCATGCGGTCCAGCGTAGACGATATCGACCTGACCCGTATTGCAGAGCTCGAGTCGGAGACGCGACACGAGGTCATGGCCCATATCCACCACTTCGGCGAGGTCGCGCCCTCGGCCAGAGGCGTAATTCACCTCGGAGCCACTTCGGCGTTCGTCATGGACAACGCCGACCTGATCCAGCATCGCGAGGCGCTACGTCTCATCCGCCGCCGCGTTCTCAACCTTCTGGCCGCGCTGCGCGCGCAAGCGTTGCAGCACCGTGACCTCGTCTGTATGGGCTACACCCACCTGCAGCCCGCCCAGCCGACCACCGTCGGTAAGCGAACCACCCTCTGGATGCAGGACTTGCTGCTCGACCTGGAGACCATCGAGTTCCGGCTGCAGAACCTGCGCTTTCGAGGTACGCGTGGTGCTACGGGCACCGAAGCCTCCTTCCTCATCCTGTTCGACGGCGATTCACAGAAGGTCGAGCGCCTCTGCGCTCTGGTCGCCCAGAAGATGGGGTTCGCAGAGACGTACGGCGTCACCGCCCAGACCTACGCGCGCAAAGTCGACGCTGCGCTGCTCGCCGTACTCTCGGACCTAGCCCAGTCGGCATCGAAGTTCGCCAACGACATTCGTCTGCTGCAGAGTTTCGGCGAGCTCGAGGAACCGTTCGGGGCTTCGCAGGTGGGATCCAGCGCCATGCCCCACAAGCGGAACCCGATGCGCTGCGAGCGAATCAACGCGCTGGCGCGTCACGTCATGGTGCTTTCCCTCGACCCGGCGATCACCGCGGCGACCCAGTGGCTGGAGCGCACTCTCGATGACTCGGCCAACAAGCGAATCGCGGTTCCCGAAGCGTATTTGGCCACCGATGCCGTGCTGTTGATCTGGCATAACGTGGCCGCAGGGCTGCGGGTCAATCCGGAAGTCATTGCGCGCCGCCTCGCCGACCAGATGCCCTACCTGGCGGCGGAGCCCGTGCTGCTGCACCTGGCGCGCCGGGGAGCCGACCGTCAGCAGCTGCACGAGGTGATCCGCCGGCACGCCGTGGCTGCGGCGGAAGAGGTGCGCCAAGGGAAGCCGAACGATATGGTGGAGCGCCTGGCGAACGACCGCGAGATCGGTCTCGAGCGGTCGGATCTTGAGAGGATGTTGAGCCCGGCGGCGATGGCCGGCCGAGCGGTAGAACAGGTCGATCGCTTCATCTCCGACTGGGTCGATCCCGTGCTGGACCGTTACCGGGACGAGATAGACACGACCAGCCCAACCCTCACCGTCTGACCGGTGCTGGCAAACGAGACACGGCGATGACACAACCGCTACGCAACGTCAAGCTCGATCTCCCGCTGGTGAAGGAAGGCAAGGTGCGCGAGGTGTACGCCTTGGGCGACGACTTGCTCCTCGTGGCCACCGATCGACTCAGTGCCTTCGATGTGGTGCTGGACGAGCCGATCCCCCACAAAGGTCAAGTGCTGACGCAGATCTCGCTCTGGTGGTTCGAGCGAACCAGAGACATCGTGGCCAACCATCTGATCACCGCCGATCCGGATCAGATCATCGAGCGGCACCGCCCACTGGCCGACAGCCGCGACAAGTGGGAGGGGCGCTCGATACTGTGCCGTAAGACGCAGCCCTTCCCCATCGAGTGCGTCGTGCGCGGTTACATCACCGGCTCCGCTTGGAAAGAATACCGGGTCAGCGGAACCTTGGCGGGCGAGCAGTTGCCGGAGGGACTGATCGAGGCACAGCGGCTCGACCCGCCCATCTTTTCGCCGGCCACCAAGGCGACCGAGGGGCACGACGAGAACATCACCTTCGAGCGAGTCTGCGCCACCGTCGGCGTCGCGGTCGCCAACACGCTGCGCGATATGAGCCTGGAACTGTATCAGCGAGCCCACGATATCGCGTTCGATGGCGGTGTCATCTTGGCCGACACCAAGTTCGAGTTCGGCGTCGGCACCGAGGGTGAGATATTGCTGATCGACGAGGCGCTGACGCCCGACTCCTCGCGTTTCTGGCTGGTCGAGCAGTACGAGCCGGGTCACAGTCAGCAGTCCTTCGACAAGCAGCCGGTCCGTGACTACTTGGATCTACTGGTGGCCAAAGGGGAGTGGAACCGAATGCCGCCGCCGCCGCACATGCCGCCCGAGGTCGTAGAAAACACCTCGAGGCGTTATCTTAAGGCGTACGAGTTGATTACCGGCGAGCAGCTGCTCACGAGCTAGCCGGTCGGCAGAAGCACAGAGATGCGAATCCCACTAGCCCGAGAAGGCTTTCCGTTCATCGCCAGCACAGCGGTTCCCGCTATCGTACTGCTGCTCGCCGCCGCGCAGAAGCAAGGGACTTTCCTCTGGGGTGTGGCGATAACATTGACAGCTTTGGCGGTCGCGGTCCTGGCCTTCTTCCGCGACCCGGAGCGTGAGGGTCCCAAAGGAGCTGACATCGTTCTGTCGCCGGCGGACGGGAAGATCGTCGATGTCTCGGTTACCGATGAACCGTCCTACCGCAAGGCCGAATCGCTGCGTGTCTCGATCTTCCTTTCGTTGTTCGACGTGCATGTGAACCGCTACCCCGTTTCGGGCGACGTGGACCATCGTACGTACGAAGCGGGCCGCTTTGAACCGGCCTGGCGACGCACGGCCAGCCACTCGAACGAGCGCGCCTCGACCGGCATCGCCACGAGCGGCCAATCGGTTCTGGTTCGTCAGATCGCTGGCCTCGCGGCGAAGCGAATCGTCACCTACGCGCGACTCGGCGACAGGGTCGAGCAAGGCCAGCGAATGGGCCTAATCCGCTTCGGCTCACGCGTGGACGTCTACTTGCCGCGAGACGCCGTACCCAAGGTGCAGGTCGGTGACAGGGCCAGTGGCGGGATCACCGTTCTCGCGAACTTCCCTACCGACACGGAGCATACCCAATGATACGTCGCGGCCGGGTGGCCGGCGGCGAGCGCCGCCGGGGTATCGTCATCCTCCCCAACGCCTTCACGTTGGGGAATCTGTTTTTCGGCTTCTGGGCCATCATAGCGGCGTTGCGCGGCGACTACAGCTTGGCGGCCTGGCTCGTCTTCGTCGCGGCTGTCGCCGACGCCATCGACGGCCGGATCGCTCGCTTCGCGCGCACCGGCACGCCCTTCGGCACCGAGCTCGACTCGCTCGTCGACCTCGTCAGCTTCGGCGTCGCTCCGGCGATCCTCATCTACAAACAGCTCCTCGAGGTCGGCGACTGGAGCTGGGCGCTCGCCTTCATCTACGTCGCGGCGGTCGCTGTCCGCCTCGCCCGCTTCAACATTGAGCAGGGCGGCCGCGCACATCTCCACTTCCACGGTCTCCCCTCCCCCATGGCCGGGGTGACCTTGGCCTCCTTCTACCCGTTCAGCCAGACCGGCCTGTTCGTAAGCTATCTTTCCGGCTGGCCATGGACTCAGCTCATCGGTGGTGGTATGATTGTACTTGCCGGATTGATGCTGAGTCATGTAATTTATCCGGCAATTCCCCGCCTGAGTGTCCGGACATCCAGTGGGCGCGCCGGTTTGGCGTTGATCGCCTTGGCCGTGGTGCTGCTCATCTGGAACCCCCAACTGGCCGTTTTCCCTGTCGGGCTGATCTACATCACCGTCGGCGTAGTGCGGGCGGTGGCGGTCGGCTTGTTGGATCGCCTGCCCGATCGCGATCCGCTGAGTGAGGAACTGGGAGCCGAGGACGAGGAAACAGAGTCGCGGGATCTGGAGTACGAAGACATGCGGCCCCACTGGGCCAGCGGCTCCAATCCTCGGAAGAAGAAGCCCGAGTCCAGCTCCGAGGAGTGACCTCAGGGAAGGTGCGGCCGCGATCGTGAACGAGAGGGGAGTGAAAATGGGCATCAGGAGAGCGACGCGGTACGTGACGGCGCTGGCGGCGGTCCTGGCCGCGGTCAGCGCGGCGCGGGCGCAGGACGTTCAGACCATCGCGCCGGGGATGACGACCGATGAGGTCAAGGCGACCTTCGGTGAGCCTCGGGGTGTGAGCGCCAGAGGGCCGTTCACCTACTATTTCTTCGATAACGGCTGCGAGTACGAGTGTGGCTTCCCGGACCTGGTAGTCTTCGAGGACGGCCAGGTCGTCGACGCCGTGCTGCGGGCGCCCTGGCACGAGTACGCCGGCGAAAGCTCGTCGCCGAAAGGCACTGTGGCCCGACCGACCCCTGGCGGCATGCGGCTCCAGGTACCGTCGACCGTCGAGACCGTGGAGAGCGTCCAGGGCGTCGAGGTCCGTCAGACGGAGATGCCACCCCCAGTGCCGGTCGCTCCTGCCGACACCACCCCGGCCGTAGAGGTGGTCCCGACGGCAGTCGCGCCAGCGGAGATGGCTGACGAGTTCGAGAACTTCGTCCAGGTCTGCCAGCAGGCGATGGCGCAGGCCGGTCTCACTGCTGGTGACGCACGGGTGCTGTGCCGCTGCACGTCTGACGAGAGCCGCGCCCTGGGAGTGGAGCCGTCCGTGATGGCGGACATGGCGGACCGCGTCGCGGCCGACCCCGCATACCAAGCCGAGGATGAACGGATTCGTCAGGCGGCCTCGACCTGCTTCGACCGGCTGACCGGCGAAGCCGCAGAAGGGGCCGAGGCGGATACCACCGGCACGTAGCCGCCACGTGCAGGAGGTGAATGAGACGCAGTGATCCGCAGGCCGGCATCCCCCTGTCACGATCTTCCACTAAGCCCCCGGTTCTCTCGAGGTTCTAGCGACCCTCGCCCGGGGGCGTTCTGTGACCCGCAACGCCGGCCGCGGGCTGGAAGTCGCAGCCGCCCCGCGTTATCATTCGGGCTTCGCAAACATCGACCGTGAAAGCCAGGCGTCCTGTTCGGTGAAACATCAGTTGCCAGTGCTCGACAAGTCGCTTCGTGAAGAGTGCGGCGTCTTCGCCGTCTCCGGCCACGAAGCCGCGGCCGAGTTGACGTTTCTGGGTCTCCACGCGTTGCAGCACCGCGGTCAGGAGTCCGCGGGGATCGTCGCCATGGATGACGGGGGCGAAGGCCGAATCCACAAGGGCATGGGGCTAGTCGCCGAGGCGATCAAGAACGAGGACATCCAGAACCTGCGCGGCCGTGTCGCGATCGGTCACGCCCGCTACTCGACGACCGGCGAGTCCGAACTGCACAACGCGCAGCCGGCCCTGGTCAACTACCGCGACGGCACCCTGGCACTGGCCCACAACGGCAACCTGACCAATGCCGCGGAGCTGCGGGCGAAGCTCGTCGGCGAGGGTGCGATCTTTCAGTCGACGATGGACTCGGAGGTCATCGTCCACCTGATCGCCCGCTCGCAGCAGACGCACGTCGACCAGCAGGTCCTCGAGGCGCTCGCTCGGATCGAGGGCGCGTTCTCACTCGCTATCATCGTAAACGACACGATCTACGCGGCTCGTGACCCGCGCGGGTTTCGGCCGTTGATCCTCGGTCGCAAGGGGCCAGCGATCATTGTGGCTTCTGAGACCTGTGCGCTGGATCTTATCGAGGCCGCGTACGTCCGCGACATAGAGCCCGGCGAAGTGGTGAAGATCCGGGACGGCAGGATCGAGGCGCTGCCCCGTCTCGCCCCGGAGGGCCCGGCCGCCTGCGTTTTCGAACTCGTCTACTTCGCGCGGCCCGACTCGAAGATCTGGGCATGCTCAGTAGACGCGGCACGCCGTGCCTTCGGCCGCCAGCTCGCCCGCGAACACCCGGCCGACGCCGACTGTGTCTTCTCCGTGCCCGACTCATCCAACTCCGCCGCCCTCGGATTCTCCGAGGAATCGGGCATTCCGCTCGAGCTGGCTCTGATCCGCAATCACTACATCGGCCGAACCTTCATTCAGCCTCTGCAGAGCGATCGCGACTTCAAGGTACGGGTGAAGTACAACCCGGTACGCGAGGTCATCGACGGCAAGCGGGTCGTGATCGTTGACGACTCCCTCGTACGCGGCACGACCAGCCGCGGTCTCGTTTCGATGATTCGTGATTCCGGCGCGCGCGCAATCCACTTCCGCCTCTCCTCGCCGCCGATTCGATTCCCGTGTTTCTACGGGATCGACATGCCCACCAAGGAAGAGCTGCTGGCCTCGAACCGCAGCGTCGAGGAGATCCGCGAGTACCTCGGCGTCGACTCGCTGGGCTACTTGTCGCTGGAAGGGATGATCGGTGCTGTGAAGGAGTTCGGGCCCTACTGCGACGCCTGCTTCACCGGTAACTACCCCACCCCGCTCACCGATCTGGAGAAAGGCCTCCTGACGGCAGTCGGCTGCCCCTGACGCTTCCTCGCCGGTTACTTGTTCTTGCGAGCCTGCCAGGCGAGCCAGCGATCGGCCGCCTGCAGCGTGGCGAGGATGGCGGCCTGCTCCACCTGATTGTGGATGAAGCACGCACCGACGAGCGGAATGCTCTCACCCGTGTTCAGACCGTAAACACCGACCACTATGATGGGACTCTCGAACACGCGTAGCACCCTGGCTCCCTTGAGCGCCAGTGCCACGCGGCCGCGCTCGGCCCGGTTCAGCGCCTCCAGCGCCGCCCGCGCCGCGATCTCGGCCCGGACACCCCGGATCTCCGGACCCTCGGCTTCGCCCGTGAACTCTCCCGCCGCCGACACGATCGTCACGCGGCAGCGCACCAGCCGCGGCGGCACTCGCGTCGACTCGGAAGACTTGTAGATGTAACGGCGCCTTGGGATCCCAGGCGCCAAGGCTGCGGTGGCCCGCATCAGCTGCTGCTGTGCCGCCATCACCTCGTCGATCAGCGCATCCGCACCGCCCGGCCTCCCAGTCTCCTCTGCGAGCCAGGGCGGAAGGATGATGTCATCCTCTCGCTCCGGAGGGGACCTGCCTTCGTCGCTCATCTCTTCGCTGTACTCCCACTTGGCCTCGGAACCTTGGGGAGGGTGGTGGCGCCCATTGGCACCATTCGCGTCGGACCGGGGACCGTGCCCGAACTCTTCTTCAGGCAAATCTGTGGCCATGGCGGACACCGAACCGTTGATGGTATAAATTATTGCAAATACAAGACATAGGGCCAACGCGCCCGCGCCGAGCCGCGGACGATACACCGGGGGCGATGGACAATATGACCGACCCTGCCGGCTCGAAGTGGCAAGTTTGACGGGTTTCGGGCTTGGGGAAGGGGGACGGTAGAAGCCGCAGCGGGGAGAGATTCGGCCACACTGCGGCTTCCTTCATCGGTGCGCTACTTCAGAAGAGTGATCCAGAACACTCCAGCGGAGTGGTCAGCACCCCAGCGACGCTCCGCTTCGTACGGATTGATGTAGCGAATCTTGGCAATACGACTGGCCTGTATGTTCCGTAGCTCGTTGATGTCACCCTGGCGCTGACCCTCAACGTAGACCAGGGGCAGGAAGGCGCCGGTGCGACTCCTCGTCGTGAGCCAGTCGGGCTTGATCGCGCCGACCGCGTCCCAGGCGTTGATGGCGCCTGTCTCTGCGATCTGCTCGGCTAAGATCTCGTCTTCGCGCGCCTCGCCACCGTCGCCGGACTTGCTGGAACAGGCTACGACCAGGACGGCAAACAGCAGCGGCAGCAATCGGTATTGCATTGATTTCCCTCCTTGGTTCCGTGATTCGGAGTCAATCTGCAGGTGTGGCCCACATCACGCAACCGCCAGGCCCCACCCTCACGTCACTTTTCCCAACCGCGCGAATGGCGGAGATGTTTCCGCCAGTCGAAGCGGCTCCTCTTCAGCACGGCCTCCAAGTCGTCTACGTCCAGGAAACTCCCGTAGCTGCAGAACTCGCCGCCCCGAGGCACGACCAGGCTGCCGTCGGGAAAGATCATCACGTAGAGACGGTCGAGTGTGGCCTGGCCGAGAAAGTTCAGGCGGATACCGGGATGGCTGCCCAGCCGAGCCTCCAGCCCGGCGAACTCGTCATCACTGACGAGCAGCTCGGCCCACTCGACATCGAACATGGCGCGGGGAAACGCCTGGAATACGTTGTAGAAGACGCGGGCCGTCGTCGTGGCCGCATAGTTCTCCACCAGGCGGACGATGTTCGGCACGTCCGCCAGGTTGTGCCGGGTCACCGGAGTGCAGACCTTCACATCGATCTCCGGATGCTGACGCAGGCAGTCCAGCGCGCGCAACACCGCGGCGAAGTGGCCAGCTTCCTTGGTGCGTGAATTGACTGTCTCCGAGGATCCGTCGAGCGGAAGCGAGATGAGGTCTATGCAAGAACCGATATCGTCGAGGAGCCCCGGCGTCAACTGATCCGCCGTCGTCGAGAGGGCGACCTCGAGTCCCAACGACTTGGCATGACGAATGAGCTGGGCGATGTCGGCGCGCTCAAGCGGATCGCCGCCCGTGAAGACGATCCTCCCGGCCCCTACAGATCTAATGCGCGAGATGATCAGCAGCGCGATCTCAGTACTGACTGGGTGGGCGAAGTCTTGCGGACCCCAACAATACGGGCATTCCTGGCTGCATTCGGAGGTTACATGGAAATCGATGGTCGCAACCTTGACTGGCATCGCAAATCGTCTGCCGACGCTCGTACCCCGTTACTCGAGATCCTCGGCCGCCATCAGCTCCTCGATGGTCTCGCGCCGACGCACGAGACGGTAGCCGTCCTGGCGCACCAGCACTTCCGCCGCGCGCGGCCGCGAGTTGTAGTTCGAGCTCATGACGAAACCATAGGCACCGGCGTACAACACGGCCAGTAAATCACCTTCCCGCAAAGGCGGCACCTTACACGCGCGAGCCAAGAAGTCGCCCGACTCGCACACCGGTCCGACGATGTCGGCGATCGTCGAAGCCGGCGCGCGGCGCACCGCTTCCACGGGATGGTAGGCGCTGTAGTAGCTGGGCCGCAGCAGGTCGTTGGATCCCGTGTCGGTCACGCAGAACGTCTGCTCGCCGAGTGTCTTGACATAGAGGACCCGCGCCACGAGAGCCCCGGCGGGAGCAATGAGCCAACGTCCGGGCTCCAGAAACAACGTCACACCCAACTCGGCCGCAACTCTCGCAGCGGCCTCTCCCACAGATTTCAGGTCGATTCCCTCGTCGCCCTCGTGGGAGACCCCGTAGCCACCGCCGAAATCGAGGTAGCGGAGCTCGATGCCCGACTTGCGGATCGCCGTTACCAGCTCCGCCAGCCGCTCGAGAACTCGCCGGTACGGCTCGGCGCTGAGGATCTGTGATCCGATGTGAGCGTCGATTCCTAGCGGCTCCACCCCGTCCAATTGGCCGGCCAGCCGGTAAAGCCGCTCGGCATCTTCCCAGGCCACGCCAAACTTTGTCCGATAATGCCCGGTCTGCGTGTAGGCGTGTCCGCCTGCCTCCACACCAGGGTTGACCCTCATCGCGACGGCCGCTGATACGCCGCGAGCGACGGCCAGCTCACTCAACTGACGAAGCTCGCTCTCCGACTCGACGTTCACCATGAGTACACCTTCGTCGAGTGCAGCTTCAAGCTCGTCGCGTCGTTTCCCTACTCCACCGAAGACGATCTCGTGCCCCTCGAAACCGGCACGCCGCGCCCTGACCAGCTCACCGCCCGATACCACATCCGCCCCCGCGCCCAGCTCCCGGAATATCCGGAGCAGGGAACGGTTGTGATTCGCCTTCACGGAATAGAAGACGCGAGCCGGAACACCCTCGAACGCCGCAAGCAGAGAGGCGTACCGCCGCCGGATCGTCGTTTCACTGTACACATAGCACGGCGTGCCCACCGTATCACCGATCTCCGACAGCGGCACGCCCTCACACCAAAGCTCGCCGTCTCGCTCGTGGAACTGGCCGAGCAAGTCTCCCGTAGCTCCTTCTAGCACCGGGTCTCCTGGGCTGTGATGACGGTTAAAGATCCCTCCGACCGTGACGCTAACCAGGCGACGGCTGAGGTGTAAAGAGGCGCTACCACGAGTCGGCCGCCTAGCCTCATCGATTGGCTGCGGGACGCACCGCGATCACTTCTCCGCCCACCTGCTTGATGGCAACGACCTTGGCGGCCCGCCCGGCGGTCGGCCTGCTGAAGATCGGTCCGCGGATCCACCAACGCCGGACGATCCACCGACCGTTCGGCAACTGGTCGAAGTCCAGCCGGCCGCCGAAGCTCTCTCTCTCTACATTCAGGTCGATGGCGGTGTAGCGGTACTCGATGTAGAGCAGCGCGGCCGTCTCTTGGTCAAGCCACAGGGTCCCTCTCACGTCCGAGACGTCGCGACCCGCCACTGGCTCGAAGGCGAGGCCAACCAGGCCCGAACGATCGCCGTCACCGAAACGGACGCGGAAGCAATGGGAGTCGAGAAACTCGTCGGAGAGCAGGACATCAGCATCCGGCGCGTAGAAAGAAGTATCCTCGCGACTGACCTGGACGAACCCGAGCGTCATCAGGTTCGCTGCCGTCGGTGTCGTGAATGGCTTCACCCCGGTGCGCCAACCCACCTCAGACTCCTCACTCAAGATGACCCGAGTCTGGAGATCGAGCTGCCGTTGGTAGCGACGCATGTGGTAGACGTACTCCTGCTGGGCCTCGGCCCAACGCGTAGCGCTGAGCGCCTTGCGTGCTTCTTCCCACACCCTCGCCGTTTCGATC
>JBDHKD010000100.1:0-17501 GCA_039586575.1 Gemmatimonadota bacterium | reverse complement strand
TTGTCGACGCAAGCAGCGGCTTCGACACCGCCGACGCGCTCTCCCGCAACACCCTGACTGTCCCAGGTCCAGCCTTGGTTGAAGTTCACCGAATACGGGTAGACCAAACCCGAACAACTCGAGGTGCCGCAGCCCTCCCCGTCACACGATCGCAGCGTCCAATCCAGCCGGTCGACCGTGGGATGCGTGCCGGGTGCGTAGTTGTGCTCCCAGTCCATGCAGCCAAACAGGTACCACACGCAGTACGAGACGTGGGGTCCCCACCGCCAGCTGGTTATCGTGTAGTCGTTACCGTTCAGCTCATACCGGGATCCCACGCGATCCGCGCGAAGCCACGACTCCGAATCTCCCCTCAGGCTCACCAGGTTCATGTCGGTTGTATACCAGATCGAGCCCGCGTTGGGGTTCCTGTAGTCGGCATAATGGCAGCAGTGATGAGCGGTTCCCACCATCCAGCCGCTGTGATCTCGGCTGTGATAGCTGCCGTGACCCAGCTTGCCCACGTAGAGCATCGGACGATTCCCATCCGCGGGGAAGTCGCGCCTCGTGTACCAGTCACCGTGGAAGAAATAGGTCACGTACTCGATGCTGGTCCGGTCGGGAGTCGTCGTAACCACGATGTGCTCCCAGTCACCGTGGTGAGCGCCATCATTTCCTGCCGGGAAATCGTTGCAATAGGGCTGAAACCCGTAGAACCACCAGTAGGCGATTCTGAGGCGGCCCTCGTCCCCGGCTTCGATGTCGGAGATCGCTTTGTAGTAGGTCGGAACCTGCCCGCTGCTCAGCGTCTGAAAGTTGTTGTTCGACATACCGCACGTGCACTCGTCGCGACCGCAGTGTCCGACGATCCCCTGCCCGGGGTTGCAGGCCGGGTTCCAGTCTGTCGTCCACCATATCGTTCCGGCGCCGACGACCGGATAGAGCAAGCCACTGGTGAAGTAGGTTTCGGCGGACATCGGCAGCCCGTGGTGCGAGCCGTCGAATCTCAGCACCGGTGCAAAGGCCTCAACCCAGTTCAAAGCCGTGGACTCGAGATATTCGTCCGGACTGAATCCCCCCTCAAACAGGATTCGTTCGGCCTGAACCACGTCGGTGATGCCATACACCGCCTGTAGCCCCTGGTACGCCTCGTCGGCACTGTAACCCACGTTATGCAGTATGTGGGCGGCACCCAGGGCAGAAACACCGTAGACATCATGCATCACCTGGCAGACCTCCACGCCACTCTTCCCCTCTGCCTTCAGTGCCTCGGCGTGCTCCTCCGCCGTCAGAGGGACGGCAACTTCTGCCCTGCCACTCATGTTGCTGTAGTTGGCGACGATCTCGGCCTCACCTTTGCTCATCGCGGTCACGAGCCCGATCTCATCCACCTTGGCCATCGTCGGCCGGGTCGAGGCCCAGACGACCTCCACGTCGAGCACATTACCTGCGCCGTCCGTGACAGTCGCTGTGAGTTGGATCGTTTCGCCGCGATACAGTAGCTCGGCGGACGAGGGAGCCACCGTCACAATGTACGTGCCTATCTCGACCTCGATAATCACGTCTCCCACCAGCGGGTAGAGGACGATCGTGAGCGGCGGGTTCTCGCCCGCCACCAGGTTGGTCGTGATCTGCCCCCGGTGCGTCTCGATCCTCTGTGAATCGTAGGCCCGAACCGTAATCGTCCGGTCCGAGCCGGCGGGAACGGTTAACGCACCGGACGCGACACCATTCTCGACGGGGATATTGAAGATGAGAGGCTCGGGGATGTCGGCGGCCGTCACCTCCACGACCAGCGCGGCGATACTCGTGCCCTCAACATTGGTGTATAGGCTAAGGCTGGCCACATTGATTTGATCGCGCGGCTGCGTCGGCTCATCACCACAGCCTACCCAGAATAGTAACATCAGTACGACCGCGAAGATCGATAGATAACGCGATACGCTTCGAAGCATCTCTACCTCCAGTATTGCACCAGACCGGTGAACCACGCGGCCCTGACTTCCAGTTCGCCCATTTCGCCGGCCGCTATTGCGTTTCGCCAACCAACCAGCTCAATGATCGGGGCAATACCCGACGTAGATGAAGTCGCCGCCCGACCCCTCGTTCAGATCCTGCAGCGACGTGGTACCGTGCTGGCGGGCCCAGACGACGTCACTCGGGTCGTACGTCACCAGGTCGTCGACCGGAGTAGTGGGGCCCCAGTAGTAGTTGTGCTCGTCGTTGTCCTCTCCAGCGTTCCAGACGACGACACAACGGGCCGGGTTACCGAAGCCGCGCGTGAAATAGAGATAGATGAAGTCGCCGCCCGCACCCTTGTTGAGATCCACGCTGGCCAGGGTACCCCCATAGGGGTCGTACTCACCATCCGAAGTATCGACCGTGTAGACGCGGTTTACCGGCACCAGGCCCTCGGTGGAGCCGTCATCCAGGCCCAGCTTGTAGTAGATCCAGATGAAGTCGCCGCCGGCGCCCCTGTTCAGGTCTATCGGGAGGAGCGTATACCCGCCGGCCAGAGTAGGAGGTGGGTTGCCCGAGTTGCCCGTCGTGACTCCAAGAAGACCGACTATGGCCTGTCGAGGCGCCCATTCCACGCGCACTTCAGCCGTGCTCCTGACGTTGCCAAAATTGGCGACGATCTCGGTATCACCCTCGTCAACTCCCGTCACCAAGCCGTTCTCGTCGACCCTCGCCACTAGCGGCTGCCTCGAGCCCCAGCTGACCTCGCCGGATACGGTGTTTCCCGCACCGTCCGTGACCGTGGCCAGGAACTGCACAGACTGCCCGACCAGAACCACAGCTTCGGACGGCTCTAGCGTCACCACCAGTTGCGCAATCTCGACCTCTACGACCACATCTCCGACCAGCGGATACAGCACGACCGTCAGCGGCGGATTACCGCCCGCCACCACGTTCATCGTCGCCTGCCCTCGATGCGTCTCGATCGAGTTTGCATCGTAAGCGCGGACCGTGAACACTCGCTCGGAGCCGGCGGGAACGGTCAGCACACCCGATGCGTTGCCGTTCTCGATCGGGATGTTGAAGATCAGCGGTTGGGGGATGTCGGCACCGGTCACTTCCACGACAATGGCCGCGATGTTCGTACCAGAGACATCCGCGCAAAGATGGAGTTCCGCCAGATTTGATCTGAGCGCAGGATCGGTCGGCTCGCTTTGGCAACCTGCCCACACGGCCACTGTCAACAAGACGGCGGCGCACACACCGTTACGAAACGCAATCCGAACCATGATTCCCTCCCTTGGAAGAGAGTGAACAAGCACTGCGCCGTTCGAGCGGCAACGCCGCGCCAAACGACGGTCAGCACCGTGCTTATTTCTCGAGGAGTACTGGTGCTCAGGAAGGTCCAGTTCCGGGAGCGGTCGACCTCGGACAGAACTCGGACTGACGTGCGTCCCCACGACTGAGACTCCTGCCCCGGGAATGAAGAGCCCGGTGAACTGCCCCAGCCAACCGCACGTGCTTCTCCAGCACTATGCCAGTCGCCCGTTTTGTTTGCAAGCTATACCGATACTAGTTCCACCTTGCGGGGACGCGCACGCCACGAAGCGCCCGGGCGTGTCCTGTCCCGGTCAGCCTTTGTCTGCGGCTCGAATCCGGATATCTTCGGGATCGCTATCACAGGTGACCGGAGGACCGTTTGACCGAGCCGCTGAGCCAGGACACGGCGCAGAAGCCCAAGTCTGTCGTGGTGCTGTACAACCACGTCGGCGAGGACTGGTACGAGAGATTACAGCATGTCGACCCCGCAGCGCTGCCGTTCGAGCCCGAGTACCCGGTCCACGTGCCGACCGTCGAGCAGGAGTACAAGGATCTGGTTCGCGCGCTCAGGCGCGAGGGCTATCGGGTTCGCGCCGTCAACCTGCAGAACGATCTGAAGCGGCTGGAGCGCGTCCTCAAGCGCAACCGTCCGGACGTCATCTTCAATCTGGTAGAGTTCTTCCACGACGACTCGAGCCTCGAGGCGGCGGTCGCCGGCATGTACGACCTCTACGGGATACCCTACACAGGATCGGCGCCCTTCGCGCTCGCGCTCTGCATGGACAAGGCGCTGACGAAGCGCGTGCTTCAGGATCACCGCGTACCGACGCCGAACTTCCGGGTCCTGTACGAGCCGCAGTTGCCCAAGCGACTGGGTTTTCATTTCCCGGTCATCGTCAAGCCGGCGTTTGAAGACGCCAGCGCTGGCGTGGGCAAGGACTCCGTCTTGCACGATGCGGAGCTTTTGCCCGAGCGCGTCCGCCGAGTCTACGACGAGTTCGGCGCCGTCCTGGTCGAGGAGTTCATCGAGGGGCGCGAGCTGCACGTCGCCGTCTGGGGCAACCACGAGCCGCGGGCGCTACCACCGGTCGAGTTCGATTTTTCCGATCTACCGCCCGACTACCCGCCCATCATCAGCTACGCGGCGAAATGGGATCCGCTGCACGAGATCTACCACCGCGTCCACACGATCTGCCCGGCGCCATTGAAGAAACACGTGCTGAAGAAGGTCGAGGACGTCTGCGTGCGCGCCTACCTGGCCACCGAATGTCGCGACTACGCCCGCGTCGATGTCCGCCTCAGAGGGACCAAGCCGTACGTGCTCGAGGTGAACCCCAACCCCGACCTTACCGAAGGTGTCTCCTTCATGGACTCGGCCGAACAGGCCGGCTACTCCTTCGGCCAGACGCTGGCACACATCGTCGAGTTCGCCGCCGAGCGCATGCCGGCACTGAAACCGCCGCCCGCCGAAGGCCTGCAGGTGCCACCGCCCGGCACCGACCTGGCGCTTTTCCCGTCGATCCACGCGCCGGCCCCCGGCGAACCCGACAGCCCGCCGCCGGAGCGTGCCGACGACGGCCTACCGATGAAGAGAGACAGTGAGCGGGAGACCCTACCACCCGGCTAGCCAGCCAGCAGCAGGACCAGGAGCGCCCAGCAGAGCCCGGCCGCCACCGTTACCACCACCTCGTTGCGAATCCTGAGCGCCATCGCTCTGCCTCCTCTGCCAGTGTCGCCCACAGGTAGAGGCATCATGGGGGCCAGCTCGGATCGACCTCCGGGCTCAGGCCACAACTCTATGTAGGATAACGCATTACGTGATCGGGGCGCGGGCGGCCGAGCCGCCGATCGGCCGGCTCGTGTCCGGATGGACACCGGCCCCGCCGCCCCCGGGTGTCCGACCGGACACCCGGGCCGTCCCTGCGCTGGATGGTAGCTCGCCGGCGAACCTTCGAGCTGGTCCCGATCGTCTATACAGGGTGGCACCCAACCGCTAGAACGCTCCGCAGAAGGAGGGCGTAATGAAGTGGAACGCGCGCTGGGTGATGGCCTTTGCATTCGCCGGCTCGTGGCTCGCGGCCTGCGCTGCCGCACCCGAGCCGGATCGCGAGGCCGAGAGAGCGGAGATCGCGCGTGTGATCGACGCTTCCATCGGTTGGGCGATGACCAAGGATACGGTCGTCCTTTTCAACTCGATGGCACGCGACTCGAGCTTCTTCATCTACCATCCCGACTCGCGCAGCACGATCATCGGCTTCGAGGCCTTCCACCGCCTCCCCGAGCGAGTTTGGCTGACCGACGGTTTCAAGGCCACGGAGTACTCCATAAGAGATCTCCGCATCAACATCTCCAACTCGGGCGACGTGGCCTGGTACTCGGCACTGCTCGATGACCACGGCGAGTGGCAGGGCCAGCCGGTGGGCTGGGATGACTGTCGCTGGACGGGAGTTTTGGAGAAACGGAATGGCCGCTGGGTGATCGTGCAGATGCACTTCTCGTTGGCCTCCGACGCCAGCGAGAGCTGAGGCGCCGGCCGGGTTGCATGTGAGCTACGGGCGCTGGCCCCCGCCGCGTCGCTGGCGCTCGCGCTCCAGCAGCCTGATTAACTCGAGGCGCAGCCGCTCCGCCCGCCCTTCCAGCCAGTCCTCGGCGTCGCGGCCTAACCACCTGACGCTGCGCCAGGGCGAGCAACTTTCGCGCGGCGCCGTGCCGCGGATGAATAGCTCCGGTCGGCCGCGGCAGCCGTAGCCGGCCCGCAGGCCCGTTTCTGGATCGATCTCCACCACCTCGAGCCCGTCCGGGCGTACGAACACCGCCCCGCCGTAGGGGCCTTCGTCACCGTAGGAGCCGACGACCTCGACCAGGAAGCGCGCGAAGATCGGCAACGCCACCCGCGCCCCGGGGAGGCCCAAGGTCGCTCCATCGTCGAAGCCGACCCAGACGCCCACCACCAGCGACGGCGTGTAGCCGATGAACCAGGCCGCCCGGTCCCCCGGTCAACAGCACCGCGCAGGGCCGAGGTCACCAGGTAGGCTTCCGCGGGATCGTAGACTTGCTCACCGTTTCCCCCGTTGCGGGCCAGGATCTTCCCTTCCCGGTCCAGCACTCCGAACACCGCCCGCGTATCGGCCCGATAACCGCCCGCCGCCAAGACGCCGTAGGCCCGGGTAAGCTCCAAAGGCGTGACCTCGTTGGAACCCAGCGCGATGCTGGGGACGGCGATCAGTCGACCCTCGACCCCCAACGCCCGCGCCGTCGCGACGATGCGCTCCGGACCCACCGCCATGCCGAGTCGCGCGAAGGGGACGTTGAAAGAACTCTCGAGGGCTTCGCGCAGACTGACGGACCCGCGGAACCGTTCGTCGTAGTTGACCGGCGCCCACGGCCCCTGCGGCGTCTCGACCACGAACCGCTCATCCTGCAGCACGGTGGCGAGCGTGAAGGGACGGTCGTCGCGGTCGGACCAGCCGCGCCGCGAGACAGCCGCCAAGGTGACAACCGGCTTGAAGGCGCTACCCGGTTGCCGTCTCGCTTTCACCGCGCGGTTGAACTGCGAGCGTCCGTAATCGCGCCCACCCACCATGGCGAGGATCTCACCGCTACGCGGATCGATGGCCACGAGTGCCGCCTGCAGCGGCGAATCGTCGCGGGCGAGATAGGCGGCCTGCGCCTCCAACTGCGCCAGCTCTTCCCGCACCGCTTCCTCGGCGGCGCGCTGCAGACGCGTATCCAGCGTGGTGAAAACCGCCAGCCCGCCCGCTGAAACGGCGTCCCACCCAAGCTCAACCTTCAAACCCTCAGCGACGTGGTCGACGAAGTAGCGCGCACTGTGCGTCGGGCGGGGCGGCTCGCGAACCTCGAGCGGTGTGCTCACCGCCGCACGGTACGCGTCCTCTTCCACGACTCCACGCTCCCACATCAGCCGCAGCACCAGATCGCGCCGCGCCTTGGCCGCTTCAGGCCGCCGGAAGGGTGAGTACAGGCTGGGACCGCGGATCAACGCGGCGAGCGTCGCCGCCTGCGCCAGGTCGAGGGCGGTAACATCCACCCCGAAGTAGTACTGCGCCGCCCGCCCGACGCCGTGGATCGACGTTCCACCGTCCTGACCCAGGTAGACCTCGTTCAAATACGACTCGAGGATCTGCTCTTTGCTGTGACGTCGCTCGATGGCCAGGGCGATCGCCGCCTCGCGGACCTTGCGGATCAGCGTGCGCCGCGGGCTGAGGTACAGGTTCCTGGCCAGCTGTTGGGTGATGGTGCTGGCGCCCTCGATCACCTTTCCCGCCCGCAAGTTGGCGAACGACGCCGCCGCAATCCGCCTCAGGTCCAGCCCGCGGTGCTCGTAGAACCGGCGGTCCTCTACCGATAGAACCGCTTCGACCAAGTGCTGCGGCACATCACTCAGCCGAACCGGCACGCGGTCCTGACCCGAGCCGTTAAGGAAGCTGCCGATCAGCTCGGGCTCCAAGGCGACGTAGGAGTAGCGCTGGCCGTCTCCGTCCTCTAGCCGGATGATGCGTCCTGCGTAATCGAGGCGGGCGACGGCGATGCCGCCGGGGTTCAGCTTGTCGTGGTGGCGGAATGGGCGGCGACCGATGACCCAGGTGCCCGTGCCGAGGCGATACTCACCAAGTCCGACATCACGGCCAGCGGCGCGGACGTACCCGAGACCCTGCAGGCCTGCCTCGACCTCGGACCGCTCCGGTCGCATGCCCAGATACAGCACCAAAGGCCGGGCGTAGATCCGGGTGGGCGCCTGCAGAACGGGGTCGCGCAGGTGAGCGAGAGCGGCGGCCTCGACCACCACCAGCCCGGTCACGATCACAGCGATCGCGATCACAGAGGCTGCGGCGATCTCTGCTCTGGTCCTTCGGCGCGCCCAGACCCACAGCGTCTTCACTGGCGCCTCCGCTCCAGATGTGTCGGCAGGCTCGGCTACTGGTGGATTCCCGCTGTCCCTGTCCTTTGGACGCAGCCGGCCCGGGAACCGTTGTCCGCCCGACCAACACGCAACGAGGCTGTCGTTTGGTCCGCTATGATACCCTACGATCCGGAATGGTGAAGCGATTCAACCTCGGGCCCGCGGGCCCGATCCGCTTCACACCCAGGCTCCCGGCCGGCGGCAGGCCGGCCTGTGCAAGCCCCGCGGCCTCGATCGTCTCCCTACTTGGAAGGAGAAAGAGCGCGGACCGGCACCGGGCGCCGCCCGGGCTACAAAGGGAGCGATAATCATGAGGAACCTGTGGATCGCACTGTCAGCCTTGCTGGCGCTCGGCTACCTCGCCTGCCTGTCCCACTCGCCGCCGGAGGGCGACGCGGCCGGCGATGTCGAGCTCGAGCCCGTCGTCGTCACGGCGGCCCAGCCCGTGCCCGCCGAGCTTCGTGAGCGCGCCAAGGCCGTCGCCGACGCCGTGGGCGGCGTGCGCTACGACCTGCCCGGTCGCTACAACCCCAACTTCAATACAGAGTCGTACGACCATATCGTCGAGAACGTGTTTCTCGGCGTGGCCACGAACCCGCTGTCGACCTTCTCCATCGATGTGGACCGGGCGTCCTACAGCAACGTGCGGCGCTTCATCAATCATGGCCAGCGGCCGCCGATCGATGCCGTGCGCATCGAGGAGCTGATCAACTATTTCCATTACGACTACCCGGATCCCGACGGCCGGCACCCGTTCTCCATCACCACCGAGGTCACAGACGCGCCCTGGAACCCGTTGCACAAGTTGGTTCGCATCGGCATCCAGGGCCAGAAGGTCGATACCGAGAACCTGCCGCCTTCCAACCTCGTCTTCCTGCTCGACGTCTCGGGCTCGATGCAGTCGCCCGACAAGCTGCCGCTCCTCAAGGCGTCGTTCCGGATGCTAGTGAACGAGCTACGCCCCGCGGACCGGGTCGCCATCGTGGTCTACGCCGGTGCGGCCGGGCTCGTGCTACCCTCGACGCCGGGCGACGAGAAGTCGACGATCCTCGAAGCCATCGAGGCGCTCGAGGCGGGTGGCTCCACTGCTGGAGGCGAAGGGATCATCCTGGCCTACCGCATCGCCCACGAAAACCACATCGAGGGCGGCAACAACCGCGTCATCCTGGCGACCGACGGCGACTTCAACGTCGGCGCCTCGAGCGATGCCGAGATGGTTCGGCTGATCGAGGAGAAGAGGCAGCAGGGCACCTTCTTGACGGTGCTCGGGTTCGGCACCGGCAACCTGCAGGACTCGAAGATGGAGAAGCTGGCCGACCACGGTAACGGCAACTTCGCCTACATCGACAACCTGATGGAGGCACGCAAGGTGTTGGTCACCGAGATGGGCGGCACGCTGCTCACTATCGCGAAGGACGTGAAGATCCAGGTCGAGTTCAACCCCGCCCGGGTGCAGGCCTACCGGCTGATCGGCTACGAGAACCGCCTGCTGGCCGACGAGGACTTCAACGACGACACCAAGGACGCCGGCGAGCTGGGCGCCGGGCACTCGGTGACCGCCCTCTACGAGGTGATCCCGGTGGGAGTCGCGAGCCCGTTCGAGATCCGCGGCGTCGACTCGCTTCGCTATCAGACGCCGGGAACGACGACTTCGACCTCGGACTCCCCCGAATTGATGTTCGTCAAGCTCCGCTACAAGGAACCGACCGGCGACGAGAGCATCCTCATCGAGCAACCGGTCATCGACACGCTCGACCAGCCATCCACCGACCTGCGCTTCGCCGCCGCGGTGGCCGGGTTCGGGATGATTCTCAGAGCGTCGGAGTTCTCAGGCGACTGGACCTTGGCCGACGTGCTCGCCCTGGCCCGCGGCGCCACCGGCCCGGACGCCGAGGGCTACCGGGCCGAGTTCATCCGGCTGGTCGAAGCCGTGAACTCCATGGAGCTGCTGGCCCAAGCGACCTACTAGGGGAAGCTGGGAACTCAGATTAGGGGATTCGGGGAATAGGGGGGTCGGGAGGTTGAGAAGTACTTCGACACTTCCCTAGTTCCCCGAACCCCCGACTCCCCGAATCGACAATCCAGGACTCCCAGCCTCTATCGAAGCACCTTCACCTCTACGTAGCTGGCATTGCCCGGCGCGTGGTAGACCCGGTGTGTCGCCTTGATGAAGTCCTCCTCATCGGCCTCGAAGATGTTATCCACGTACTTCTGCGGGTTGCGGTCGAACAGCGGGAACCAGGTGCTCTGGATCTGGACCATAATCCGGTGACCCGCCTTGAACGTGTGCAGCACGTCCTGTAGCGGCAGCGTCACCTCGGTCACTTCACCCGGCACAAAGGGCTCCGGATGCTCGTAGCTGTTGCGGAACCGACCGCGGATGATCTCGCTACGCACCATCTGCTGATAGGCCGACAATCGGATGTGTTCGGGCGTGTGCTCCGAGTTCCGCTCGCTGTCCGGATACACGTCGATCAGTTTCACCACCCAGTCGGCATCGGTGCCGGTCGTCGACACCTCGAGGCGTGCCACGATGTCGCCCGCCAGAGTGACATCTTCTTCCAAGATTCCGGTCTGGAACTCGATCACGTCGGGCCGCCGTTCGGCGAACCGCTGGTCCTCGTTCATGTAGCGGCGCGGCGTGATAACCACGCGGATCTGGTCGGTGTGGGGCACCGGCTCGTTCGGGTCGCTGACGTACTCGGTGTACTGACCCTCGCCGGTAGCCGGCGGCTCCTGGGAGAGAACCTCGCCGTCCCTCAGGTAGAAGCGCAGCGGTGCGGCACCCTGCGGCGGCCAGTGGTCGAACTCCTGCCATTCCTTGCGTCCGGTGTCGAAGGTGAGCGCCTCGAAGGACAGTGGCTCTCCCTCGCCTTTCAGGAAGTGGCGGAAGAACGGCGCCTCGACCTCGCGCCTGTACCAGTCCGAGATGCCTTCCCCGTAGTAGATGTCGCCGATCATGTGAGGGTCGAGATCGCGGGCCCAGTCACCATGACCCCACGGCCCCATTACCAGCACGTTGAAGAGACCGGGGTTTTCTCGCTCTAGACTCCGGTAGACGTTCAGCGGCCCGTACAGGTCTTCCGCGTCGTACCAACCCCCGACCGTCATGATGGCCGTATTCACGCCCTTCAGGTGCGGCAGGATGTTGCGTGCCTGCCAAAACTCGTCATAGTTCGGGTGCTCGACCGACTGCTGCCAAAAGAAGTTGTCCTCGCCGTAATAGGCGCTCGAGTTCTTCAGCGGCCCGAGCTCCATGTAGAACTTGTAGCTGTCGGGGGTGTAGGGCCGGTTAAAGTGTGGCAGGAACCACTGGTCCGTTGTCGGCCCCTCATGTTGATAGCCGAACACCGGTGTGATCAGCCAGTAGGCCTGCGTGTAGGCGCCGTGATGATGGAAATCGTCGAAGAAGAAGTCGGAGATCGGTGCCTGCGGCGACGACGCCACCAGCGCCGGGTGTGCTTCCGGCAGGGCGGCCGCCGCATAGAAGCCGGGATAGGAGATGCCGAGTATCCCGACCTTACCACTATTACCCGGCACGTTGTTGATCAACCATTCGATCGTGTCGTAAGTGTCCGAGCTCTCGTCGATCGCCGCGTCGCCCGGCACGTGCGGGCGCATGTTGTCGTACTGGCCCTCCGACATGTAACGACCGCGCACGTCCTGGCAGGCCATCAGATAGCCCTCCTCCCACAGGTACTGGGAGGGGTAGACGAACTGCGGGTAGTTATCGGCCCCGTAAGGCGCACAACTGTAGGGCGTCCGCTGCAGGAGGATCGGGTAGGTCCGCGAAGTGTCTTTGGGAGCGTACACCGCGGTGTACAGCACGACGCTGTCACGCATCGGTATCTGGTACTCGTGCTTCGTGTAATGATCCTCGATCCGGTATTCGGGGTCTTCGTCCTGCGACCGTGCATCACACGCCAGCAGCAAGCTGAACGTGATCCCGAAAAATAGCGGAAGCGTCGCAAACATGGTGCGCTTGATCATGAGCCCTCACAGTCTGGTTGCGGCCGTAGCCGTTCGCTTTAAGCGCGGCGATGAGTGTTCTAGCGATCATGCATGCTTCCGGGTCCTGCGCCGCTGACGCGCGGCCGCGAAGGCCGGCGCGCCGAACGGACAACTACTCAGCCGGTTCCTGAGACCGGCCGGGTCCCATTCGACGATCAGGTCCTCGAGCCGTTCTCCGATCATCTCGATCTCGCCCTCCAGGATCTGGCCCATGCCACGCTCGTACGCCAGGCGAAGTTGCGTTACACCGTACGGGTTGTGGCTCATGACGCGCGCCGCCGTCGCGTCGGCCGCCACCGGGTCGGTGCTGGCGAGCAGCAGAAAAGACCCGAGCCGATTTCTCATGTCGACGGTGCGACCCCCGTGCCCGATCGCTGGACCGTCACCCTCGATGCCGATGGAAAAATCGACGATGGCGAGGTCGGGTTCCACGCCGGCCACGACATCGAGATAGATCTCGGCGATCGAACGGGTACTGCTATGGTCGAACTCCGCTCCCCTGTCCCAGTAACCGTTGACCTCGCCGGCGTACCAGCTCAAGGGGGTAACGCCGACGAAGTTCTTCAGCGCGAGCGTTAGCTGGGCCCAACAATGTGTCTTGGCCACGGGAACCGTGATCACCCGGTCGGCACGGGCGACCAGGCTCGAGACGCCGATCGTACCGAGGTAGGTACTGGATGGGACGGTCACCCAACTTGGCGAGTCGACTTCCAGTGACGCCACGCTCACCGTTCCCGCGTATTGGGAGCTCAGCCGCTCGGCCGCCTGCAGCAGATTCTCGGAACCGTCTAGCGCCAAAGCGTACTGCCATTCCAGCGTCGGCATCTGCGAGCCGTCTCCGACGATGACCTCCGAGGCGCCTGCCCGCAGGCACTCTTCGGCGACCGCGATGCAGATCTCCGGCTTCGTGCACTCGCCGTTGGCGAAAACGTTCCCGCTCGCCGCCCACGGGAGTGTTACCATGTTCGGCTTGATGAAGACCGTCTCGCCTTCGTGAACGACCTCCTCGATCCCTCCCAGCGCGTCGAGCACGTCCCGGGTCATGTCATACAGGTTTCCACCTCTAACCGCGGCCACCTGCGCCGCCGGCGGCGGGTTGGGCGGTGGCGGTGGCGGTTCTGGAGGCACTGGGGGCTCGGGCCCCGCCGGATCGGTCGCCGCGGCGGATCCGCCGCCGCAGGCGCCGAGCGCCGCGCCGCCCACCGCCAAGCTGGATAACCGTATGAAGTTGCGGCGATCGATCTCACGGAGCCAGCGCGTCGGTTCAGCGGCCCGTTGCTTCATCGCGGCCTCCAGTTGGACGTACAAGGGCACGGGGCATGCGAACTACTAGGATGTTACTTAGCTACATACGAGCATGCGGCGGCTCGCGATTCACGGATCGCCGGCACTAGCTCGACTCGCGATCTCTTTGGATCAGCTCGCGCACCGCCTCCAGGTGCCGATCGCGGCCCGCCACGTAGTCCTCGATCGAGTACGCGACCTCGACGTCGGGCAGCACCCCACGTCCCGGGTTGTCGCCCGGAAGCTCGAGAATCGCCACGGGGATCTTCGCACGCAGCGTCGAATTGGGCAGCTCGATGAAGATCGGATCGCTCATGAAACTTTCCCTGCCACCCGTCTCCTGCCCGACGATCGTCCCCAACCCGTTGTACTTGAAGACCGCCGCGAACACTACCGCCGCTGAGTTCGTGTGGTGCGACGTCAGGAGGTACGTCTTACCTCCGAAGGTCGCCTTGCCCGCGTCCCGCTCCCACAACTCGACGCCGAACTCCAGATACGCGCCGGGCTCAGCGGCCAGGATCTGCGCTGCCTCTTCCTGCCAATGGTAGTCGTCCAGCCAGCGGTAGATCGGGAGATACCAGAGGACGCGCGGGATGTCGCGCCGGTAGTACTCATCCTCTATGTAATAGTGCGTGATCGCCTGATACGGCTCGCTCACCCTGTGGGAGAACCGCCTCAGCGTCTCGCATTCCGTATCGGTCAGGTAGTCCAGGACGTAGAAGCCCCAGCGACCGTCACCGCCCGGATTACGCCGCAGGTCGATGACCAGGTACGGGTCCTCGGCATGCGCCACGAAGAAGCTGTCCATGAACGCCTCGTACGCCGACTTGTCCGGGACCGCTATACCTTCTGCGTCCAGCGTGTGGGCGGAATAGCCTTCGTTCCGCTCGGTCCGCTCCCTGTACTCGTCGCGATCGATGCCCTCCACGCTCACCGACCTCAGCTCGCCGCCCTGGCGATAGTCGACGGTCCACGGTGGCTTCATACGGAAGTAGCCCTGCAGCCAGAAGTGAAAGTCCTCCTCGACCGCCTCGAGCTTGAAATGGTCTAGCGTGTTATTCTGGAACGGCATTACCTCGGTTAGCACCTGGCTCAGCGGCACCCCGTTGATCCGCATCAACTCCGAATACCTCGGGATCCCACTTCCGCTCAGGTCCGCGTCCGCGTAGAACCGGCCGTCGACGATCTTGATCTGAACGGGGAACGCGCTCGGCAGAGCGTTCCACCAACCGCTCATGATCGGGATCTCGGTATGCTCATCCTGCATCACCGAGGCCAGCTCTTGCAGGACAAAGTAGCACTCGATCAGCTGGATACTGTCCCGGGCCATCGACGCCAAACGGCCCTTCAGCTCTTCCGCCCTCGACTTGAAGGCATCCTCGGATACAGAGAAGTATGGATCCGCGTGGACCTCGTCGATCAACGATACGTACACGTCGATGTCCCGCCGGCAGTCGGTCGTCGACACGTTGGTGTACGGATCGCTCTGCGACTGAGCGTGATGAACCAACGGATAGCTCGGCTCCCCACCCCGCCCCGGATACACGAACAGAACGACCAGCATCGCCACCACAATCACCAATCCTGACAGGAAGGCCGGCTTCATAGCGACACCTCTTTCCCTAGACACGGCTGAGCGGTCAGGGCTGCCACTGTGTTTGACATTGCAATTGCTGAACCGGTTGGGAAACCCAGCTCCCCCGGCAGCCGGGGATTGGCGTTCTACGCCGTCGGCCTCGCCAGGTAGTCCTCTATCCCGGCGACCGCTTCGGCTTCGACGGCCCGGGCCTCCCGGACGCTCTCGGCCAGATCGCGAAGCGTATCCCCGTCCGACACGCTGCCGCCGCGGGCGTGATGCCAGAGCGGGCGCAAGTGAGAGGCCACTCGCTGGAAGCACTCGGACGGGCCCGCCAGCGCCACGTGCTCCCTGGCTAGCGCCGCGAGGTAGTCGCGTGCGTAGCAGCGGGCCGAGTAGTGATGGCCCGCATAGTAGACGACAAGCTCCGGCAACTGGGACGGCAGGTTCTTGGCTTTGCCAGCATCGACGATCAGCGCCCAGCGATCGTAGAGCGTGGCCCAGAGGTCGAGTCCGGCCAGCCCGTTCTGGTACCGCGGCCGATCCGTCCACTCTTCACCTTTCGCGTGGGCCACCGCCACCTTCAGCGAATTGTGAAGAACCTCCTCGCGGCTACGGTCGTTGGGAACACCAGGAATCGCGACCGACAAGATGTCGATCCCGTTCCGCCCCAGCCTCTCGAAGGCCAGCGAGGACGGCCCACCCTCGGACGTCAGTATGTCGTACGAGCTCGTCGACTCATCATACCCGACGACGACGCCCCACTCGCAACCCGCCAGATCCCAGACAACCGCAGCAACGCCCCGGTCTATCGCTGAGATGATCGCCGTGTGAGCTTCGGCGCGCCTTTCCGCTTCCCTCTCCCCCTCGTCCCACAGCCGATCGACGTAGATACAGCGGTAGCCCGACTGCTCGACCGCCTCGGGCAACGCCGACCAGTCGAATATGCTCATCGCGCTCGGGCAGAATTGCTCGTTCACGAAGCTCCTGAACGCGAAGCCGCTGACCCCCATCAGCCAGGCGGGATCGAATTCGCCGGCAGTGTGGTTGATGACGGTGGCCAGGCTCGCCATGAACGAGTGGTAGATCCCCGGCTCGCCTCTGCCACGCGCCTGGCTATCGACGTACCAGTCGATGCCCACCAGCTTGTTAGCAGTCATCCCGCTCTCACCGCGAAGGCTCCGGGGCTTCCGACACCCGGCGGTTTCATCTCGACGCCGCCGGAGGCAAATTGAGCGTCTATGAGAATCCCCTACCGATCACTGACCTTCTGGATCTTCGTCGGCCTCTTCGCCGGCATGATCGCCGGGGCGCTGTTCGGCGAGTCGATCGTGCCCATCGCCGAGCCGCTCTCCGAGATCTTCCTCAGGCTGCTGCGCATGGCGATCATGCCGCTCATCATCACTTCCCTCACCGCCGCGGTGATCAGCGTCGGTGGGCGGAAGAATCTGGGCCTGTTGGGCGCGAGAACCTTCGCATACTACATCGCCAGCAGCCTGCTGGCGATACTGACCGGACAGATCCTGGTCAACATCCTCCGGCCCGGCATCGGCTCCGCCATCCAGTTGGAAGCGGAGGTCAGCGAGATTCCGGCGGCCGAAGCCGGTGTCCGGGACCTGATCCTCAGGATCATCCCGGAAAACCCGTTCCAGGCGCTGGCCGAGGGTGACGTACTGCCCGTCATCTTCTTTTGCATCCTCTTCGGCTACTTCGTCACCCAGATCAAGGAGCCTTACAAGACACAGCTCAGCGACTTCTTCCAAGGCGCTTTCCGAGCGATGATGAAGATGGTGCGGCTGATCGTTTGGACGGCCCCGCTCGGCGTCTTCGGCATCAACGCTACGATCGTTGCCACCACGGGGTTCGAGGCGTTCAGGTCGCTGGGCTTCTACTTCGTCGTGGTCCTGATCGGGCTCTTCATCCACGCCACCATCACCTTGCCGCTGCTCGTCTACCTCGTGACCCGGAAGAGCCCCTGGAGGCATTACAGGGGCATGCCGCCCGCCCTCGTCACGGCTTTCTCCACCTGCTCCACCATCGTCACGCTGCCGCTGACCATGGAGGCGGTGACCGACAACTCGAAGGTATCGGACAAGATCGCATCGTTCGTTTTGCCAATCGGCGCGACGGTGAACATGGATGGAACGGCGCTCTACGAGTGCGTCGCCGTGATCTTCATCGCGCAGATCTACGGGTTCGCACTATCGCTCGACCAGCAACTTATTATCGTGGTGACGGCCTTGCTGGCCTCGATCGGCGCTGCCAGCGTGCCCATGTCCGGGCTGGTGATGATGTCGATCATACTCGCCGCCGTGGGACTGCCGCTGGAGGGCGTGGCCATCATACTCGCGGTCGACCGCATACTCGATATGTTCCGCACCACCGTGAACGTGCTCAGCGATTCCTGCGGTGCGGTGATCGTGGCGAAGCTGGACGGCGAGGAAGTATTGA
>JBDHKD010000029.1:0-31373 GCA_039586575.1 Gemmatimonadota bacterium | reverse complement strand
AGCACGGCGTCGCTCAGCGTTCGGCTCTCCAAGACGTCGGCATAGAACGCCGGGGAGTTCGCACCGACCCCGGGGACCGCAACGCCGAACTGCGCTGCGAGGCCCGCGATGCCGCTGGGCAGATTGAGACCCTGCGAGTCCTCCTCCGGGCGAAACGTCGCCGTTGCGGTGTACTTCGCCGGAACGAGGAGCGAGACGATTGCCGCGAGCACGGCGGCGGCGAGCGGGAGCCCCACCACCAGCTTCCAGCGCTTGAGCAAGACGTTGGCGAGCTCGAGCAGGCTGATCTCGTCGATCTCGTCGTCCTGCCGGCGCTGACCTGGCACTTCGCTGTCAGATCGTTGGTTCATTGGCGGCCGAGACCTCCCGGTAGGGACCTCACAACCCGGAGAGAACCTAGGCCCCGCCCGTGGGTTTGCCAAGCATCGCCGCCAGAAAACCCTTGCACGGGACGCGCCGAGATGCTAACCTACGGTGCAACTCCCCAAAATGAGTTTTCCCTCAACC
Source organism: Gemmatimonadota bacterium (assembly GCA_039586575.1). Lineage (GTDB taxonomy): Bacteria > Gemmatimonadota > Gemmatimonadetes > Palauibacterales > KS3-K002. The sequence continues at coordinate 30,866 of JBDHKD010000029.1, read as the reverse complement.
GGCGGGTGATCGTGGCGACGGTCCACACATCACAGCGCAACGGCGGACCAGCTCCGTATCGCGTGACGGGTGCCACCAGCCGCGCCGTCATGCGGCTCCTCGCGGACCGCGGAGTGCCGGCGAACGAGCTCGTGGTGACGCGAGCCGAGCGCCGCGGATCCGGTGAGAACGCCTCGTGGGTCGTGACGGTGCTGCGGGGTCGCCAGCAGGCGAGCCACGAGTTCTCGATGGAGCTCGTGGACAAGGTTCTGGCGCTCGGTCCCTGTAAGGAATGGTACGTGGAGGTGGAGCACCTGCTGGAGGCCGCCGGGCTGGCCTTCCCGCACTGATATCCAGCACCCCCTCAGGTCTATTGACCTAAGGGGGTTTGCTGTCTTATCTTAGGGCCGTCTCCCCCTCTCCCAGCCGCCCTTACCCCCTCTCATGCGCCGAGCACTCGGCTTCGCGGCCGCTGCGTCGCTCGCCCTAGCCCTAGCCGCCCAGTCCGCCTGGGCCCAGCGCCCCGAGGTGCAACCACCGGTGTTCGGGCACACCCTCCACCAGGGGTCGGGGTATATCACCACACCGCACGCCCTGGTGCCGAGGAGCTCGCTCTTCGTGACCGGCGTTGCGGCGGGGGGTCACGGCGGGCGCCGTCGACGCGTTCAGCCTGTTCGGCAAGCTGCAGATCGTCAAGCAGCGGGGCCCCTTCCCCGCCATGGCGGTGGGCGTCCAGCAGCTGACGACGGCGAACCTGGGGCGCTACGGAATCGAGGATGACTTCTACGATGAGTGGTACAAGTCGTCCTCGTTCTACGGGGTGCTCACCTACGTGGTGGGACCGGGCCGCGGCAACATCTTGAGCTGGGTGACGTTCTCCGGCGGCTGGGGTACCGGGGTCTTCCTGGAGGACAACCCGGCGTTCGAGAACGACAACAAGAGCGGCGGGGTGTTCGGCGCCGTCTCGTTCGACTTCCAGGCGGCCGACGAGGCTTACATCCGCTTCGCCGGCGAATGGGACGGCTTCGACTTCAACGTCAGTGCGGTCGCCTGGCTGGCGGGACTCGAGTTCACGGTAGGCGCGCTGTCAGTCGGCGCCGGGGAAGCCGAGGAGTTCATTCTCGGCGATCCGCAGCAAGGCTGGCCTGGCCACTACTACAACCAGGTGAAGCCCTACTTCTCGGTGACGATCGACTTCCGGGCCCTGGGCACCATCCCCTGGGTCTGGACGGGCGAAGAGGAATAGACTAGCAGTTGCCACGCGCGGCGCCGGGGTCGCGATACAATCCCCCTGGCGCCGCGCCCTTCCGCCTCGGATGCGCTTTTCCGGAAAATCGAGACACGACCTCCGCGTAGCGCGGCGTGGCGGGCTCGTATTCGGGCACCAGGTCGGCGAGCGCGCGGATCGTCCCCTCCACGTCCCCACCGCGGGCGGCGCTGATGAGTCGATCGGTTCCCGCACTAAACTCGTCCCAGTCCAGCCCGCTCTGGTAGCCCTCGACCAGGATGCTCTGGAAGCCGGTGGGCCGCTCGTCGGTAGCCTGGAAGCGAAGCTCCTCCTCGAGCTTCTCACCGGCCCTGAGACCGGTGTAGCGGAAATCCACATCCGGCACACCGTCGCGGGCCGCGCCCATCAGCTGTGCCACATCACGTGCCAGCTCCTCGATCGAGACCGGCTCGCCCATGTCCAGCACGAAGATGTCGCCGCTGCGAGAGAGGCTGGCCGCCTGCATCACCAGCTGCACCGCCTCGCTGGTGAGCATGAAGTAGCGTTTGACGCTGGCGTCGGTGATGGTGACCGGTAGGCCGCGGCGGATCTGGTCGCTGAACCGCGGGATCACACTACCCGAGCTGCCCAGTACGTTGCCGAAGCGAACCACGCTGAAGTGCGTCCGGCTGCGCTCTGCCATCAACTGAATGAAGACCTCGCCGACCCGCTTGGCAGCGCCCATCACGCTGACCGGCCGCACAGCCTTGTCCGTCGAGACGAAGACGAAGGTATCGACGCCGGCAGCATCGGCGGCCACGGCCGTGTTCATCACACCCAGCACGTTGTTCGCCACGCCCTCGCACGGGTTTTCCTCCAGCAGCGGTACATGTTTGTAGGCCGCGGCGTGAAAGACGATGTCGGGCTGCGTTCGGGCGATGACCGGCTCGACCGAGGCCTTGTGGCTGGCGTCACCCAACAAGGCCCGACGCCCAACATCGGGGTAGCCCTCGGCCAGCTCCGCGTCCACGCTGTAGAGATTGTACTCGGTCTGCTCGAACATGATCAGCTCGGCCGGCCTGCAGGCGGCGATCTGACGGCAAAGCTCCGAGCCGATCGAGCCGCCCGCCCCCGTCACGAAGACCGTCTTCCCCGCGATGAAGCCGCGCACCCGCTCCGGATCCAGGTCGTGTGGCGACCGCTTCAGCAAGTCCTCGATGCGGACTTCGTGGAACTGCCGTACGCTCACCCGCCCCGAGATCAGGTCGGAGAGGCTAGGCAGTGTCTTGACCGGCACACCCGGCACCAGCTGGCCACATCGTTCGACGATCCGCCTGAGCTCGGCGCCGCTGGCCGACGGGATGGCCAGCAGGATCTCCTGCACGTAGCCGTCCCGTACCAGCCGCTGGAGATCAGCGCCCGTGCCGAGCACCGGCCGGCCGTGCACCGTGCGACCTTGCTTGGCGGGATCGTCGTCGATGAAGCCGACCGGCCAGTACGAGCCGTTCTTGCGGTCGAGCATGTCACGGACGACGAGGGCGCCGGCGTCGCCGGCGCCGTAGACCAGCACCGGCACCCGGTCGGCGCGGGCGGCCCGCAACGGGATCAGGGGATAGCGGCGCAGCCGCGGCCAGAGGCGCACACCACCCAGGACGAGCAGCATCAGCATCCACTGGATGATGAAGACGGAGCGCGGCACGCTCTCGCCGCGCCAGAACAAGAAGACCAGAAGGCCGCCGAGTGCGACGCTGACCGTGGCGGCACGAGCGACGGCGACGAGCGTGTCGAGGCTGGCGTACTTGGGCAACGAGCGATACAGACCGGTGGCGTAAAAGCTGATACCACAGACCACCATGATGGGCGGTCCGGTGCGGAGGATAGTCGGCAGGTAGACATCCAGAAGATCCGGGACACGAATCGCGTAGGCCGCGGCATAGCAGACCAAGGCCAGCAGCGAATCGACGGCCAGGGCTCCCAGGTTCTGTGTTTTCTTCATCGTCGCCACACCACACCCCTCCTACAGCAACTCGCTCAGGTTGGCCGTCACCTCATCGACCTCGTCTTCACTCATGCCGGCAAAGAACGGGAGCGCGATGGTCCGCTCGGCCACCGACTCCGCCACCGGGAAGGCGCCAGGAGCGAACCCGAAGCGCTCGCGGAAATGCGGCTGCAGGTGGATCGGCGGAAAGTAGTTACGGCAACCGATGCCACGAGAGCGCAGCCCATCGATCACGCGATCCCGGTCGACACGCGCGTAGCGTTCCGCGAGTCGCACGACGTATACGAACCAGCTGAGGCGAACGTCGCTGCGCACCACGGGAGTGCGCAGCGCATCGATGCCCGCCAGTCGCTCGTCGTACCAGGCGGCGACGCGGGCGCGACGGGCCGCCAGCTCATCGAGTCGCTCGAGCTGTGCGAGCCCCAGCGCGCACGCGATGTCTGACAAGCGATAGTTGAAGCCGAGCCGCTTGTGCTCCTGCCAATCGTCGCCATCGGGTTCGCGACCATGGTTACGTAGGCTGGAGCAGAGCCGCGCCACTCCCTCGTCGTCGGTGACCAGCGCCCCGCCCTCACCGGTAGTGATCTGCTTGTTCGGGTAGAAGCCGAAGATGCCCACGTCGCCGAGGCTGCCGGCACGCCGGCCACGGTACTCGCTACCCAGCGCTTCCGCCGAGTCCTCGATCAACCGCAGGTTGTGTTGGTCGGCCAGCTCGCTCAGCGCCGCCCAGTCGGCGGGATGCCCGAAGACATCGACGGCGAGCAGCGCGCTCGTACGTTCGCCGACGGCATCTCCAGCACGCTGCGGGTCGATGTTCAGGGTATCGGGCTCGATGTCGACGAAGACCGGTTCGACACCTTCGAAGAGCAGGCAGTTGGCCGAGGCGACGAAGCTGAACGGCGTCGTGACGACCTCGTCGCCCGGCGACAGGCCTAGCGCTCTGATCGCCAGGTGGAGCGCGGCCGTGCCGCTGGAAGTCGCGACGGCGAATCGGGTCCCGGCACGCTCGGCGAGCGCGGCCTCAAACGCCTCGACGCGGGGGCCCAAGCTGAGCCGGCCGCTGTCCATCACATCGAGCACGGCGGCGCGCTCGGCGTCGCCGATGTCGGGGCGCGAGAGCGGGATGCGGAGAGGTTTCACTGATCCCCCCGCGCTGCCGGGGCGCGCGTAGGCTTGGCCGGGACACCGGCCACCGTCAGCCCGTCGGCAACGTCGGAGATCACCACGGCACCGGCGCCCACCACAGCGCCGGCACCGATTTGCGTGCCCGGCACGACCGTCGCACCGAGACCGACCAGTGCACGTTCGCCGACGCTCACGTTTCCTGCCAGCCGCACGCCGGGTGCGATGTGCGCGTAGTCACCGATGACGCAGTCGTGATCGACGAGGGCGCCGGTGTTGATGATGACGCTCTGTCCTACCCGCGCCCCCGGGTTGATGATCGCGCCGGCCAGAACCATGGTGCCGGGACCGACGACCACATCGGGTGCAACGACGGCGGACGGGTGGACGACGGTGGCGAGCGCGTAGCCGCGGCCCTCGAGTCCGACGGTGAGCTTGTGGCGGTCCAGGGCATCGCCGATGGCGACGACGACCTCCACACTCTCGCTGTCCTCGACCCTACCCAACTCGCCGAAGACCGGGTGCCCGCAGAAGACACCGCCGACTCGTTGTGGATCGTCGTCGAGGAAGCCGGCGACACGGCGGCCGGCGCGCTCCAGCGCGTCGAGCACCACCTTGCCGTGACCACCTGCCCCGTAGATGACGACCGGTATTGCGGAACTCATTCGTCAGCGAAGTCGGGGTTCACGCCGCCCGATCCGTAGACGCCCTGCCGAACGACAAAGGCGAGCCAGAGCGTGCGGGCCAAGATCTTCACGTCCAGCCACAGCGTCGCGTGGTCGACGTACCAGACGTCGAGCTCGATGCGCTGTGGCCAGGTGATCGCGTTGCGCCCGTTGATCTGTGCCCAGCCGGTGATGCCCGGTCTGACCGCCAGGCGCCGGCGCTGGACCTCGTCGTAGCGCTCCACCTGATAGGCGAAGGTCGGACGCGGCCCGACCAGACTCATCTCACCCTTGATCACGTTCCAGAGCTGCGGTAACTCGTCCAGCGCCCAGCGCCGCAGGAACGCGCCTACCCGCGTTACCCGCGTATCGTCCTCAGCCAGCGTGGTACCGAGCCCGCGCTCCATGGCGCCCTCGACCATCGTGCGGAACTTGAGGGGCACGAACCGCGACTCGCCCCTTCCGACACGCGGGTAGCGGAAGAAGACGGGCCCCGGCGAGTCGAGCTTGACCGCCAGCCCGATGAGGGCCAAGGGGATGGCCAGGACGACCAGGCCCAGCGCGCTCAGCAGAATGTCGAGACCTCGTTTGGCGATTTGCTGCCAGCCCGGCATACGGACTTCGGGTGCGGGCGGGGCGAGGGGGTACCGGCGGATCTGCCCTAAGTTAGGCGTTCAGGCCCTTTTCCGCGAGCAGCCCCTCGTAGAGCGCAGCCGTGCGGCGAACCATCCCGCGGGCGGTGAACTCGCGCTCGACCTTCTTACGGGCGTTGCGGCCCAGGCGGCCGGCGCCCTCCGGGTCGCTGCCCACCCGCTTGATCGCCTCGGCCAACACGGCCGGGTCGGCGGCCGGGACCACGTGGCCGTCGACCCCGTCGGTGACCGTGTCACCCACACCGGGGATATCGGTGGCGACCACCGGCAGGGCCATGGCCATCGCTTCCAGCAGCGCTACCGGGTGGCCCTCCTGGTGTGACGGCAGCACGAACAGGTCGAGATCGGCCAGCCAGCCAGGCACGTCGTCGATGAAGCCGGGGAGCAGGACGCGCGCTGACACGTCGAGCGCCCGCGCTTGCGCTCGCAGTTCCTCCCAATCGGGGCCGTCGCCGGCGATGACCAGCCAGACGTCGGGGCTCTGGATGGAAGCCACCGCCTTGATCAGGTCGGGGAAACCTTTCTCCCAGGTCAGGCGCCCCAGTCCGCCGATCAAGAAGCCGTCCTCGGGGACCCCGAGGCGGTGGCGCCAGGCGCCGCGCGTCACACGTCCCGGATCGAACCGTTCGATCTCCACCCCGTTGGGTATGACGGCGATGCGGGCAGGCGGGACGCGATGCCGGCCGGCCAGCACATCGACCGCGCCGCGGTTGACGACGATGAAGCGATCGACCAGTCGATCGGTGGTGAAGTCGATCAACCGATAGAGGGTTCTCCGCCAGCGCTCCTCCACTCGGTACCTACCACCGATCGCCGCCGCGGTGGAGACGACGGCCGGCACCCTGGCCAGGCGTGCGGCGACGCGACCGAACGGATCGCCCCGGCCTTGGGTGTGAACGATGTGCGGTCCACGACGCCGGAATTCCCGAGCCAAGGAGAGCACCGTGTCGAGGCGCCGACGCTGACGCATCTCGGCCGCGATCACCGGGACACCGAGGTCGTGCAGCCGCTCGACGAACGGGCCGCCCGGCGAGCAGGCGACCGCCACCTCGTAGCGGCTGCGGGGCAGCCCGCTCACCAGCTGCAGGAACGTACGCTCGCCGCCGCGGAAGCTGATGTTGTCCACGACGTAGACGATGCGGGTCGGTAGCGTCCTTCCCTCCATCCTCGCTTCGCTAGGTTCGGCTGGCGGCCATCCGCCCCTCGAGCTCCTCGTAACCCTCCAGGTACGCCGCCAACACGGCCTCGCGCCTGAATCGCTCCGCCGTCCGTCGGCGGCCCGCCGCCCCGATGCGCATGGCGAGCCCGCGATCACGCAACAGCTCGAGCGCGCGTGCGGCGAGCGCGTCGGCATCATCCACCGGGACCAAGTATCCGGTCACGCCGGGGTCCACGACCGCTCGTGCCCCGCGCGTGTCGGTGGCGACGACCGGGCGACCGAGCGCCCCGGCTTCCGCCAGCGTCAGCCCGAACCCTTCGCGGCGCGACGGGAGGACGAGGACGTCGGCCGCCGCGATGAACGGTGCCACACGCCCCCGGATGCCCTGCCACAGGACGTGCGCCGCCGCCTGCTCTCCCACTGCCCGACCGAACCGTTCGCGGGAATAGGTACCCCGCTCCCCCTCGAGCCTACCGCCGACGACCAGCAGGTACGCCTCCTGCTCGGCATCGGCAATCAACCGGAACGCGCGAGCGAGGGTGTTCATTCCTTTCGCCGCCACGGTGCGCCCGACGTAGACGACGACGGACGCGCCCGCGGCCAGACCCAAGCGCCGTCGCGTCAAGTTCCGCAAACGTTCCGACTCGTCCTCGTCCAGGAAAAAGTCCGGCGCTACCCCGGCACCGCCCGCCGGCAGGATCCGCACCGACCGCTGTGGCAGGCCCGCCAGGCGCAGGCAATCGGCGCCGTCTTCGGGATTGACCGCAAAGATCAGATCGGTCCAGCGACCCTGACGGCGCTCGATGGCTGTGAACAGCCTCCGCTGCCAGCGGGGCACGCCCGTCCCCCAGGCCGAGCCATGCATCGTGTATGCAACCCGAAGCTCGAGCCGCCTTGCCGCTGCGCGGGCGACCGCGGCGGCGACCGGCGTGTGCGCGTGCACCACATCGAAGCCGCCGCTGCTCATGATGGTCCGCAACGCACCGACCGAGTGCAGGTTGCGCGGCGCGAAGAGCTGTCGCGTTATCGGCAGGCGGTGGACGAGGAATCCCAGCGCCTCCAGCTCGTCGAGTCCCGTGCCGGGCCCGGAAGCGAACTCGACCTCATGGCCTGTCTCGCGCAGCGCAATTGCCAACGGCGCGACGAAGCGAAGGGCGGTGATCGGTATCGCGGTGACCTGGAGGACGCGCATCACTCCGTCAGCTCCCGGCGGCCAGACTCTCGAGGAAGGCGCGCAGCCGGCCGGCCTGGGTCGACCAATCGAAGAGTTCCACGGCTCGCTCGCGTCCTGCCCGGCCGAAGCGTATGGCCAGCTCACGATCCTCGAGCAACTTCAACGTCGCATCGGCGATCGCCTCGGGGTCATGGGCATCGACGCGGAAACCGCTCACACCGTCGGCGATCGACTCCTCGGTACCGCCGCCCAGGCCGCCGACGGTTGGGATCCCGCACGCCGCCGCCTCGACGTAGACGATACCGAAGCCCTCGATCGGATGATCGGCGGCGAACTCGCGGCTCGGCACGACCACTACGTCCGCCGCCCGGTAATAAGAGGGCAGCTCGTCCGCCGGTACGTACCCGGCGAATACCACGCGGTCCTCGAGCCCCAGCTCGTGGATGCGCCGCTCGAGATCAGGCTTGTACGGCCCGTCGCCCACCATCAGGAATGCCACGTCAGGAAGCGAGGCGCGCACCTGGGCGAGTGCGCGAAGGACCATGTCCTGCCCCTTCCACTCCACCAGGCGCGCCACCGAGAGAAGCACCGGCCGATCACCCAGACCGTGGCGTTGCCGGACCAGCGCCGGGTCCCCCGCGTCAGGCCGGAACCGTGTCGTATCGACGCCCGGGTTGACCTTGAGGAACCGCTGATCGGGCCGCACCCCGCGTTCCAGATACTGGCGATGAGTGAAATCGCTGATGGCCACCAGGAAGTCGGCGGAATCCAGCGCTCTGAGCGCCGACCGCTGCACGGCGCCCCACCTCCTGTACCGGTGCAGTTCCGAACCGTAGAGCAGGATCCCGTAGCGAGCCCCGGTCCGACGGCGCAGCCGCGGACCGAGCGGCCCGAGATATAGGTGCCCCAGCAGTACCACGTCCTGACCGTCGTTGCGGAGGAGCCGCAACGCATGGCGGCTGAAAAGCATCCACTGCGCGCCCGCAAGGTAAGCGATCTGCGGCCAGCGCAGCAGGCGCACGTGCCCGCTCCTCATCAGCGAAGGCGACACCACCGGTATGCGCCGACGATGAACCGCGAACGGCAGCCCCGCATCGAACTCTTCCGCGCCGGCACCCCCCGGCGTAAGTACGGAGACCGCATCGCCGAGCTGCTGACAGAGATGATAGCCGTACATCGAGATCCCGCCCGACAGGACCGGGGGGAACTCCTGGGTGAGGAGCAGTGCCTTCACGACCGCTCCCCCGGAGCCGCTTGCTCCTCGGGTGCCGCAGACCGCACCGCAGCCAGGTGCGTCGCGGCGACGGCCAGCGCGGCCAGGAACCAGTAGACCTGACGGACGCGTACCGCCACGAACGGGCTACCGGCGAGCCCGGCGACAGCCAGTCCCACGGTGGCGGCCAGCCAGGCGAGCGCCAGTCCCTGCAGCCGTCCCTCGAGCGAACGCACCGCTCGATACGAAGCGACGAGCGCGCTCCACAAGAGCCAAAGGAAAACGCCCAGCCCGATGAAACCCGTGTAGTAAAGGGTCAGCAAGTACTGGTTGTCCAGGAAGCCCGGCGGTAGAGCCGCGAGGCCGAAGCCCAGCACGGGGCTCGTCCCCAGCACCTCCGGGAGCCGACGCTGCAGCGCATGGATGCGCGTCGCGTACGGACTGGCGCCACTCACCGGGTCTGGAGCACCGGTGACGATCGACGCCGCTCGCTCCTCCACTATGCCGGGCACTACCAGTGGCAGCGCAAGCACCAGCAACAAGGCGGGTATCACCAGTCGCTTGTCCCGCACCCAGACCAGCACGCCGAGGGCGGCGACGGCGCCAACGTAACTCTGGCGCGAGAAGGTGAAGACCAGCGCATACGCCACCGGTATCGCCGCGACGAACAGCAGTACGCGGATCGCCCGCGTGCGGTCGGTGAGAAAGAGGCTGACCAGCACGGCCAGCAGCACGACGAGCGTCAGGCCGAGCAAGCTGTAACCCATGTGGCCCGCCGGTCCGGTGATCGCCTCGCCAGCCGCGCGGCCGCCGCGCTCCACAACGCCCCACAGCCCGAGCGCTGCCGCCGACAGACAGAACACGTAGGTGAAGGTTCGAAGATCCCGCTCGCTGTGAATGGCGGACACCACGATGAAATAGAGGAACGTCACCTCGACGGTTTTCAGGAAGAAGAACGACGAGCTGTACAGCTCGGGCGACAGCCCGGTCGTCCCGCGCATGGCACCCCAGAGCACCGCCGCGAACTCGACCACGATCAGCGCCAGCAGCGGCCGGTTGAGCGGCGTCGAGGGCCAGCGCTCCCGACCGAGTGCCAAACGTGCCAACCAGGCGGCGACCAGGGGCGCCATCAGCAGATCCTCGGTCCGTATCGGCAGCGAACCGGGAAGCTCCGGCAGCAGGACCATCGCGGGAACGATGGCCGCCAGCGTGATGCGGAGATCGATGAAGGCCGCCGCCGCCAGACCGCCGCCAATCAACGCTGCTACCGCTACGACCCCCAACCGTTCGATGGCCAGGCCAGCGATCAGCGCCAGGATGGCGCCGCTGATTGCGACAACGACCGTTGCTCGTCTCACCGACACCGCGAAGAGGCCAAGGGAAACCCCGACAGGCAGGCAGCACAGACGTACGGGAGCGGAGGGCAACTCTAAGATCTGGTCTGAGCCTGGCGGCGTCAACGCCGACCCGGCTGTTGCCATACCGCCGCTCGTGGGTTCTCTTAAGGTACGCTCCCTGCCCGATCCCGCCCGCCGTACGCCATATATGAAGATCGCGATCCTCACGGAGTACTATCCTTCTGACGACAGTCCGGGTAGCGGCGTCTACGTTCACTGCCGCGCCGCCGGCTACCGTCGGGCGGGCCACGAGGTCCGCGTCTACATCGTAGATCCGGGCGCGAAGAGTTCGAGCGAGCGCGATGGCGTTTCGGTCTCGACGGGAGACGCGCAGACGCTCAAGCAAGAGATCGCCAGCTTCCAGCCGTCGGTTCTCGCGGTTCACACCCCACATCCCAGCGCGTCACATACCCGCCTCGCCACGTCGCTGACACCCCCCATCGTCCTCTGGATTCACGGATTCGAGGCGATGATCACCGCCTTCCACGGCTACCATCGTGGCACCGCGCGGCTCCTGTCCGTCCCTTACGACCTGCGCAAGCTCTGGTGCCTGCGAGCGACGCTTTCCCGCGCCGCCGGTGTCATCTTCGTCTCCGATTGGATCCGACGCGCCGCCGAGCGCGGCACGGTCTTCCGCCATCCGCTGACCCGCGTGATACCCAACCCGGTGGACCTCGAGCGCTTCCGACCCGCAGCCCACGAGGCCAGCAGCGCTCGCCCGCGTGGCCTGGTGCTCCGTCCACTCAACTGGTCACACGGCGCCGACGTCGCGGTGGCCGCGTTCGCCGGCTTGGAGGAGGCGGAGCTGACGATCATCGGGAGCGGACCCGACGCCAGCCGGCTGCGCGAGATGATCCGGCGTCTGCAAGCGCCCGTGAAGCTCGAGGAGCGGTCTGTGCCACATCACGAGGTGCCGGGCTTGCTCACGTCCTTCGATTTCTTCGTCTCGCCGGAAAGGAAAACGCCCACCCAAGGCGTGGCTATGTGCGAGGCGATGGCCTGCGGCCTGCCTGTGATCGCGGTTCGGTCCGGCGGTGTGCCCGAGTACGTTCGTGACGGCGTCGATGGCTTCCTCGTGCGACCCGGCGACGTGTCAGCACTCAAGCGTGCGGTCACCACACTCGCCGGCGATGCCGGCCGGGCACGCGCCATGGGGCGGAACGCGCGCGAGCATGTTGCCTCCACCTGCTCGGCAGAGAAAGTAATGGCGGCCGAGCTGGAGATACTCGCGATGGTGGCCGAATGAACCGACTGGTATTCGGTACCTCGGTCACGCTCGCTACGCGCTTGCTGGTGTTGCTGATCGGCGTTGCGGGTTCGGTGATCCTCGCCCGTGCCCTCGGCCCGTCCGGCAGAGGTGAGTACGCGCTGATCATTCTGATCCCGGCGATCCTGCAGATCACCGGCAACCTCGGGCTCGACGCTGCCGTCACCTACCTGGTCGCCAAGCGACAGAGCCAAGCACGCTCCATCGCGCTGTCCATCGCGGCCGCCTCGGCAGCTCTCGGCCTGGTCCTGCTCGCCGGCTATGCCCTGCTCGCGGAGCTGCCGACGTACAACCGGTTCCTCGAGGTCGCTGGCGTGGACCCGTACTTGGTGTGGATCCTCGTCGCGCTGCTCCCTTTCACGCTCGCCTCGAGTTGTCTGATCCACGCGATCCTCGGACTCGAGCGATACCGCGCCTTCAACCTCGCCAGCCTGCTCGGACCGCTGTCCAACCTGGCCCTGTTGCTCGTGCTGGTCGTGGCTCTGCGCCTCGGCGTTCTGGGCGCCGTGTTGGCGGCTGGCGGCTCGAGCCTGGTGGGACTTGCCGGCGCCACCGTGATTCTCCTGAGCGCGACAGTTGGGCCCACCAAGCCCGCCCACGGACTGATGCGCGAAACGCTGAGCTATGGCGCCCGTGTGCACGTGGGAAGCGTTTCCTGGTTCTTGCACTGGCGTGCCGACATGTTTCTCGTCAGCTACCTTGCAGGCCCCGCCGCACTCGGATACTACGCCGCCGCCGTCGGGCTCACCGAGAAGCTCTATGTGTTGCCGTCTACAGTCGGGACCGTCTTGCTCCCCCGAGTCGCCGGCAGCAAGGGGGAAGAGACGAGAAGCGTAACGCCCGTGGCGTGTCGACACACGCTGTGGCTGACCTTCGGCTTTGCTGTGTTGCTCGCAGTCTTCGCCTGGCCGATCGTCTATTTGCTCTTCGGCGCCGCCTTTCTCCCCTCGGTCCGACCTCTGTGGCTGCTCTTGCCCGGAATGATCGCCCTGGGCGCCGGACGTGTCCTGAGCGCCGACCTCAACGGTCGCGGTTTGCCCGGTGCGGTAGCGGGCGTCAACACAACGTCCGCCATATTGAACGTGGTGCTCAACCTCTGGTGGATCCCGATCTGGGGCACCAGCGGTGCTGCGGCGGCGACCTCTATCTCGTATGCCGTTGCCGCGCTTCTCCTCGGTCACCGCTACACACGCGAGGCGGGCGTCCGTTGGTCCGAGCTCCTGCTGTACACACGCTCCGACCGCCAGGCGCTCGCGAACGTGGTCACCCGCTTTCGGGAGCCGGAATCGTGAGCGTCAGGCTGAGCTTCTACGCTTTCGAGCCCGGTGCACCCGGCGTGCCGGCGGCGTCAGCCACCGGCGTTTTCGTGCGCGCTCTGCTGCAGCTCTTGGAGGAGCGTGCGCCGGCGTTGGAGGTTCACGTTCGCTGGTTGCGGCCAGCCGAGTCACCGGAGCGAGGACGCGCCGGCGCCTGGGCCGCCGGCGCGCGGTGGCTGGCACGCGAACTGTCGCGGATGCTGAGAGACGATTCCCAGTACCTGGTTTTCATCTATCCGAAGGTCCCGGTGCTCGCCCACGTGGAGCGACCCGTGATGCTGCGGGCCGCGCGCTGCGCCTATCAGGCATTGCGCGCCAAGACCCGAATCACGCGGCAGCGGATCGTGGTCATCGTGGAAGATTTGCCGATCGAGATGACCGAGGGCCGGGCGATAGCCGGCGGACCGGTGTCTCCTGTGGACGAACGGCATATCCGCCCGATCGAGCGCTCGTTGTTCCGGGCCGCGCATCGCCTGATCGTACCCAGCGGGCTCGTCACGACGATCGCCGCTCAGCATGGAGTCGATAGCGAGCGATTCCGACCGTTCCGTCGTAACGCCTACCTGCCGGTGAGGATGCCCGACGAACCACCGCCCATGGAATTCGAGCCTGGTACCGTGAACTTCTTCTATTCGGGGTCGGTGGACCCGCACGTCGCGACAAACTTCAGAGAGATCCTGCGCTCGATCCGTAACGCGCCACAGACGCGACTCCACGTGTGCGGGCCGGGGCGCGATGCGGTACAGGAGTGGCTGAACGAGCTCGACGTACCGAACGTACGTCACCACGGGCATCTCGGCCTCGCCGAGCACGACTGGCTCGCCCAGCGTTGTGATGTCGGCCTGATCCTCTACCCGGTGGACAACCCGTACAATCACCTGACGCCGACGATGAAATACTCGGCCTATCTGGCCAACAGCCTGGCTGTGCTCAGCACCGACCTTAGATGCGTCGCCGAGAACATCCGGCAGGACGGCGTTGGTGAGGCGATGCCGATCCGCGAGCTGGCGATCGAGATCATGCGCTGGGCGACCCGGCCGGCGCTGTGGGCGGAGGCGAAGGCCAGGGCGGAGGCCGAGGCGCTGGCCATTCGCTCCGGCAAGGACATGTCGCTGTGGATCGAGGAACTCGCGGGGGACGGATGAACGAGCTGCGGCGCCTTCTCGTCGTCTCCTTCTTTTACCCTCCCAATCCGGCGGTGGGAGGCCGCCGGGCTGCGCAGCTTGCACGACATCTGCCGGACTTCGGCTGGCAGCCCACCGTACTCACGGCCAAGACCCACCCGGGGACGGAGCCACACAACGGCACAGTCCCCGTTCACGCGACTCGCTTCTTTACACCCTGGGCAGCGTTGGAAGGCTCCGAACCGCTCAGCGTGCGGGCGGCGCGCGGCAACAGAATCGGCCGCGGCCTCTACACCGCTTTGCGCCACGTGCTACCTCTGAGCTCGGTGCGGCTGCCCGACGCGACCTTCGGCTGGATCCGCTACGCGGTCGAGCACGGCCTGCGCCTACTGGCCAACGACAAGTATGACGCGATCTTCAGCTCCGCGGGCCCACCGAGCTCACACAGGGTCGCGGCGCGCCTCAGCCGCGCCACCAATATTCCCTGGATCGCCGACTACAGGGACCTCTGGTCGGGCAACTACTGGGAATACCGGATCGCTCCTTTCACCTGGCTCGAGCGGCGTGTGGAACGCAGGGTCCTCAGTCGCGCCCGCTGCATCACCGCCGTCACGCCCGGCCTGGCCGAGTACCTGAGTCAGCTCCACGGGTTGCCAACCGAGGTCGTCTTCAACGGATTCGAACCGGGCGATTACCCGACGGCACGGCAACACGACTCTCGGTTCGTCATCCTCTACGTGGGCTCCCTGTACTCGCCCAGCCAGAACCCCGAGCCTTTCTTCCAGGCACTCGCCAAGCTCGACCGGCGCTCCGCGGTCGATCTGCAACAGGCCGGCTTCGAGCTCCATACGCTGGGTACCCGGTCGCCCGCCTTCC
This sequence comes from Gemmatimonadota bacterium, assembly GCA_039586575.1. Classification (GTDB taxonomy): domain Bacteria; phylum Gemmatimonadota; class Gemmatimonadetes; order Palauibacterales; family KS3-K002. The sequence goes on along the minus strand of JBDHKD010000029.1, from coordinate 15,715 downwards.
AGAGCGCCGCCGAGCGACACGGCGTCGCGCGCTGGCTGCGACATCACAACCCCGTGCCCTACCACGAAAGCCTCGCCCGCCAGACCCAGGCCACCGCCCTCCTCTTCCTCGGCTGGGACCCGCCGTCCCGGGACGTCGTCACCGCCAAGCTCTTCGAGTACTTGGGCGCCGGACGCCCGATCCTTGCCGTCGGCCCACCGGGCGGCACTGCCTCACAGATCCTGCGCGAGTGCGGGGCACCCGACCTCAGCCCCGACCCCGAGGCGATCGCGGCCCGTCTGGAGGCCTGGCTCCGGGAGCACCGGAGCTTTGGCCGCCTGAAGGCCGAATCCTATTCCGAAGCCTTGTCCCACTACACGCGGCGGGCCCAAGCGGGCCGGCTCGCTAGCCTCCTGGACCGCCAGGAGAGTCCGGACGGCTAGAAGCTGGGGGTGAAAAACATTTGTCTTTGGGTCTACGAGCCGGCACGTTTTCTCGGGTCCTCACTTTGGCACGCTCCTCGCCTTTTAGGACAGGCGAGAGGCGACGGATCGGTCGTTTCGTCAGCCTAGAGAGTCGGGAGTAATCTCGCGGAAAGTCGAAAATAACAACAACTTAGCGAAGAAGGCCCCCGATGCGAGCCGCCAAGACCATCGGATCACCCGGTCAGAAGTTCCGAACCCGATCGGAAAAAATGACCGGCTCGGTCGTTGCGACCGGATGGCTGGCCTCGGGCTTGGGTTTCCTCACCGCCGACCGTTACTCGTATTTCCGGTACCCGAAGGCCGGATTGTACCGGCCTCGTCACTTGCCGGCCAAAGCCGGACTGGCCGGTTCCCGCACACACACCGGACCTACCATCACTTCACACCTTGGGCAGCGGTGTTACGGTCGGTGGTCGCCCCAAAGGCGCGGGCCGAAAGGCCCGCGCCTTTCACCTTTCGATGGGGGGCAAGAGTCGTGAGTGGTCGAGGAGTCAAGTGTCCGTTTTGTAAGCATGGGAGGTCTGGGATGAGGTCCGCCGCCTTCATGATCTCTGTCGTCTCGGTCGCTCTGCTGAGCCTGCTGGGTTGGGTTCGCCACGAGAGCCATCGTCTCAGCGGCTCTGCACTGAAGCCGCATCCGGGAGAGGACGAGTCCATTCTGTTCGTCGGCTAGCACGCCGTCCGGCCCCACCTGGCGGACCGATCCGCCGATCCCCTCACAAACCAGCCTTATCTAGTCGGTCGCTCCATCTCACAGGTCGCCCGGGCCGTCGTCTCGCGGGTGGCTCGGGCTCTGCGAAGGCCGTAGCTTCGGAGACGCCAGTCAAACGAGGGGGGGGCGAAGCTTTGAGCGAGGGTGCAGGCGGTGCGCGGGATGTTGTCGCTTGCAGGGTGATCCGGCATGTCGAGATCGAGGACCTCGGCTATCTCGGCGAGGCGCTGCAGGGTAACGGCGTGCGCTTCCACTACGTCGACGCCGAGTCCTTGGCCGATGCCGAGCCGCGGGCGGTCGACGACGCTCTCATCGTCCTCGGCGGACCGCTGAGCGCCTACGCGGTCGATCACCACTCCTACCTGAACACCGAGATCGACTTGATCCGGCGCTATATGGCGGATGCGCGGCCGGTCCTCGGTATCTGCCTCGGCGCCCAACTTCTGGCCGCCGCCGCCGGCGCACGCGTCTTCCCCGGCGACCGCGGCAAGGAGATCGGCTGGGCCGTCGTCGAGCTGACAGCGGCTGGGGCCGCCGATCCCCTGTGGACGGGATTCCCCCGCTCTTTCGTCACGTTCCACTGGCACGGCGACAGCTTCGACCTACCCGCCGGCGCGAGGCTGCTGGCCAGCTCCGAAAGATACATCCAAGCATTCCGGCTCGGCTCAGCCGCCTACGGCGTCCAGTTTCATCCCGAGGTCGTACCGAACCAGCTCGAGGAATGGATCCGCGCCTACAGGCTGGAGCTCGAGCGTGAGCGGTTGGCCTCCGAGGACGTTCTCGGGGTGCCCGACGACGATGCGCATCGCCGGCTCGCCTTGCTGTTCGGACGGAACATCGCCCGCTGGATGACCGCAGTGCGAGCGGCGCGAAGTGAGAGGACTTGAGAATTCGGTGACCAAGGAGCAAGAGACTATGATCCGCAAATGCTTCGCATTCGCCGCTCTGGCGCTGGCTCTGGTCGCGCCGGCCGGCGCCCAGGAGCCGGTACTCAGCGTCGAGCGCCTGTTCGCCACACGCGACTTCGCCACCGACAGGGTCGACCTCGACTGGATGGAGGACGGGCGCCACTACGTTCTGCTCGAGCGCGCCGACGACAACACCGACCTCTACAAGGTCGATATCGCGTCGGGTGACCGCGAGCTGCTGTTGAGTGGCTCCGCACTCGTGCCGCCCGGCGCCGCAGAGCCGGTCCGTATCGCCAGCTACGACTTCTCGGCTGACGGCACGTTGCTCCTCATCGCCACCGACGTCCAGCGACTCTGGCGTCGCAGCCGCACCGCGATCTACTACGTGTGGGACTTCGAGGCCGAGACGCTAACCCCCGTCAGCACACAGTCCGGGCGCCAGGCCTATGCCAAGCTCTCGCCGGACGGGACGCGAGTGGCTTTTGTCCGGGAGAACAACATCTACGTCACGGAGCTCGCCAGCGGCACCGAGAGGGCGCTCACCGAGGACGGCGGCGCGAACATCATCAACGGCACCACCGATTGGGTATATGAAGAGGAGCTCTCCCTGGTCGATGGTTTTCGCTGGAGTCCGGACGGCGAGCGCATCGCCTTCTGGCGCTTCGACCAGAGCGCCATCCCGCCGTTCTACCTGATCGACCAGAACGAGCTCTACCCCGAGCTGACAGCGGTCCGCTATCCCAAGGCCGGAACCGATAACTCGGACGTGCGACTGGGCGTGGTCGAGCTGGAGAGCGGCGCGACGACCTGGGTCGAGGTCGAGCCCGGGTACGACGAGTACTACATCGCGCGCATGGACTTCGCCCACTCACCCACCGAGATCTGGCTCCAGGTCCTCAACCGACACCAGAGCCGCATGGATCTGATGATCGCCGACGTCCGGACCGGCGCCGCACGCGTCATCATGTCGGACACCGACGACGCCTGGCTGGACATCGACTACAACAGTCTCATCTGGATCGAGGACGGCAACGAGTTCCTCTACCTGAGCGAGCGGGACGGCTACGGCCAGCTCTTCCTGGTTAGGCGCGACGGCTCGCTCGTCCGCAAGCTGACGACACAGACGTGGGATGTGACCGACGTGTACGGCGTGGATCAACGGCGCGGGCTCGTCTACTTCGCCGGCGCCGGAGAGGGCCCGCTCCACCGCACGCTTTACCGCATCGACCTCGACGGACAGAACCTGACGATGATCTCCGGGGCGACGGGCTCGTACTCGGCCAGCTTCGACCCCACGTTCGAGTACTATGTCGAGACGTACTCGGAAGCCGCGGTGCCGCCGCTGCAGACCCTGCGGCGCCGCGACGGCGAAGCGCTCCGTGTTTTGACGGACAACGCCGCTGTGCGGGAGCGGCTCGCGGCACTGAAGCTCAGCGCGCCGGAGTTCATCACCGTCCCGGCTGCTGAAGGCGTCGAGCTCCACGCCTGGATGATCAAGCCGCCGGACTTCGACCCCGCCAAACGCTACCCGCTCCTCATGTATGTGTACGGGGGACCGGGCTCACAGACTGTGAGGGACTCCTGGGGTGGCAGTCGCTACCTCTGGCACCAGCTGCTGGCAAGCGAAGGTTACCTGGTGGCGAGCGTCGACAACCGCGGGACCGGCGCGCGCGGCGCGGCGTTCAAGAAGATCACCTATCTCGACCTCGGCGAGTACGAGTCGGCCGACCAAGTCGCCGCGGCCCGCTACTTCGCCGGGCTGCCGTACGTCGACGGCGCGCGCATCGGGATCTGGGGGTGGAGCTATGGCGGTTACATGGCCACCCTTTGCCTCCTCAAGGGAGCGGGCGTCTTCAAGGCGGCTATCGCCGGCGCTCCGGTCACCGACTGGCGGCTCTACGATACGATCTACACGGAACGCTACATGCGCACGCCGCAAGAGAACCCGGAAGGCTACGCTCGTAGCGCGCCACTAGCGTACGCCGACCAGATGGAGGGCCACTTGCTCCTGATCCACGGGACCGGCGATGACAACGTGCACCCGCAGAACACCTTCCAGCTGATCGACCGGCTGATCGCCGCCAACAAGCAGTTCGAGCTCCGACTCTACCCGAACCACGCGCACGGCATTCGTGGGAGCGTGCCGCAGGTGAACCTCTATACGATGATGAAGGAGTTTCTTGAGGAGAACCTTTAGGCGGGAGCGAGCGAGCGCTAGTAGAGTGAGGGAGCCATAGAGCAAGGGAGACGATTCAGTTGGGGAGTTGTGCTGACACCACTCCCTAAACTCGCAGTCTCCCTTGCTCCCTTGCTCCCTTGCTCCCTCACTCACCCAACGCTCCCTGACTCCCCCACCTCCCCTACATAACCTCCGGCGACCGCTCGTACTCGATCCGCCACGGCGGCAGCTCCGTCTTCCCTTCCTTGAGGAACCAGTCGAACCAGCGCAGCATGCGCAGGCTGTAGTCGTAGCGCGCCGCCGCCCGCCGGTTGCCGTGCCCTTCGCCGGGATACAGGATCAGCCGCACCGGTGTGTCCGTCTGTGTCTTGATACCTCGATACAGCTCACGTGACTGGCCCGGGTTGACCCGCGGATCATCCTTGCCGTGCAGGATGAGCAGTGGAGTCCGGGCGTCGTTCACGTACATGATCGGGCTACGCTCCAGGAAGAGATCGGGGTTGTCATACGGGTTCGAGAGCCAGTGCACCAGCTCCATCTCACGCGGGATGTCGCTGGTACCGGTCTTCGACAGCTGGTCGGATATCCCGACGAACATCACGCCGGCGGCGAAGCGCGGGCTGTGGCGCGTCGCCCCCCAGGCGGTGAAGTAGCCGCCGTACGAGCCACCGGTGATGCCGACTTTGTCCGGGTCGGCGATGCCGCGCTCGATCAGGTAGTCGACGCCGGCCAGCACATCGTCGAACTCCGCGCCGGCGCCGTCCCCCTGATCGGCCTTCGAGTACGCCACCCCGCGACCCGTGCTACCCCGGTAGTTGGGATAGAAGACGGCGTACCCGCGTGCGGCACCCACCTGGCCGGGATACGAGTAACGCGTCAACCAGCCGTTCTTGAAGTGGGACTCGGGTCCACCGTGCGCGATGACGATCGTCGGGACGCGCTGGCCGCTGGCGGGTTCGAGCGGGTGAATGAGCAGCCCCTCGATCAGCAGCCCGTCTCCCGCGGTCCAGTGAACGATCTCCTGTTCGGCGAGGCGCACCTCTGCCAGCCACGGGTTGACGTCGGACAGCCGGTCCGGCTCGCCGCGCCGGTCGATGCGCATGGCGAACACTTCGCGCGGGAACCTGGGAGACTCGGCGACCAGGGCGCCGTTGCGGCCCCGCGAATCGACGCTCAGCGCTCCGAGGACCGGGTCGCTGCTCTCGAAGAAGACCTCGCTATCGCGGCCGTCCGTCCTCACTCGGCCCAAGCGGCTACCGACGCCGACCGCCGCCAGGTAGGCGAGCCGGTCCCGCGCCGTGAACGCAAAAGCCTCTACGTGACCCTCAAGCTCCGGCAGCACGTCACGCAACTCGCCGCCCTCGGCCGCAACGACCATCAATCGACCCTCCCGCGGATCGTTGATGTCGACGCCCGAGATCATGGCGATGGTCCTGCCGTCCGGCGACCAGTCGAAGGCACCCAGCTTGCCGGGGTTCTCGATCCGGGTCAGCAGCGCGCCGGATGCGGCATCGATCACCTGCAGCCGCCGCGACATGTAGCGGTCATCGACCAGCGGCGTCGGCGACAGATCCGTCAGCAGCCGCCTGCCGTCTGGCGCCCAGGCGACGCTCCACGGCTGGCCTGGAACGTCGACCATACGCACGTTTCCCGCTGGACCCTCCGGACCGTTGGGCAGATCCACGACGTACAGCCGGCGCGAGAGCCAGTCCTCCTCGTAGACCTCCTGGTTGAAGCCTCGCTGCCTCAACTCGGCCAGCTCCTCCGGCACCGCCTCACTGGCCACCAGCGCGAGCGCCTTGCCGTCCGGCCGCCAATCGAAGCCGAGCACGCTGGTCTCGTGCTGGTACAGCCGTGCTGATTCGCCCGCTACCACCGGGATCACATAGATCGACGTGTGGTCATCACCTTCGCGCCGCGCCAGGTAGCTGATGTGGCTGCCGTCGGGACTCCAGCGGAGGTGCGAGATATTCACCTCGCCGCTGATGAACGGGCGGTCGCGGGTGCCGTCGAATGCGACGACGTGAAGCTCCGCCCAGGCCGGGCCATTGGCGTCGCGGCCCGGCTCGCGCGGCACGCTCAACGTGTACGCGATCTCCGATCCGTCCGGGCTGATCGCCACCTGACCGACGGAGCGCAGCCGCGCCACGTCGATCGGCGTAAGAATACGGGCGGTCACAGCGTCTTGGTCGTCCTGCGCCAGCACCACCGGCCCGCCCATCGGCAGTCCCAGGGCGAGGGATGCCGCGCACATCGTCAGGGTCCACGTCACCTTCGGGCGTTTCATCGCCACCTCCTCGGTTTTCGCCTCGGCTGGCGTCCTGACTGCTCTTACTGTAATATCGTGGGGCGCAAGTAGAGGCTACACGCGCTCCCCCGCTATATCCCCACGCACGAGTCATCCGGCTATCCAGGAACGGCGCCGTCTATCAACCGCGTCTCCGTTTGCACCAGCGTTGGGGCGCGGAAATGATAACGAGTCGAGGCTGTCGCACCAAGCCGAGGGGCATGCTGAGCATACCCAACCCCAGGAAGTCGAGCGATCACCTTTCCCTCCGCAAGCCCGGCGGCTTGTGGGAGCGAATCGCATATCAACTGCGCCTCATGCGGCGCGCCCAGCACAAGAAGCACACACACGGCTACCGCGAATCCCGCTACCGCAATCTGTTCGACGGCGTGCCTATCGCCCTCTACCTGAGCGCGCCGGACGGGACGATCCTCGATGCCAACCCCGCGATGGTCGAACTCCTCGCGTTCCCTTCGCGCGAGAGCCTGCTGCAGCTCAACGCCTCCGACCTTTTCGTCGACCCCAAGGTCCGCAATAGCCAGATCGCCCGGCTGGAACGCGAGGGGACGGTCCGCGACTACCCGCTGCAACTGCGCCGGCGTGACGGCGAGCTGATCTGGGTGCTCGATCAGGCCCGCGCCGTAAGGGATTCCAGAGGCCGGGTGATGTTCTACGAGGGCTCGCTGAAGGACATCACCAGGGAGAAGGTCGCTCGCGAAGAACTGCAGCGCACCAACGAGACGCTGCGGGCGCTCATCGAGGCATCACCGCTGGCGATCTTCTCCCTCGACGCCGACCGGAACGTCCTCAGCTGGAACCCGGCGGCCGAGCGAACCTTTGGCTGGCGGCAGGATGAGCTGCTCGGCATGCCGCTGCCCCCGGTGGTGCCGGAGGACCAGCAGGGCGAGTTCCACCTGCTTCACCGCAGGCTCCTGCGCGGCCACAGCCTACACGAGGTCGAGGTCATTTGGCGCCGCCGCGATGGCAAGCTGATTCAGGTCGCCATCTCGGCTGGCCCGCTGCACGATGCCAGCGGCAGCGTCGCCGGCACCATCGCCGTGCTGGCCGACGTCACGGAGCGCAAGCAGGCTGAAGAGACGCGCAAACGTCTGGCCGAGATCCTGCAAGCCACGCCCGACCTCGTTGGCATGTTCACTGTCGACGGTGTGGGCATCTATCTCAATAAGGCAGGGATGGACCTGCTGGGCCTCAGCCCGGAATCCGTGCCATCGCCGCAACCGATCTGGGACTACCACCCCGAGCCCTATCGGTCGCTGGTCCGAGATGAGATCCTGCCGGCGGCGATCCGTGACGGGTCCTGGTCGGGCGAAGTGGCGTTCAGCAGCTGCGACGGCCGCGATGTCCCGACATCGATGGTCATGATCGCACACCACGCTGACGACGGCAGGGTCGACCACCTGTCGGTTATCGCCCGCGACCTGACCGAACAGAAGGTTCTCGAAGGACGCCTGCGCCACGCCCAGACGATGGAGGCGATCGGCAGGCTGGCCGGCGGCATCGCGCACGACTTCAACAACCTGCTCACATCGATCATCGGTCATTGCGAGCTGGTGCTCAGACACCTGCGCGACGAGCAGGCCCGCTCGGATATCGAAGAAATCAAGGCAGCCGGCGAACGCGCGGCCGACCTGACCAGTCAGCTGCTCGCCTTCGGTCGCCGCCAGGTTCTGCAACCGCGCTTGCTCGATCTCAACGAGCTGGTCGCGGGTCTGGAAGGGCGGCTCAAGGAGATGGCCGGACCGAGGGTCAAGCTGACGATCGACTTCGACAAGAAGCTGCGCACTGTAAAGGCCGATCCGATCCAGATCGAAGCGATCATCCTCAGCCTGGCGGAGAACTCGTGCGAGGCCATGCCGGACGGGGGCCGCCTGGCGATCGCGACCGCCCACACGAAGCTCACGATCGACGAGGCGCAGCAGCTCGACATCTCGCAACCCGGCGACTACGCGAGCCTGTCGATCACCGACACGGGCACCGGTATGGATGATGGAACTCGCAGCCGGATCTTCGAGCCGTTCTTCTCGACCAAGAAGGAAGTGAAAGGCACCGGTCTCGGCCTGGCCACCGTGTTCGGGATCGTCAAGCAAAGCGGCGGCGACATCTTCGTCGAGAGCGAACCGGGGAGCGGCACAACGGTGAGAGTCTACATTCCCACCGTCGCAGAGGAGCCGGCCGCAGCCACAGCGGCTACCGGCGTTGCCGCCGAGCCGGGAGCTGCCACCGGTGGTACCGTCTTACTGGTCGAGGATGAGCCCGCCGTGCGGAGCCTGGCGGTCCGCGTCTTGAAAGCCCGTGGCTACACGGTTCTGGAGGCGCACGACGGAGCTGAGGCCCTCCAGCTCCAAGAATTCCACGACGGCCCTATCGATATCCTCATCACCGACGTCGTGATGCCTAGACTGGGCGGCCCGGAACTGGCGGAACGGTTGCTCGAGACGCGTCCGGACGCGCGCGTCATCTTCATGTCGGGCTACACCGACAACACGACCGTACGCGACATGATGGCCGATAAGGACGTCCACTTCCTGCAGAAGCCCTTCTCATTGTCGGCGCTGGCCGAGCTGACTCGCCAGGTCCTGGGCAGCACACGGGCCGGCTCGTCGCAGGCGTCTACCCCGTAAGCTCAGCTATCGTGTCGAGCGCGAATGCCGCGAACGGTATTGCGCAGGTGAAGGCGGGCGAAACCGCGTTCAAGATGTGCAGAGATCGTTCGTCCCCCTCCAGCACGAAGTCGTCGTGCAACCGGTACTCCTGCCTGTCTACGAGCTGGGCCCTGATGCCAGGCTCCCCCCAGATGGTGAAATCAGACGGGCTGACACCAGCCGCAAGTTGCGACGCCAGGCGCACCAATCGCGGTCGGTAGTACTTGGTGATTTCCCTCAGGGCGATGGTGCGGAACTTCCCCTTGTTACGCAGAAACATGAACGACTCGAGGCGCGCGACCTCGAGGAACTCGCCCAGCTTGAAGTTGTCGACAAGTCTGTACTGCTCGCGCCAGAACGCAGGCACGGCGGTGGGCCCGATCTTGACCCGTCCGTCGACAGCGACGGTGAAATGCACGCCCAAGAACGGAGTCGCGAGGTCGGGGACGGGATAGATGTTCGTTCGCAGCGAACAACTGCCCGGCTTCGCATAGAGGTAGAGACCCTTGAACGGCAGGATGCGCAGTCGCTCCGAGAATCCGAACTGCCGGGCAACGACATCGGCGTGCAGCCCGGCACAGTTCACCACATAGCCTGCCGCGATGCGGCCCTTGTCGGTCAACACCCCATCAGCGGAGCGCGCCACGTAGGTCTCGCCAGTCCTGATCCGCACACCGTCCGCTTTGGCCTCGGAGGCGAACGCCTCGACGACCTCCAGCGGATCGACCGTCGCCGTAGAAGGTGAAAAGAGCGCTCGCTCGTGAGTCCTGACGCGCGGCTCTATCTCGCGCGCCTCCGCCGCACCGATCTCCTCGAGCTTCACCCCGTTCCGGCGTCCGCGTTGCAGCAGTTCGTCGAGCACGCCCAGCTCGCTCGCACTCTTCGCCACGACCAGCTTGCCACAACGATTGATTCGCAGGCCACGCTCCACGCAGTACTCGCTGAGCCGCTCGCAACCGATCTTGGTGAACCGCGCCTTGAAGCTGTCCGCGGTGTAGTAGAAGCCGGCATGCAGAACACCACTGTTGCGGCCGCTGGCATGCCGACCGAGGGCCGTCTCCTTCTCGATCAGGGTCACGCGCGCGTCGGGGTGACGTCGCCGCGCCTCGATCGCGATCCGCAGACCGATGACGCCACCACCGACGACGAGGAAGTCGGTCGTCTCGAGGTTATTCATGGTGCAGGGAAACAGCTCCCCTAGTCGCTCCCCGCGGCCACCGCCCTCAGCGTCACCGGCTCCGGGCCCAATTCTTGGAGCCGGAACGCCCGCGCCGCCTCGATGGCCAGCAAGACACCCAGTACGAAGAGCGCCGAGGAGATCACACCGATCAGCGTAAAACCGTTCTGCCAGATGAGCATCGCCAGAGCACTCATCGTCATGACGAGCATGAACGCCATCGGTGCGCCGGCAAAGACCCAGATCCGTCCGGTCCGCTTCAGCCAGACAGTGACGGCCAGTAAGGCGAGCGCCGCGAGTAGCTGGTTGGTGGCGCCGAACACGGGCCAGACCGCGCGCCAGGCTGGCAGAACCTCGCGCACGACCTCACCGGTCGTCGGGTTGACGTAGCTGTAGCTATAGGTCACGAAGACCAGGAAGGCCGGGAGCGACAGGGTAAGCAGAGTCGCGATCACACGACTACTGGCGTCGTTCTTGTCCCAGCCGAACGCTTCCTGCACGACGTAGCGCCCCAGGCGCGTGCAGGTATCGAGTGTGGTGAGCAGAAAGGTCGAGAGCGCCAGCAATCCGAAATGCGCTCCGAACCGGTTCGGGATACCGAGCCGGGCCAGGAACTCGCCGATGCCGCCGGCGTAGATCGCGATCGGGTTCGAGCCAAACGCGTCCGCGCCGAACGGCATGATGACCACCGCGGAAAGCGCGATGACCGCAACGATCCCCTCGATCAGCATCGCGCCGTAGCCCACACGACGCGTATCCGTCTCGCAGCTCACCTGCTTGGCGGTCGTTCCGCTCGCCACGATCGAGTGGAAGCCTGAGCAGGCACCGCACGCCACCGTGATGAACAAGATCGGGAAGAGCGGGCCGATGTGCGCTATGCCGAGATCGGAAACCTGATGCGGGAGAACGAAGGCCGGCCAGCGGCTCGCCACCGCCGTCGCTCCACTGAGGCCGCCGATCAACAGGCCGAGACCCGCTCCCAAGACGGAGAGATAAAGCAGCCAGCTCGACAGGTAATCGCGCGGCTGCAGAAGTATCCAGACCGGTGTGATCGACGCGATCAGGCAGTAGACCAGAAGCGTGATGTTCCAGGCGTTCTTTTCGCTTCCTGCGACCACCGGCAACAGACCGCCCTCGACCGCCACCATGTCTCCCACCCAGATCGCCAGTAGCAGCAGCGGGAGGAAGATGAGCGTCCCCTGTTTGATTCCCAGACCCCGCCGCATCGTCAAGTAGCCCAGGGCCAGCGCGAGGCCGACGAAGATGAGTGCCGAGACGGCCACCCCGCTGCCGTTCATCTCGACGTTGACGAACGTGGCCGCCGTCAGATCCATGAACACGACGATGACATAGATGAGCGCCAGCCAGATGAAGGCAAGGAACAGGCCGTAGGCCCGTGGAGTTATGTACTGCTTCGCTAGCTCCGCTACCGACCTGGCCTTGTGACGAACCGATGCGATCGTCGAGCCGAAGTCGTGTACACCGCCCACGAAGATCGAGCCAGCGACGATCCAGATCAGCGCCGGCAGCCAACCAAAGAACAGACCGGCCAGGATCGGCCCCACGATCGGCCCCGCTCCGGCGATCGACGAGAAATGGTGCCCCAACAGCACCGGCGTCTTCGTTGGGACATGGTCTACTCCGTCGAACTGTCCCTCCGAGGGCACGAGGTGGCGATCGTTCAGTCCATAGACACGGGACATCCAGCCGCCGTAGGTGCGGTAGGCGATCCAGAACAGGGCGATGACCGTGATGAGAATGCCAGCCAGCATGCAACTCCTCCGTTCGGCGACGCGCGGCCGCAGAAAAAGTTGCGACCGCAGAGCGCCAGCGACAACCCCCGAGGTCCAAACCCCACTCGTCCCACGCAAGTTCCCAAACATTATGGGCTTACGCCGCCGACCCGGAGCGCCCATCCGCAGATCTGCTTGACACCCCTCGGACCGTCGGGTATCATGTGAGCGCTTACCTGTCCGGGGCAGTTCCCCAGCATCCCCGCAAACCTTTCCCGTTAACGCGCAAGCAGGAAGCCTTGGCCTAGCCACAGGTACATGGACTACCGACACCGGCTTCCGGTTACCGGCTACCGGCCATCAATCACCGGCCACCGGCGACCGGCGACCGGTCACCGCTTACCAAACCGAGACAGGACGGTGGTATCATGCTAGAGGCCATCACCGCGACGTTGCCGGAGGAGTGGCGGCTGGTCTTCCAGTTGCTGACGTTCCTCATCGCCTGGATACCCGACGCGCAGGCCGTGATCTTCGATTTCGCCTGGCTGGCGAACACGGGTCTGGCCACCTTCATGAAGCGCGTCTTCCTGCTGCTCCCGGCGTGCCTGCTCATCGTGGCGATCTGGTCCACCATGCTGGCGCTGTACACCGTGCCGTTCCGATCCGGCCGCCGCGAGTTCCTCGTCGCCCTCGTCATCCTCTGGTGGGAGACGGGGCGCAGCATCTGGCTGTTCTGGGTCGGGATCGCACGGTTCGTCTGGATGCTGATCGGCTGGGCCTGGGGGCTCCTCCGCCTCACCTTGGAGCTGGGCTGGAAGTCGCTGCGGCTGGTCATCACGACACCCTTCGCCCTGCTCGATTGGCTGGGCAGGAAGTACTTCCAACCGGGTGTTCCGTGGCTCGCTTTCCTACTCACGATCGGTTGGTCGGCGCTCGAGGCGCTCATCTTCACATATACCCTGATGCCCACCGTCTCTGAGGTCTTCTACGATCTCGCCGCCGTCGAGAACCGGGCCGTCATGGCACCGATCCTCTGGCTGTTCCTGTTCGTCGTGATCTCAGGGAGCTTCGCCTCGATCCAGGTGCTGGCCCAGGCCTGGGAGAAGAAGGACATCAAGACGTTCATCCAGATGCTCTTCGTCGAAGCGTTCGTGATGTTCTTCGAGGTCATGTTCCTCTATCGCGAGCTGATCGACGCCATCACCCCGTGGATCGCCGCCACCACCGGCCAGCAGTTGGGCTTCGGCTGGACCATCGCCCTCGCCTCCTTCGGCTGGATCGGCATCCGCGCGATGACCTGGTTCCTGTTCGGCCGCTTCGGCACGCCGGCCTTGCTCGCCGTGCTCGCCCGCGAGACCATCTCGGTGGAGGCCGCGCCCGGCGAGCGCCCCCGTGCCCCCGAACCCGACTGGTGGCGCGGGCCGATCAACGCGCTCAAGGCCGAGAACGAGTGGTTCCGCGCCCGCTCTCGCGAGCTGCTCGAGCTCGCTTCGCTGCCCGTGCTGCAGCTGCTGGCCGCCGCCGTCAACTGCGCCACGGTGGTGATCACGGCGCGCCAGGCCTTTAAGCTGCCGTTCACCACGCTCGAGAACGTCATGATGAAGGACGCCTTAGTCCACGTGCTGCGGGGCCAGAAGTCGTCCTACTCCGATAGCGAGTGAGCTGATGACCAGGACAACAAGGCGCAGGTGAGAGCTATGTACGCTGACTATCAATCCGTGACCAAGAGACGGCGCTCGATCACGGGGCTCGCGGCCGCCGCGTGCCTGCTGCTATTCCTCAGCTGTATACCTGAGGAGACCGCGCAGGAACCGCGGATGTCGCTGTTCGTCGGGATCGACGTCAGCGGTTCCTTCCAGAACACCGGGAACTACAACGACGCGCTGCGCTTTGCCGCGCACTACATCTACGGGCACCTTAAAGGCCTCGGTGAACTGGAGGAGCCGGCGGTGCTGTTCGTCGGCTCGATCGGCGGCGAGCAGCCCGGCGAGGCCAAATCGTTCCACCCGATCCACGATTTCCAGGGGAAATCGGTCGACCAGATAGACGCCGACCTGCACGCCTGGTTCGAGTCCGGCGAGGCGTTCACCGACTTCAACCCGTTCTTCGAGCGCGTGGCGACCTTTGTGAAGCGGCAGAACTTGACCCTCAAGCCGCTCACCGTCGTCGTATTCAGCGACGGCGTTCCTGACGTGGGCGCGGACGATCGTTTCAGCAGGATCAGCCTGGAGCCGCTGGAGTTTCTCTCGCGCAACGTCACGGTCCGCTTGCTCTACGTCAGTCCGACCGTTGCCGTGAGCTGGGAGCAAGAAATCGAGCGCCGCCGCGTGCGCATGTGGACGGTCGACGATGAGGTCATGAGAGGTTGGCGCTCACAGATCGAGCTGGGGCTACCGGTCGACCGGCAGGAGCGGCTCTGGACCTGGATCAAGGAGAACGTCGACTTCCGAGCGCGGAGGCAGATCTTCTAGAGCTAGCGAAAAGCTCAGCAAGCGAGACAACTTCATTCAGGGAGTTGCGGTTCCACCGTGACTCCCTGACTCTTAGTCTTAGCTACCGGCCGCTTCAGCCCGAAAGCCAGGACGAAAGCGCACGCCACGCCCACGCTGGCCGTGAGAAACGGCGCGCCCGGGCCGAAGGCATCGAAGACCGCCGCACCCCATAGCGGGCCGGCCACCCGGGCGACTCCACCGAAGAACTGGTTGATGCCGAGCGTGCTCCCCTGCACCTCCGGCGCGGTCGAGCGCGAGATGAGCGCCGCCAGCGGTGGGAAGAGGGTACCGGTTCCGGCGGCGACCAGGGTCATGGCGATACCGAGGGTCAGGTAGGTATCGGCGATCGAACCGAAGGCCAGCCCGAGCCCCAGAAGCACCGCACCGAGGCGCGAGACGGTCGCCTCGCCGAAGAGCCGCACCAAGTGGCCCACGGCGACGCCCCGCACCAGCACGGAAACCGAGCCCACGTAGACGAACACGTAGCCCACCGTCGACTCGTCGATGCCGAAGCGGACTTCGAGGTAGAGCGAGAAGATGGCGGTCATCGACGCGAATGCACCGATCCCCAGGAAGTAGATGGCGATCATGCGGGCCAGCGGACCACGCAGCGCCGCGCCCAGCACCTCACGCAAGGCGGGCACCGCCAAGCGATCGCGCCCCTCGGTCCTTCTCGCGGTTGCCGGCTCCGGCAAGAACTTGAGTGCGAGGCCGAGATTCACCAGGCAGAGCGCCGCGGCGACGAAGCCCGGCGCCGCATGACCGCCCCAGCGCCACGCCCAAGATCCGATCGCCGGGCCCACCATGAAAGCCGCACCCGTGGCTGCCGACAGCCAACCCAGCACCTGGGCGCGCCGTTCCGGCGCCGTCGTGTCCGCCACGTAAGCCTGGGCGACGGCGATCGTCCCACCGGATGCCCCCTGCACGATCCTCGAGACGAAGAGCACGGTGATTGTGGTCGCCAAGCCGAACAGGACGTACGAGAGTGCTGAGAACGCCAACCCGGCGAGGATGAGCGGCCGGCGGCCGTAGTGGTCGGAGATCCTGCCCCAGAAAGGTGTGGCCAGCAGCTGGGCGACCGAGAAGGACGCTACCAGGGG
>JBDHKD010000191.1:0-2016 GCA_039586575.1 Gemmatimonadota bacterium | reverse complement strand
GAGGCCGCGTCCACGTTTCCTCGCCGACCGTATGCTCGCCCGGCTGACCCGCTGGCTGCGGGTGGCCGGTGAGGATGTCCTGGCACCGGCGCGCCCGGGGACTCACCATCCGACGCGTGATGAGCTCTGGCGGCAGGCCGGCGAGGAGGGCCGCGTCGTCCTCACCCGGGATCAGTCCTTTCCCGGTCCGCGGAGCCAGCGACTCCTGCTCATCGCCACCGACCTCGACCAGCAGCTCCTCGAGTTCTATCGCGCCTATCCCGCCGATCCGCTGGCCAACCTCTTCACCCACTGCACGGCCTGCAACGGGAGTACGCGAGAGGTCTCTCGCGCGGAGGTGCTCGAGCTCCTGCCGCCGGCGGTGCGTGAGCGCGGCCGCGACTTCCGGCGCTGCACCGAATGCGGACACATCTATTGGGATGGGAGTCACACCGAGCGCATTCGCGCCCGCCTGGCCGCGGTGAGGGAAGTGCTCGGTGAAGAGGCGAGCGTCTCACCGGGCACCCGGCCGAGCGGCGCACCGCGGGCCAAATCCCCCGAGCTCGCTCCCGATGATCACCCCGGCTGGGCCCGCTTCGACGATTTCCTGCGTGCCCTCCTGGCCCGTCTCGACCTCTCCTGGTCCGGCTACCGGCGGCCGCGCCGCTCACTCCGCTCGCGCCTCGTTGCCCGTATGAACGAGCTTGGACTGCGCGAATATGCCGAGTACCTCGACTACCTGACGGCACACCCGGAAGAGAGTGAGCGGCTCGCCCAGCTCCTCGCGGTCACCATCTCGCGCTTCTTCCGCGATCGAGAGGACTGGTTTCATCTCGCTCGTCACGCCTTTCCGGCGCTGGCGGCCAGCGGGCGCTCGGTGCGGGCGGTGAGCCTCGGCTGCGCCTCCGGGGAGGAGCCATACACGCTCTGCCTGCTCTGGGATCAGGCTGTGCGGCTCGACATCCTGGCGGTCGATGTGCGCGACGACCTGCTCGCGCGCGCACGGGGTGCCCTCTACTCCACCTCCAGCGTCCACTCCGTACCACCGGACCTCCTTGCTCGTTACTTCTCCCGCGAGGGAGCGTCGTTCCGTCTCGATCCAGCAGTCGCCGACAGGGTCCGCTTCGTCCACCTCGACTTCTGGCGCCAGGCGCTTCCCGGATCCTTCGATCTCATGCTCTGTCGCAACGTCGCCTTCACCTATCTCGGTGAGCGACGCCGGCAAGAAGTCGCGGGGCACCTCCTCGAGTCGCTTGCGCCAGGCGGCTTTCTGATGATCGGCGGCGGCGAGCGCCTGCCAGAGGGGACGGGGCTCAGCCCGGCCGGCCGCTGTCTCTACCAGCTCGCCGGCCCGGCCTGAGCGGCGCCGGCACCCCGCCCGCGTCAGCGGCCGCCGCTGGCCGAAAGCCGTTGCTCACCGGCGCCGCTCTTGTAGACTGCCGGGTGCCAGAAGAGCCGGAGAAACGCCCGCCGTTCCTCCCGGACCGGAGTGCACTGTTTCACGCACGGAGGCGACCCATGCACAGGTCGATAGCGAACGCCGTCACCGCAGCCGCCGGGAGGGCGGCTGTCACCGCTACTGCCGTCATCGTTGTCGTCGGTCTCTCCGGCGCCGGGGCCCGGGCCGACACCCTGATCGTTGATGCCGCCTGTACGCCGCCGGTCGGTTGTGACTGCAACGAGATCCAACCCTGTATCGACATGGCCTCGGCTGGCGACACGGTGCTCGTCGCGACAGGCGCCTACACGACCCAGGAGACGAGGGAGATCGACATCGGCGGTCCCGTCACCTTCACCGCCAACGTCTTCATGAGGGACCAGGTGCACCTGATGGCGGGACCTGGTGATCCGTTGCCGCTGATCGATGCCGGAGGCACAGGCGTTTGCATCGTCGCCGATCAGGTGGGAGCGGGGACCATCCTCGATGGCTTCCAGATCCAGAACGGCAACGCCAACGGCTCCGGCTTCAACTCGGTGGGTGGAGGGATGCTCTGCCTCGCTTCGGATCTCACCATCCGGTCGAACACGTTCACGTCG
>JBDHKD010000190.1:0-2019 GCA_039586575.1 Gemmatimonadota bacterium | reverse complement strand
TCTTGAGAAGACGCTCGACCTGAGCCAGCAGCTCGCCGACTTCTTCCCCGGCTACGAGCACATCGCCGATCCATTGATCGACTACTCGGACTACGGCATGAAGGTCTCGACCGTGCGTGCGCTCTTCTCTGAGCTGCGGGAGCAACTCGTGCCTCTCGTGCAGGCGATCACCGCGCTGCCCGGCCCGGACGACGGGTGTCTGCACCAGACCTTCCCCGAAGCGCAGCAGTTGGCCTTCGGGCTTGAGGTCGTCAAGCGCTTCGGGTACGACCTGGAGCGCGGGCGGCAGGACAAGACCCACCACCCGTTCACGACGGAGTTCTCGATCGGCGACGTGCGCATCACCACCCGCGTTAAAGAGGACGACCTGGGCGAGGCGCTTTTCAGCACGATGCACGAGGCGGGCCACGCTGTGTACGAGCAGGGCGTGCACGTCGACTTCGAGTCCACGCCGCTGGCCGGCGGGACGTCGTCGGGCGTCCACGAGAGCCAGTCTCGGCTGTGGGAGAACATCGTCGGGCGCAGCCGTGCCTTCTGGCGCTTCTTCTACCCCCGGCTGCAGGTCGCCTTCCCCGACCAACTGGGGGGTGTGGGGCTGGAGACGTTCTACCGCGCGATCAACAGGGTCGAGCGCTCACTGATCCGCACGGACGCCGACGAGGTGACCTATAACCTGCACGTCATGCTGCGCTTCGGCCTGGAATTGGACTTACTGGAGGGCAACCTGGCGGTGCGCGACCTGCCGGAGGCCTGGCGCGAGCGCTTCCGGGCCGACCTGGGCATCGTCCCGCCCGACGAGCGCGACGGCGTGCTGCAGGACGTGCACTGGTACGGCGGCGTCATCGGCGGTGCGTTCCAGGGCTACACGCTGGGCAACATCATGAGCGCGGCGTTCTTCGAGGCTGCGCTGCAGGCCCATCCCGGGATCGTGGACGAGAGCGAAGCGGGGGAGTTTGGCACGCTGCACGGCTGGCTGGTGGAGAACATCTACCGACACGGGCGCAAATACACGCCATCTGAGCTAGTCGAACGCGTCACCGGCGCGCCGCTGAGCGTGGAGCCGTACGTGCGGTATCTGCGGGCCAAGTATGGGGAACTGTATGGGTTGTAGATGTGGATAGATGCGATTGCCCCAGTAGTGGGCGTCCAGTCTATCTGGCCTGGCCTCCAAACACCGAACGCAGAAAGCGAACGATGGCGGGCACAATCTCCGAGGTGACGAACGACACCCCCATCCCTGCCAGGGACCCCGCCATGCGGAACCTCACGCGAGCGTCGAAGGGCCACATGGGTGGGTTGTTATATCCCTGGTAGCGATCCTCGAGCCACTCCAGCCGGCGACTGATCTCTGTGCTCTCCTCACTGCTCACGATTCCGTACTGCTCGATGTAGCGCTCCAACTCGGCAATCTCGCCAGCCAGGCTGTCCGCCTTGCGCCGGAAGCGCGGCCCTTTGTCGCGCATGATGCGATGCGTGTTGACCATCGGGAACAGGAAGGTGAAGATGGCGACGAGCGCCAGGATGATCAGGAGCGCCGAGTAGAGATTCAGCCAGCGGTAGTACCGCAGCCCGGTCATGGCCAGGTAGATCAGCGTCGTCGGCTGAACGTCGCTGGCGACCGCGATGCAGCGGAGCACACGATAGCGCGGCGCATTGGCGGCAGCATCAGCCCCGACCTTGCCGGCCAGGCAATCACAGGTCGCGGGCGAGAAAGCCGTCAGTTCTTCCGCTGAGGGCGACGTGCCTGAAGTCAGGTATTGGCTGCACAGCGCCGGGTAATCGTCGATGAGGGCCTCCCCGACTGACAGATCCTCGATGGCATACCGCTCCAGGCTCGCATAGGACAGGGAGAGCATCAACACCCAGACGGCGACGAACAGCCCGGCCAGCAGCACGATCCACGCGTTGGCGAAGTACAGATCGCCCAGCGGCTTGAGGCCGCCGCACTTGTCGGGGTGGGTGGGGCGAACGTCCACGTCGAAGCGGTAGCTCAGCCGGCGGGTCGCGATGACGGTGGCG
>JBDHKD010000099.1:0-10177 GCA_039586575.1 Gemmatimonadota bacterium | reverse complement strand
GCGAACGCCGCCCAGTCGTTCGTCTCGAACGCCTGCGTGTACGATTCGACAGCGCTATTGATCGCCGCCGCGTCCTGGTCCGAGAGTTCTCCCACTCGCTCGGGGCCTATCCACAGCGCTCCGACGATGAGTCCGATGACAGCACCGAGTACGAAGAAAGCGAGTCCCTTCATGGTTAGACCTCCCTCCATGTTCCAACCTCAGTGATATTCGCCTCGCTATCTGTCTGGCCGAATCGACACGCCGCTCATGGCCGGCCAGGGGCCGCTGTTGGCCGCGCCGCGCACAGCCGGCAGAATGTAGGAGCTCATCATGTACTCCGGGGTCGTCACCGGCGGAACCCGGTAGCTGCCGCCCGTCAGCACTACCACGAGCGCGAGATCCGGTAGGACGTAGATCTTTTGTTGTCCCAGGCCACTCCCATAAAATACTGGGATGCCGTCAAGATCGCCCAGCCACCAAGCATACCCGTAGCCTCTCCCATCGGGCCAGGAATGGAAAGGGCTGGTCGAAGCCGCGACCCACTCCGCGGAGACGACCTGCTGGCCATCCCAGACACCGCCGTCCAGGTAGAGCTGCCCGAGCTTCGCCATGTCGCGCGGTCGCATCTCCAAGTTCCCCGACGCCCAGACCCAGGTACCATCCCGGATCCTGAGCCATCTCACGTCGGTGATCCCCAACGGCGAAAAGAGGAATTCCTGGGCGAAAGCATCGAGGTCGACTCCGCTGGCGCGCTCGATGCCCCGGCCAACGGTGTTGATGCTCGCTTCGCTGTACGCGAAGGTCGTTCCCGGGGCGCCGACCAACGGCCTGGAGACATAGTACTCTAACGGGTCCGGTGCGGTGTAGAACTTCACTATGTCATTTCGTGGATCGGTGAGCGGATAGGCGTTCTGATTCCACTGGAGGCCCGATGACATCGTGATCAGGTGTTCGAACGTGATCTCGTCTTTGCCGTCCAACTGAAAGGCACCGATCTCCGGAAACAACGTGTGCGCGCGTACGTCCACACTCTCGATCAGGCCGCGGTCGACCGCTGCGCCGAGCAGCGCCGAGGTGACCGACTTGGTGATCGATGCGATGTTATGCGTCGTGTCGCGACCGAACTGAATGGTTTCGTAACCGACGTATTTTATCCCCGTCAGATACTCCTCGAACACGAGCTTGCGGTCTTTGACGATGAGAATGCCGTGCACGAGTGTGTCCGGCAGGCCTCGCAGCCTCTCCATCAATTGCGCCAGCGGGGCCAGCTCCATACCGACATCGGCCAGCTTAGCGGCCTGCCACCCGTCATCGGTCTCCTGGGGCGGTTCGTAGACCCAGGAGACGACGACGTCGACGTAATCGGCGGACTGGCGCCCGCGATCGTCCTCTGCCAGTGCTACTATCCGGTGATGGCGAAACGGCTCGTCGGCTGTGTTCCAGGAAGTCTTGTAGGGGCCTGCAACGACGGTTCCACGGTGCTCGCCGTCGATGGAGAACCTCACGGCGACCACTGCGCCGTCGGCGTCCGAGGCTTCCGCCACGATATGTATGGTGTCGCCGACCTCGAAGACCTCTCGGTCGAGCGGACTGGAGATGACGACGTTGGGAGCCAGGTTCGCGGGACCGGTCGGGCCCTCCGACGACGAACAGCCAACCGGCAGCAGGCCGATGGCCAACGTGCTCGCGGTCAAAAGTCTCGAAAGGGCGTTCGCCGTTCTCACCGTGCCCCACTTTCGCGGCCGTCAAGGCTCCAAGACCAGTACCTGTCCGACGACCTCGAAGCGCCCGCTGACCACGCCGGTGCTGGTGGCGTTCGCGTAACCCGGCATCGATCAACGAGATCTGCCGCGGCTCGAGCGTGAAGCTCACCGTCTTCTGCTCACCGGGCTCGAGGTGCAAGCGCTGGAATCCCTGCAGCGAGCGAATCGGGACCGGTGCGGAAGCCTGCAGGTCGGTGACTCGCTGTAGCGGAACATCGTGTAGCTCAAGCCGTGCCCGAAAGGAAAGAGCGGCTCGCCCTCGAAATAGCGATACGTCCTGCCCTGCATGTCGTATTGGCTGAACGGCGGCAGCTGATCGACAGATCTGTAGGACGTCACGGGTAGCCGGCCCGCCGGGTTGTATCGCCCGAACAGAACGTCGGCGATGGCGGTGCCCGCCGCCTGACCCGGGTACCAGGCCTCGACGATCGCGGGGATATGCTCGGCGGCCCAGTTCAGCGAGACCGCGCTCCCGTTCAGCAGCACGAGCACGACCGGTTTGCCGGTGGCGACGATCGCCTCCATGAGCTCCTGTTGGTTAGCCGGTAGGCCGATATCGATGCGGTCGCCGCCGGCGAAGCCGGGCACCTCGACCCGCATCTCTTCGCCTTCGAGGCGCGGTGACAGTCCCATGACCATGATCACGGCGTCGGCGGCCTCGGCGGCACGCAGCGCTTCCTCTCTGAGCCGCGGCTCCGGCTTCGCCCAGACCAGCTGGGCGATCGCGTCGGCGCGGCGCGTCCGATACTCGATGCGGATGTCGTGCGGCACCCCCGCCTCGAAATCGAACTCGGCCCAGCGCGGGAGTACGACGTGGCGGTCCGAGAACTCGACCCGCAGCGAATCGTCGAGGAAGAGCTGGAAGCTTCCGAAGACGCGGACGCCGAGCGCGTAGCGGCCGGAGACCGGTGGCGTGAGGGTGCCCGTCCAGCGGATGCTGAAGCTATCGGCCGGCATCCCCGCGATGGGCGGCGCATCCCACCAGTTGAAATCGATCGTGCTGTCGACGCGGACAGCAAACGGTTCACCCTGCCAGTCGTGGTTGGCGAAGTACTCGCCCTTCAAGCCTTCGACTTGCAGGCCCATATACTCCGCGGCAAGCGCCGCCGTCGGCACGACCTCGAGCGACGGCATGTTCTGGGCGACATCGGTCCCGCGGGCGTAGAGCACCCGCGTGCCGGGCGCGACTTCGCGCCGGATGCCTTCCAATGGAGTCACCGGGTCGGCCGGCACGCCGTTGTAGTTTCCCAAGAGCACGTCTACGTCGTCGGCGTTGGGTCCGATGACCGCGATCGTGCCGAGCTCCCGGCTCAACGGCAGCAGGCCGCCCTCGGTCTTCAGCAGCACGATGGACTTGCGCGTCGCCTCGAGCGCCAGTTGCCGATGTGCTTCCGAGTCGGTGACGTCGTACGGGATGCTCGCGTAGGGAACGCGGTCCGGCGGGTCGAACATCCCCAGCCGGAAGCGGGCGCGCAGCAGGCGCCTGAGCGAAACGTCGATTTGCTGCTCCGAGATCAGCCCCTGCTCGACCGCGACGACCAGACTGTCGTAGGTGACGCCGCAGTTGAGGTCGGTACCGGAAGCGACGGCCAGCGCGGCGGCCTCGGCAGCGGTCTCCACCAGCTCGTGGTTCCGGTAGATGTCCATGATCGCCCAGCAGTCGGAGACCACGTAGCCGTCGAAGCTCCACTCGTCCCTCAGAATCTGCTGCAGCAACTCGTCACTGCCGCAGCAGGCGGCGCCACGGAAGCGGTTGTAGGCGCACATCACCGATTGGGCGTTCGCCTCGACGATCGTCGCCCGAAAGGCCGCCAGGTAGGTCTCGCGCAGGTCACGCTCGTCAGCCACGGCGTCGAACGTGTGCCGATCGGGCTCCGGTCCGCTGTGCACGGCGTAGTGCTTGGGCGTGGCGACCGTCTTCAAGTAGAAGGGGTCCGCGCCCTGCATCCCGCGGACGAACTCCACGGCCAGCCGGCCGGTCAGGTAGGGGTCCTCGCCGAAGGTCTCCATCCCGCGGCCCCAGCGCGGGTCGCGGAAGATGTTGATGTTGGGCGACCAGAAGGTGAGTCCCTCGTAGATGCCGCGTCGGCCCTGGCGCAGCGACTCGTGGTGCTTGGCCCGCGCCTCGTCAGAGATCGCCGTCGCCACGCGGTACATGAGGTCGGTGTCCCAGGTCGCGGCGAGCCCGATGGCCTGCGGGAAGACGGTAGCGCGCCCCGCCCGCGCCACCCCGTGCAGCGCCTCGTTCCACCAGTTGTACTCGGGTATGCCCAGCCGCTCTACGGCCGCTGCATCGTAGAGCATCTGGGAGACCTTCTCCTCGAGGGTGAGGTGCGAGACGAGATCGTCCACCCGACGCTCGAGCGGCAGCTCCGGGTTCAGATACGGCAGCACCTCATCCTCGGGATCCGGCGCGCCGGGCGCGGCAGGAGCGCAGGTCGTGAGTACGACGGCGAGGACGGCGATAGCGCCGCCCGTGACGATCCGTGCGAGCATAGGCCCCCCAGTCCGACAGATCGGCTCCGCTTTTTGGCTTAGTGTGCCGTCAAGATAGGGCCCGACCGTCCCTGCGAACAATCGCCGGCGCCCGAGCCTGCTGTCGCCGGCACCGGGAGCTGTTCTATATTGGCGGTCGATCCGTCGACAGCCATCAAAACCAAAGGGAAAGACATGCGCAAGTCAGTCCGCATGGTTCTCGCGCCTCTGCTTTTGGGAGGCTTCGTACCGGGACTCGCCTGCGCGCAAGAGGCTGAGCCGCTGGCCGTGGGCGCCGTCGCTCCGGACTTCGAGTTGCCCGGCGCCACGCGCTACGGTCTGCTCAAGGACCCGGTGCGGCTGAGCGACTTCCAGGGCAAGACGGTGGTCCTCGCCTTCTTCTACCGGGCCCGGACCCCGGGTTGAACGGTGCAGATGCATGCGTACCGTGATCAGTACGCACAGCTCTTCAACGACGGCCAGGGGGTCATCCTGATCGCGATCAGCGCCGACCCGATCGAAGGGCTGGCCGCCTGGGCGCGTGACGATCAGTTCCAGTTCCTCATGGCCTCCGATGCCGAGACCGAGGTGGGCACGATGTACGGCGCGCTCGCCCGGGCCGGGCTGACCAACCGCAACCTGTTCGTGGTGGGGCCGGACGGCAGGGTCGCTTATCGGGCGACACCGTTCCGCGAGATCGATCCGACGGCTTACACGGAATTGGGAGAGGCGATCGACCGGCTGGCGCCGGTAGGGAAAGACTAGCGGACCGCTTTTGCGAGGGCCGCTTCGATGTCCTGACCTTCGCCAAGCCCGGTATAGACCACCTTTCCCTCCGCATCCAGCACGACCACGTAGGAGGTGGACGGGGCCTGGAAGGCCCGTACGGCCCGGCCTTCCCCATCCCAGAGCACGCGGCCGGGCAGCGTGTGGCTCTCAAGGTGGCGCCGCACGCGCCGCTGGCTCTGGTTGACCGCGACGGCGACGATCAGAAACTCGACCTCGTCGGCGTACTCGGCGTACGCCGCCTCCAGGGTCGGCATCAAGCCCTCACACAGCGGGCACCAGGTCGCCCAGAACTCCAGCAGCACGGGGCGGCGGCCGATGTAGTCGCCCAGGTCGACCGGGTTGCCGTCGAGATCCTCGAGCGTCACGGCCGGCGGCGTCTCGCCGACCGCGATGCCGATCCGCTCCTGCGCCGCCGCGGAATTCAGGGCCACGCAGGCTAATAAGACGACCACCGCCAACCAGCGCGTCAAGACTCTCCCACTCACAGCACCATACCGACTTGAACGAAATAGTACTCGGCCACGCCGAGCATGACGATCCCCGCCAAACGCTTGATCCAGAGCATCCAGGCGCCCGAGCGCGGTAGCGCGGCCAGCGCGCCCGACGACAGGCCGACGACCACGAGCAGCGCCGTCATGCCCAGCGAGAACACAAACAAATAGATGAAGCCGAGAACGGGGCTGCCGGTTCCCGCCACCCAGGTGAGCACCGCGGCGAAGGCGGGCGCACCGCAGGGAGCGGCAACGATGCCCGAGGTCGCGCCCAGCAGGAAGACCGCCGGCAGCGTGCCGCCCCCGAGCCGCGAAGCCCAGGCCACCAACCGCTGCGGCGCCGAGATCGGTATCACGTCCAGCATCGCCAGGCCGAAGATCAGAAGCAGGTTGCCCATGGCGAGTCGCGCCCAGGGGCTGGCGCTCACCGTGCCGAAGAGCGAGCCCGTGAGTCCGGCGACGAGCCCCAGGATCGCGTAGAACAGCGCGAGTCCGGTCACGTAGGACAACGTCAGCAAGACGACGCGGCGGCGCGGCGCGCCCGATTTCGCCGTGCCGCCGATGACGCCCACCGTGATCGGGATCATCGGATAGATGCAGGGGGTCAGGCTGGTCAGCACCCCCGCTCCGAAGAGGAGACCCAGCGCGACGAGCGGCCGGCTGCCCAGCGCATCGCTCACGCCCTGGATGACGGCGGTGAGGGAAAGCAGGTCCACGCTCAGAAGTTCGGTCAGCGGCGGTCGCCGCTCCCCTGAATCACCCCGCGCTGCGCCCGGCTCGCCAGCTTTTCGATGTTCCGCTCGCCGATCGCGCCCAGGTCGAGGTCGAGGACCGTCGCGACCTCGGCGACATACCAGAGCACATCGCCCAGCTCGTCGGCCAGCGCGGTTCGGTCTTCGTCTGCGATGCTTCCGGCCTTGTCGCGCAGGATCTTGCCGACTTTCTCCGCGAACTCGCCGGCTTCGCCGGCGAGCTTGAGCGTCGGGTAGATGAGCCGCGCGACGTCGCCTTCGCCGTACGTCGTCTCGAGGCTGGTCCGGTGGGCGGCCTGCTGGTAGTCGCTGAGTCTCACGGGGTACCTCGGTGGAATGAGTTGCCAGCGCCCGCCGGCTGGCACGGGGCGGGCGCTCGCCAGGGTAGATCGTGCCGGGCCGCTCAGCCGCAGTCCAGCTCTTCTTCCTCTTCCTCGAAGGAAACGGGCGTATCACTGCGGGTGACGCGCACCGCGGTGACGGGCGCGGTGAGCGCCTGAGTCACGATGCAGCGGGCGCTGGGCGACGTCTCTCGCACCAGGGCGAAAAGACCGATATCGCTCACCATCACCTCGTCGACGGTGATCGCGTAGCCGCCCGTCGCGCGTTGGCCCATCGCGGCAACGATCACCATGTCCTGATCGAAATCGACGCTCGGTACGTCCGGCGCCGGCGCCAAGATGCTGGTGGCTTCGGCCCAGAAATCGCCCCAGGCCTCCGCATCGCGGATTACCGCACGCCGCGCGTCGACGACACCGCTGACCTGGGCCGTGTAGATAACCTCGAATTCCGTGGCCACCGCATCGTCCGGTATCCCCGTGCCGTCGGGCAGCGGGCTCTGCTCGCCGACACCCACCGACTGGCCGTCGCAACCGGCCAACCCCACGAAAACCAGCGCCGTCACTACAACATGTGTCCGCACGTCAGCACCTCCTTTGCGCTCTGCCCTCCAATTTGCAGGCGGAGTGGGCGATCGTGCAACGGAGCGGATCCCCGCGCCCTGGGCCGGCTGGCTGGCGGCCCGGTGCCTGGCTAGGTTGACGGACCCAACCATTCACTCGAAAACGGAGGAGTCGAGATGCGCCAGCGCTACGCCTTGCCCCTCGCCGTGACACTCGCTGTAGTACTCGCGGTGACCCTGTTCCCGTCCAACGCGCGTAGCCAGGTCGACGACGCCGAGTATGGGGCGCGGATTGCTCGCTACACGACCGACCCGCGCTTCGTGAACGAACTGGTGGACCATCTGCCAGCGTCGGAGACGGTCCCATCGCCGCTCGACCACTTCGGCGAGATCATCGGCGCGCCCAACATCTTGCACAGCACGCAGGAGATTTACGCGTATATGCGCGTGCTGGCCGAAGCTTCTCCCCGAGTCGAGGTCCGCACGATCGGAAGGACCGAGGAAGGTCGTGAGATGATCGAGGTGATCATCGCCGACGAGGCGACGATCGCCGACCTCGAGCGCTATCGCGGCTACTTGAATCGCCTGGCCGACTCACGCGGGCTGTCAAAGGAGGAGGCCCGCACGATGATCGGTGACGGCAAGCCCATCTACTACCTGACCGGCGGTCTCCACTCGCCGGAGACCGGCGCGCCGGAGATGGTCATGGAGCTGGCCTACCGGCTCGCCGTCGAGGAGACGGAGATGGTGCGGGCGATCCGCGAGAACGTGATCACCGTCATCGTGCCGGTCGCCGAGCCGGACGGCCGCGACCGGATGGTCGATGTCTACAGGTACTACAAAGCGAACCGCGATGTAGGCCCGGGCCTGCCGTATTGGGGCAAGTACGTGGCTCACGACAACAATCGTGACGGCTTCGGCCTGGCGCTGGCGCTGACGCAGAACATTCTGGGCCGCTACCTCCACTGGAAGCCGACCGTGATGCACGACCTGCACGAGTCGGGCTACTACCTCTACGTCTCCACCGGTACGGGGCCCTACAACGAACAACTCGACGCGCTGACCATCGACGAGTGGCACAACCTGGCGCACGAGGAGGTCACGCAACTCACCAGGCGCGGGATGCCCGGAGTGTGGACCCACGCCTTCTACACGGGTTGGGCAGCCAACTACATGATGTGGATCGCCAACATACGGAACAGCGTGGGGCGCTTCTACGAGACGCTGGGCAACGCCATCGCCGACACGAAGGAGCGTGAGCTGAGGCCGAGAGTCACAACGCGTGAGTGGTACCGGCCCAACCCGCCGCTCGAGAAGGCGATGTGGTCGCTCAGGAACAACACGAACTACATGCAGAGCGGTGTGCTGGTCGCCCTCGCCTACGTGGCCGAGAACGGCGCCGACTTTCTAGAGAGCTTCTACCTACGCGGCGCCCGCGCCGTCGAGCGCGGCGCCAGCGAAGCGCCCTACGCCTGGGTCATCCCGCGGGGCGGGCGGCGGCCGCAGGCCACCGAGGACCTGGTCGGCTTGCTCATCCAGCAGGGGCTGGAGGTGCACGTGGCCGAGGAGGAGCTGAGCTGGACGGAAGAGCCGGCGGGCGAGGGCGAGGAAGCGGCCGAAGAAAGGACGGCCGCGGAGGGATCGTACGTGGTCCGGCTCGACCAACCCTACCGGACCCTGGCACTGGTGTTGCTCGATGTCCAGAAGTTCCCCGAGGATGCCGACCCGCCCTACGACGATACCGGCTGGACGCTGCCCTTCCTGCGCGGGGTGGAGGCTTACCGGGTCGACGACCCGGCGGTCCTCGCGGCGGATATGCGCCGGATCGTGGAGCCACTGGGCGTCGAGGGCCGACTCGATGGTAAGGGGCGTGACTTCTATCTGGTCGACAATACCACCGACGACAACTTCACCGTCTTGCGTTTCCGGCTCGCCGACGTCGAGATGCTGGCGGCGGAAGCGAGCTTCGAGGCCGGCGGCCGCACTTACCACGCCGGGAGCTACATCATCCCGGCCGACGGCAACCCGGACGACCTGGCCGACCGACTCGAGGCGGCGGCACAGGAGCTGGGACTCGAGGTGCACGGGGTCCGGCGGCGGCCAGACGTGGCGGCGCATGCGCTGGAGGTGCCGCGCGTCGCACTGGTGCACACCTGGGTATCGACGCCGCAGGACGCCGGCTGGTGGCAGCTCGCCTTCGACCGGATCGGCATCCCGTACACCTACCTATCGGAACAGGACCTGGCGACGGCCGACCTCTCGAGCCTCGACGTCATCATCATGCCGCGCACCCGGGCCAGTCCGCAGACGCTGGTTGCGGGCACGACCGATGCCGGCGGACCGCTTCCCTGGGCACGCAGCACCGACTACCCGAGCCTCGGGATCATCGACCAGACCGACGACGTGCGCCGCGGCATGGGCTACGACGGGCTCGCGAACCTCAAGGCGTTCATCGCCGCCGGCGGCGTCTTCATCACGGAGGGGAGCACGGCGGCGCTGCCCATCGACATGGCGATCACGCGCCGCGTCTCGATCACCCGCACAGAGGCGCTGCAGGCACGCGGCACGGTGCTCAGGGCCGTCGCGAAAGACGAGTCGAGCCCGGTCGTCTATGGGTATGAGGAGTCGCTGGCGGTCTACTTCAGTCAGTCACCGGTGTTCGAGGTCGATGACAAGCTCGACGATTTCCGGATGCCCGACTGGCTGAAAGACGAGACTTGGGAGAAGGAAGTGCCGCGCGTGGTGTTGAGCTTCCCCGAGCAGGATATCCTGATGAGCGGGATGCTGCGCGGCGAAGAGGAGCTGGCCGGCACGCCGGCGGTGATCGATGCGCCGGTGGGTGATGGGCACGTCGTGCTCT
The DNA here is from genome assembly GCA_039586575.1 of Gemmatimonadota bacterium. GTDB lineage: Bacteria > Gemmatimonadota > Gemmatimonadetes > Palauibacterales > KS3-K002. The sequence continues at coordinate 164 of JBDHKD010000099.1, read as the reverse complement.
TCGCGAACCGGCCGTTCTGGCGCTGGGGTACGCACGGCAGCCACGCTCTCGTCTTCAACACGATCCTCAACTGGAACGACCTGCGCTCCGGCTGGCCGGCCCGGCCGGGCCCGGAGGAAGAGGCGACGGCCGCCGACAGCGAGGGCTGAGCGTCGACTCACTCC
>JBDHKD010000189.1:0-2030 GCA_039586575.1 Gemmatimonadota bacterium | reverse complement strand
AGCGGGAGCGTTCGGGGGATCCGGAGGGGGCGTTGGAGAGCTACGAGCGGGCGTTGGCGCTGCTGTCGAGCGAGGGACAGCACCCGGTGGTGGCGGACGTGCTGTGCGGGATGGGGACGGTACGGCGCGAGCTGGGTCAGACGCGGGAAGCGGAGACCTACTACCACCAGAGTCTGGAGGTAGCGGCGTGGTGCGGCTACCTGTCGGGGCAGGCGCGGGCGGTGAACTGCCTGGCGGCCATCGCGCAGCGGCGGGGCGACCTGAAGCTGGCGGAGGGGCTGTACCGGCGGGCGGCGCGACTGGCGTCGGAGGCGGCGGATCATCGGCTGTCGGGCATGGTGGAGCAGAACCTGGGGGTGCTGGCGAACATCCGGGGGGACCTGGACAGCGCGCTGGTGCACTACCGCAAGAGTCTGCGGGCGTTCGAGCAAGCGGACGACCGGGAAGGCATGACCTGGGTGCTGAACAACATGGGCATGCTGCAGACGGACCTGGGGCTGTACGCGCAGGCGGAGAAGACGCTGCAGCGGGGCCTGAAGATCGCGCGGGAGCGGGGAGACCGGGTGATGGAAGGGCTGTGCGAGCTGAACCTGGGCGAGGCGTACATCGGCCAGCAGGACTGGAAGGCGGCGCGCCAGGCGCTGAAGCGCTCGCTGGCCATCGCGGACGAGCGGGGCGACGAGCTGCGCAGAGCGGAGGCCATGAAGTACCAGGCCGTGATCCAGCGGGAGCGGGGCGCCTACGAGAAGTCCATCGCGCAGCTGGAGGAAGCGCACGATCTGGCCCTCAAGGGTGAGGACGTGCTGTTGTGCGCGGAGATCCTGGTGGAGCTGGGCGAGGCCTGGCGCCAGCAGGAGGAGAGGACGAAGGCGCGCTCCACCTGGGAGACGGCGCTGGAGCAATTCCGGGGACTGGACGCCCAGCTGGATGCGGCGGGCGTCGAGGCACGACTTCTGGAACTGGGCAGGGCGGCATGAACTATCAGCTCGCTTCCCGACCGCCGGCGGCCTGGACACAGGATCGCTCCAACGCCCGGGCGGATTACGCCTTCGAGAACGTCGCCGGCCAGAGCCTGGGCATCCGGGGCGCCGTGGAGTACGCCAAGAAGATGGCGCTGGGCGGGCTGACCAACCTGCTGCTGGTGGGAGAGTCCGGCACGGGCAAGTCCCTGTTCGCCCGCGCCATCCACGCCGCCAGCCGCCAGGGCGACGAGCCCTTCGTCACCGTGAACTGTGGCACCATCCCGGCCCCGCTGCTGGAGTCCGAGCTCTTCGGCCACGAGCCCCGCACCATGGGGGGCGCCCAGGAGCGCAGGGAGGGCCTCATCGAGCTGGCCGGCTGCGGGGTGGTCTTCCTCAACGACATCGGACGCATCCCCCCCAGCCTGCAGCCCAAGCTGCTCAGGGCCCTGGAGGAGCAGCGCGCCCGCAGGGTGGGCGGCCGCGACGAGTTCGACGTGCGCTGCAGCTTCATCGCCACCACCACCCACGCCCTGGAGGAGAGCGTCGCCGAAGGTACCTTCCGCGAGGACCTCTTCTACCGCCTCAACGGCCTGCGCATCTCCCTGCCCCCGCTACGGGACCGGGAGGGCGACATCGAGATCCTCGCCCACCACTTCCTCGACGAGGTGGTCTGCGAGCAGGGCCTGTTGCCCAAGACCCTGGCCGAAGGCGCCGTCACTGCCCTGGAGTCCCACCACTGGCCCGGCAACGTGCGCGAGCTCAAGCACGTCATCTTCCGCGCCGCCCTGGTGTGTGGCGGCACCCGCGTCTTCGCCAAGCACCTGCGCATCCAGAACCGCAAGTCCTACACCCTGCTCACCGAGCCCCCCGTCGGCGAGATCACCATCCCCTCCGGCGGCAAGCCCCTCGAAGAGATCGAGGCCGAAGCCCTCCGCCTCACCCTACAGCTCACCGGCGGCAACCAGAGCGCCGCCGCTCGAACCCTCCATATCTCCAGACCTACACTCCTCCGCAAGGTCCGTAAGTACGGCCTCGAACCCGCCCTCACCCGTAGACTCGCCGTCTGAA
>JBDHKD010000098.1:0-8292 GCA_039586575.1 Gemmatimonadota bacterium | reverse complement strand
GCTGCCGCCGTTCAGCCAATACGACATGCAGGGCAGGACGTATCGCTATTTCGAGGGCGAGCCGCTCTTTCCTTTCGGGCACGGCTTGAGCTACACGATGTTCCGCTACAGCGACATCAGACTCCCCGGCCGCGTGCGGCCCGGCGATCCGGTCGAGGTTTCGGTGCGCGTGGCGAACGTAGGCGATAGAGCGGGCGAGGAGGTTGTGCAACTCTACGTCACCGACCTGCAGGCTTCCGTACTGGTGCCGATTCGCTCGCTGCAGGGATTCCAGCGCTTGCACCTCGAGCCCGGTGAGCAGAAGACGGTGAGCTTCACGCTCGAGCCGCGGCAGATCTCGTTGATCGATGCCGAATCTCAACGCGTGATCGAGCCCGGTGTGTTCGAGGTCAGCGTCGGCGGCAAGCAGCCCGGCTTCAGCGGTCTCGCCAACGCGACCAGTACGAACGTCGTGAGTGGCCGCTTCGAGGTCGTCGGCGCGAAGATCCGGCTGGACAGATAGCGCGTCGACGGCAACGCGAACCCGTACTTCTCAGGAGGTCGGACTATGAAGGGACTCGGATTCTTCGTACTCGGTGTTGTCATCGGACTGATCGTCGGAGCGCTGTGGATAGGGCCCGAGCGAGTGGGAGAGCTCTCGGACCAGGACGCGGCGGCGATCAATAGCGCTGTCGAATCGTACACGCAGGCGTTCGAGACGAACGACTGGGCGGCGTTCGCAACTCTGTACGCGGAAGACGCCGTCGTCATGCCGCCGAACGCTCCGGTCGTGCAGGGCCGGGCGGCGCTGCTCGAGCTGACCGCGACCTGGCCGCCGATCACGACGTTCAGCGTCACGATCGACGAGATCGATGGCTGCCGCGACCTCGCGTTCTCGCGAGGCGGCTACACGTTCTCGGCGACGCTGGAGGGCGTGCCGGAACCCGTCGAGGACACGGGCAGTTACGTCGAGATCTGGCGCCGGCAGGCGGACGGCTCGTGGCTGATCGCGGCGGAGATCTGGAACTCGGACAACCCGCCGCCGGGCGCGGCCGGGGATTAGCCGCCAGCGGATGTCGGTGCCTTAAGCGACGCCCAGCGGCGAGAAGTAGACCAGGATCGCGGCGAGGACCGCCAGCACCACGAGTGAGAGCACTACGTCCCGAGCGTTCCAACTAGCGCGCGAGCGCTCGCGATCGTCCGCCATCGTGGTGGCATAGGTGAGCCCGCGGATCTGCTCGACGTCGGGTGCCGGGTACAGCAGGCTGACGCCGATCAGCAGCACGACGCAGACGACCGTCAGCAGGATGGCGAAGTACAGGAAGTTCACGTCGGCGAACCAGTAGAGTGCGCCGCCCAGCGCCTCCTTGTTGAGCTCGGCCACGAGTCGCGCCATACCGATCACGAAGCCGCCCACCAGCGCGCTCATCGCGCCCGCCGCGTTCAGCCGCTTCCAGAAGAGGCCCAGGAAGAAGACGGCGGCGATCGGCGGCGCGATGTACGCCTGCACGCTCTGCAGGTAGTGATACAGCTCGCCGGAGATGTTCTGCATGAGCGGAATCCAGAGGATCCCGAAGACGACGACGACCGCCGTGGCGATCCGGCCCACCGTCACCAGGGTCCGCTCCGACGCCAGCGGCCGCAGCTTCTTATATATGTCCATCGTGAAGAGCGTCGAGCACGAGTTGAAGACGGCGGCCAGCGAGCTCATCAGCGCGGCCAGCAGGCCGCCGGCCACCAGCCCGCGCAGGCCGACCGGCAACAGCGCCTTCACCATCACCGGGAACGCCTGGTCGGCAGCCTCCAGTTCGATCTGACCCGTACGGGCCAGGGCGTAGGCGATGACCCCGGGGATCAGGAAGATGAAGAAGGGGAGCAGCTTCAAGTAGGCGGCGAAGATCGTACCGCGCCGCGCCTGCGCCTCGTCGCGTCCCGCCAGCGCCCGCTGCACGATGTACTGGTCTGTGCACCAGTACCACAGCCCGACGATCGGCGGCGCGATCACCATGCCGGGCCAGGGGAACTCGGGATGGTCGGCCGGCAGGAACAGGTTCAAGTGATCGCTGCCCGCCGTGGCCACCAGGTTTTCCCAGCCGCCGATCTTCACCAGCCCGATCACCGTCACGGTCAACGAGCCGGCGATCAGCACCACCATCTGGACGGCCTCGGTGTAGACCACGGCCCGCAGGCCGCCGGCTATCGTGTAAATACCCGTGAGGATGACGACGATCAGCGCGCCGGTCCAGAAATCGATCCCCATCAGCACCTGGAAGACTACGGCGCCGGCGTAGACGGTCACCGAGACCTTGGTGAGCACGTAGCCGACCAGCATGACCAACGACAGGAACCAGCGCGCCGAAGGGCTGTACCGCTTCTCCAAGAACTCCGGCATCGTGAAGACACGGCTGCGCAGGTAGAACGGGATGAAGACCCAACCGAGCAGCAGCGCCAGCCAGGAGTGCAGCTCGTAGAGCCCCATCACGACACCCGTCTTGGCAGCAGTGCCGGCCAGTCCGACGATATGCTCGGAGCCGATGTTGGAGGCGAAGATCGAGGCGCCGATCACGAACCAGCCGACGTGGCGGCCGGCGAGGAAGTAGTCGGTCGTAGTCTCCTGCTTCTGCCTCAGCACCCACCAGGCCACGCCGAGCAAGACGGCGAAGTAGGCACCTACCACCAGCCAGTCCAGCGTCTGGAACGTGTTCATCGGGCTCTCCCGGTTGCTTTCCGGTGCGGCTCATCATAGACGTGAGGTAGGCTGTGTACAATAAGGAGTGACGGTTGTTGGCGTGGGGGCGGGTCGTCTCGCTCCGGCCTCCCCCACGCTCACGGTCACCCGTGAGCGTGGGCTCGCTAACCCCAGCTCCGCTCGACGACCCGCCCCCACGCCTCTAGATCTGGCTTGGCAGGAACCCTGGGGACCGCCCCCATGCCTTTCTCGATCGGGCCCGGGAGGAACCGGGGGACCGACGCGCGGAGTTGGTGTTAGCGACCCGACTCGGATCCTGAAGTAGGTTAGGCGGGTGGGCAGCACGATGTCATCGCAAGGACCCTGGGGGCCCGCGTGTCGGGTCGACCGGAGCGCGCGGTCCCCCGGTTCCGAGCTCGGCTGTCGCGCCGGGAAGATGTAACTTGTGAGCCCCGGGCTCCGGCCCGGACTCTCCCACGAACCGAGCACTGGAGAGCGGCGATGGCATACCGATTGGCCGATCTGCGAGAGCAACCGCTGGCCCGCGATCCGCAGCGGATGCTGAAGAACCTTCGCGAGGAACTGGAGCTCAAGTTCTCGGTGGGGATCTGGTACTTCACGCCGGGCGGCGGCCGCTTCCACGACCGCTTCGTACCCGAGGCGTCGCTCGCCGAACGCCTCGAGATGGCGGCCGGGATGGCTGCGCTGGGTGTGACCGGGATCGAGGCCCACTACCCGGCCGAGCTGAACGAGGAGAACGCCCACCTCTATCGTCGGCTGCGCGAGGAGGCCGGCATACGCCTGGTCGCGGTACCGTTCTCTCACTTCTTCGACCGGCGGTTCGAGTTCGGCAGCCTGTCGAGCCCCGACCCGGCGGTGCGCGAGCACGCGGTCGAGCTAGCAGCGGGTGGCCTGCGCCTCGTCCGCGAGCTCGAGGCCGAGGTCGCCATCTCGTGGCCGGGCATGGACGGCTACCGGTACCTGCACGGCACACCCTACATGGGGATGTGGGACCGCTTCGAGGGTGCGTTGGCCGAGGCGATGGATGAAGTGCCCGGCGTACGCCTCGCCATCGAGCCCAAACCCTACGAGCCGGCCGCCAACAACATCTACCGGACCACGGCGGAGGGGATCCTGGCAGCCCAGCGCATCGAGGCGCGCCTCAAGCATCCGGAGAATCGCCGCCTGCTGGAAGAGGGCCACGCCCTCGTCGGGCTCAACCCCGAGACGGGCCACGTGAAGATGGGCTTCGAGATGATGCCCGCCGCCTTCTCGCTGGTGGCGATGGAAGCACGGCTGGCCCACACGCACTGGAACAGCCAGCCCGACGGCAACTACGATCAGGACAACAACGTGGGCGTCGTGAACCCGCACGAGGCGGAGGCGACCCTCTACGCCCTCTGGGCGATCGGCTACCGCGGTTGGTTCGGCATCGACATCAACCCGGAGAACATCCCGGTTCAAAAAGCGGTAGAGCTCAACATCCGCGCGCTCGAGAGATTGAAAGAGCGGGTCGCCCGGCTGCCGCACGAGCGGATCCTCGAGTGTCATCTGCGGCCCGCCGAGCACCGCGGCGAGCTGGAAGAGATCCTCATCGATAACCTCTGAGAGCGCGGCCGATGTCTGCAAGAAAGAAAGCGAACCCGCTCTTCGCCGGTCTCGACGTATCGACCCAGAGCTGCAAGCTCGTCGTCATCGAAACGGCGGCGGGAACCGTCCTGCACGTCGATCGCGTCGACTACGACCACGACCTGCCGGGCTTTGGGACGGAGGAGGGCGCCGTCGCGGGACTGGGGGAGGGGGTGTCGGAATCCGATCCCCAAATGTGGATCGATGCGGTCGAGATGCTCTTGGGTCGGCTGCGCGAGTCGGACGTCGACGCCGAGCGCATCCGCTGCATCTCGGTCTCCGGCCAGCAGCACGGGCTCGTCGCGCTAAGCGCCGATGGCGGACTCGCCCGGCCGCGCGCCAAGCTGTGGAACGACTTCTCGACCGCCGAAGAGTGCCGCATCCTCACCGAGGCGGTCGGTGGCCCCGCGGCGATGATCGCCGAGGTGGGGAACAGCCAGCGCACCGGCTACACGGCGCCCAAGATCCTCCACCTGCGCCGCCACGAGCCGCAGATCTACGAGCACGCCCAAACCCTCTTCGTGGTCCACAACTACATCAACTGGTACCTGACCGGTGGACCCGATGGCGGCGTCGCGGTCATGGAGCCCGGCGACACTTCGGGGATGGCGCTCTGGCATCCGGGGACGGGTCGCTGGTCGCGGAAGGTCATCGATGCCATCGACACGAAGCTGCCCGAGAAGCTGCCGCCCGTGCAGCCGGCGGATCGGACCATCGGGAACGTAGGAGCGACCTTGGCCGCCCGCTTCGGCCTCTCACCTGACTGCCGGATCGACGCGGGCAGCGGCGACAACATGTACGGCGCGCTCGGTACCGGAAACTTCGAGCCGGGGATCGTCACGGTGAGCCTGGGTACGAGCGGAACGGCCTGCACCGTCTTGGAGGAGCCGTTCATCGACCCTACCGGTGAGATCGCCGCCTACTGCGACAGCACCGGTCGCTACCTGCCGCTGCTCTGCGTTTCCAACATGGCGGGCGGCTACAACGCCGTCCTCGAGCTGTTCGGCCTCTCCCACGATGAGTTCGACGCTCTTGTTAGGGATGCGCCGCCGGGGAACCGCGGCCGCCTGCTGGTGCCCTGGTACGAGGGCGAACGCACGCCCGATCTGCCGCATGCGGCGCCCCTCTACTTCGGCTTCGGTCTCTCCGACTTCGTTCCGAAGACGCTCTGCCGGGCCGTGTTGGAGGGGCATGTCCTCAACCTGTGGCACGGGTTCACCGGCATGCCGGTGACTGCCCGTGAGATCCGCCTGACCGGCGGACTCGCCAACTCACCCTCGTGGTGCCAGACGATCGCCGACGTCTTCGATGCGGAGACGGTTCCGGTGCGCGGTGAGGGCGCGGCGCTGGGTGCCGCGATCCATGCCGCCTGGGTCTGGTATCGGGAAGCGGGAGAAAAGACGCCGCTCGCCGAGCTCGCCGGTCCGCTGGTGGTACTCGACGAGCCGCGCCGCGCGCAGCCTGACCCCGAACGCCGGCCGACCTACGCGCTACTCAAACGCCTCTACCGAGGGCTGAGCCTTCGGGTGCGGGGGCTGGAGGGTGAGGACCCCTTCCCGTTGCGACGCGACTTGGCGTCGCTCCACTCCGCGGGATAGGCCGCCGCTCACCTTACCAGGAACTTGTAGATCGTCGCCGACTCGTAGCGCTCGCCCGGCCGCAGCACGGTGGACGGAAACTGCGGCTGGTTCGGCGAGTCGGGGAAATGCTGCGTCTCCAGGCAGAGGCCCCCGCGGCGCTCGTACGGTATGCCGCTCTTACCCACGTCGCTGCCGTCGAGGAGGTTGCCGGAGTAGAACTGGATGCCTGGCTCGGTCGTGTAGACCTCCATCGCCCGACGACTGATCGGCTCGTACACCTGCGCGGCGATCCGTGGTGAACCGTCGTGCTCGTCGAGCACGAGATTGTGATCGTAGCCGCCGGCAAAGCCCAACTGCTGGTCGTCCTCGTCGATGCGCGCCCCGATCGCCGTCGCCTCCCGGAAGTCCAGCGGCGTGCCTGCTACGGGTCGCAGCTCGCCGGTCGGGATCAGGCCGGAGTCGACCGGTGTGAAGCGGCTGGCCGCCACTGTCAGTTCGTGGCCCAGAACGTCGCCCGATGCGTGTCCTGCAAGGTTGAAGTAGCCGTGGTGAGTGAGGTTGACGACGGTCGGCCTGTCCGTTTCGGCGCGGTACTCGATCCTCAGCTCGTTCGCGTTGTTGAGCGCGTAGGTGACACCTACCGTCAGCTGGCCCGGATAGCCCTCCTCGCCGTCCTGGCTGACGTAAGCCAGGCGCAGGCCGGCCTCGTCTTCACCGGCATACGGCTCGGCCTCCCAGACCACCTTGTCGAAGCCTTTGAGGCCGCCGTGCAGGTGGTTCGCGCCGTCATTCATGGCCAGGGTATGCTCGACGCCGTCGAGCCGGAAGCGGCCGCCGGCGATGCGGTTGCCGTAGCGGCCGACGATAGCGCCGAAGTACGGCGTGTCGCGCAGGTAGTCGGCCAGCGAGTCGTAGCCGAGAACGACATCGGCCAGCTCGCCGTTTCGATCCGGCACGAACAGGTGAGTGACTATGCCGCCGTAGCTGGTGATCCGGACGCGGACGCCGTGCGCGTTCGTCAGCGTGCAAAGCTCGACGGCTCTCCCGTCCGGCGCCGTCCCGAAGGACTCCACCTGATAGGTAGGCATTCCTTTATCTCCCTCACTAGTCTGGCGTGCCTGATACCGGCGATCAAGGGCCTGAACCTTGAAATCTCGGTGGGTCGGGGGTTGTGCGGTTGTGCGGCAAGCGCCGGTCGTGTTATCAGGTTAGTGGAGATCGTGACCGGTCAGCCGGTCGGTGTCTCGTTCCGCTGAAAGGATCGCTCGCATGAGTCGAAGCTTGGTTCGCGCCCCGGTCTTTGCCTGGGCGCTCTCAGCGGTGCTCGTGTCCTTGCCTCTCGCGCCGGCCGGCGCGCAAGAACCGCCGCCCGATCGGCCGGATCCGGCGCTGCAAGCGAAGCTCGAGCAGCTGATCGACGGCTTTCGGGGTCGGGTCGGCATCTATGTTCGCCAGCTGTCCAGCGGTGCGAGCGCCGAGATCAACGCCAGTGAGCTCTTCCCCACGGCGAGCATGATAAAGGTGCCGATCCTGGTGGCGACCTTCGACGCCATCGAGCGCGGCGAGCTCGACTTCTTCCAGGAACTCGTGTACACCGACTCGCTCCTCTATGCCGGTGAAGACATCCTCGGATCGTTCGCCGACAGCGCCACGATCCCGCTGGCACAGGTGCTCTTGCTGATGATCACGACCAGCGACAATACGGCGGCGCTCTGGGCCCAGCACCTGTCGGGGACCGGTGTCAAGATCAACGAGTGGCTCGCGGCGCACGGCTTCGAGGGCACGCGGATGAACTCGCGCACGCCGGACCGCCGCGACGACTGGGAGATCTACGGTTGGGGTCAGACGACGCCGCGCGAGATGGCGGAGCTTCTGGTGATGATCCGCGAGGGGCGTGCTGTCAGCCCGGCGGCGGACCAGGCGATGTACCGGCACCTGACCCGGGTCTATTGGACGAGCACGGCGCTGTCGCAGATCCCGCCCTGGGTGCAGGCGGCGTCGAAACAAGGCGCGGTCGACGAGTCGCGTTCGGAAGTCGTGCTGGTCAACGCGCCGTCCGGCGACTACGTCTTCTGCGTGATCACCAAGGACCAGGAAGACCACAGCTGGGCGCGCGAGAACGAAGGCTTCGAGCTATTGCGGCGGGTCTCCGCCGCGCTTTGGGAGTACTTCGAGCCCGAGCACCCTTGGAAGCCGGCGCCGGGCGCCGAACGCTACGAGCCGTGAACCGGCGGCGACCCTCCCAGTAATCTCCAGCAGGGCGGAACGAGATAGCCGCTCCCCGCCGACCTGCCGATCACAAAGGCGATCGCCGCGGCGGTCGCGCCCACCATGTCGAGCCCGCGGGTCAGGATCATCAGCACGAGGAAGATCACACACACCTCGATCGCCGTCGCCCAGGTGATGGGACGCGTG
>JBDHKD010000188.1:0-2040 GCA_039586575.1 Gemmatimonadota bacterium | reverse complement strand
CCCAAGGCGTCTGCAACCTCCATAGCGATCCGCAGCGCCTCATCCACGGGCAGCCGCTTCTCGCGGCTAAGCCGATTCCTGAGCGATTCGCCTTCCACGAACGGCATGACGTAGTAGACGAGGCCGTCGGCCTCCCCCGAGTCGAGGAGCGGCAGGATATGTGGGTGGGCAAGGTTCGCCGTGATCCTGATCTCTTGAAGGAAACGCTCCCCAGCGACAAGGGATGCGAGATCGGGGCGCAAGACCTTGATGGCGACGGGGCGCTCGTGGCGCAGGTCGCGGGCGAGGAAGACGACCGCCATGCCGCCCTGGCCCAGCTCCCGCTCGACCGTGTAGCGGTCGGCGAGCGCAGCCTTCAGGCGGTCGAGCACTTCGGACATGGCGTCTCCAGCGAGCTGAGCCGGAGGGAGTGACTCCCGGGCGTGGGCTTGTGTCGAAATATGTTATGTGAGCACGAGCACATCAACGAGTGTGGTCGTCAGCCGGCCGATGTCGGTGTCACTCGGCTCCTATGGCGAGTCGGCTTTCGCTGGGTCCGCTCGGCGGGCACTCGAGGCGGCCGTCTACGGGAGTGAAGACCCAAATGTCGCGGCCGGCGCGGTCCCGGATCTCGGCCACCGGCTCGCAGTAGGCGCGTCCGCGCCCTTCCCAGACCTCAAAGATGACCCCGTCATCTGTGCGGAGCTTGAAGCGGGTGATCTCGGCCGGAAGTTCCAGCGTGACTTCCGTGCTCTCGAACCGAGGAACGACCACGCCCCAGCGGCTCTCCTCGGCATATCCGAACTGCACCGACCGGTCGCCGCTGACTTTGAGGCCCGCGGCGCCCAACACGACCTTGAGCACACGGACCCGGTCGATGTACGCGACACCGGCGCTGTCCAGCTCGAGCGTTCCGATGAACGCGTTCACGCGGAAGCTGTGGCGCGGACGCTCGTATTCCTGCAGCGGCTCTGGCACGAGCCCGGACACCGCGGCCTCAGCGCCCGGCCAGCGCCAGCTCAGCGATCTACCGCCGCCTGCCGACGCCACAGCCATCACCGTTCGCCCGCCGACTTGCAGCAAAACGCTGGCTGCAGCGGGCACGACGATCAGGTAGTCGGCCGGCGACCCCGATCGGTTTTCGAGCGATAGAACCTCGCCATCCAGGCGGATGGATGCGCCACCGCGACCGCTTCGATCGGCGACGGTGACTTCGGCCGCGGCCCCGTCGACGACCTCGACGCTACCGGGCGCACCGCGGGAGAGAACCTGAAGCTGGATGGATGAGCCGTCGAAGGCGAAGCTGACCGTGCCTTCCTGGGCTCGAGCGGGCTGGACGATCAGGCCAATCGTGCAGAGGATCGCCGCAATGACCGGCGCGTGCGCGCATCTGAAGGCCGAAGACATCTCGGACCTACCTGCATATGGGATGGCGACTGTAATTAATATGCGCTGATCGGTCTCCGGTAGTCCAGCGCTGCACCGCCCGGGACTCTACTGGTTTGATGAACCAGCCGGCCCCGCTCAGGCCGGCCTTGGCTACTCGTACCTCTGCAGTAGTGCCTGGAAGCGCGGGTGGCCGCGTAGGGGATCCCAGACAGGGTCTACACGTATCCACGGCGCCGATACGTATGCGGCGGGGATGGACAGCAGAAGCTCGAGCTGCTCGATCGCGGCGTCGTGCTCGCCGACCAGGACGTATGTCTCGGCCAATAGCCGGTTCATGACCGTACCATAGAAGGCGTCCTCCGACAGAGGGAGTAATGTCAACGCGCTCTGCCCTTCGCGCACCGCGTCGTCCTTGCGGCCCAGCCCGGCGTAGGTGATGCTGAGGATGCCGTGGAAGCGGGCCTCCTCCGGGTGCCCGGCTACGGCCGCTTCCAAGACTATGCGGAGCGAGTCGTAGTAGGCGTGCTTCAGCTGCGGCTGGTTCGAGAGGTGATAGATCCCGGCCTTCGCGAAGTAGTACGTCACGGAATCCGACCCGAGCGAAAGCCGCTCCAGCGCGTCCTCATAGTGGCCTTCGAGTACGTCGAGATACGCCCACCAGGCCTGCAGCCA
>JBDHKD010000187.1:0-2054 GCA_039586575.1 Gemmatimonadota bacterium | reverse complement strand
GCTTGACCGGCGGCTGTTCCTACAGCGCTCGAAGTCGCAAGGCCGCTACCGACAGCACGCGATATGGCAGACCCTTTCAGGCGTCGGGCCTCTTCCTCCACGGCCGACGTCAACATCTTGATGGACTGTTTGCGCCGCCTCGTCGCCCGCCTACGGTAGCGGGCCGCTGCTCGCTGGAGGACGGGGAAGTACGCGGCCATGTTCCCGAACTGGCCGGGGATGGGTGGCGCAGCGAACTGACCCTGTGCGGGTTTCGGGTCCGGGAATCTGAAAAACTGACCTCCGACTGGCATTATCTTGCCCTCACTGGGCCAGCCCTTACCAGGGTGGCCGCGATCTTCTCCAAGGACCAGGGTTCGGTCCCGGAACTGGACAGACGTACGTACACCGCCGAGCCCCTAGCCCGCGCGGTGACCGTGGGATTTAGCCCGGCGGACAGGCTGCCGCTGTAGGACGCGGTGGCGTCCTTGGCGGACTGGGCTGTGTCCCCGGTTCTTACCTCGTATTGTAGGCTACCAGACCCCTCTCCGAGCGTAGCCTTCAGCTTGCGGAACAGGAACTCCGAACCCACCCACGGGCTCAGCACCGGCCCCAGCATACAGTGGGCGTTGATCGTGGTGCCGTCGTCCGTGTAGGCGTCGCGGGATAGCTCCCGGACGAAGCCGTCGAACCCGCCAAGCAGGAGCGTGCGGTCGTTGGGGGCGTCCGCGTCGAAGGCCAGAATGGCGGTGGGCCCTTGGGCCTTCGGGTACTGGAGGGGGTAGAAGCCGCCGGTGCGCTGGTCGAAGAAGTAGTGGATGGTCTCCCCCTCGACGAGCGGTGTGATGTAGACATCAACCCCGTGCCGGTCCACGTTCCAGACCAGTTGCGCTTGGTTCTTCGTGTAGTCGATGGCACTGAACGTCTTGTCCAGCCGCCCGCTGCTGACGCGGTTCGACTTGTCGATGGCGAACTGGTTCGGGCCCAGGCTGTAGAAGCCGTCCTGAGACATGAAGTAGAACGTGCGGTCGCGGCCCATGCACCAAGCGCGGGGGCCGACGATGCCGATCGACTCGTCCGGCGTCAGGCTGTGTAGCTCCGCGTCGCCGTCGGGGCCGGGGTTCCCTGTGAGGCTCCAGATGGACTTCTGACCGCCGATCAAAAGCTGCCGCCCACGATAGGACGCGAGGCAGGTAATCACATCGCCGATCTGACCGAGCGGAGAGGCGCCCAGTTCCACGGCCGCTGCCATGCTGGTGTCGGTGTAGTCCCAGTTGTCGCCGTCGCCCACCCGACTGAACCAGACGTTGCTCGGCGCGTCCGCCTTCCCGCTCAGGACGATGCGCCCCTCCCACAGCCGGATGAGTCGGCAGCGGTCCACCGGCGGGTCGTCCAGGGTGCCCACCCCGTCGCCGCCGGGCAGAGTGTCGGTGCCGTCTGCCTGCCAGATGGTGATCGTGGACCCCGACATGTCCCACTTCAGGTAGTTGTAGCCGTCACAGAAGTAGACGTTCTGATACGCGAAGGCCGTCTCGATGAGATGGGTGCCCGCGTCGAGCGGCGGGTCCGGCGGCGCCGTGCCCCCGGTGCCCTGCGCGATGACGGTGACGCCGCTCTTGTCGCCCGCGAACGGGTCGCCGTCGCTCACTACGACCAACCGCGACTCGCGGAGCACGGACGGTACGGCGGCATCCCAAATCTCGAAGTTGTCGTAGGACCCACGGTTCGTCCGGTCGGGGTGGTTCCCGGATACGGCCTCGCGGAAACGTGACTGCATGATGCCGACGTTACGGTTGTTCGTGTCGAAGCCGGTCAGGTCCCCGTCCATGCTGTAGACGAGCACGCGCACGTCGTCCCAGAACACCTCGATGAAGTCCCCGTTGACGCGGACCTCCAGGGTGTGCTGGCTGGTATCTACGGTGTAGGTCGCGGACGTCGTGACCAGTTCGGTGTCCGTCCCGTCCTTGCGATAGACGACCGTGAACTCGTGGGTGTCTACCCCGTCCGGCTTGTCCCATCCGGCGAAGACGTACTCGTTGTCGGTCAGGTAGCCGTAGAAGAAGACGCCCATGCGG
>JBDHKD010000186.1:0-2055 GCA_039586575.1 Gemmatimonadota bacterium | reverse complement strand
CTCGTGCCATTGGCGCGCCAGCTCCGCCGCCGCCTCGGCGCTGCTAATCCGGGCGTCGATCTCGTCGCCCTCCAGGCTGACCAGCGGATCGCCCGCCGAGACCGTGGTGCCGATATCGACGTGCAGTCGACGGATCCGCCCACTCATCCGCGTCGCTAGGACGGCTTCCTCCTCGGCGACGACGGTTCCCGGTGCTGTGACCAGGCCGTACGATGCCACCGATCTGGACGCTGCCACGTCCACCGGCTCCGAGCTGGGAGGCAGCTCACCCGGCTCGCCGCCACAGGCTGCGACGCCGACGACTAACGCGAGACCGATTGTACCACTGATCCACTTCATCGCTGATCCTCGGAGTTGGCTTGCGATCGAACGAATTCCAGTTGCGCGACCGCCATGTGATAGTTCGCCAGCGCGTTGATCGCGCGCTCCCGCATCGCCGTCGCCCGCGCCACCGCATCCAATAGATCCGCCGCCGTCGCCAGTCCTTCCTCGAAGCGCCGGCGCATCAATTCCCTGCCCCGCTCCGCCGCTTCCTCCGCCGCGCGCGTCGCCTCGTACTGTTGCCGGGCGCTGCCAACGGCTCGTTGCGCTCGGGCCAGCTCGCTCCGCGCATCGCGCAGCGCACTCTGGTACTCGGTGCGTGCGATCTCACGCTGCAGCCTGGCCTGCTCTGCGCCCGCCGACCGGCCGAAGCCGGAGAACAAGTTCCAGCGTAGAGCCACGCCAACCGTCCAATTGTCACCGTCGACCGAGAAGGGGTCCTGGGCGTGGGTGCCGAACCGGCCGAACAGATCCACCGCCGGCAGGTAGGCCAGGGTCGCCCCGGTCTTCGCCGCGTCCGCGGCATCGACCGCCGCCGCCCGAGCTCTCACGTCGGCACGCCACCCTGGGTCGAAACTTCTCTCGCCCGGCGGCTCCGGCGACGGCAGCGACCCCGTCGGCATCGGTAACGTGTCCGGACTCCAGCCCAGATGGCTTCCCAGATCCTGCAGGGCGTCGAGCCTGGCCCGCTCCGCCTCCGCCTGCTGCGCCAGCGCCGCCGCCAGTTCTGCCTCCGCCTGGAACAGGTCCGCATCCGTCAGTAACCCGCGCTCGTTTCGCCTCCGGAAGAGATCGAGTGTGGCCTCGGCCGCCTCGACCGCCGAGCGCGCCGACTCCTGGCGCGCGCCCGCCGCCAGTCCGCGGTAGAAGAGCAGGTGCGTCATCAGCACGGTAGCCTCCCGCGTCCGAACCGCCGACCAGACCGCGGCCTCCGCCTGGCTCCTCGCAGACGAGCGGCCCGCCCAAACCGTCGGGTCGAGAAGGCCCCAGCTCAGGGAAACGAACGCCGACCAGTCGTCTATCGCGTCCGGGCTATTGAGCGCTTCCAGGTCGAGATCCTCTTGAGTGAACCGCCCTTGACGCAGCTTCGTCCCGAAGGCGAACACCGGGTCCACCGAGCGCACGTAACCGGCCCCGGCGTCCAGCCTCGGCCAGAGCGGCGCCGCCGCCGTCCTGCCCGCGCTGCCGGCCAGGTCGCGGCGGGCCCCCGCCACCCTCAGCTCCGGGTTGCCGGCCAGCGCTTCCTCGAGCGCCTCCTCCAGTGAGAGCTGCCGGGTGAGGGGCGCCGAGACGCCACCTCCCGGCGTCTGGGCCAGGCCGGCCGCACTCCAGACGAGGGCCAGGATCGAAGTGAGGGTGGATTTCATTAGCGTATTCATATTCTCATATGTACCGGCGGTTAAAGAATGACCCCTAGGCGTCGCAATGGTCGTGTATGCAATCGATCACCTGGGCGACCCTGGGATCGTTGATACTGTAGTAGACGTTCACGCCCTCCCGGCGGCTAGCGAGTATCCCCTTGTCTCGCATGAGGTTAAGGTGCTGGGAGGCCACCGCCTGCTCGATCTCCAGCGTTTCGTAGATCGTGGTGACGTTTTGCTCGCCCGTCCTGTCCAGCAGCTCGATGATCTGCAGGCGAATCGGGTGGCCGATACACTTGAGCATGGTGGCGGCCTGCCGAACGGCGTCAACACTGAGCTTCTGCGCTCTGATGATCATAAGTGGCTCCTGGTT
>JBDHKD010000097.1:0-8381 GCA_039586575.1 Gemmatimonadota bacterium | reverse complement strand
GCCGGTATTATCCGTCCCCGTAATCTCCCTGCAACGAGATTTCCCATGCGGTTCGCCGCCGGCGTCGAGACCCGGTCGCGTTGCGACGGGCGGAGGGGACGCTGGCAGTAGCGAGCTGCTATGAACCACACCGGAGGGAATGAGATGCTTCGCAAGGACGCAGTGGTCGCGCTCGGTCTGGCGCTCGGTCTGGTGACGTTCGTCGCTTGCTCCGGCGGCGAGGCCGGCGGGCAGGAAGCCGAGTCTGAGGCGGCGGCAGAGGCTCCGAGCGCCGAGACGCCGATGGCCGAGGGCGGTGAAATGCAGCAGGAGATGGAGCTGCCCGAGGGCGTGACGATGGAGATGGTGAACCAGGGCAAGGAGATCTACGCCAGCGCCGGCCTGTGCAGCGTGTGCCACGGCGCGGAAGGCGAAGGTGGCGTCGGAGCCAACCTGAAGGATGACGAGTGGCTGCACAGCGACGGCTCGTACGAGGGCGTCGTGCAGACCGTCATGAGTGGGGTCGACGCCGGCGAGTCGAGCAACGGCACGCCCATGGCGGAGCGTGGTGGCAGCGGGATCACCGACGAGCAGGTGAGGGCGGTCGCCGCCTACGTCTGGACCTTGGGTCGCGGCGGATCCTGACGTCGTAGCTCGGGTGGAGCGTGTGCCCCCGGCGACCGCTGCGCGGTTGCCGGGGGTTCTTCTTTTCGAACTCGGCGGCGGCTAACTTATCCTCGCTCAGCGAACTGCGGATCAGCGAAACCGGGGGTAGCCGTGGAATTCTTGTTAGCTGCGTTTGCCGTGGCCGGTGCGACGGCGCTCGCGACCAGCTTGAGGATACTGTGGGAGTACGAGCGGGCTGTGGTCTTCCGCCTCGGTCGTCTGCGTGGACCGCGGGGGCCCGGCCTGATCTTCCTCGTACCCTTCGGTATCGAGCGCATGCAGCGCGTCGGCCTGCGGATCGTCGCGATGGACATACCACCGCAGGACGTGATCACCCGCGACAACGTCTCGGTCAAGGTAAACGCCGTCCTCTACTTCCGGGTCAATGTCCCGGTGAAGGCGGTGGTCGAGGTCGAGGATTTCCTGTTCGCCACATCGCAGCTGGCGCAGACGACGCTCAGATCGGTGATCGGGCAGGCGGAGCTCGACGATCTGCTGGCGGAGCGCGAGAAGTACAATGACATGCTGCGTGAGATTATCGACGAACAGACGGATGTTTGGGGCATCGAGGTGACGGCTGTCGAGGTGAAGGATATCGACCTGCCGCAGGAGATGAAGCGTGCGATGGCGAGGCAGGCCGAGGCCGAGCGCGAGCGGCGCGCCAAGGTGGTGAATGCGCTTGGCGAATTCCAGGCTTCTCGCAAGCTGGTGTCGGCCGCGAAGATCATGAGCGCCGACCCGGGGGCCCTGCAGCTGCGCTTCCTGCAGACGGTCTCGGAGATCGCCGCCGAGAACAACTCCACGACCCTCTTCCCGATACCGATGGAGCTGTTCCAGCCGTTCCTGCGCGCGGCCCGCCGGACGGCGGAGCCGGAGGAAGAGGAGGTCGAGGAGGGTGAAGACGTGGTGGCCGAGCTGCCGCCGGCCAGCGAGCTGGGCGGTCGGCTAGCCGCCGGCGAGCCGGCCGCGGTCGAGAAGAAAAAGAAAGGCGACTGAGGGGCCTGAGTGATGGAGGAATCCGGCGGCGGGCGATACCTGACACGTCGGGATCTGGAGTCCGTCATCCGGCGGGCCACGGAGCTTGAATCTGCGGTCGGCAGTACGGCTCCCGAGCTCAGCGAGGCCGACGTCGTGCGTATCGCACAGGAGGTCGGGCTCTCGGAGGCTACAATCCGCCGAGCGCTGGCCGAATACCAAGGCGGCGGCGGTGGCCAGCTGCTGGCCGAGCGGGGCTGGATCTCGCGGGTCTGCGGCCCCGGGCTGGTGACGACCAGGCGAACGATCGAGCGGCCGGCCGACGAGGTGAAGGCGGAGCTGGAATCGCACTTCCATTCGAACGAGAGCTTGCGATCGCTCAGGCGAACCAAGACGGCATCGTTGTGGGAGGTGGACAAGGGCGTGGTGGCCTCGGTGGTCCGTGGGCTGGGCGACCTGTTCGGCCGGGGCTACCAGTTGGCCAAACGCGTGCGTGCGGTCGAGCTGCAGATCGTTCCCTTGGGTCCGGAAAGCTGCGAGGTGACTCTGACCACCGATCTGGCTAACTCGCGCTCCGGCTGGTTCTGGGGTCTGGGCGTCGCGGTGGGAATGCCGGCGACCCTTTTTACGTTGGGGATCGTACTCGGGGGGTACACGATCCCGGACGTTTGGGTGGCGCTCGCGCCCGCCTGGCTCGTGGTCACCATCGGCTTCGCCCGGGCGGGCTACCGCCGCACCATGGACAAGATGCGCATGATTCTGGACGGCCTGCTCGACCGCCTCGAGCACGACGAGCCGCTGGAGCCGCCGAGGCCGAAGTGGCGTGACCTTCTCAGGTAGACTGAGGTGGGATGAGCACCGTGAAACAAGGTTCGCGCCGCCCCCGTTACTTAAGTAGATAGACCCGTGCCGGTCACACCGGCGCCGAATCGGGCAACGTCGCGCTCGGGCGGGCGCGTAGCGGTGCCCGACCCGGCGGTTTCGGGGGCAAATGTCAGGCAACTCACGTATCCTCCGGTCGCCTCACCCCTTCCTGGTGGCCACGCTGTGCCTGGCCTTCACGGCGTGTGAGATCGCCCGTGACCGGCCTAGCGGTCCCACCGATCCGCTTTCCGGGGTCATAACCTTCGTGATGATCACCCAGCCGGCGGGCAACTCGATAGTGGCAGCCGACTCGGCTCAGGTCGTCATCGTCCAGGCCGAGGGTGAGGTACGAGCGGTAGAGTATGTCCTGATGCGAGCGTCATCACGCGACACGGTGGCCGGGGCCCGGCGGCAGTTCCGGACGGTCCTCTCCAGCGTAGAGGTGCCGTTCGGGGTGCGCATCCCCGGCCTGCAAACGGGGGAGCGCCTGGAGTTCCGCGGTGTGGCGGAGGACGCGGGCGGCGAGCGCTACTGGTCGGAGCCGGTGCGGGTCACGGTGGTTGAGTGCGACCGCTTTCCAGAGCAATGCGAGGGCGGCTAGCCGGGTCGTCTGGCCGGCGAAATTGTCGAAAAATTGACATCTGCCCTACCGTGGACCGACCTTGAGAAAGGTCGCTTTCTTACATAAATTTCCCAGGTGTTTCTCCAGCGGTTGAGTCTCCGTAATTTCCGGAATTTTGAGGATGCTATCGTCGAGTTTCCGGAGCGCGGCGCGGCCCTGATCGGGGACAACGGGCAGGGCAAGACGAACCTGCTGGAGGCCGTCTATTATCTGGAGATCTTCCGCTCGTTCCGCGGCGCACGGGACGAGCAGCTCATCACGTTCGGGTGTGGGCACTTCCGGGTTGAAGCGCGTCTCGTGGCGGGCGTGGGCAATGAGGAGGCGGAGGTGGCGGCTGGCTACGCGCGGGAAGGTCGCCGGAAGAAGGTCACGGTCGATGGCCGGGAGCCCGGGCGGGTGGGCGAGGCCATCGGGCGCGTGGGGGCGATCGTCTTCACCGCCAGCGACGTCGAGATCGTAGCCGGGAGTCCGGGAGCACGGCGACGCTTCCTCGACATCATCCTCTCGCTGGTCGAGCCCGGGTACCTGACGGCTCTGCAGCGCTACCGGCAGATCCTGTCCCAGCGGAACGAGCTTCTGCGGGTCGATGCGGGTCCGGCCGAGCTGGTGGCCTGGAATGCGGGATTGGTGGACGCGGGGGCACAGGTGGCCGACAGCCGGTCCCGCTGGGTCGGCGCCAGGCATTCGAGTTTCGCCCGCTATTACGCGGCGATCTCCGGCGGCCAGGAAGCCGGGGTCGAGTACTTGCCGTCGATCCCGCAGCCGCCGGACAGCACGGAGGCCGGGGTGGCCCGCGAGGGCTGGGCGCAGGCCTTCGCCGTCGAGCTGGAACGGGTGACGGCGAAGGAGCGGCGTCGCGGGGTCACACTGGTCGGCCCGCACCGTGACGACCTGCGCTTCTGGTTGAGTGACGACGGCGCCGAGCGGACCCAGCTCCGGAGCTTCGGGTCGGCGGGTCAGCAGCGGAGCGCGGCGGTGGCGTTGCGGCTCGTGGAGGCGGAGACGGTGCGCGCCGCACGCGGGCAGCGCCCGATTGTCATGCTGGACGATGTTCTGGCGGAGCTCGACCCGCAGCGAGCGGAGCGGGTGGTGGAACTGTTTACCGCGGCGGAATGGGGGCAAGTGTTCGTCACGTCGCCCAAGCCGAGCGAGGTCGCCTACATGGGTGAGAGCCTCGCGGAGTACCGCGTCGACCGCGGAACCGTACGTAGCGTATGAGTGAGAAGCGCGGCGGGTCGCCGCAGCGGGTCGCCGGCCTGGTGGAGGGGTTGCTGCAAGCGCGTGGCATCGCCGAAGGCGTCGAGCGGGCGTCGGTGATCACCGAGTGGACCGAGCGGGTCGGCCCGCAGATCGCTCAGGTCGCGACACCCGTGGGCTTCGACCGTGAGACGCTGTTCGTGGAAGTGCGCTCATCGGCCTGGTTGATGGAACTGCAATTGGCCGAGCGCCGGATCCTCGAGCAGTTGAACAGGGGCCGGGTGCGCGGAGGTTTCAAGAAGATCGTTTTCAGGCTCGCCGCCGGCTAGCGAGGCGGCGTTCGTAACGGAAGAGGGAGAGTAATGGCAAAGCGTTCGGGGGCCGGGAAGAAGAAGACGGCGACAAAGAAGAAGCCAGCCAAGCCGCGCAAGACGGCGGCGCGGGCCGGCAAGGCGAGTCGCGGGAAGGCGTCGAGTGCTCGGACCACGGCCCGCAAGTCGGCGGGCGAGGGCTACACGGCCGGTAAGATCCAGGTCCTCAAGGGTCTGGAAGGTGTGCGCCGGCGTCCCAGCATGTACATCGGGTCGACCTCCGGGCGCGGGCTGCATCACCTGGTCTTCGAGGTGGTCGACAACTCGATCGACGAGGCGATGTCCGGCTACTGCGACACGATCGATGTCACGGTGCATCCGGAGAACGTCGTCACCGTGGTCGACAACGGCCGTGGCATCCCGGTCGATGTCCATCCCACCGAGAAGGTCCCCGGCGTCGAGCTCGCCATGCTCACCCTGCACGCCGGCGGGAAGTTCGACAAAGAATCGTACAAGGTGTCGGGCGGCCTGCACGGCGTGGGTGTGTCGGTGGTGAACGCGCTGGCCGAGTGGCTGGAGGTCGAGGTCCATCGCGATGGCCAGGTTTGGCGGCAGAAATACAGCCGCGGTCGGAAGAAGAGCCAGCTGAAGGCGTGTGGGAAGACGGATCGGACCGGCACCAAGGTGACGTTCAAGCCCGATCAGGAGATCTTCACCGAGCTGGACTATGACTTCGACACCCTGGCGATTCGGCTGCGCGAGCTGGCGTTCCTCAACCGCGGTGTCAAGATCACGTTGGCGGACGAGCGGCAAGGCCAGGAGAAGAAGAGCAAGTACCAGTACGAGGGCGGAATCAAGGAGTTCGTGAAGTACTTGCGTGGCAACCGGAAGGCGCTGCACGGCGAGATCGTCTACCTGGAGGCGAAGCGCCCCGAGTGTGAGATCGAGCTGGCTCTGCAGTACAACGACGGGTACAAGGAAGACACCTACACCTTCGTGAACAACATCAACACGCACGAGGGTGGTACCCACCTGACCGGCTTCAAGGCGGCGCTCACGCGGACGCTGAACGATTTCGCCCGCCGCGGCGGCATGCTGAAGAAGGCGAACTTCTCATTGACCGGTGAGGACGTGCGGGAAGGTCTGACGGCGATCCTCTCGGTGCGCGTCATGGATCCGCAGTTCGAGGGGCAGACGAAGACAAAGCTCGGCAACAGCGAGGTGCGTGGCGCGGTCGAGTCGGTGGTCAACGAGGGGCTGTCGAACTTCCTCGCCGAGAGCCCGACCGCGGCGCGGCGGATCGTCGAGAAGTGCACGTCAGCGGCGCGCGCCCGGGAAGCGGCACGGCAGGCGCGTGACCTGACGAGACGCAAGTCGGCACTCGAGGGCTCGATCCTGCCGGGCAAGCTGGCCGATTGCTCGTTGGGCGACCCGTCGGTCAGCGAGCTCTACCTGGTGGAGGGCGATTCGGCGGGTGGATCGGCCAAACAGGGCCGTGACCGAAACTTCCAGGCGATCTTACCGTTGCGCGGTAAGATCCTCAACGTCGAGAAGGCGCGACTGGACAAGGTACTCACGAACGAGGAGATCCGCACGATCATCACGGCGGTGGGTACGGGGATCGGCGAGGACGAATTCAGTCTCGACGGCGCGCGCTACCATCGCATCATCATCATGACCGACGCTGACGTCGACGGGGCGCACATCCGGACGTTGCTGCTCACCTTCTTCTTCAGGCATATGCGCCAGTTGATCGAGGCGGGCTACGTCTACATCGCCCAGCCGCCGCTGTACCGGATCCGCCGCGGCCGCGAAGAGCATTACGCCTACTCCGACGACGAGCGCGACACGATTCTCAAGCGCTACGAGAAAGACGGCGGCGCCAAGGCCGACATCCAGCGCTACAAGGGCCTCGGCGAGATGAATCCGGAGCAGTTGTGGAAGACGACGATGGATCCGGAACGGCGCACCATCCTCAGGGTCACGATGGACGACGCCGTCGAGGCCGATCGTCTCTTCACCTTGTTGATGGGCGACGAGGTCGAGCCGCGCCGGGAGTTCATCGAGCAGAACGCCAGGTACGTGAAGAACCTGGACGTCTGAGCTCGCGAGCCGAGGCGTGAAGTTCCCGCGCATTCACCGCCTGAAGTTCTGGCGCCTGGCGTTGGCCGCCGCCGTCCTCTACCTGGCGGCGGGTTACCTCGCCCCACGAGTCGACTGGGTGTCGGCGGAGCCGGCGATCGAGGCGCGAGCCTACGGCATCCCGCCGATCACGCCGGCGGGCGTGCGTGCCGCGGGCGTGCTGGGCGTGCACACGCAGCGCTCGCACGACGCGGTCGGCAGCGAGTCGGAGGTGGCGCAAGCCGCCCGCGCCGCGGACATCGACTTCGTCATCATCACCGATCACCGGAGACAAGACGCTCCCCAGGAACTCTGGGGCACGCAGGCGCGCTACTTGGAGGGCGTGCTGCTGGTTCGGGGGCAGGAGGTCTCGCTGGGCGGCGAGGTGGGTCGCGTGCTGGCCTTCGGGCTCGACACCGCTTTGACCCACTGGGAAGGCGAGCTGGAAGCGTTCGGCCGGCTGCTGGAGCGGGAGGAAGTGATCGGGATCGTCGCCCACTCGCGGAGTCCGCGGACGCGTGACAGCTGGCACCCGCGCGAGATGCCGGGCATCGTCGGCTGGGAAGTCTTCGACCTCGCCGACATCGGTCGGACGCGGCTGGCCGATCCCTGGGTGGTGTACCATGTGCTGGCGTTGGTGACGAGCATGCCGTTCGGCCGGCTGCACGAGAGCTTGCTACGCCTCCACCGGGAAGGATTCGCACAGCCCGCCGTCGCCGCCTACGATTCGCTGTATCCTTGGAACCGGGTCACCGCGCTCGGTGCGCTGGACGCGCACCCGAAGACGCGGGTCTCCGATCGGCTGCTGCCCGGCTACGAGCCCTTCTTCAAGGCGGTGGTTAATCACATCGAGCTGGCTCAGCCGCTGCCGTCGGATGCCATGCAGGCGATGAACGCTCTCGGGCAGGGTATCGCCGCGGGCGGCGCGTTCATCTCGTTCGGCGACACACGGCTGGCGCGGAACTTCGTCCTGCAGGTCACGACGCCGGGGCGGGCGGCGACGGGGATCGGCCGGCCGGTGGCGTTGGAGACCGGCCAGTATCTGCGAGCGGGGTTCTGGGGCGGTCCGCGCGAGCGGCTGCTGTACCGGGTGGTGCGCGATGGTGAGCAGCGCGCCTGGGTGGCGGGTGCAGAGCTGGCTTGGCCGCTGACGGAGCCCGGAATCTATCGGGTGGAGGTCTACAGGTACGGCCTGCGGGTCGGGCCGCTGATCTGGAACCTACGGCCCTGGATCTTCGCGAATCCGAACTGGGTCGTCAGAGCCGACGAATAGATCGCCCTCAGGCGTTGGCGCGGACGCCCTCTTCCTCTCCCAGCTCCATTGCCTTGCCGGCGTACTCACGCAACTGGTCGATCTGCTCGGAGCTGCCCATCACGATCATCGTATCGCCGGCTTCCAACTGGGTCTCGGGACCGGGGTTGTAGATCGGCGGGGTGCCGGCAGTCGGTCGCTGCAGGGCGAGCACGATCAGCCCCGTGCGTTGGGGGATCCGCAGCTCGGCCAGTGACTGGCCGGCGAAGTGGGATCCGGACGGAATGGCGGCCTGCTCCAGGCGGACCTCGATGCCAGCGCTGCTGATCGCGCACTCGAGGAACTCGACCACGTGCGGCCTGAGCAACGAGTACGCCATGCGCACCCCGCCGGT
>JBDHKD010000185.1:0-2070 GCA_039586575.1 Gemmatimonadota bacterium | reverse complement strand
GATTATGAAAGACGCAACACTTGGCGGGTACTGGGACGAACACGAGCGGCCGCCGGCCTTCGCGGCGCCGGACGGCGACTCGTATACAGCGGAGATCATCGCCGAGCAGCCGGACGATGAAGGACTGTGGTCCGCCTACCTGTTCTTCGTCCAGTGGCACGACGGTGAGCCAGTGGGTCACGTGGAGAGCGATTACCTGGCGGAGGCGGAGGCGGAAGCGGCCGCGCGCGCGGCGCTCGAGAAGTTGACGCTACACGAGGTGAAGCGGGTGTTGGACGGGCTGGTGGCGGGATGACGCCCGGCTCGACCGTTCGCGGCCGGGTCCTACGGAGTGTCGGTGGGACTTATCTCATCGAAATCAACGGCGAGCCGTTGGAGTGCGCGCTGCGCGGGCGTCTGAAACAGAAGAAGGGGTTAGGTCGCGTCGCGGTGGGGGACGTGGTGGAGGTGGAGATCCATCCCGACGGCAGCCGCGTGATCGCCGGTGTGCTTCCGCGTAGCTCGCGACTGTCGCGGCGGACGAAAGGCGGCCGGCGCGAGCAGGTGATCGCCGCCAACGTCGACCAGCTGGCGGCGGTGTTCTCGGTTGCACGGCCCGAGCCCATCTTTTCGCTTATCGACCGCTTCCTCGTGCTCGCCGAATCGAGCGAGATCAAAGCGTTCCTGATCGTCAACAAGATCGATCTGGCGGAAACCGACGAGGCGGTGCAGCCGTTCCGCGTCTACGAGACGATCGGTTATCCGGTGGTCCATACGAGTGCCAAGCGCCGGGACGGGCTCGAGGAGCTGCGCGACCGGTTGGCCGGCCACCTGACGCTGTTGGTCGGGCCGTCGGGCGCCGGCAAGTCGAGCCTGCTGAACGCGCTGCAGCCCGGTCTGGGGCTCAGGGTCGGCGAGCTGAGCAAGGCGGTGGAGCGCGGGCGCCACACGACGGTGGCGGCATCGCTTCATCCGCTCGATGTCGGTGGCTATGTGCTCGACACGCCGGGGTTGGGCACGCTCAAGTTCTGGGAGGTGGGCACACACGAGCTGGGCTGGTGCTTCCCGGAATTCAGGCCGCATCTCGGCGGCTGCAAGTTTCAGGACTGCACGCACCAGCACGAGCCGGACTGCGCGGTGATCACGGCGAAGGCGGCCGGTGTGGTGCCGCCGTCTCGGTACGAGAGCTACCTGAAGATATTGGCAGAGAGTCGGGAGCGGGGTTCGTGAGTCCCGAGTCGTTGATCGAGCGGATCGCGGCCGAGCTCGGGCGGCGGACGCCGGAGCAGGCGGAGCCCGGTAGCTACGACAGGCAGGCGGCGGTGGCGCTCATGCTGCGGCCGGCGGGCCCGGGTCTCGAGTTACTGTCGATCAAGCGGGCGGAGCACGAGCGCGATCCGTGGTCGGGGCATATGGCGCTGCCGGGCGGCCGGCGCGACGATGACGATGAGAGCCTCTGGGCGACGGCGGTGCGCGAGACGCGGGAGGAGATCGGCGTCGATCTGGAGAAGAGCGGGCGGCGCCTGGGTCAACTGGACGACGTGCTGCCGCGCACGCGTCGCATCCCGGCCATCGCCATAACACCGTTCGTGGTCGCGGTGGACCCGCACGTGGAGGCGCGCACCAGCTCGGAGGTCGAGTTCGCGGTCTGGGTGCCGCTGCGTGTGGTGATGGACGAGGAGCATCGCGGTACGCTGGTGCTGGATGCGCTGCCCGATCGCGAGTTTCCCACCATCGAGTACGGCGGCCACGTGATCTGGGGGCTGACGCTGAGCATCCTGCGACAGCTGGAGGATGTGCTGAACCGCATCGGCTACGGCGGCTGAGGTGACGGCGAAGCGCGCGCTGATCGTCGGGTGCGGTTACACCGGAGAACGTTTGGCCGGGCGACTCCGCGAGCTGGGCCTCGCCGTCCTCGGCACGACGCGGAGCGCGGCGCGGGCCGCCGAGCTCGAGGCGGCGGGGATCGAGCCGTTGATCGGCGGACTGGGCGACCCAGAGACGCTCGAGCGGATCGCGGAGCTGGGGCCAGAGCTCGTCGCCTACTTCGTGCCGCCGCAGGCCAAGGACGATCCGCTGCCCGGCGTGCTC
>JBDHKD010000184.1:0-2335 GCA_039586575.1 Gemmatimonadota bacterium | reverse complement strand
TACCAGGCTCGCCCTCACCCGAACCGCCTCCATGCCGTGGCCCAAGGTGGCCTCGCTCGTCCAGTAGGCGGCCACCGATGCGAAGCTCCGAGCCTCCCGCCAGTCGGTGAAGTCGAGGTAGGACAGGGCCCGCTGATGGACCCACTCGCCGTTCCAGGGTAGGCGCATGCGCGCGTACAGGCGCCGCACCTGCTCCCCATCCTTCACCAGCGCCGGCGCGCTCAAGAGCAGGCGATCCACGATCCCGAGCAGGCGATCCACGATCCCGAACATCGTGGCGTTGACGCCGATCCCCAGCGCCAGCGTCGCCACCACCGCCGCCGTGAACCCGGGCGACCGAAGCAGTCCCCGGACCGAGTAGCCGACGTTGTCGCGTGTCACCGATAGCACTCTAAAGAAACGGAGCATGGCGAAACCTCGTATGGATGGCCGATTCCGACTCCGACGCAGGCACGGGCCATGCCAGGGGGTCCGCTGAGCCCAACTCGTTGCAAGAGAATCCGTTAGGCATGCGGCCCGCCAACCGCCGGAGCCCGCGGGGCGTCCGCCCTTGGGACGCGCGCCGCCGGATCCGGACACCCGAGGTCGCCGGGCTGGCATCGACCGTCGGAAGTGTCCGATTTTGGGACGCAGGGATCCCAATAGCGGCCACCGGTCGCGCGGGCACACGGAGGGTAGGAGATGTAAGTCGTTCTTATTGTGATGGTTACGTCCCGGGCCGATCCGGCACGCTTCTTCCCATAGCCTATTTCGGGGCGTGACATCTCAAGTGATCTTAGGAGAGCTTTGTGGATATTCCTCGCGAGCCGAGAGGCAACAAACGGCGCTGGTTCTACGTGGGCACCGGCATCGCGGTGGTGGTGGTGATCACCGTGGCGCTCAGCAAGCTGGGACCGGCCGCGCCGAGCGTCGATCGGGCCACGATCTGGAGTGACTCGGTGAAGCGCGGCGAGATGGTACGCAGCGTCCGCGGCCCCGGCACGCTGGTCTCCGAGCAGATCCGTTGGATCGCGGCGCTCACCGCCGGGCGGGTGGAGCGGCGACTGGTGGAACCGGGCGAAGAGGTGGACAGCGCGACGGTGCTGCTCGTGCTGAGTAACCCGGACGTCGAGATCGAGGCGCTGGAGGCGCAGGGGCTACTGACCGGGGAAGAGGCGCGGTTGGTGGAGCTGCAGACGGCGCTGGAGAACCAGCGGTTGAGCCAAGCGGGGCTGGTGGCCACCGCGAACGCCCAGTACCAGGAGGCGCGGCGCAACGTCCGACGCGACGAGGAGCTCGCCGAAAGGGGGCTGCTGCCGGAGATCGACCTGGAGAATTCACGGGGCCGGGCGCAAGAGCTGGAAACGCGGTTGGAGATCGAGCGGCAGCGCCTGGAGGTGATTACCGAGGCCGTGGAATCGCAGCTCGCCGCGCAGCGGGCGCAGGTAGTACGGCTGCGCTCGATCGCGGAGTTCAAGGAGAACCTGGTCGAATCGATGAACGTGGTGGCCGGTGTGTCGGGCGTGCTCGCCGAGCTGCCGCTCGAGGAAGGCCAGTGGGTGCGACCCGGCGATAACCTGGCGCGGGTGGTGCAGCCGGGACGCCTCAGAGCGGAGCTCAGGATACCCGAGACGCAGGCCCGCGACGTGACCGTCGGCCAGCGCGCCTTCATCGACACGCGCCAGGACACGATCCCCGGCCGCGTGATCCGGATCGACCCGGCGGCGCGGGGCGGCACGGTGACCGTCGACGTGCGGCTGGAGGGCGAACTACCGCGAGAGGCGCGGCCCGACCTGAGCATCGACGGGACGATCGAGCTCGAGCGGCTGAGCGACGTGCTCTACGTCGGCAGGCCGGCCTACGCCCAGGCCAACAGCCTGGTCAGCCTGTTCAAGGTGGTGGACGGCGGCAGCGCGGCGGTGCGGGTGACGGTGCAGCTGGGTCGCAGCTCCGTGAGCACCATCGAGATCGTCGATGGGCTGACGGTGGGCGACGAGGTGATTCTGAGCGACATGTCGGCGTGGGACGCGCACGACAGGGTCAGGCTTCGCTAGCTTGTCGAACGACAGCTCACAGAGTAATCAATAATCAGTGATCACGGATCAGTAACAAGGGGAACTGCAAAATGGCTACACAGCCCAGCGGCAACGGCGGACCGTTGATCAAACTGGAAGGCATCAAGAAGGTCTTTTATACCGAGGAAGTGGAGACGCACGCCCTGGCCGACATCCACCTGGAGATCCAGAAGGGCGAGTACGTGGCGATCGCCGGCCCGTCGGGCTGCGGCAAGACGACCTTGCTCTCGATCCTCGGGCTGCTCGACACGCCGACCGCCGGCAACTACGTGCTGGACGGC
>JBDHKD010000183.1:0-2101 GCA_039586575.1 Gemmatimonadota bacterium | reverse complement strand
GGTCGGATTGGCGCACGGGACCGACGAATCGGCGAAGAGAGTCCTTGACTCTTTTTCTACAGTTTCGCGACCGCCAATTTGATGAAACGCTGCCATGGCGGGGGTTTTCGATGATCCGGCACGATGCCGAGTCGATATTCTAGTGCCACGTCGTCTGGATAAGAGCTGATTGTGGGCTTTACATAGAATGCAGGCATGCTATACTGGCTGCTGTCCTGACGCATGCTACGTAGCGAAGCTTCCGGCCTTCGTAGCCGAAGGCTTACTTCGGCGGAGTAGGCACTTCGCAGAGTAGTATTGGAGGCGCAGCCATGTTCGTTCGAATCAAGAAGTCCGGCCCTCGACAGTATCTCCAGGTCGTCGAGAGCCGCTGGGAAAACGGGGCCTCGCGCCAGCGCGTGATCGCCACGTTGGGCAGGCTGGACCGACTCCAGGCCCGTGGCGAGGTGGACGGCCTGATGCGCGGCTTGAGCCGGTTCGCCGACAAGGTCCGGCTCGCCGAAGACCTGGCCGCCGGCCAGCTGGCGGCGCTGTCGGTCCGGCGCATCGGCCCGGCGATGGTGTTCGAGCGTCTGTGGAAAGAGACCGGCATCGCGGACGCGCTGAGAGGACTGCTCCAAAGGCGACGGTTCGAGTTTCCCGTGGAGCGCGCGATCTTTCTGAGCGTCTTGAATCGGCTGTTCGCCCCGGGCAGCGACCGCCAGGCCGAGCGCTGGCGCTCGGACTATCGGATCGAGGGCGTGGAGAGCTTGGACCTTCACCACCTCTACCGCGCCATGGGGTGGCTGGGCGAGGAGCGGCTGAAGATCGAATCGAGTCTCTTTCAGCGTCGCCGACACCTGTTCACCAGCGCCGACGTGGTCTTCTTCGACACCACGTCGATCTACTTCGAGGGCTTGGGCGGCGAGACGTTGGGCCGATACGGCAACTCGAAAGACCATCGACCCGACCGGCGCCAGATGATCGTGGGCGCGGTGATGGACTCCGAGGGCATGCCGGTCTGCGCGCCGATGTGGCCGGGCAACCGGACCGACGTGACGACGTTGCTGCCTGTGGTGGACGACCTGCGGGTCCGCTTCGGCATTCGCCGGATGAGCGTGGTCGCCGACCGGGGGATGATCTCGGCCAAGACGATTTGCGCCCTCGAAGGCGCGACGCCGCCGATCGGCTACATCCTGGGAGCGCGGATGCGGCGCGTCAAAGAGGTCCGCGACAAGGTCCTCGCCCGCGGCGGGCGCTACCGGGACGTGCGGCCCAATCTCCAGGTCAAGGAGGCGCGCGTGGAGGGGCGGCGCTACGTGATCTGCCGCAACCCCGAGGAGGCCGAACGCGATGGAGCGGTCCGCGAGACGATTCTGGACTCGCTCGAGGAGAAACTGCGCCAGGGCGCGACCGGCCTGGTCGGGAACCGGGGATACCGCCGCTTCCTGAAGGCGCGCGGCGAAGGCTTCGAGATCGACCGCGACAAGGCGACGGCCGACGCGCGCTGCGACGGCAAATTCGTCCTGCGCACGAATCTCGACCTGCCCGCCGAGGAGGTTGCTCTTCGATACAAGGAACTGTGGCGCGTCGAGCGTCTCTTCCGAGACGTCAAGAGCCTGCTCGCGACCCGCCCGATCTTTCATCACTATGACGAGACGATCTGCGGCCACGTCTTTGTCAGTTTCCTCGCATTGATCCTGCTCCACGAACTGGATCGCCGGATGGAGCGGCGCGGCCTGACCGCCGAGTGGGCCGACATCCGGCGCGACCTGGACGCATTTGAAGAGATCGAAGTCTCGCAGGCCGACAAGACCTATTGGCTCCGCACGCCGATCCGCGAGGCGGCGACGGCGGCCTTCCGCGCGGCCGGCGTCGCGATTCCGCCGGCCGTGCGAGAGAAATAATCTCTTCGATGACACTAAAGAAGGTCTGAGCCGGGAGTGGCGAACATGGTGCCACGCCCTCGGCGCGTTGGCGTAACTCGTTGCAGACAAAGAACTGCCAAATCCAAACTGTTGAAAATCAGCATGAAGATTCCGAACGGTTTCGGGAAGAGAAGTTCCTGCGATTGGTCCGCCCCCCGCCGGCCACCGCAGCGGGGGAGCGTATTATCACCTTA
>JBDHKD010000182.1:0-2130 GCA_039586575.1 Gemmatimonadota bacterium | reverse complement strand
GAACATCAGGCCCTGGTCCCCTGCCCCGCCGGTGTCGACCCCCTGAGCGATGTCGGGCGACTGGGCGTCGATGCTGGACAGCACCGCACAGGTCTCCGAGCTGAAGCCGCAGCGAGATTTGGAATACCCGACATCCTCGATGGTCCGGCGGGCGACCTGGGGAAAATCGATGGTGGCCGAGGTGGTAATCTCGCCGGAGATCAGGACGAGACCGGTGGTGACCAGCGCCTCGCAGGCGACCCGTCCCCGCGGGTCCTTGTCCAGGACTGCATCGAGGATGGAGTCGGCGATTCGATCCGCCAGCTTGTCCGGGTGGCCCTCGGTCACCGATTCCGAGGTAAACAGATACCTCCCTTTGTTGTTCATCTCTCCTCCCAGCCTCGGTTGGCGATACCAGGGAAATTCGAGAATTGGAAGTCTATGCCACCCGCGCGCCCGGTGTCAACGGGGCGAATCGCGCCATCTAAAATGTAACCCTACGGGGTTTGGTCGCGCCATTTAGAATGTCACCCGAGTGTTCCCATCATTGAGGAGGGTGTCTGTGTGAGCCGCCAAGCCAAGTGGGAGTATTTCCGGACTGTTTATGACCGTTATCAGGTGGCCGGGCGGGCCGACAAATCGGCCCTTTTGGATGAGGTGTGTCGGGTGACCGGTTGGTGTCGCAAGTACGTCATCCGGCGGCTCAACGGGCCACCGCCACAGGGTCCGGTGCGGCCCCGCAAGCGGCGGCCCACCTACTCCGCCGAGGCGATCCGGGCCCTGGCCGGCATCTGGGCAGCAGCGGGTTACCCCTGGTCGGTGCGGCTCCAGGCACTGCTGCCGCTGTGGTTGCCGTGGGCGCGACGGCGATTCCGGCTGACCCGGGACACCGAACGGCAGCTGCGCACCATCAGCTGCCGGCAGATCGACCGCCGACTGGCGCCGTACCGCAAGAAACACCACCGCCGGCTCTACGGGCGCACCAAGCCCGGCGCTCTGCTCAAGCATCACATCCCGCTCCAGCTCGGCCGCTGGAAAACCACGGCGCCGGGGTTCACCGAGGTCGACCTGGTGTCGCACTCGGGCAGTACCCCTTCCGGCCAGTTCCTCCATTCGTTGAACCTCACCGACATCCACACCACCTGGGGGGAGACCCGCGCGGTGATGGGCAAGGCGCAGCACCGGATCTGTTCGGCCCTCGATGAGATGCGCACGGCACTGCCGTTCCGGCTGCGCGGCATCGACTCCGACAACGGCTCGGAGTTCCTCAACGACCAGCTGTGGCGCTACTGCCGGAAGCATCGCATCCGCTTCACCCGGGGCCGCCCGTACAAGAAGGACGATAACGCTCACATCGAGCAGAAGAACTGGACGCACGTCCGCAAGCTGCTCGGTTACGTACGGTACGACTCGGCCGAGGCGCTCGCCGCCATCAACGACCTGTACCGCAACGAGTTGCGGCTGCTGCAGAACCTGTTCCTGCCGTCCGTCAAGCTCATCGGCAAGAGCCGGGTCGGCTCGCGGTTGCGGCGTCGCTATGGGCCGCCCCGCACCCCGCTGGAACGGCTCGAGGAGTGCTCTGTGGTGGACCGCAAGAAACTCCAGGAACTCGTGAAACTGCGCGACCGGCTCAACCCGTTCGAACTGGCCGATAGGGTGGACCAGAAACTGCAGCGGATCTATGGCCGGGCCAACCTCTGCCGCGGCCCCCGAGGGGTCGTGGCCACCGGGGCCAAAAACAACACCGACAAGGGTTCGCAGAGACTGATCGCGATGCGATCTAAGACCCCAGGGCGGGTTACCTTTCAAATGGCGCGATGATACCTCCCAGGGTTACTTTTCTAAATGGCTTGACAGGGCGCTCCGCGGCCCACCCCGCGGGGATGCCGGGTTCGGGGTATACTCGCCGACGCCTTCGGGAACCGGCTTTCGGTGACCACCGCCGGAGGGTGAGAATCATGAAAAAGAAAATTCGGAATGTCGCTCTGATCGCGACCGTTGTCGCGGCGGCCGTCGCCATCCCTGGCGCCGGCGGGGCCGGCAACGACACCGGCACCTTTTCCATCGTCGCCCGCGACGCGGACACCGGTGAGCTCGGCTTGGCCGTTCACTCGCGCGCCATCAACGTCGGGCAGGCGGTGCCGTGGGCGG
>JBDHKD010000181.1:0-2134 GCA_039586575.1 Gemmatimonadota bacterium | reverse complement strand
CTTTTGCTGCTGGCGACTATGCTGAAGTTCTTAACGCTGGAACTGGCCTTAAATTAGACGGTGGAGCTTCTGGTTCTACTGCTGAAGGCGCACAATCAGTTGGTATTGCTTCTACTGCTACAAGTGGTGGATCAGCAACAATTGTACTTTCAGGAAACAAAGTAAAAATCGCTGCTGCTTAATAGCATTTAGGTGGGTGGCTACGGCCGCCCCGTTAATAAAATCATGGCTAATTTTCAAGATATCAAGGCAGAAACAGGTATAAAGTTTTTTAAATCGTCCGGCACAGGTACGGATTCAGATCCTTTTATTCCTGAAATGGCGACAAGTACAACGCCAGGTGAAGTAACTAGTATTACTAATTTTAATGTGACAGTAGGGTCTAGTAGCACACAAGTTTTAGCTGCTAACTCAAGCAGAAAATTACTAATATTGGTTAATGACAGCGATGAGGCTATGTATGTCTCTTTAGGTGCAACAGCTACATTAAATAATGGTATTCGTCTTAATTCTAATGGTGGGGCTTTAGCTTTAGATGACCCTATATTTAAAGGTGTTGTAAATGCAATTTGTGTTAGTGGCAGTAAAAAAATAGTAGGTATTGAAGGATGACATTTATATATAATCCTGATCAAGGTGCCGCTGGTGCAGATAAGTTTTTAAGTGCTTTAGGCTTTAACACTGGTGACGGTGTTTTAACAGCTACTATGAACGATGCATCGACTGTTACTACTGATTTAGATGGTCGCTTTCTAGTTGATGTTGTTGATGACACTACACCACAACTTGGCGGGGACTTAGATTTAAATAATAGTGACATAACAGGCACAGGAAATATAAATATAACAGGCTCAGGTACATTATCAGGCGATTTAACTGTTGATACAAATACGTTATATGTCGATTCTACAAATAATCAAGTTGGAATTGGAACAACGACATTAGGAGAAGCTCTTACTGTTAATGGAAATGTCGAGGCAGATAACTTTATTGGTGGATTACGTGGCGAAGTACAATTTAAAGCGAAAGCCGGTGAAGCTATAACTAAAGGTGATCCAGTATATATTTCAGGGTTTGACGTGACTGGAAACACGCCCGTTGTGGGTATTGCAGATGCAAATGACTTTAACAAAATGCCAGCGTTTGGTTTAGCAGAGAATACAGCATCTTTAAATGCTTCTATAGATGTAGTTACGTTTGGAACATTGTCGGGATTAAATACAAGTTCATTTTCATTGGGTGATGTTTTATATGTTTCTGATACAGGCACTTTAACAAATACTCGACCAAAAACAGAATCATCGCTTATTCAAAATATTGGAAAAGTACAGCGAGTCCATGCAAGTGTTGGGGCTATTAAAGTAGGTGGTGCTGGGCGTACTAATGACGTACCAAATTTAAACGAAGGGAATGTTTTTATTGGTGATGCAACAGGTTGTGCTATAACTAGAGGCTTAACCCTTGATGACATATCAGAGACAGCTACAAATAAGCATTTTACCGCTAGTGATAATACTAAATTAGACGGTATAGAATCTGGAGCCGAAGTAAATGTGAATGCCGACTGGAATGCTGTTAGTGGTGATGCACAAATATTAAATAAACCAACTGATGTTACAGATTTGAGTACTCATAATGTTACTGAATTAGCTGATGTTACAAGTGCTGGTTCAGGAGCAATTATTACTAGTGCGGAACGTACAAAACTTGCCGGTATAGCAACTGGTGCAGAAGTTAACGTGCAATCTGACTGGAATGAAACTGACACAGGGGCTGATTCATTTATACAAAATAAGCCTACAACTATAACGAGTGCAGAACAAACTAAATTAGGTCATATATCTGTTACACAAGCAGTAGACCTAGATACAATGGAATCTGATGTAACAGCTAATAATGCTAAAGTAACAAATGCAACACATACAGGTGACGTTACAGGGTCAGGGGCACTAACAATAGCAAATGAGGCTGTTACAAACGCTAAAATGGCGCATATTGCTACAGGAACTGTAAAGGCACGTACAACAGCAGGCACTGGTGACGTAGAAGATATAGCTATAGCAACGACATTTAAAACTGCACTAAGTTTAGTTAAAGGTGATGTTGGTCTTGGTAATGTAGCAAATGTAGATAC
>JBDHKD010000180.1:0-4053 GCA_039586575.1 Gemmatimonadota bacterium | reverse complement strand
CGGTGAACATCACCGCGCCCAGCGACGGCGCGACCTATGTCTCCGGGGCGACCATCGACTTCTCCGGCACGGCCAGCGACGCCGAGGATGGCGACGTCACCGCCAGCCTGGTTTGGACCTCGGACATCGACGGGCAGATCGGCACCGGCGGAGGGTTCAGCGCCGCCCTCAGTGATGGGGTGCACACCGTCACCGCCACGGCGACCGACTCGGGCGGCGCCAGCGGCAGTGACTCGGTCGGCATCACCGTCGGCAACCCGCCGGCCGCGCACGTCGGTGACCTGGACGGGGTCGGCGCGCCTGTCAGGAGCAAGTGGGAGGCGACGGTGACCATCACGGTGCACGACCAGGACGACAACCCGCTGGCCAACGCGGCTGTCGCCGGCACGTGGAGCAGCGGTGCCAAGGGCGGGGCAGAGTGCACGGCCGACGCCAACGGCCAGTGTAACGTTGTCAAGGGCAACTTGAAACTCACTGTGACCAGCGTGACGTTCACGGTGGACAGCGTGACCCTCGCGGGGTACAGCTATGCACCCGCTGCCAACCACGACCCGGACGGCGACAGCGACGGCACCACCATCACCGTGTCCGCGCCGTAACGCTCGGCGAAGCGATAAGCTGTGAGGCGGGGCATCGGCAGCGCACCTTCCCTGGGGTAATCCTCCGCTTTGCTCTCCCTGGCACCTGCGTGCAGGGCAGGTAGGACGCGCGCACAGTCCCAGGGCTACAGAACGGTGCCGGCTGATCCCCCCTCGGCTTCGCCTTGGGGACGCTCCGCAGACCCGGCTGTTGCGCTCCGCCAACGTTGTCAAACCCTATTTCATGGGGCGCTGCTTCGTAGAACGACGACTCTGCGCAACGTCCCGAGCAAAGCGAGCAGGTGCCGTCAAATCCCCGCTTTTGGCCTGGATGTGACAATCCAGGCCAAACAATGTTGGATCTACTGAGGCTCTCAAGGAGGAAACAAATGAAACGCATGACAAGAGTCACGCTGCTTGGACTGCTAGGGGTGTTGCTCCTGTTTTCGCTTCTCGGCGGCACAGGGCAAGCCTTTGTCCACGAGGCCCAGTCGGAACCCCCGATATTGGCGCGCGTAGAGGTGACCGGCGTGGTGGATGACCTGGGCCTGCCGGTGTACGCGCACCTTCAAGACGCCGCCGGGAACGACTATGCACTGGTCATCGCGCCGCTCTCGCAATTGGATCTATCTGCCGCAGGCTATACCGTCCTCGATCCGGAGATGGACGGCACGCCCTATCTCATCGCCTTGGAGCGCCGCCCCGGCGCGCGGCCGCGAGCCACCCAAGTGGTCAACGTGCTGCACGATGACGGGCGACATCTCGTCGCGCGCGCCATGCCAGGGGAGGGAGAAGCGCTGGCCGGGATGGGGTTCGACATCCAATGGCTTGACGAGGCGCCGATGGTTATGGGCGCGCCGATGAGGTTAGCTGCTGAGGCGCTGGCCGTTGAGTACGATCCGACCATCGCAGGGATGATCAACCAGGTACAGCAGAGCACGGTGTACACCTACGATGGCAATCTGAGCGGTGAGTGGCCGGTATCTATCGGCGGCTCAGACTATACCATCACCACGCGCTACACGAGATCTGGTACGCCGATCCAGAAAGCCACGCAGTACACGTACGAGTTTATGCAGGATCTGGGACTGGCGGTGAGCTACCACAACTGGACGTACGGCGGCACCTCGAACCGCAATGTGATCGGCGAGCAGACCGGCACGACGCAGTCCGCCGACATCGTTTTGATCACGGCGCACCTGGATGACGTGCCGTCCAGTGGCCTGGCTCCCGGTGCGGACGACAACGCCAGCGGCTCGGTGGGAGTGATGGTGGCCGCGGACATCCTCAGCCAACACCAGTTCGA
Organism: Gemmatimonadota bacterium; assembly: GCA_039586575.1. GTDB lineage: Bacteria > Gemmatimonadota > Gemmatimonadetes > Palauibacterales > KS3-K002. The sequence continues at coordinate 2,169 of JBDHKD010000180.1, read as the reverse complement.
ACGCACGATTCGCTACGTCTTTTTCACCGGCGAAGAGCAGGGACTGTATGGCAGCAGGAGATACGCTGATCTGGTTTCCAACGCCGGTGACAACATCGTCGCGGTATACAATATGGACATGATCGCCTGGGATGCCATCGACGGTCCCACGCTGCGGCTGCCCACGCTGCGGCTGCACACGCGCACCACCGGCAGTTCTGGCTACGCCGGCGATCGGGCGATTGCCGACGTGTTCGTTGACGTCGTCGACAACTATGGATTGAGCAGCAGCCTGACGCCGATCATTGACGCAGATGGCATCACAGCCAGTGATCACTCTTCGTTTTGGAACAAGGGCTATTCAGCCATCCTGGCGATTGAGGACGATGAGGACGACTTTTGCGCTTACTATCACACCTCAAACGATAGGTTGCAGTATCTTAATATGGTGTACTTTACCAACTACACCAAGGCTTCGGTGGGTACTGCCGCCCATCTGGCGTTGCTCGACAGCGGATTACCCGCCACGCCCACGCCTACAGCGACGCCGACCAACACCCCCACGCCCACAGCGACGCCGACCAACACCCCCACACCCACAGCGACGCCGCAGCCAGGTGTGACCATTCACGTCGGCGACCTCGACGGCAGCAGCGCCGATGCGCCGCGCGGCCGCTGGGAGGCCACGGTCACGATCACCATCCACGACAGCAATGAAGGAGCCCTCTCCGGCGCGCTGGTCGAGGGCAGTTGGAGCGGCGGCGCCAGTGGCGGTGGCTCCTGCACCACCAACGCCAGCGGGCAGTGCAGCGTCGTCAAAGGCAATCTCAAGGCGAACGTGCCCAGCGTGACCTTCAGTGTGTCCAACGTCACCAGCGGTGTGGGTGCCTACGTCGCCGGCGACAACCACGATCCCGACGGCGACAGTGATGGCACGGCTATCATCGTCAGCAAGCCGGTCGACAACACGCCGCCCACGGTGAGCATCACGACGCCAAGCGACGGCGCGACCTATGCCTCCGGGGCGACGATCGACTTTGCCGGGACGGCCAGCGACGTCGAAGACGGCGACGTGACCGCCAGCCTGGTCTGGACCTCGGACATCGACGGGCAGATCGGGGCAGGCGGGAGCTTTAGCGCCGCCCTCAGTGACGGGGTGCACACCATCACCGCCACGGCCACCGACTCGGGCGGCGCCAGCGGCAGCGACACGGTCGGCATCACCGTCGGCAACCCGCCCGTCGTGCACGTGGGCGACCTGGATGGTGTTGGCCAACCTGTCCGGTCCAAGTGGGAGGCGACGGTGACGATCACGGTACACGATCAGAACCACAACCCGCTGGCCAACGCCACCGTCGCCGGCACGTGGAGCGCCGGTGCCACGGGAGGGGCAGAGTGCACGGCCGACGGCAGCGGCCAGTGTAGCGTTGCCAAGGGGAACCTCAAGTTCAGTGTGCCAAGTGTGACCTTTACGGTGGACAGCGTGACGCATGCTACAAACACGTATACACCGGCCGACAACCACGACCCGGACGGCGACAGCGACGGCACCAGCATCACGGTGCTCCAACCGTCGTAACGCTCGCGAGTGAGGCAAGCCGTGAGGCGGGGCGGCAGAAAATCGCCCCGCCTCCAAGCAGTCACCGGGCAGGCTGACGATGGGTAAAACGGGGCAGGGCGCGCGCCCTGCCCCGTTCTTTGTCTGGACACAGTCGTTTTGTCTACTACTTGCGCCGCTCCTCGCGCATTAGTCTTTTCCGCCACGCCGGGGTCGTGGGTGACGCAGATGAACGTCTGGCCCTGCGTCTGGTTCAGATCGTGCAGCAGGTCCATGACCTCGGCGGCGGTGTGGGTGTCTAGCTCGCCCGTGGGCTCGTCGGCCAGGACGATAGCTGGCTGGTTGATGAGGGCACGGGCCACCGCCACCCGCTGCTGCTCGCCGCCGGAGAGTTCTGCCGGGCGGTGGGTGTAGCGGTCGCCCAGGCCCGCTTTTTCCAGCAATTCCATCGCCCGCCGGCGGCCTTCGGCGCGACCCACCCGCGAGTAGCGCAAGGGTAGCATGACGTTTTCCAGCGCCGTCAGCGTAGGCAGCAGGTTGAATTGCTGAAAGACAAAACCGACCATCTGCTGCCGGATGCGAGGCAGCTTGCGGCGAGGCAGCGCCGTCACCTCTACGCCGTTGATGAACAC
>JBDHKD010000028.1:0-50710 GCA_039586575.1 Gemmatimonadota bacterium | reverse complement strand
GCCCTCGTGATGGGTCTGATCGGTGGGTTCTTCCCGGCGCGCCGGGCGGCGCGCCAGCCCGTGGTGCAGGCGGCGCGTCAAGTCTAGGGTTAGGGGGTGCTGAGGGTCGTCTCGCTCCATGTGGCGCCGCTCGGCTGCGGGCACGGCAGCTGCGCTGCCGCGGCGCTCCAAATTACGCTCGACGACCCTCAGCACCCCCGTAGCTCGACCCCGCGGTCGAAGAACGCGCTCGAGGATGCCCGCCCCGTTCCCCTTCTCGTAAGTCGCGGTAAGTCAGAACCCGATGACGGTTATTCCGCCGTTGCCTACCGCCAGCGTGATCAGACCGTCACCGCCCCCCAGTATTCCGGTCACCGAGCCCGTCGTTGTCGTCATGTTCTGAAGGTCGAGGTCCAGCACGACGATGCTCCCGTTACCCACGGAGGCGGAGAACTCGGCCGATGTGCTCAGGGGGAGGGACAGACCTATACCACCGTTGCCGACGGCTATCGTGATCATTCCGCCCGCCGGTAGCGCCACTTCCGCTTCGACTCCGCCGTTACCGAGCTCGACCAGGGTACTCCCGAAGATGTCCTCTAGCACGATGTCGCCGTTGGCGTTGACGATGTCGACCGTGTTGTTGATCGAGGACACCTCGATGACCCCGTTGGCGTTGGTGATCACCGCGACCAGGTCGTCCGGCACGGTAATCTCGTAGTTGACGATATAGCTGCGGCCGTCGGGCTCCTCGGGTTGGATCGTCCTCACTCGGATCGCGTCCTGGAGCTCGCTGACCACCACGTCGAGCAACTCGAGCCCAGCCTCCGCCTCCTCGAGATTGTCGGCCTGGACCTCGCGGATTCCCGCGACCAGAACCGTGCTGCGACCCGCCTCACCGGTGACGGTGATGCTGCCGTTGATCGCCTCCAGCTGCAGGTTGGTCTGGGTCGTCACGTCGACCAGGACCTCGAACGGGTTGTCGGTAACGACGCGATCGTCGTTCCCGAAGATGTCGCCCAGGCAGCCGGTGCTGACGACCGAGGTTGCCAGCAACAGTATCGCGGGGACGGTCCGCGGCTGATGTCGAGAATCTGTACTCACGGCCACACTCCTGGATGTGGTCGGGTTCGCGCTCGGCCGCTTCGGTTGCTTATATAGTTACTACGGCTTTCCGGACTGCCAAGTGTCAACCTGCTCGATGAATAGAACGCCTTCCGCCGGGTATCCATCAGTAGAAGACCAAATTCCCGCGGAGGTATTCATCATGCTTGGAGTAAGGAGGCTGTGCTGTCCGGCATGGGTGCCCTGGTGTGCCCAACTGATAATCGTCCCGCTGTGGGCGTGGATCACCTACGACTCGCTGCTCGCCGATCAGGGTAGCGTGAGGCTCGGCGTCCGCGACTGGGCGCTGGCCAGCTTCGTCTTGGTCGTCATCTCTCTGTTCCTCTTCCTGGTCGGCTACCGTAAGCTCCCCGCTCCCGAAGCCAGCAACGAGCGCTGAGGCGCCGTCCGATCGAATACGGTCGACCCGGTGGGCCGCGCAGTCGATATCTCAGTCATCGATCGCCGTGCTCGTTGCTGCCCCTCGGCGAGCGCCGTATTATTCAAACGAGTTGGTCACCCCATAGCCCAGACGCCAAGCCGCAGTGGTAGCAGTATGAGCAGTCTCGCGCGGCCAACCCTCCAGCCTGACTCTCAGCCATGTCGGACAGGTTAGAGCGCCTAAGAGCGGCTCTGGCGGACCGCTACGCATTCGTCCGCGAGCTAGGACGCGGTGCCACCGCCACCGTCTACCTGGCCCAGGATCTCAAGCATAACCGCAGCGTCGCGATCAAGGTCCTCCATCGCGAGATCGCCTCACTGGTCGCTGCCGAGCGGTTCCTGCGCGAGATCGAGATCACCGCCGGGCTCACCCACCCGCATATCCTGCCGCTGCTCGACTCCGGAGAAGCCGACGGGTGCCTCTACTACGTGATGCCCTATGCGGAAGGCGAGTCGCTGCGTCACCGGCTGGAACGTGAAGGGCAGCTGCCCGCCGATGAAGCAGAGCGCATCGCTGGCGAGGTGGCCGATGCCCTGGAGTACGCGCACGGGCAGGGGGTGCTGCACCGTGACATCAAGCCGGAGAACATTCTGCTGGAGGCCGGCCACGCGGTGGTGAGCGACTTCGGGATCGCCAGAGCGGTGAGCGTGGCTGGGGGCAGAGCGCTCACCGATACGGGCGTCGCGGTAGGTACACCCGCCTACATGAGCCCGGAGCAGTCGAGCGGCGAGCACGATCTCGACGCGCGGAGCGACGTCTATTCGCTGGGCTGTGTGCTCTACGAGATGCTCGCCGGTGAGCCGCCGTTCACCGGCAGGACGCCGCAGGCGGTTCTCACGAAGCACATGCTCCAGACACCTCAGCCCATCCAGACCCTCCGTCCGTCGGTCCTGGAATCGACGACGAAGGTAGTTGAGACGGCGCTGGCCAAGGTGCCGGCCGAGCGATTCGCCACGGCGGGCGAGTTCAGGGCGGCGCTGGGCGCGGCGAGTGAAGGCGGTTTGAGGGTGCGGCGTCACCGGCCGCGTCGCGAGCACTGGCTTGCCGGGGCGGCCCTGGCTGTGCTGGCCCTCGCCGTCGGGGTGATCTGGGTTGCGACCTGGGGTGGAGAGGCCTACGTGGTTGCCGCGAGCGGCAAGTCGGTTGCCGTGCTCCCGTGCGACAACATGAGCGGCAGCCCTGAAAACGAGCTCTTCGCCGACGGGATTACCATCGACGTCAACACACAGCTGACGAAGATCGCCGATCTCAGAGTCACCTCGCACAGGTCAGCGATACAGTACAAGGACAGCGACAAGGGGCTGCGTCAGATCGGCGACGAGCTGGGTGTGGCCACGATCCTCGAATGCGGCGTACGACAGGTCGGCGATTCCGTGCGGATCAACGCTCAGCTCAGCGATGTCCAGTCCGGCGCGATACTCTGGGCGGACTCCTACGATCGCAGCCTTGGCAATGTTTTCGCTGTCTGGAGCGACATCGCGGAGCAGGTTGTCGTTCGGCTGGCGGCGGAACTGGCACCGCAAGAGAGGGAAAGGATCGCGCGGCGACCGACAGACGATCCTCGCGCATACGAGTACTACGTGCGCGGCAACGCCATCATGGGGAGGATCGGTTTCGAGGCGGATCGCGTGGGCGCCCAGCGGATGTACGAGCGCGCGATCATGTTGGACCCCGAGTTCGCGCTTGCCTATTCAGAGCTGTCCATGGTGCACTCCGCGTCCTGGGATCGGTCGGAGGTTCGGCAGAGACAGGCGCTCGACGCCGCTATGCGAGCCCTCGAGCTGGAGCCCGATCTCCCAGAGGGCCATCTCGCTCTTGGACTGTACTACCTTAGGATCCTCGGTGACGTGGATCGCGCCCTCGAAGAGTTTGAAGTCGCCGAGCGGGGGCTGCCGGGCAGCCCGACCCTGATTTCCCTGCGCGGCGACCTCAAGCATCGCCAGGGCTTGCTTGAAGAAGCGCGCGAGCTTTACCGCCGCGCGGCTCAGTTGAGCCCGCGGGAATCGAGGCTGCTGGACGGGATTGCGGGCACCTACCAGCACGAGCGTAGGTACTCAGAGGCCGACGCGTACTACGACAGTGCTATTGCCCTCGAGCCCGACAATCTCACTCTGCTCTTCTATAAGCACCACATGCAGGTTGAACAGGGCAATATTCAGGCATTCCGGGAATGGCTGGAGACCTTGCCCCCCGACGTCGATCCGCACGGCTGGATTACCTGTGCTCGCTGGCACGTAGACTTCTACGACGGCGACTACGACGGAGCGCTACGTGTCCTGGACGCTTCCTACGTCGAGAACATCGAGTATGCGCTTGGCTACCTTCCAACCAGGCTGCTCAGCGGGTGGGCCCGCTGGGCCGCTGGGGACAGCGCCGGCGCGCGAGCCGACTTCCACTCACTGCTGGCAGACCTCGAGCCCCTGGTTGCGGAGCGGCCGGACGAAGTCCGAGTGTATCTGTCACTGGCCCATGCCTATGCCGGTCTTGCTAGAAGAGAAGAAGCGATTCGAGCAGGGCGAACCGCGCTCGATCATCCGGTGATCTCGGGGCACGTGACCAGAACGGCGATCGTCCACCGCGAGCTAACGTGGCTGTACGGCGTCCTCGGCGATCAAGAGACTACGCTCGATTACTTGGAGCGATACCTTTCCGAGCCAGGCATCTACTCTGTCGCGCTCTTTGCCCGTGATCCACGCTTAAGAGTAATTCACGACCACCCACGCTTCCGGGCGATGTTGGAACGCTACGGGCAGTAGTCGCCGACAGGCTCGGGCCGACCCTCCGTTCGCCGCCGGCCTCCCCGAAAGTAATTCACATCACAGATAGACAGGCAGTACCCGAAAGCAGGGAAATAGTATCCAGGCCCTGAAGTTCTTGCCGAATCGGCGCCGCCAAACGTTTCCCGGCTAGGCAAACCTTGCGCACCCCGGTCCCCGGGCCTTACATTGTGTTCCGACAGATCCCGCCACTCATCGGGCCAGCGGCCCGAGTGGCGGTTTTTCGTTGGGCTGACCTCCCCCCTTGTCTGCCCAACAGCCGGCGCCCGCCATGCCGGCGGGTTATCCAATTTGATCCAGAAGAACGACAGTTTCGGCATCAGGGTGCTCGACGAGCGTCTGAGCGGGCCGGTGCGGGGTGGAGTGCATGCCGTGATTGGCGGGCCGGGCACCGGCAAGACGGTGGCGGCGCTGCAATTCCTGCGGGAGGGGATCCGCGAGGGCGGCCGGGTGGCGATGCTGACGCAGGCGCGGCCGGCGGATGTGATCGACCTCGCCCACTCGGTCGGGATCGACCTGACGACGCACCTGCGTTCCGGGCGCTGGCAGCTGCTGGGCTATCAGTCCGGCTTCCGCGAGCGCTACCGCCGCAGCATCGAGCCGGCGGAAGTCTTCCAGGAGCTATCCAGCTTCATCCGCGAGGAGGGAATCCCCGACCGTCTGGTCATCGACACCTGCGGGCCGCTGGTCGAGGCGCGCGAGTCGGGTAACGGGGCGGAGCTACTGATTGACTTGCTGAGCGAGCTGGAGACGATGGTCCTGCTCACGTTCGCGGCGGAGAGCCCGAGCGCTCTGAACTCGACCTTCGACTTCATATCGCAGCGCGCCTCGCTGATTCTCCACTTCACGTTGAGCGCCGACGGCCGGCGCGAGATGGTCGTGCGCAAGACGGTGGGCCCGACGCAGTCGGCCGGCCCGATCACCTTCGACATCCGTGATGGCGTCGGTATCGTGCGGCCGGAGTCGATGCAGCAGAAGCGGCGCAGCGATGTGACGCCTGAGGTGCGGCGCCGCGTGCTGTTGCTCGACGTGCCGGGTGAGCTGCCGGAAGAGCTGCGGCTCTGGCTGAAGGAGTCGTACGAGCTCGTCTACACGAAGGACCCGGTGGACGCCTTCCCGGAGCTGGCGCAGCGTGAGTTTGGGTTGGTGATCGTGCACGTGGACCGGCGCACCGTGGACCGCGGTCTACACGTGATGCACCAGCTGCGCCGGGCGGCCAGTCGGCCGCCCATCCTGCTGTTGTCGCGTGTGGTGGTGCGGGCGAGCGACCGGGCGCTGGCACTGCGCTCGGGTGCAGACGATTTCATCTCGGGCGGACTCAACCCGGACGAGCTGGAGTCGCGGATTGAGGTGCTGCTGCGCCGCGGCCGCACCGAGTTCGCCGAGCCCGAGCCGGCGCCCGACACGCCGGTCCCCGGCGGCGCTGGCGTGGGAGCGGAGCCTGCTGCGGTGAGAGATGTCGTGCGCGCTCAGCTCAAGGCGACGGGCGCGCCGATCTTCTCGCTCCTCGTGTTGAAGCCGCTGCAAGGCCGCGGCCTGCATGCGCTGGCCAGTCACGTCGCCGACCAGATGCGCCAGGACACTGGCGATCGCATGACCGTCAACGGCGAGCAGGTGGAGGTCTATCTGCACGGCGCCATGGCGAGTCATGCGGAGAAGTTCTTGCGTCGTGTGAAGATCGATCCCTTTAAGGACATCGATGCGGAGGTGTACACGTCGCCCACCGATCGTGAGCGACTGCTCGGCGTGATGAAACAGTAAGTACGATGGCTAGACTCCCCCGCTGGCCCTACTGGGGACGCTTCGCGGCGCTCGCCACGGTGTCGCTGAGCGCGCTCTTCCTCTTCGTCTTCGGGTTCCTCCCGCAGAGGTTCCTGCTGGAGCTCGACTTCTCGGAGAGCGGTTTCGCCTATCCGGTCATCCGCCCGCCGCTTCCCGTGCCACCGCCCCCACCGCCGACGGCTGTGCGGCGGCCGATCCCGCGCGGCCCGGCCGAACGCTTCTGGGCCGAGTACGTGCCGCTGGCCGAATCCGGGGCGCACAAGGCGGCGCTGAGCCTGTTGCAGGGCTATCTCGATCGTTATCCGGAGGATCGCGGCGCGCGGCTCGAGCAGGGGCGCGCGCTTTGGCGTGCCGGCCGGCTGGATGCGGCCATCGAGGCCTACAAGATCGCCCACTCCCTCGGTGTCGACGCCGATGTGCGACTCGAGCTGGCACGGCTCTACGTGACGGCCGGCGACTGGGCGGGTGCCCTGGCGATCTACGAGGGGCTGGTGCGCGAGAACCCTCGCGATGCGGAGCTATTGCGCGAGTTCGCCGAGGTGGCGACCTGGTCGGAGGACTACGATCGTGCCGCGCGCGTCTATTCTTGGCTGGTCGCACTCGACCCCGGGGACCCGGAGCTACGCCTGGGATGGGCCCGGGTCCTCTACTGGTCGGACCGGCCCGAGCGGGCCGCAGAAGTTCTGGACGACCTCCCCCCACGCTACGCGAGCGCCAGCGTCGACTCCCTGCGCGCCGCCATCGCCATAGCCCTACCTCCCCCCGACGCCGGGCCCAGTCTGGTGGAGCTGGCCCGGGGGCTCGCGATGGCGGGCGCGGCGGACTCGGCGCTGGCGCTGTATCACGTCCTGCTGCTCGAGGACCCCGGCGCCGACTCGCTGCTCGTCGAGGTGGCGGACGTCTTCGAGTTTCGCAAGGACGCACCCGACAGCGCCATCGCCTACCTGCGCGCCTATCTGGGCCGCCGACCCGCTGAGGCTGATGCGCAACTGCGGCTGGCCCACCTGCTCGCCTGGAACGGCCGCCTGGCGGAAGCCGAAACCGAGGCTCTGGCGATCGTAGCGGCGCGGCCGCAAGACGCCGAAGCCTGGGCGCTGTTGGGCGACCTACGCCGCTGGCGCGGCGATCGTCTGGGAGCGGCGCAGGCCTTTCAACAGTCGCTCGACCTCGCCCCGGAAGAGGTCACGGCTGTTGAAGGCCTCGCCGCCCTCAACGCTGAGGTCGACGCCGAGCTGGGCCGCCGCGGAACGATCGGACCGACCGGCCAGCTCGACTACTTCGTCGACTCCGACGACTTCTCGCTGCTCCGCTGGTCGGGCGGCTACACCTTCGGCGCACCGCAGAGCCGCGGCGGCCTCGAGTTGGCGGCCGAGCGACTCGACGGCTTGGACGAGACGGGTCGGCCGGAGGAGATCACCGCCGTCGATGTGCGGGCGACGGCGGAGCGCTGGTTCCTTCAGGGCGGCATGCAGGGCGAAGCCGCGCTCGGCGTCTGGGTACCTACGTCGAGCGCGGCGGCCCTGCCGCTGGTCGAGCTGTCGCTGGCTATGCCCGATCTGGCTGGCGCCGCCGTCCGGCTCGAGTACCGGCACGGGCCGGCCTACCGGCAGACGGCGACGCTGCAGGCGACCACCAGCGGCCTGCGTGCCGATGTCGCCGGGGCGAGCATGTACCGGCCGCTGGCCGCGCGCTGGGATATGTCCGCCGGCGCGCGCCTGGCCTGGCTGTCGGGCGGCGGCGACGCGAACCTGCGCGCCGACGCGGCGCTGGGGCTCTTCTTCCGGCCCAACGACCATTGGGTGGTCGGCTACGAGAGCCGCGCCCTCGGCTTCCGCGACGCGGCGCCGGCTCCCGGGCTGCGGCTCTACTGGGACCCCGAGTGGTCGTGGACGCACTCGGCGGTCCTGGGTTGGCGGGGCGAGCCGGGGCGCGACTGGGAGTTGGAGGCGCGGGCGGTGCCCGGTATCGCCTGGCTGCAGGAGCGCGACCAGGATGCGGCGGCGGTCTTCGAGTTGAGCGCCGGGATCGACGTGCGGCGTCACGTCGGGCTGTGGACGATCGCGGCTGGCGCGGGCTACGGGCAGAGTCGCCTGGATGGGTACCGGACATTCCGGCTCGATGTCGGGATCAAGCGCCGGTTCGGGCGATGACCATGAAGATCGCGAACGAGGACGAGGGAGTGAACGAACGGAGGAGACCCCTTCTACTGGTCCTGGCCGCGTTGGTCGTCGTCACGATCGGCGCGGTTCTCCTGGTCTGGGCGTCGCGCGCGCCGCTCCAGGTGCAGTCGCTCATCGTCCGCGTCTCGGTCGTCACGCTCGTCCTGTTCCTCATCATCTTAATCGGCCGCTACTTCACACTGTTGTGGTTCGGGTACCTGCACCATCTGGAGTCGGTGGGTGGCAAGAGGAACGGCGTCGAGTATCCGCCGGTCTCGCTCATCGTCCCTGCCTACAACGAGGGCAAGGTGATCGAGTCGGCGCTGCAGAGCCTCATCCGTCTCGATTACCCGGACTACGAGATCATCGTCGTCGACGATGGCTCGACCGACGACACGCTGGCCAACGCCTCGCATATGGCCGGCGCCTACGGTCACTGCCGGGTGCGGGTGACGACGAAGAAGAACGGCGGCAAGGCGAGCGCGTTGAACGCGGGGCTGGCGATGGCGGAGCACCCGATCGTGCTCTGCATGGACGCCGACTCGCGCCTCGAGCCGCAGACGATCAAGGCGGCGGTCGCCCACTTCCACGATGCGTCGGTCGGCGCGGTTGCCGGTAACGTGAAGGTGGTCAATCGGCGGAACCTGTGGACGCGGCTCCAGGCCCTCGAGTACATCGAGGGGCTCAACATGGCGCGGCGTGCCCAAGGTTTCCTCAACGCGGTGAACATCGTGCCCGGCCCCATCGGCCTCTTCCGACGCGATGTGCTGGCCGCGGTGGGCGGCTACGACCGCGACACGTTCGCCGAGGACGCCGACATCACGGTCAAGATTCTGACCGCCGGCTGGAAGATCCGCTACGAGCCGCGCGCCGTGGCCTGGACCGAGGCGCCCGAGCGGTTGGTCGATCTCATCCAGCAACGCTACCGCTGGACCCGTGGGATCTTGCAGGCGCTGGGCAAGCATCAGCGCACGCTGTTTCTGCCGCTGCCCGACCTGGCGCTCTGGCTGTCGCTGGTGCAAATGGGATTCGAGGCGACGATCTGGCCGATCATGAACGTCTACGGTCACCTGTTCTTCGCCTACGTGGCCGTCGCCTTCGGGATGGGCGAGATGCTGCTGGCCTGGTGGACCTTGCTCACACTGCTCGACTTGGTAGCGGCGCTGGCCACCGTCGGTATGGAGGAAGAGCAGCTGTCGCTCGTTCCCTACGCGTTGATTTACCGTTTCTTCTTTATCCTGCTGGTCGATGTGGTGAAGCTGTGCTCGACGTTGGAGGAGGCGCTCGCCGTCAGGATGAGCTGGGGGAAACTGGAGAGGGTGGGACGGATATGAGCATCATACAGATCATGGTGACGATCATCATCGTGACGATCCTGGTCACGGTGATCCTGGGTGTAGCCTCTTACGGTGCCTACTGGCTGCGCCGCGGCCGGCGGCCCGCCGAGCCGTTGGAGGTGGACACCTCGCCGCGTTTCTTTTACCGCTTCGTGCCGAACGGCGACCGCGAACTGGAAGCCGTGGGAGCGCGAGGCGGCGCGATGAGGATCGACAGCCCGGTCCCGCTGGCGGAGCGTGGCAGGGCGGAGTACACGCCGATTGGCGCGAAGGAAAGTGGGAATGGCAACACCGGTCGCTGAGCCGCCCCGCCCGCGCACGCCTTGGGCGTGGGGCGCGGCGATCCTGCTGCTCGGTATGCTGGTTGCCGGGTTGGTGGGCGCGGCCATCCTGCTCTGGCAGTTCATCGATGTCGATTCGCTGCTCGAAGCCGCGACCGACGAGCGGCCGCCGGCTGTCGAGGAACGGGTCGCCGATATCCCGCTGGGCGAGCATCCGGTCACGGTCGCCTGGACCGCTCATGTATACCTATCGCAGAGCTCGGCGGCCTTCTTTCCCGATCCCGACTACTATGCGTCGCTGATCGATCGCTGGGAGTCGACGCTCAGTGCGATCGGCGCCAGCGTGCGCCTGGCCTCCGGCGCGGCGGCAATCGACTCGCTGCCCGCTGGCGCGCTGCTCGTGATACCGGCCGCGGTCTGTCTCGCCGGTGATGAGCGCGACGCGATCCGGCGTCACGCCGAGAGCGGCGGCCATCTGCTGGTCACCTGGGCGCTCGGCGCCCGGGACGAGCACTGCGATTGGCTTGACTATGACTACCTCCGGGAACTGGCCGGCGCCGAGTCGGTCGGGACCCTGGAGGCCAGACCTCCCTCCTATCTCGTCGTCCCGCACGGCAGCGTGGTCGCGGCCGGACTCCCTCCTGGTACTCGCGCGGAAATCCGAACCGAGCCGTGGATCACGCTGCGTGCGGGCGGATCGAACATCTTCTGGTCCGATTGGGCGCTGAATCCCCTACCAGCGCCCAGGGGTGGTGCGGGCGGTGGGGCGGTCGCTCGTACCACCCCGTCCGGCAGTCGCTTCGTCTGGTTCGGCTATCGCTTGGACGTCGGCGCCAGCGGGCGGGACCAGCGTATCATCGATCGGCTAGCTCAGAACGCGGCCCTCTGGGCGGCCGGTAATATCGTCGCCGACGTGGACCCGTGGCCGTCCGGCCATCGCGCGGCGCTGGCGGTTACCCAGGACGTGGAGCACAGCTTCAAGAACAGCCGCCGACTGGCGGAGCGAATGTTCGCCATCGATGTGCCCGTGACGTTCTTCGTGGTCACCCAGCTCGCCCGTGAGTACCCGGACCTGGCCGGGACGTTGGCTGCCGCCGGCGAGCTGGGTAGCCACGCTGTCGATCACCGTCAGGCGGCCGGCCGGCCCTGGGGCGCCCAGCTGGCCGGGATCACCCAGGCACGCGCCGACATCGCCGCATGGTCCGGCGAGCTGCCGCTGGGCTTTCGGCCGCCGCGCGAGCTGTTCGACTCGCTGACGCTCGAGGCGTGGCGGCGGAGCGGCGGCCTCTACCTGGCCGCGGCCAACGGCGCACGCACGGCGGCGCCGGAAATCCATCGCGTGCGATCGGGTCGGGTCGTGGTGCTCCCCCGGGTCGTCGATGACGACTACACCGTCATGGTGTCCCGTGGCCAGACCCGGCCCGATTCGCTGCGCGCCGCTTTCGTCGGCGCGACGGAGAAGATGCGCTCGCTGGGTGGACTCAGCCTGCTCACCCTGCACACCCAGCTCGTCGACTCGAACCGCCGAGTCGAGGCGGTGGAGTCGGCGGTGCGCGCGGCACAACAAGCAGGCGACGTGTGGATCGCCCGCGCCTCCGAGATCGCCCAGTGGTGGCTACAGCGCTCCGAGTTGGAGCTGCGGGTGCGTGAGCGCGAGGATCGCAGCGCCGTGCTCGACGTCCGCAACACGGGCGCGTCAGCTATCGAGTCGGCCTGGCTGCACGTCTACCTACCCGAGGATGGCGCAAGCTTCGCCGCGCCGGAGCTGGGCGACACGATCCTCGAGTCCCACTACGGACACGGCGGTCTGCGCGTTAGGCTGCCAACGATCGCGCCCGGCGAGTCGCTCGCGATCCTGCTGCCGCGACGCCCGGACTGACACCCAACCCTCCCAACTAGGGAGCGGGCACCGAGAACCGTATCGCCCATCCGCCAGCGACCTCGGGCACCGTCCCAAGTTGAATGCGGTCCAGTGGCACCTCCATCCAGCGCTCCGTCTTGATGCGGCTCCCGATCAGTGCGCCGATCCCGGCGCCGACGAGACCGCCGCCAAGCCCGAGCGCACCTGCCGCACCCGCCTTGTCGACGCAGAAGCCGTAGCTCATGCCCCCGCCGCCACAACTGTCGGATCCCACAAGGTAGCCGACCGTTGCTCCAACTATCGCGCCGGCCAGGAATCCGATGCCGACACCGGCGCCCGTGTTCGATCGCTCGCCAGCGCTCAACTGAATCCGGGAGAACGACGGGACCGGCAACGCCCGGCGATCCGAGCCATGGTTGGGATCGATGACCAGCGTATCGGGGCGAACGGCGGCGATCATGCCGGTCATGCTCTCGATCGCGAGGGTGGGTGCGGACACCCGAACTCGGTCCCCGGGACTCAGGACGACCGCTTGACCGAAGAGCCCGGTCGCAGGCGCGAGCAGTAGGACGGCGAAGATGGGAGTCGTTCTCCGGAGCAACATGCTTGACCTCCTGTCGGAGAGGGCTCAGGTCGCTAGCGCGCTAGCGACCACACCTGAATGGTGCGCCCTGCGAGTCAAGCCGCCGTCAAGTGCGAGGGGTGCGCTGCTCAGCTATTCTCGAGCGCCTGCTAGTCGGGGAATGAGATGCGTGTTCCCAGCCCCGCCTTCACACAGCGCTCGCCGTAGACCTCCTCGAAGATCGCGATCGCTTCATCGCCCGTGCAGTGGGTCGGTGCGGCGAGCCGAACCGCCAGCTCGTCCTTCATCATGCGGGCCAGCTCGGTAACGTACTCGGCGGAGTAAGGAGTAAGGTGGAAGCCGCCGGTGACCAGCGCTACTTCGGCGCCGGTCGCCCGCTTCGCCTCTTTGACGATCTCCTCGATCCCGCTGTGCGAGCAGCCCGAGATCAACACGAACTCGCCGCTCTCCGTCTCGAGCGCCAGCGAGAGCTCCGGCAGGCCGAATAGCCGCGGCTCCTCCTGGTTCGGTGGGTAACGGGAGAAGTAGCCGGTATGCGGGGAGCGGGTGAAGACGAGGTGGAAACCCTCTTCGACCTCGGTGTTCGCGGCAACGAATTCCATGTTGTCGGACTGGTACCGATAGCCGGGCCGGTATTCCTTGCCTTCCTCGCCCGCGTAGCCCAGGTAGCCGTCCTGCGGCACGTACAGGCGGACGGATGGATTCACTTCCAGCAGGTAGTCGAGACCCGCTGTGTGATCGCCGTGACTGTGCGATAGCACCGCGAGGTCGACCTCGGCCAGGTCGACGCCGTAGGTCGTAGCGTTGTGCTCGAGCACCTGCGCGCTGGTTCCGCCGTCGAACAGGATCGTGTGGTCGTTGTAGCGGACGAACGCCGAGTAGCCCCACATGGGGATACCCTCGCCGATCTCTTCCCCGCGGTGATCGAACAGCTCGAGGATCCAGTTGGGCTCGCCTTCCTGTGCGCGCGCCGGGCGCGTGATCTGACTGGCCACGACGATTGCGAGTAAAGGAATCGCCGCCACCAAAATGGCGAGCAGCGTGTTACGCGGCGTGCCTGGCGCTTCGATCACGTGTCGGGTCTTCATTCTTCCTGCTCACTTCCTCAGGTGTCTGGCGAGAGCGCGACGATGGCGCGGCGCGCCGCCTCGACCCGCGGCTGCAGCTCGCGGTCGGCATCCTGCCAAAGCTCGACCAACTTGCCATAGTAGTAAGTCGCCTTCTGCCTGTCGTCGCGCTCTTCATACAGCGTGCCGAGCCGCTCGTAGACGAAGGCGAGGTACTGGGCGTCCCAGTAGTAGCGGAAGGGCCAGGGTGTGTTCGCGTAGCTCTCGTAGGCGGCGATCGCCGAGTCGGCCAGACCTGCCTCCTCGTAAGCGTAGCCCAGTCCAGCGAGAGCGCAGTGGCCGCACTCGATTCTGTCTGCCGTGCTGTCGAACTCCCTGAACTCGGCCACAGCGTCCTGTGGCTGCCCCTCGGCGAGAGCGATCCAGCCGGCGACGCCGTGACGCCACGGCTCGTACACCCGGCGGAAGCGTGGCTCGATCTCGGCGTCGTGTTCGGCCAGCAGTGCTCGCGCGAGGTCGGGTCGCCCACAGCTCGCGAACGTCCACGACAGTAACATGTACGGGCGATCGAGGGGCGCGATGGAGTCGAGCGGGTGACCCTGGAGCGCGGTCTCCAGGATCTGGATCCCGCGCTCCGGCCGCCCGCGCAAGACCTCCAGGAGCGTCAGGCCAGCCGCAGCCCGCAGGCTTTCGTCAGGTAGCCCGCGCTGCTCCTGGACGGCCATCATGTCGCGCTGATACTCCTCCGCCTCCGTAAGCCTGCCGCGAAGCTTCAGCAGCGCTGCCAGATCTTCGTCCGCTTGCGCGCGCAGCAGGAGGCTGCTGGCGCCTGCCTCCCTCAACACCCGCACGTACCTCTCCGCGACATCGTAGTTGCCTGCCGATGCCTCGACGCCTGCAGCGAAAAAAGCCGTGTACACGTGGTCGGGGGCTCGCTCGTTGAGAGCTTCCAGCGTTGCCCTGGCTTCATCGAACCTTCCTTGGGCCATCAGTGCCGTGGCTACGTTGTAGTAGGCGTAGGTGCTGGCAGAATCGACTTCGATGGCGCGGCGCGCGAGCTCTTCCGCCCGCTCGTAGTTACCGAGCTCCGTGTTGCGCCAGGCGAGATTGGTGAGCGCCCAGTCGTCGTCGGGGTCGAGGTCGAGGAGCGAGCTCAGAGCGGTCATCGACCTGTCCCGCTCGCCCGTCACTCCACTGTAATAGGCGGCGAGCGTCAAATAGCGTTCCCGCTCGGTGAGCCGGTCGCGGTGCTCGTAGGCCTTGGTTAGCACCTCGACCATGCGCGCCCGCTGCTCGGCATTGTTCCCCAGTTCGACGCCCAGCTTGCGATAGGCCATGGCGAAGGTGGTGTCGATGGCGGTCGCTTCTTCGATTAGCGCGATACCTTTGTCGACGTCGCCTTCGAACTCGAAGGCACGGATCGCCTGGGAATACTTCCGTAAGGCATCGAGCGAAGAGGTCGTTACGCGTGCGAGCGGGCCGCTGGCACGGATCGTCGTTAGCGATTCGCCCACCCGTTCGCGTAAGGCGTGCGAGAGCCGGTTGATAGCGTCGATGAAGTCGTCGGGATTCGCAGCGGTCTCGCGGAAGGCGCTGAGCTCGTCAGCCGACTCGGCTGACACGATCCGTGCCGACAGCAGGTAACCCGAGCCGGCCGGGTGGATGGCGCCGGCGATGACCACAGGCAAGCCTTCGCGGATCGCCACCTCGCGGGCCAGCTCCTGGTCGAGTGGAGCGTCGGGATCGATCTGCATACGGCCCCGCACCTGGGACACGTAGCCCTGTTCCGCGATCCTCACCACGGGCGACTGTGAGATGTCGACGCGGAACGCTTCCGTTACCAGGAGCCCGAGCGTCGAGTCATTCGTGTAGTTCTCGAAGTCTGCCAGCACGATGCGCTCGCGCGGATCGAGGATGCCCTTGGCGACCAGCGTGCCGACAGGGCCGATCCCCAGCAGCCGCATCGCCATGTAGCCCGACACCGCGAGCCCCAGGATCGCGAAGGCGAGGACGCCGGCGATGACCGAGTGGCGCCAGGTGAGGACGCGACGCACGCCGCCGACCTCAGCGGCCACGGACTCCGCCGGCTGGGCGGACTCTCGCTCTCGCGCCTCCCGGCTCTCGGGTGCCGGTCCGGGACCGGCCACAAAGGGCGGAACGGTCGCGCTCGTCTCCCGTTTGCCGACGCCTTCTTGGACACAGGCCGTGGCCAGGACGACCGGGAGCATGACGATGAGCAGGACGAGGGCGAGGGCGGGGAACCAGTCGGGCAGGCCGAGGCCCTCGGTCAGCGTCTGGATCACCTCGAAGGCGATCCAGCCGCCCACCAGGTAGATGCCGAGCACCTGCCACAGGGAGCGGCGGTGGACCTCGACGATCAGCCGCGTGAAACCGGACATGGGGAGTACCGGCGGCTGTTGGACAGGCCGGGGCTATGGGCCGAGGATAGTCTTCAGGCCTACAAGATGGCCCCCCAGCCGCCGCGGAGCAAACGCCGACGCGCAGGCCCACTGACCCACTGACCCACCTGCCGGCCTACTGGCTCCGCACCAGGAACTCCACCCGCCGATTCAGCGCCTTGCCGTCCGCCGTGTCGTCGCCGGCTGAAGCCGCTATATTGGTGGCGGTCTGCTTCACCCCAGCCGTCCAACCGCGCTGTAAGTATGGTAGCTCTCCACGGTGTGCCGCGTCCGCTATTGATGCTCGCAGCGGTACTTCCCTTGTTCTCCTGCGACGACGTCGGGCCATTCGCGCCGAGCGATGGTATCGTCTGGACCGTCGAGGCCGAAGGGCGGTCGTTCTATGACGTGTGGGGTGCCTCCCCCACAGACGTCTTCACGGTGGGGAGTCATGGCGTGATCCTGCACTACGACGGTCGGCGCTGGAGCAGGCGGGAGAGCGACACGGACGCATATCTCTACGGCGTCTGGGGCAGCTCGTGGAGAGATGTCTTCGCCGTGGGCAGCGGGGGCACGATACTCCACTACGATGGCCGGAGCTGGAAGGGCGAGCAATGGACGGATCCGTCTACCGGGGTCGGCCCATGGCTGGCCGGCGTGTGGGGTAGCTCGTCGCAGGACGTATTCGTGGTCGGAGCTGCGGTCCTGCACTACGACGGAAGAGAGTGGACCGAGCAGCAGCCGTATAGCTCCGAGTTGTACTGGGGCGTCTGGGGCAGCTCGGCAAGTGATGTCTACGCGGTGGGAGAATACGGGACGATCCTGCACTACGACGGTATGGAGTGGAGCGAGCAGCAGAATCCGAAGCCGGGCTATCGTCTCGAGAGCGTCTGGGGCAGTTCTCCAGCCGATGTCTTCGCGGTGGGCCATACCAGCACGGTTCTGCACTACGACGGAACGAGCTGGACTGAGCAAGCGGTCCCCCAGGTGGGCGGGACCGGTGATCTCTACGCCGTCTGGTCAAGTTCGCCGACCGACGCGTTCGCGGTGGGCAGCGATGGCGCCATCCTGCATTACGACGGCACATCCTGGACGGAACAGGCGAGCGGGATGGCCCGGTGGCTCGGCGGTGTGTGGGGTACATCGCCAGCGGACGTGTTCGCGGTGGGCGGTGACGGCACGATCCTGCACTACGACGGCGCGAACTGGAGTCAGCAAGAGACGGAATTCACCTGGCCCAGCTCGGACCTTATGGGCGTGTGGGGTACGTCGGCCACAAACATCTTCGCCGTTGGACGTTCGGGCACGATCGTACACTACGACGGAACCGAGTGGGGCGTACAGCCGGGCGGGTCGGCTGATGACATCGAGGACATATGGGGGACGTCGGCGACCGAGGTTGTTGCCGTGGGAGGCAGATCGATACTCCGCTACGACGGCGCGGACTGGACCCCGGATCCAGGCGCGGAGGAGGTCTTCGATCGCCTGGGCGACCCAAGGGTGACTCTGTCGAGTGTCTGGGGAAGCTCGCCGACGGATGTCTTCGTCGTTGGCGATAAAGGAACGATCATGCACTACGACGGCTCGGGCTGGGACCTGGAGCGGAACGTCACAGCGTGGGGCCTCTACGATATCTGGGGCAGCTCGGCAGGCAACGTCTACGTTGTGGGTTACAATGGCACGATCCTCCACTACGACGGGACGAGCTGGATCGCACAGGCCAGCGGGACGACCGCACGGCTCCGGGCCCTCTGGGGTAGCTCGCCGACCGATGTGTTCGCGGTGGGTGACGGTGGCACCATCCTTCACTACGACGGCACGAGCTGGAGCCCGCAGGGTAGCGGGACGCGCGATCACCTGAACGCCGTCTGGGGCAGCTCAGCGACCGATGTCTTTGCTGCAGGAAGGGACGGTGGGATTCTCCACTTCGATGGCGTGAACTGGAGAACGCTGTCGAGACCGACGGAATTCGACCTGCGTGACATATGGCTATCAGGAACCGAGGTCTTCGTCGTCGGCGAAAGCGGTCTCGTGCTGCGCGGTAGAAGGTGATGATCAGCATGGCCGTATGCGAACTCGGGTTGCGACCATGACTTCACGCCTGCGTGTCGCGCACTTACTGCTCGGTGTTGGAGCGACAGTTATCCTGTGCTCGTGCGGCGACGAGCCGGCGGGGCCTGAGGCGCCAGAGCCGGCGGTTGTGCGGGTTGAGGTGACGCCCGCGATCGACAGCGTTTGGCGGCTCGGCGAGACTGTGCAGTTCAGTGCATTAGCGAAGGACACGCTGGGTGAACCGGTAGCGGATTTGAGCTTTCAGTGGCTGTCGTCAAACGTCCGCGTCGCCTCTGTCGATTCCACCGGCCTCGCCACGGCGCTGCGTGGCGGGCAGAGCGCCATTACCGCGGTCGCCGGCAGCGTGGCGGGTTGGGGTGTCCTGACCGTGGAGATCCCTCTCGGCCATGTGTTGGACTGGACGATCGAGGTGGAGGGGCGCGACCTGCTGGACGTTTGGGCGGCTCTACCCACGGATGTGTTCGCGGTGGGACGGTACGGGACGGTCCTGTACTTCGACGGCGTGAGCTGGCGGAAGCAACAGGCCCCGACGACGGAGGATTTGTGCGCTGTATGGGGCAGCTCGCCGACCGACGTCTTCGCCGTCGGGTACGGCACGATCGTGCACTACGATGAACGACGTCTGGGGAATCTCGGGATCGGACGTGTGGGTCGTGGGCTTTGACCGCACGATGGCCGGTACTTGGGTTGAGCACTACGACGGGACGCGCTGGCGCCCCGAATGGGAGCCGGGGACCTGGAGGTGGCTCAACGGCGTGTGGGGTGCATCGCCGTCGGATGTCTTTGCCGTGGGTGACGACGGCACGATCGTCCACTACGACGGCACGGGCTGGACCGCGCAGTCGAATCCAATCGAAATGGAGCTGGAGGGCGTCTGGGGCAGCGCGTCGAACGACGTGGTTGCCGTGGGCGTGGGCGGTACGATCCTACGCTACGACGGCACGGGCTGGGGCGAGCAGGCCAGTGGTACCCTCGACTCGCTGCATGCAGTCTGGGGTAGCGCGCCGAACGACGTCTTCGCGGTCGGCGGCGGCGGCACGATCCTTCGCTATGGCGGCGCGACCTGGGAGCCGCAGTCGAGCGGCACGACGTTGCCGCTGATGGGCGTCTCGGGCAGCGGCCCGACGGACGTTCTTGCCTTGGGACCTGAAGGCACGGTCCTGCACTACGACGGCGCTGCCTGGAGCGCTCGAAGCACTCCGGTCACCTGGACGACTGCAATCCTGGAGGGCGTGTGGGCCGGCTCGGCGGCGGACGTCTTTGCGGTGGGCGAAGGCGGCACGATCCTGCACTACGATGGTGCGGGCTGGGGCCAACAGGCCAGTGGAACGAGCGACTGGCTCAGGGCCATCTGGGGTAGCTCGCCGACCGATATCTTCGCCGTGGGCGACGGCGGCACGATCCTCCACTACGGCGGCACGAGCTGGAGTGAGCAGGCGAGCCCCACCAACCAGGATCTCTTGGGCGTGTGGGGGAGCGCGGTCGGAACCGGCTCTGCTACGGACGTCTTCGCCGTGGGTCGCGGCTACACCGTCCTCCACTACGATGGCGCTGGCTGGAGCGTCCAGCGCACCGACAACGAGTACTGGCACAGCCTGGACGACGTCTGGGGTAGCTCGCCGACAGATGTCTACGCCGTGGGCAGCGGCGGTACGATCCTCCACTACGACGGTACTGGCTGGAGCGAACAATTGACGGTGGAAGGCGAGCGGTTTCGCGCGGCATGGGGTAGCTCGCCGACGGATGTCTTCGTCGTGGGCTTCCTCGGCACGATCCTGCACTACGACGGCACTAGCTGGAGCAAACAGGTAAGCGGGACGTCGAAGTTCGAGACGCTTCGCGCGGTATGGGGAACATCGTCAACCGATGTCCTCGTCGTCAGTGAGGGCAGTACGATCCTGCACTACGACGGCATCAGCTGGAGCCCCCAGGCAAGCCCGACCGTCCTGGGGCTTAACGCTGTCCACGGGACCTCCTCCGGCGACGTGTTCGCGGTGGGTGAAAGTGGCCTAGTGCTGCGTGGGCGGCGGTGATCGCCGGCGTCCACGCAGGCCACCGGCGAACCAGCTACCGTCTACCGGCCAGCGACTACTGGCTCCGCACCAGGAACTCCACCCGCCGATTCAGCGCCTTGCCATCCGCCGTGTCGTTGGTGGCGATGGGCCGCGACTCCCCGTAGCCGCGGACGGTGAAGCGGCCGCGGTCGAGTCCCGGGTAGGTGGAGGTCAGGTACTCGAAGACCGCACGGGCCCGCCGCTCGCTGAGCTGCAGGTTATAGCCGGCGGAGCCGCTGGAGTCGGTGTGTCCCTGGATCTCGACCTGGGCGTCCAGCCGGTCGAGCAGCGCCTGGCCCACTTCGTCGAGCACGCGTCGCGAGCTGGGCAAGAGCTCGGCGCTGTTGGTGCGGAAGTAGACCGAGGAGAGAACCAGCCGACCGGCCTCCAGGCCCGCCTGGATTCGACTGCAGCCGACTTCGTCGACCTCGCGGTCGGCCGGCGTGTTGGGACAGCGGTCGAGTCCATCCGGCACACCGTCACCGTCGCTGTCCAGGGGGCAGCCCTCGGCATCGACGGTCGCGCCCGCTGGAGTGTTGGGGCAACGGTCGAGCCCGTCGGGCACGCCGTCGTCGTCTCGGTCGACTGGGCAGCCGAACTCGTCCACCGGCACGCCGCGCGGCGTGTTGCCGCAGCGGTCGAGTCCGTCGGGCACACCGTCGCCGTCGCTGTCCAGCGGGCAGCCGTTCCCATCGACCGGGGTGCCGGGCAGCGTGTGAGAGCAGCGGTCGTCGTGGTCGATCACCCCATCGCGATCGCTGTCCAGCGGGCAGCCGCGAGCGTCGGCCGGCGCGCCGCTCGGCGTGTCCGGGCAGGCATCGTACTGGTTGAAGACCCGGTCCTTGTCGGAGTCGCGGTTGACGCCGAAGAAGAGCGAGATGCCGCCTGAGAACTCGAGGTTGTGAGTCAGCTCGTCCTCGATCGTCAGACCCGGGTTCAACTGCCCGCGAATCTCGCTCATCGTCCTCGGCACGACGTGATCGCGCGCCTCCAGACGAATCGCCAGCCCGCGAGTCAGGAAGAAGCGCAGACCGCCGCCGAACGTCCCCCGCGCCTGCAGCTCATTCGACATGTTCTGTGGCACCCAGTGGATCACGCCGCCACCGGCTAGTATGAACAGCTGCGCGTACGGTGAGACCTGTAGGTTGTAACCGAGCGTCGCACCATAGAGGTAGGTGTTGAGGGCGCGGACACCTCCCCCATCGATCGTCATGTTGAGCGGCGCGTAGCCGAATTCGGCTTGCAGGAAGAGGTTGAATCCGAAGGTGTAACCCAGTCGGGCGCCGAAGATGAGATCCCGCTCCTCGAGCTCGAACCCCGTCTCGCCGGTAGCAAAAGTCGGCTCCTTCGGATAGAAGACGCCGGCGTAGCCCTCCAGCTCGACTCCGTCTCGCCCACGGTCGGCTCGCTGCGCGGCCAACGGCGTTGCGACGGCTGAACAGATGAGGGCAACCAGAAGGATCGCGCACCGCTTCATCTCACCACCCCCACGACTCGAGACTGGAAGGTCCCCCGCCCGTGCGGCTGCGGTAAGTCTCTCTATAAGATGCCGGTGTACTACGGCAGATACAAGCGGAAGCGCGTGGACGACTCGCTCAGCGTAAAGCGATTACGCGGGTGGGTGGCCGCTGATCCTGCTCGCGCCAGTTGTCCGACTCGAGCAGCATCTGGAACCGCGGGTAGGACCGCAGCGGGTCCCAGAAGGGATCGACCCGGAGCAGCGCCGGCGAGACCGGCCCGGGGACCGAGAGTACCCGGTCGAGCAGTTCGATGGCAGCCTCGTACTGGCCGACCATCACATAGATCCGCGCCAGATCGATGACTCGGTCCGGTCCGACTATGGCGTCCCTCGATGTGGGACGCAACTGCACGCCGAGCCGACCTGCACGGACGGCGTCCTCGGCCCGGCCCAGCCCGGCGTAGGCAATGCCCAGCTGGGAGTGCGGCGCGAGGTGCTCGGGTCCCTCCGCGATGCGCGCCTCGAAGACGACACGCGCCGAATCGTAGTAGATGCGCGCCCGATCTTCTTGGTCACGCTGCGAGCTAATCTGCGCTTTGGCGAGGTAGTAGAAGCCGGGATCGATGTCGGCTGCCTCGAGGTCCACGTCCTCCAGCGCTGCTGCGTAGTCCTGGCCGAACACGTTCAGGATGATCCAGGATGCCTCCGATCCCACCAACAACTGCAATGGGTCGAAGCGGACGAAGGAACTTTGCAGCAGGCTGTGCGCTCTTTCCGTCGAGCCGTCCCACGCCAGGTACATCCAGGCCGCGTAGCGGTAGTAGTAGGGCACGTCGGGAGCGAGTGCGATGACGCGTAGGAAGTAAGCCTCGGCGAGCTCATAATCGCGCATGTAGAAGTAGTTCTGTGCCTGGCCGGTGATCCAGACCTCGTTGCGCGGGTCGAGCTCCAGCGCCCGGTCGGCGTAGGCGATCGACTTCTCCCAATCACCGCGTCGTCGCTCGATCCAGGCGGTGAGGGCGAGCGCATCCGAGTTGCTCGGCTGGCGCCGCAGCACCCACTCGTACTCCTGCAAGGCCTGCGGGTAGTCCAGGCGGCCGTAGTAGTAGTAGTCGCCCATCGCCATATGCGCTTCGACCAGCTCGGGCGCGAGGCGGATTGCCAAGTCTACGGCGTCACGCGCCTGCGGTAGCGTACCACTGCGCCCGAACTGCTGGTTGATCCAGACGAGCGCCCGCGAGAGTGCGGCGTAGGCGTGGGCGAACGTCGGGTCCAGCTCCACCGCTTGCTCGTACATCTCGACGGCGCGCCAGGCGTCGTCTTCTACGAAACGGCGGCTATAGTGACCGTTGCCACGCAAGTAGTAGTCGTAGGCTTCGAGGTTCGCGGTGGGTTGCGCCTCGAGTTGGCGGCGCAGCGGCTCCAGCAGCGTGATGTCGAGTGCGCGCGCTACGTTCTCGGCGATGTCGGACTGCACCTGAAAGATCTGCGATATTACGGCCTCGTAGGGCTCGGCCCAGACGTGTGTGTCGTCGGCCACCCTGATGAGCTGTGGCGTCACCCTCACGGTGCTGCGACCGTTCGGGAGATGATCCCAGCGGACCGTGCCCTCGAGCACGTAGTCGACGTCCAACTCTTCACCCAACTCGACCGCACTTCGCGTGGAGTTCTTGTACCTGATCGCCGTGGTGCGGGAGATGACTCCGAGCTCGGGGATCTCGGACAGCCGGGCCGTGATCTCCTCGGTCAGACCGTCGGCAAAGTACTCGTCATCCGGGAGTCCCAGGTTTTCGAAGGGCAGGACGACGATTTTCGTGCGCGGCGCGACGAGCTCGGTAAGGTCGGTCGAGCGGCCGTCGCTGCCGAAGATCACCCACAGCGTGGCGGCGATCGCCCAGACTGCCAGTAGGGCGATAAGCGCCAGCGCGGAGCGAGGCAAGTTGGAGATGCGGTGTGCGCGCATGATTACCAGACCAAGATGCGAGCGACGATTTCCCTGGGCAAGCGACAAAGAAATCGGGGCCGGCATAGCCGGCCCCGTGCGTCGTCACCTCGGGCCATCGCCGGTTAGTTGCCGCCTCCGAACATCCGCATCATTTCCATGATGCTCCGGCCCTCATAGCCGGCCGGCATCGTGAACAGGTCGTCGGAAATCGACGTGCGCTCGATCGAGCGGACTTCCGATATCGAGTAGTCGCTGGGCTCACCGTAGTACATGCTGAGCGTCTGCTCGACCACGGGGAAGCCGTGATCGGCGACGAGCATGAAGGTCTCGGTCCCCTGCTCATCCTCGTCGAACATGCCCATGCTCTTGAGCCGCGATTCCAGCTCCTTGAACACGTTGATTAGGTCGCCGAGCTCGTCGGTCACCCAGGCGATCGTGGTTTCGTCGCTTGTCTTGATCTCGATGGCCTTACAGCGCATCCCGTTGATCTCTTTGCTGTCGCCGAGCGGACGAACCTGCGCTTTCTCGGCCGGCTCATCGGCTTCGCCATAGTCCGGCACCATCGCCATCATCTCTTCGAAGTCTTCCTTCGTCATCTCCAGATACATGCGCTCTGAAGGGTTGACGAGCTGGAAGGTGCCGCTGTTGAAGTCGAGGATCGCGTAACCGGGCATCTCGTCGCCCATCCCGCCGTCGACCCGCATCTTCGTGCCCTTGATGTGATAGGTCAGCTCCTCGACCGAGATCTCGTCGGAGGTGCCGGCCGCCCCCACGATGCTCGCGATCGGGATGGAGAAGACGACCTTCGCGACGTCGATCTCCTCCTCCTCGTCCAGCGCGCCCTGCGATTCTAGCAACTCCCAGATGCCGTTGTCGGTGACGGTGATCTCGCGCGTGGTGATCGTGCCCTCGAAGCCCTGGGCCCAGGCCTCGGCCGGCAACGCCACAGCCAGGAGCAGCGCCACCAGCGTGGTGATCCGCGACAGCAGTTTCATTGGGGCCTCCCGCAATTCAGTCAATAAGCCACTTGCCATGTCGCCGGGCTCGCCGGCGGCCCCATAAATAGGCGGGGGCCCCCGGTCCAGTCAACGGGGATGGCCTCGACAGGCCCGCCGTGTCTGTTATCATCGGGCGATCTTATTGCGAGACCGATCCCACAAAACCTTTGGATCGATTCGTGCATCTAAACCGGTAAGGAATCCAAACCAGGAAGGTGAGGCTATGATGACACGATTGTCAGTTGGAACAGCGACCCTGGTGCTCAGCGCCACGCTCGTGCTATGGCCGACGCACGTACAGGCGCAGATCGAGTATCCGGAGAGCCGCCAGATCGACCACGTCGACAATTATCATGGCACGGTCGTCGCCGACCCGTATCGCTGGCTCGAGGACGTCGACTCCGACCAGACGAGGGCCTGGGTCGAAGCGCAGAACCAGGTGACCTTCGCCTACCTGGAGTCGATCGCCGAGCGCGAGCGGATCCGCCAGCGGCTGACCGAGTTGTGGGACTACGAGCGCTACGGCACGCCCTGGAAGGAGGGCGACTCGTATCTCTACTGGAAGAACGATGGGCTGCAGAACCAATCGGTCCTCTACATCCAGTCGAGCCTCGACGGCGAGCCGCGAGCGCTGCTCGACCCCAACGCGCTGTCGGAGGACGGGACCGTATCGGCGAGCGCCTCGGGCTTCACCGAGGACGGCAAGTACATGGTCTATAGCGTGTCGGCCAGCGGCTCCGACTGGCGCGAGTTCTTCGTGCGCGACGTCGAGGCGGGCACGGACTTGGACGACCATCTGAGGTGGATTAAGTTCTCGGGCGCCTCCTGGACCCATGATGGCGCGGGCTTCTTCTACAGCCGGTACCCGGAGCCTGCGGAAGACGATGCCTATGAGGAGGCGAACCGCAACCAGAAGCTGTACTACCACCGGCTCGGTACCGAGCAGTCGGAGGACCAGCTGATCTACGAGCGGCCGGACCAGCCGGAGTGGGGGTTCGGCGCCTTCGTTACCGACGACGGCCGCTACGCCATCATGAACGTCTGGTACGGGACCGACGAGCGGAACCGGGTCTACTACATCGATCTTGGCGACCCGGCGAGCCCGGACCTGGCTGGCGAAGTGGTGGAGCTGCTGGATGATTTCGATGCGAGCTACGGCTTCGTCGGTAACGACGGCCCCATCTTCTACTTCCGCACGGATCTCGACGCGCCGAAGTACCGGTTGATCGCGATCGATACGCGGCGGCCGGCGCGCCAGCACTGGCAGGAGCTGATCCCCGAGAATGACGATGTGCTGCAGAGTGTCGGGATCGTGAACAACCAGTTCGTGGCGCGCTACATGCACGACGCGCGCACCAAGGTGGAAATCTACGACATCGATGGTACGTTGGATCAAGAGGTCGAGCTGCCGACCATCGGCTCGGCCGGCTGGTTCAGCGGCGAGCGCGAGGACACGGAGGCGTTCTACTCGTTCACCTCGTTTCTCTATCCGACGACCATTTTCCGCTACGATTTCGAGACCGGCGAGTCGACGGTCTTCCGGGCGCCGGTCGTCGACTTCGACCCCAGCGGCTACGAGACGCAGCAGGTCTTCTACACGTCGCGTGACGGCACACAGGTGCCGATGTTCCTTACCCACAAGAAGGGCATCGCGCTGGATGGCACCAACCCCACGTACCTCTACGGGTACGGCGGGTTCAACATCAGCCGCACGCCCGGCTTTTCGATCCCCATGCTGGTGTGGTTGGAGTTGGGCGGCATCTACGCGTCGGCGAACCTGCGGGGCGGCGGCGAGTACGGCGAGGGTTGGCACCAGGCAGGCATGTTGAAGAACAAGCAGAACGTGTTCGACGACTTCATCGCCGCGGCCGAGTACCTGATCGACGAGGGCTTTACCTCGCCGGAGAAGCTGGCGATTGCCGGCGCCTCGAACGGCGGTCTGCTGGTGGGCGCGGTGATGACGCAGCGGCCGGAGCTGTTCGGGGCGGCGCTGCCCGCCGTCGGTGTGATGGACATGCTGCGCTTCCACAAGTTCACCATCGGCTGGGCCTGGGTCTCCGACTACGGGTCCGCCGAGGACCCGGAGATGTTCCCGTACCTCTACGCCTACTCGCCGTACCACAACTTGCACCCGGCGTTCTATCCGCCCACCATGGTCACCACGGCGGATCACGACGACCGGGTGGTACCGGGCCACTCGTTCAAGTTCGCGGCCCGGTTACAGGAGATGCAGATGGGCGCCGCACCAGTGTTGATCCGCATCCAGACCAAGGCGGGCCACGGCGGCGGCAAGCCCACGACGATGCAGATCGAGGAGTGGACGGATCGCTGGGGGTTCCTGGTGAGGAGCCTGGGGGTCCGCATCGGGCCGGAGGCAACGCACTGAGAGCCCTAGGTCGGTGGACGACCGGAAGACCAGTAGGTCAGTAGGTCAGTGAGTCAGTGGGTCGGTGGTGGGTAGATCACCGACCCTCGCCTACTACACTACTGATCTACTGATCTACTGACCTACTGACTTACTGACTTACTCGAGTCCACCTTTCCTTGCCACCTCGACACTTCGGCCCCTACCTTGAGAAAGCCCCATCACACCGGGAGTCATGAAGTCGCCCAACTCGCTCTCCTTACGGAGCAAGTTCATCCTCATCGTGCTGATCGGCGCCGTTTTGCCGCTGGCGCTGCTCGGGCTGTGGCTCAACCGGACCGCGGAGCGCTCGGGCGAGGAGTTGCTGCACGCGCGTCTGCAGACGTCGCTGGGTCAGATCGTCGACGAGATCGGGCTCCGCTGGCTGAGCAGGCGCTCCCAGCTGCTCCGGCTGGCCGAGTGCTCCGCGGTCCAGGTCGCGCTGCGTGATAGCCTGGCGTCGCCGGCGATGGGCGAGGAGGCGCAGCGTGAGCTGGCGGCGCTGCACGCGGGCATGCGGGACGCCGTTGAGTCGGCGGCGATCGAGGATGGGTCAGGAGCGGTACGCTGGACGGTTGCCGCTGAAGGAGGAAGCTCGGGAGGCGGCCTTCTGGCCAGCCCGGCCCTGCCGGTCCGGCTCGGTGTTTACGACAACGCGAGCGGCGCGCGGCTGGGCACACTCGACGCGCGCATGGTGATGAGCAGCCTGCTCCCCGGCGGTGCCGGCTGGGGCGGCGTGAGCGGCTCGGTTCTCGCCGTCTTCGATCGGGGTACGGGAGCGGCGCTCCTGCCGCTCTCGATCGATCCGGCGCTCTTCGGCCGCGAGTCGTTCGTCTGGGGCGAAGAGCTGTGGCTCACCGTGCGTCACGAGTTGTACGAGCCGCCCATGGAGCTGGTGTTGGCGGCGCCCGTGAGCCCCTTCAGCGAGCCGTTCCAGCAAGCGGCGGAGCGGAACCTCTATATCGTCGCGATCGTTGCCTTCGCCGCGTTCGCGCTGGCGACACTACTGACGCGGCGTACCACACGCGCACTAGTTCGACTGGCTGACGCTGCCGAGGCGGTGTCGCACGGGGATCTGGACAGGAAAGTCGAAGAGGCCCCGGGCGACGAGGTCGGTCGCCTGGCCCGCGCCTTCAACGCGATGACCGAGAGCCTGCGCCGCACGCTCCGCGAGTTATCGCAGCGCCGGGCGCTCGCTGCCGTCGGCGAATTCGCCGCATCGCTCGCCCATGAGGTTCGGAACCCACTGACATCGATTCGCCTCGATCTGCAGCGTGTGGAAGAGAAGTTGCCCGACGATTCGGACGCTCGCGATCTGCTGGGCCGTGCGCTGGGCGAGATCGAGCGCGTCGATCGCTCGGTGACCGGCGCATTGCGCGTGGCGCGGAGCGGCAGCGTCACCCTGGAGCCGGTCGACATCCGCCGGCCGCTCGAGGCGGCGATCCACAGCGCCGAGCCGGAGCTGAGGGCACACGGTGGAAGGCTCGAGCAGGAGCTCGGGGGCGCCGATCCCCTTTGGGTGAAAGGGGATGCGCCGGCTCTCGAACAGCTCTTCCTCAACCTGCTGCTCAACGCCGCCCAGGCCTTGGATGGGCATGGACGCGTCGAGGTCAGCGTGGCGCGCTATCGGGCTGGCGTGTCGATCTCGATTCGGGACACGGGACGCGGCATCCCATTGGGGAACATCGAGCGGATCTTCGAGCCCTTCTACTCCACACGGCCCGAGGGCACCGGGCTCGGCCTCGCCATCGCCCAGCGGATCGCCACCGCGCACGGCGGCGAGCTGGAGATCGAGAGCACTCCCGGCGCCGGCACGACGGTCAGGCTGCGGCTCGCGCAGGCGTCGCCGGCGTAACGACTTGGGCGGGCGACGTAACGGATCGTGTCGCCCCGGTCGGCTACACGGAACCGTCAGAAGCTTCGAAATCCGCATAATCACCGGGAATCTCCTGGCTGGCGGCTCTGGCACGCGGCTAGCCAGTGCTTTGGAGGCAGTCGTCGTGATCGAGTGCAGGCGGCCGCAGCCATCTCACCTATGGGAGCAATGCACGATGAGAAGGTTCATCGGGATTCTGATTCTGGCGAGTGTGCTGCCCGGCTGTCGCCCGGAACCGCCGTCGGACGCCGATGCCGGACAGCTCCTGGCGGCCGGGCTGCCGGGTGTTGCGGCGAAGACAGATGCGTCCGAGCAGGATCCGTCGCCGATCGTGGTGCGGCGCCTCTGGCTCACGCCGGCTCTCCAGTTCTGGGGCGATCCGTCGCCCGACGGGCGGTACCTGACCTTCGTGGACCGGACGACCGGTGACGTGGCGGTCCACGACTTTTGGACCGGCGAGGATCGCCGTGTGACGAGCGATGGCTCGGCCGGCGGCGATGCGCCCCAGCAGGCGGTGTTGTCGAGCTTCTCTCCCGACGGCGAGCGCATCGCCTACGGCTGGTACAGGGAGGGGTGCGAGGAACTGCGCGTCGTCGGAGTGAGTGGCTCGGAGCCCCGCGTTCTTCATCGGGACGAGTCGGCGGACGTGAACCCGGAAGAGTGGTCGCAAGACGGAAGCCACATCCTGGTCAACATCGCTCGCCACGATGGGGTCCGGCAACTCGGTCTGGTCTCAGTCGAAGACGGATCACTCCGAGTGCTCAAGACTTTGCCCGAGCCGACCACCTACATCTGGGAATCGACGATCTCGCCGGACGGTCGCTTCGTCATCTACGATTGGCCGGCGCGTGCGGACGCGGACGAACGTGACGTCTTCGTCGTGAGAACCGATGGAAGCGGCGAGTACTCGCTCGTCGAACACCACGCCGACGACCGCGTGCTCGGCTGGGCGCCGGGCGGCGAACACATTCTTTTCGCCAGCGACCGTAGCGGCACGATGGGCGCCTGGCTGTTGCCCGTGGAAGACGGCAGGCCAGCGGGTGAGGCCAAACTGGTGAAGCCGGACGTGTGGAGGCACGCGCCGCTCGGGTTCGATGCCAAGGGCGCGTACTACTACGGGGTCGATTCGAGAACGTCTGACGTATATGTCGTTACCATCGATCCCGAGACAGGGCGCTTGCTCGAGCCCCCAGCTCCCGTCACCAACCGCTTCACCGGCAGTAACCACGAGGCCGCCTGGTCGCCCGACGGCCGCTATCTCGCTTACCTGTCCGATCGGAGCTCGGTGGCCGGTAGGGTGGGCGGCGCCGTGCTCGTCGTACGCTCGGCGGATAGCGGAGAGAAACGCGAGATCGAGCCGCAGCTGTTCCAGCCGTCGCGGCTGGAATGGTCACCCGATGCCCGCTCGTTCCTCGCGCAAGCGGCGGACGCGGATGGCCGGCGTGGGCTCTTCCGGATCGACGCACAGACCGGCGAGGTCGAGCCGCTGGTGCTGTGGCCGGAGGACGGAGCGACCGCCGGCAGTTGGGGCCGGACCGCAGACGAACTCGTCCTGTACCGGCTCTTTTGGGGCGCTGACGGAATCGACAACCAGCGCAGCCGTATCAGCGTGCTCGACCTCGAGACCGGCCGGGAACGCGTCTTGGCGGAACGCAACGTCTACTGGCCGGCGGTCTCGCAAGATCGCCGACAGGTCGTCTTCACCCGTGAAGGCGGTGGCTCGTCGGGGGACCTTGTGGTCGTGCCGGTAACGGGCGGTGAGCCGCGCAGTCTGCTTCGCTTCGACACGGACGGCCCGCGCTGGCCGTTGAATCCGGCCTGGGGTCCCGAGGGGCGGCACATCTACTACTTGCTACGCGGCGAGTCCGACGATGACCGGGCGCGCGGGCTCTGGCGGGTGCCCGTTGCCGGCGGCGAGCCGGAGAAGCTGGAGTGGGCGACCGAGGAGTATTTCAAGGGTACGGGCACTCGTAGCCCCGTCCAATTCCATCCCGACGGGCGCCGCATCGCGCTCGTGCGTCGCGAGCAGGGTGCCGAGGTCTGGGTGATGGAAGATTTCTTGCCGGCGACGTCCGATAGTTTGGACGAACACTAGGAGCGAAGTGCCATGAGGAAGGCATGCGGTATTCTGTTACTTGGAGTTGTTGCGCTCGCGGGCTGCAACTCGGAAACATCTCGCACCGTTGGCGGCGGCGATGTGCTGGCGGCGGCCGGGATCCCCGGCGCCGTGGCGACCACGGCGCTGTCTGAGCAGGACTCGACACCGATGGTGGTGCGACGCGTCTGGGGCGGTCCCGATGTGGATCTGTTCGGCGGCGTGTCACCCGACGGACGATACCTGACCTTCGTCGACTGGACGACCGGTAACCTGGCTGTCCGGGAGCTTGCCACCGGCGAAGTCCGCCTGCTGACGGACGATGGCTCGTGGGCGGAGCCGCAAGAGTGGGCGGAGTTTTCCAGCGTGTCCCCCGACGGGAAGCGGGTGGCTTATCGATGGTACCGCCACGGCGCGCCGCCGTCCGAGCTGCGCATCGTCGGGATGAATGGTTCGGGGCGTCGGGTCCTCTACCGAAACGCCGGATCGTATTTCGGGTCCGGGGTCTGGTCCCCCGATGGTGAGCAGATAGTGACCGTGCAGTCATACGTTGACGGGCCGGTCGATATGCTGTCGATCTCCGCTGCCGATGGCTCGGTCCAGACGTTGAAGAGGTTCGAGTCGAGCTGGCCCGGCGGACTGAGCTTCTCTCCCGACGGACGGTTCATCGTCTACCACCACGAGACGAAGAAGGACTCACCGGAGCGCGACATCTTCGTGCTCGAACTGGATGGCGGTCGCGAGATACCTCTCGTCCAGCACCCCGCCGACGACTACGTGCTCGGCTGGACGCCGGACGGTGAGCACATTTTGTTCGCCAGCGACCGCACCGGCACCTTGGGTGCCTGGCTCCTGCCGGTCGCCGGCTCCGCAGCGGCCGGGCACCCGCGACTGGTGAAGCCGGACATGTGGCGGGTACTGCCGCTCGGGTTCACGCAGGACGGCTCGTTCTTCTACGGCGTGAACATGGAGG
The DNA here is from genome assembly GCA_039586575.1 of Gemmatimonadota bacterium. Taxonomy (GTDB): domain Bacteria; phylum Gemmatimonadota; class Gemmatimonadetes; order Palauibacterales; family KS3-K002. Next base: position 19,065 of record JBDHKD010000028.1, on the reverse strand, counting down.
CGCGGGACGTATACGTTGCCAGCCTCGATCCGGAGACGGGCGGTCTGCTGGCGCCCCCGGCGTCGGTGAATCCGACCCACCTCGCCTGGGATTACCGTCCCGCCTGGTCCCCCGACGGCCGTTACCTGGTTTTCCTCTCGGGCGAGGGAGCGCTAATCGGCACGGCCTTTAAACACACCTTCTATTCGATCCGCTCAGTCGAGACCGGCGAGACTCGGCAACTCGTTCCGGACCTCAACGACTTCGGTCGCTGCGTCTGGTGGATCGATGGTCATTCATTGCTCGTTCCCGGCGCGGACCGCACCGACCGCGCGGGGTTGTTCAGAGTGGACGTGCACACGGGGGAGGCCGAGCCATTGCCCGCCTTCTGGGATGTTCAGATTGCCAGCCTGGTGGATCCGTCACCGGACGGTAAAAAAGTCTTCTACACCAAGTGGACGGGCGGCGGCGAACGCCGTATCGCGGTGATGGATCTGGATACCGGCAGAGAACGTCTACTCTTCCCCGATGAGAACGAGGCCAGGCCGGCCCTGTCGGCTGACGGCCGTTACCTGGCTTTTTCCATTGATGACAACAACAGTCACCGGATACTGGTGATGCCGGCAACGGGCGGTGAGCCTCGTGAGCTTCAGCGTTACGAGGCAGAGGGACCTACGGTTCTGAACGTTGCATGGTCACCAGATGGGAGGAATGTGCTTTACACGGTGAGGACCGACGACACCCATCAACTCTGGCGCATATCTGTCGCGGGCGGACTGCCTCAGAAGATCGACCTGGCGATGGAGAGCATCCAACAGCTCCGTATACACCCCGATGGGCGGCGGATAGCCTTCGATGCGGGAAGCGGCGGTGCCGAGGTCTGGGTGATGGAGAACTTCCTCCCCGCGGAGTGATAGAAGCCGTGGCGGAGAAGAAGTGGACGCGGCGGCCGAGATTCGGCAGATTATAGGTAGCGGGTAGTTTCTCTCAGGCCGTCAGGCCGCCGAGCCCACTATGAAGAAACGCTGGACGCCATTCCTGCTGCTGGTCGCCGCCGCGGCTTGCGGTCCGCCTGTCATCTACGATACGGACGGGCGGCCCGTGGCGGAGCCGGAATATATGGCGCCGGTCGACGGCGGCTGGCTGGCGGTCGATTCCTCGGCGGCGGGGATCCGGGCGGTGCTGGAGCTCAAGGTCGCGGCCCCCGAGGGGCGGGTTTTGGCCTGGGAGCCGGCCGGGCTGCAGCTGTGGACGGGCAAGAGCTATCCGGTACTGCCGTCACGGCTCAAGCAAGGCGCGCTGCGCTGCCGACTGACCACGGGGAGGGCGCCGTGCGGGGGCAACGCTGGCGATCTCGATGGCTGTCCAGTAGAGGTGCGGCGCCAACAGCAAGACTGCTACTATATCCTGTGTGCAGAATTCCCGCTGGCGGAACTTCCGACCCCGGCCGATCCGGTCGTCCTGAACGTGGGCGGTTCGCTGACGATTCTACAGCTGGCCGTTATGAAGTAGCGGCGGCGCGTTTGTTCCCTCGAGTAACTCACGGATGAGATACGTTCTGGTCGTCGATGACGACGCCACGATTCGCGACTCGCTCTCCGAGGCGCTGGCCGACGGCGCCACCGAAGTCCGTACCGCCGAGGATGCCGAGCGCGCGCTCGCCGTGATCGACGAGCGCCTGCCCGACGTGGTGCTCTCCGACGTGCGGATGCCGGGGCTGGATGGGCTGGCGTTACTGAAGCTGTTGCGTGAACGTGCGCCGGCGGTTGACGTCATCCTGATGACGGCGTACGACGACATGCCAACGGTCGTGGCGGCGATGCGTGAGGGCGCCTGCGATTTCCTGGTGAAGCCGCTCGACCTACACGACCTGCGGCGCGTGCTCGCCAAGGTGTTCGAAGACCGGCGCACGCGTGAGCGGGCGCGTCGCGCCGCCGAGGAAATGGCGAGCGCCTACAAGCTGAACGAGCTGGTCGGTCACGACCCGCGGATGATCGAGATCTACAAGCTGGTCGGTCAGCTGGCGGCGAATCGGGCGAGTGTATTGATCCGCGGAGAGACGGGGACGGGCAAGGAGGTGATCGCCCGGGCGATCCACTTCAACTCGGCTGACGCGGCCGAGCCGTTCATCCCGGTCAACTGCACGGCGTTCGCGCCGACGCTTCTGGAGTCGGAGCTGTTTGGCCATGTGAAGGGCGCGTTCACCGGTGCCATCGCCGACCATCGCGGCCGCTTCGCGCTGGCGGGCCGCGGCACGATTTTCCTCGACGAGGTGGGCGACACCTCGATCGAGTTCCAGAGCAAGCTGCTGCGCGTGCTCGAGGACCACGAGTACTATCCGGTGGGCGGCGAGAAGCCGGAGCGCAGCGAGGCGCGGGTCATCGCCGCGACGCATCGCGACCTCGAGGCGATGATCGCGGAACACAGTTTCCGCGAAGACCTCTATTACCGACTGCGGGTGGTGGAGGTCACGGTGCCGCCGCTACGCGAGCGACTGGACGACCTGCCGGTTCTGGCGGGGCATCTGGTGCGGCGCGCGAGCCGCACGCTGCACCACGAGCCGCCGATCATCGCGCGCGAGGCGATGGATGCACTGATGCGGCACAGGTGGCCCGGTAACGTGCGCGAGTTGGAGAACTGTCTCACGCGCGCCGTGGTGCTGGCCACCGGCGACGTGATCCGGCCCGAGCATCTGGCGATCGGCGCGGTGCCAGCGGAGTCGCCAGCGCAACTGGCCAGGCTGGACGAGCTGGAGCGCGATCACGTCGCCCGGGTGCTCGCCGCGACGGACGGCCATAAGGCGCGGGCGGCGGAGATACTCGGCGTCTCGCGGCCGCGCCTCAACCGCTTGATCGTGAAACACGGGTTGGGGTAACGGCGTCAGGTACCCCAGCGGGCGCGGAAGCCCCGCACGTCCACGTGGACGAAGGGGCCGTGATTCGATGTCCTGCGATAGCGGCCCAGCCCACCGACGAAGGGCGCGTACCAGGCGCGGCCGTATAGCTCGTCAACGATGTCGTAGAGTATGGCGGCGTCGCGGTAGTCGATGCGACCGTCCCGGTTCAGGTCATCCATCATCTCGTCTACTGGGTCTTCGTCGACATAGATGTCGGCGGCGCCACCATAGACGTGTCGGCTATAGCGGACATTGCCGATCAGCCTGTTGTAGTAGGGCGTCCGGTAGCCGCTCAGCACGGCGAGAGTCTCGGCGTGATAGCCGCGCCGGTTGAGCTCCTCGAGTATCGCCTCGAGCTTCAAAATCAGCCGCTCTCTCAGTACGACGTACTTGGGCCAACCGCTCTCCTGCTTGCAGAGGAACTGCTCCAGTCTGAAGTGGGGCGCGAGGAGCGTATTCCGATTCTCAGGCGTTACCTCGATGAAACCTTGCGGCGGCCGATAGATGGAAAGGCCGCGCAGCGGTTCCGCCGGGTACTGGCCGATTTGATAGCCGTTGAGGTGGCCATCTTCGACCTGGTTCAGCGGGACCATCACGAAGATGTTGATCGTCACGGAGTCGGAGGGCTGTTGGCGCCGGATGATGATCGGGTAGACGCCGGTGGAGTCGGGCGCCAGCCAGCGCCAGCTCAGCGGCCCGTTAGAGCTGAGGCTGCCGGCTGCCGCCTGGGCACTGAAGGTCGAGTCGTCACCGGCCGGCACCGCCTCGAGGATCAACTGTTCGCCGGGCAGAACGAAAGCGGCGGCGATACGGTAGGGCGAGCTTTCGTCCTTGTAGCGTAGGGTGAACGACGCCCGTTCGAAGCTGAAGGCGCCGCTGTCGGGTTGCGGCGCCGGCTCGACGCGATAGGCTGCCGAGAAAGCGAAGAGCAGGCCGGTGGTCAGGGCGGCTATGGCCGTTTGTCGGGTCATCAAGGCTCTCCAGGCTTTCGGTCAGCGCCTAGGGTGTCGGCGGCGGCTCGCTCAGCGCGGCGAGCACCGCGGCATCGCGGTTGTAGAGGTCACGGCGGAAACGAACGGTGCTATCCTCATCCGCCATAGCCGTCCAGTAGAGGAGGTGGATAATCGGCGGTTTGGGCAGGCGCACGGTCTCCTCCGCGCCCGCTGCGATGGCGGCGCGAATCTTCTCGGGTGTCCAGTTGGAGTCATCGCGCATCAGGTAATCGGCGAGCTCGAGTGGTTTCTCTATGCGGATGCAGCCCGAGCTGAAATCGCGCTCGGCCTTCTCGAACAGAGTGCGCGTCGGTGTATCGTGCAGGTAGACGTTGAAGCGGTTCGGGAACATGAATTTCACGCGGCCCAGCGCGTTCGCGGGGCCGGGATCCTGACGGAACCGGAAGCTGAAGTTCGCTGGCGTCACCGCGGCCCAATCGATCGAACCGGGATCCACCTCCTCGAAGGTGCTGTCCTCTCGAGCCCGGAACACCTTCATCCCCTGTCGGGCCAGGTAGCCGGGGTCGCTCTTGATCTGGGGCAGGATGTCCTGAACCGCCAGGTTCGCCGGAACGTGCCAATAGGGGTTGAAAACGAGATACGTTATTCGGTCGCTGAACACAGGCGTGCGGCGATAGGGTCGACCGACCACGACGCGCATCGACAGCTCCCGGCGGCCGGCCCGTACGACCTCGAGGCTGAAGTCGGCGACGTTCACGATGATGTATTCGTCGCCCAAGTTCTCGGGCAGCCAGCGCCAGCGCTCCAGGTTGACTGCGATCTGCTGCACTCGCGAGTCAACAGGAACGTTGAGTGCTGTTAGCGTGGCGGTTCCGGCGACACCGTCCGCATCGAGACCATGGCGCGCCTGGAATCTACGGACCGCGGCCTCGAGTTCTGCGTCGTACGAGTCGCCATCACCGCCCAACGGGCCGTCGGTCACCACCAGGCGGCGGCGCAGGGCGACAACCCGTGGTCCGCTATCGCCGGGCGCTAGCGTCGGACCGTCCGCTATCATCGCCCAGCCGCCGGCGGCGGCCAGAGCGCGGTAGCGCGCCAGCGCGTCACGCAGCTGCCGATAGCCCGGGTGGTCGGGCAGTAGGTCGGTGAGCGCGGCACGGACGCTGCCTTTGGCCAGCGCCGTCTCGAGATGGGCGATGAGGTCGCGCTCGCGGCGGACGGCGATCCACTCGGATTGCACGGTCATCGGATCGACTCGCCCCGCCAGCAGGTGCGACCCGTAAATCAGGAACGCATCGGTAAGCAGCAGGTCGAGGTCAACGAGCTGCGTAGCCGACCAGGTGCCCGGTCGTGACGCCGTTGTTCCGGCCAGCGAGGCCTCGAGCGGAAGAAGGTGGTATGAGGTTGGCCGTAGCCCTTCTCGGTCCGCGGCGCGCAGCGCTTGCAACAACTCCCATGCCGCTGGCAGCGGACGGTGGCCGTCACTCCAGGCGGCTGCGTAGACGCGCCGCTCGTAGAACGTCGGGAGCGCTTGGGTGGAGTAGATCCGCTCGCCGCGGACCGACATGGCGAGCGGGTAGCCGGCGGCCTCGATGCGGTTGCGCAGAGCTTCCTGGACCCGGTCGGCCGGGTCCTGCGCGGCAGGCCAGGGGCCGAGCGCGGCGAGCGCGAAGCAGATCGAACGACTGACGATGCCGGGCATCTTGCATGACACCTCTTGAGATTTGACCTTCGTAGACGAGAAAGATATCGTTTGCCGTTAATCACGACCACGGTCCGGGCTCCTGGGCCTGGGCGGAGGCAGGCCACCGGCAACGTTCCAGCTGCCCTGCGGGTCTAAGAACGTAGAGCGGCGCTGGAACGGCGACGCTGAACTGCCAGGATCTCAACGACAAGCAGGAGACGAGGAATGCGACGCGTTCTACCGATCTTCGTGCTCCTCTGCGCGACCGCCGGGTACGCGCAGGAGGAGACCCGGATCGCCGTGCCGTACGAGCGTTTCGTGCTCCCCAACGGTCTGAATGTGATCCTGCACGAGGATCACACGACGCCGACGGTGAGCGTGAACGTCTGGTACCACGTCGGTTCGGGCCGCGAGAAGCTGGGGCGTACCGGGTTCGCCCACCTGTTCGAGCACATCATGTTCGAGAGTTCGGGTCACGTGCCGGAAGGCGCGTTCGACAACTGGCTCGAGGCGGCCGGCGCCAGCAATAACGGGTCGACGACCCAGGACCGCACCAACTACTACGAGGACCTGCCGAGCAACGCCCTGGAGCTGGCGCTCTTCTTGGAGTCGGACCGCATGGGGTATCTCTTGGCCGCTATGTCGCCGGAGACGGTGGACGGCCAGCGCGACGTGGTGAAGAACGAGCGGCGCCAAAGGTTAGAGAACCGGCCTTACGGCTTGGCATTCTCGACCATGTTCGAGCACCTCTTCCCGGAAGGCCATCCCTACAGCTGGCCGGTGATCGGCTCGATGGAGGACCTGTCGGCGGCGAGCTACGAGGATGTGGTGGAGTTCTTCACGCGCTGGTACAGTCCGGCCAACGCCAGCCTCGCCATCGCCGGCGACATCGATCCCGCCGCGACCCGCGCGCTGGTGGAAAAGTGGTTCAGCGACGTGCCGGCCGGCGATCCAGTGCCGCCGCCCGACGTAGTGAGCGCTTACCTCACGGAAGAACAGCGGCCGGTGCTGGAAGACAGGGTCTCGCTGCCGCGCATGTACATGGCGTGGCTTTCGCCGGCACTCTACGCGCCCGGCGATGCGGAGCTCGACATCCTGGCCAGCATCCTGACCGACGGCAAGAATTCACGCCTCTACAAGCGGCTGGTTTACGAGTTGCAGATCGCTCAGGACGTGAGCGCCTTCCATTACTCGCTGGAGCAGGGCAGCTCGTTCTGGATCATCGCCACCGCGCGTAGCGGGCACGACTTGGACGAGCTGGAACAGGTGATCCAGGAGGAGATCGATCGCCTCAAGATGGAAGCGCCGTCGGAGCGCGAGGTACAGCGGGCGGTGAATCAGTACGAGGTGAGCTTCCTGGGCGGCCTGGAGCGGGTCGGTGGTTTCAGCGGCAAGGCCGACCGCCTGAACGGCTACTACTTCCGCACGGGCAGCCCCGACTATTTCAACGAAGATCTGGCTCGCTACAGGGCGATCGATCCCGTCGACGTCCAGGCGGTGACGCGAACCTACCTGCGCGACGGTGGCAGGGTGATACTCAGCGTGGTGCCCGAGGGCCAGCCGGAGCTGGCCGCCGCTGGCGCGCGAGCGCAGACCGACTGAGAGGGAGAAACTAAGCGATGAGTTGGATGAATATCGACAAGACGAGATCGCTGCTGGCCGGTCTTCTGACGCTCGCCGCGACGACGCCGTTAGCGGCCCAGGTGCCCGATCGCAGCCAGCCGCCGGAGCTGGGACCACCGCCGGCACTTTCCTTGCCGCCCATCCACCGGCTCGAGCTGTCGAACGGCGCGAAGGTGTTGCTGCTGGAGAAGCACAACGTGCCGCTGGTGCAGGTGAACCTGGTGGTGAGGGCTGGCTCGGCCTTAGATCCGGCGGACCAGGCCGGACTCGCCAGCATCACGGCCGACATGATGGACGAAGGGGCTGGCGGCCGCGACGCGCTTGAGCTGGCCGACGAGATCGACTATCTCGGCGCCAGCCTCTCGGTGTTCGCCGGCGACCACACGACGACCGTGGCGCTCTACACGCCGCGCAGCCGGCTGGACGCGGCGCTGGCGGTCATGGCCGACGTGGTCTTGCGGCCCGACTTCCCAGAGGAGGAACTGGAGCGCAAGCGTCTGGAGCGACTCAACTCGCTCATGGAGGCGCGGGACGAGCCGCGCGCGGTAGCGAGCGTGCTGTTCGATCGCACCGTGTTCGGCGACGATCATCCTTACGGCCGCTTCGGCGGTGAGTCGGCGATCCGCGCGTTCACGGTGAGTGGCTTACGAGAGTTTCACGAGACGCACTTCCGAGCCAACAACGCCTTCTTCGTCGTGGTCGGCGACATCAGCATGGGCGAAGCGCGCGAGAAACTCGAGGCGCTGTTCGGCGACTGGCGGCGCGGCGAGATCCCGATGATGAGCTGGCCGCAGGCGGAGCAGGTGGGTGACCGCCAGGTCTACCTGGTCGACAAACCGGGCGCGGCGCAGTCGGAGATCCGCATCGGCCGCATCGGCGCCCCGCGGCTCACCGAGGACTATTATGCGATCACGGTGATGAACACGATCCTCGGCGGATCGTTCGCTTCGCGGCTCAACCAGAACCTGCGCGAGGAGCACGGCTACACCTACGGCGCCTTCTCGTACTTCGGCTTCAACCCGCTGCCCGGACCGTTCGGGGCGAGCTCGGCGGTGCAGACCGCCGTGACCGACTCGGCGTTGGTCGAGTTCATGAAAGAGCTGAATGGCATCCTCGAGCCGGTTTCCGACGAGGAGCTGACGCGGGCGAAGAACTACGTGGCGCTGCGCTTCCCCAGCCGCTTCCAGACGGTGTCGGCGATCGCCAGCCAGCTGGTCGAGCTGGAGCTCTACGACCTGCCGGACCGCTACTTCAATCAGTACGTCGAGCGCATCCTAGCGGTCAGCAAGGAGGATGTGCAGCGAGTGGCGCGGCAATACATAGCACCCGAGAGCATGGCGGTGATCGTGGTGGGCGACCGAGCGACGATCGAGGACGGCATCCGCGCTCTCGATCTCGGGCCGATCAACAACCTGAGCATCGACGACGTGCTGGGGCCGGCGCCGGACCTTTCCGGCACGCGGTGAGGGTACCCGGCCCGGCGGGGAGCCCTCGCTTCATGTCGCGCCAATCGGGCCAACATGCGAGACACGCCACGGGCGCTCCAAATGTCCGCTCGTGGCTCCCCGCCGGGCCCTCCCCGGCGGGCCCGAACGGTCCGCTGTGGGGCTCTAACCAGCTTTGAGCAGTCGGTAGAGTCGCACCTGCTCGACATCGAGCTCGTCGCGCCAGACGCCGAGCACGAAGTCGCTGCCGATCTGCAGCAGGCGCCCACGCGTCGGTGTCTCCACCTGGCCGAGCAAGCGGCCGGCGGGGTCGAAGAGCGTCCAGGTCCCCTCGTCGTCGCGTTCCTGGGTGTACTGAGTAGGTGAGCGGCTCGGCGGACTCTTCGCACCCGGCGAGCGCGAGCGCTAGCAGCGCCGACCAGGTCGCGTTACGGGAGATCATCGTCGCCCTACCGCGGTCTAGTCGCTACCGTCTCCGAACTCGATGTGCGAACGGACGATGTACGGCACCTCCAGCTCGTCTCGCACCACAGCCCATACCGTATCGCCACGGAAGAACGGCGTTGGGTAAACCGCGAACCCTTGCGGTGCTTTCACCATGCCGAGGTAGCGACCGGACGGCTCGAAGACATCGAACGCCACGGGCTCGATCCAGGTCTGCTCGGGGATCGCGCCGGGCCCCGGCTCGGTCGTCGGGTCCTCCAGTTCGATCTGATACGCCTCCTGATGTAGCTGGACCCAGATCCGACCGCGCGCGCCGACGAACAGCCCCCGGTAGGGTGGCTTGCTGTCCGGGATGGGCGGGCCGTTCCAACGCCAACCGGGTTCGGTTTGCCGCATGTTCGCCGTCTGGATCGCCTCTTGCTCCGCCCTTTCGTCCGGCAGCACCGGCACCGGTGCCCAATCGGCGCGCTCGATCCGCAACACGCGATCGGGTGCGAGGAAAAGATCGAAGGCGTAGCGGGTGGAAACACCGCCCAGCATGTAGCCCAGCGGGCTGAACGCCCACACCTGCTGCGCAGTGAAAGGGACACCGTTGACCGACATGCTTCGGTTCTCGCCGTCGACATGGGTGGCGACGAGCTCCGGCTCCTCGTAGTCCCAGGTCGGTACAGGGACCGTGTCGCCCGGTTCGCCGTCGGGGCTATAGCGGGCGAGCCCGAACTCCCAGTCGGTCACCATCGCGTCGTAGTCGAGCAAGAGGAAGACGAAAGTGCTACCGGCCGTGTCGACCACGAGCTGGCGCGAGGTGTTGAACCCACCGCGGATGCGCCAGCTCTCCAGGAATTCGCCATCCGGCGCGAAGACGCTGATCCGCGCGTTGCCGGGATCGCGGAGCAACACGCGCCCGTCGGGCAGCACCGCGAGTCCGCCGTCCGGCCGCCTGTACTCGCCGGGGCCACCGCCCTCGCGGCCCAGCTGGCCGATGTAGGTGCCGTCCGGTGCGTACTTGCGGAGTTCGGTCGCCTGGCGGTCGAAGACGTAGATGAAACCGTCCGGCGCCACCGCCAGCGAGCGGACGCTGCCGAACATGTACTCGTCGGCGCCCTCGAACTCGCCGATCGTGACGTCGGCTACCAGCGTACCGTCGTCGCCCCAGACGCTACCGCTCATCGTCCGCACGACGAGCGTGTCGCCGATCGTGTCGTAGGCTGCCTGCCACTCGTGGGCGGCTGGCCCGTCCGGCGCACTGCAGGCGGCCAGCGCGACAGCCAGGGTCACAGGAATCCAGACCCGCATCATGACCATGCCACATCTCCCAGGACGGCGGTTCTCAGTTTTCGTTGGATCAGGCAGTAGGCCAATGGTTGGACGGTAGCGACTGGGCAAAAGGTTGGCTACCCCCGGTTGCCGCCCGGCCTCCCGACCGGCATCATACCGGGTCCCCGACCTGAGGTAGTGGACGAACAGGCGATGCGGTCGCTGAGGCGAGGCCGCGCAGCGCCCTGCTGTGCGCCGCATTACACAATTGTGAGGAGGCTCGATGCTGAGGAAGATCATGGTGCTCGCACTCATGGGTGTGGTCCTGGGCTCACCTGCCCAGGCTCAGGATCTCGATGAGGTGCTGGGCAACTACTACGAGGCCGTCGGCGGAGTGGAGGCTTGGCAAGCGATTCAGTCGTACAGGATGGCCGGTACGCAGACGATGGGGCCGGGCCTGGACGCGCCCTTGACGCTGTCGATCAAGCGGCCGGGCAAAGTCCGCGCAGAGTTCCTGGTGCAGGGTATGACGGGTGTCATGGCGTACGACGGCGAGACCGCCTGGATGTACCTGCCGTTCATGGGGAGGACGGAGCCGGAGGTGATGCCGGACTTCATGGTGAAGGGCATCAGGGAGCAGGCCGACATCGACGGACCGCTGGTGGGCTACGAGGAGTCAGGCCACCAGGTCGAGCTCGTGGGTCTCGAGGAGACCGGAGGGAGCGGAGCCTACAAGCTCAAGGTGACCATGAAGGGTGGCGACGTGCAGTACGTGTATCTCGATAGCGAGTATATCCCGATCAGGATCGAGACGAAGACCGTGCAGCAAGGGCGTGAGATCGAGGTCGAGACGATTCTCAGCGACTACAGGGAGGTCGGTGGCCTGATGATGCCTCATTCGGTCGAGGTCAGGCAGAAAGGCGCGCCGGCAGGCCAGGTCACCAGGATCGAGACGGTCGAGCTGAACGTGCGTCTCGACGACGAATTGTTCAGGATGCCGGAGGGTGAAAGCCAATAGGCGGCGGGGCGGCAACTGACGCCTGGCTCGTTGTGTGGTCTGTTTAATAGAGAGCCCCGGTCTCAAGGCCGGGGCTCTCGTGCGGACGATGGCCCTGGGAGTAAGAGATGATGAGGAGAACCGCGGTGCTGATCTTGCTCGTGGCGTGCGTGCTGGGCGCTACGAGATCGATGCGCGAGGCGAATGATATGGAGACCCCGGTGCACACCCTGATGCCGGTGCCGGCGGCCATCACGTTCGGCGAGGGCCACCTGGCCATCGATTCGAGTTTCCACGCCGAGTTTACGGGTTACAGCGAGCCGCGACTCGAGCGGGCGGTGGCGCGGATGATGGACCGTCTTTCGCGCGAGACCGGGATCTATCTCGGCATGGCCTCCGATGCGGGCCAGCGCATCACTCTCGACATCGAGTGCTCTGGCCCGGGGTCGGCCGTGCAGTCTGCGTTCGTCGACGAGTCGTATACTCTGATCGTCACGTCGGAGGGTGCCCGTTTGCAGGCGCCGGAACCGTACGGCGTGCTGCACGGGTTGGAGACCTTCCTGCAACTGGTGGGGCCCGGCGCGGGCGGTTTCCAGGTCCCGGCAGTGGACATCGAGGATCGGCCCCGCTTTCCCTGGCGCGGGCTGCTGATCGATGTGGCGCGCCACTGGATACCGCCCGAGGTGATCAAGCGCAACCTCGACGGGATGGCGGCCCTCAAGATGAACGTGCTGCACTGGCACCTCACCGAGGACCAGGGCTTCCGCATCGAGAGCAAGAAGTACCCGCGGCTGCACGAGCTGGGCTCCGACGGCAGGTACTTCACGCAAGAACAGGTACGCGAGATCGTCGAGTACGCGCGGGATCGCGGTATCCGCGTGGTGCCCGAGTTCGACATGCCGGGCCACACGAGCAGCTGGTTCGTCGGCCACCCCGAGTTGGCGAGCGCGCCGGGTCCCTACGCGATCCAACGACATTGGGGCGTGATGGAGGCGGCCATGGATCCGACGCGCGAGGAGGTCTACGAGTTCCTGGACGCGTTCATCGGCGAGATGGCCGAGCTGTTTCCCGATCCGTATATGCACATCGGCGGCGACGAGGTCAACGGGAAGCAGTGGGACGCCAACGGGGACATTCAAGACTTCATGCGCGAGCACGGGATGGCGGATAACCACGACCTGCAGGCGTACTTCAACGGCCGCATCCAGGCCATACTCGCCGGGCATGGCAAGAGCATGGTGGGTTGGGACGAGATCTTTCACCCGGAGCTGCCGCAGGACATCGTCATCCAGTCGTGGCGCGGCCAGCAGTCTCTGGCCGAAACGGCACGGCGAGGCTACCAGGGTATACTGTCGAACGGCTACTACCTGGATCACATCCGGCCGGCCTCGTTCCACTACGGGATCGACCCGCTCGGCGAGCATGCCGCCGGGTTGAGCGAAGAGGAGCGGGCCCGCGTGCTGGGGGGCGAGGCGTGCATGTGGGCTGAGTTCGTGACCTTCGAGACCATCGACTCGCGCATCTGGCCGCGCAGCGCGGCGATCGCCGAACGGCTTTGGTCGCCGGCCGAGGTGAGCGACGTGGACGACATGTACCGTCGCCTCGCGCTGACGAGCCGACGGCTGGAGACCTTCGGGCTCACCCACCGCTCGAGCTACGAGCCGATGCTGAGACGGCTGATCGGAAACCAGGGTTACGGGGGTCGGGCCTCGTATTCGATCGAAACGGTCGACGAGGCGTATAAGTCGCTCAAGACGCTTGCGGATGTTCTGGAGCCGGTGAAGTTCTACCGACGGCCGGCCAGTCGCCGCTACACGAGCCTGATGCCCCTCAACCGTCTGGTGGACGCGGCGCGGCCGGAGAGCGAGGTGGCCCGCGAGTTCTCGCAGCTGGTGGACTCGCTGCTGGTTCGTTGGCCCGCCGACCCGCGACTCAGAGGCGCTTACGCGGTACCGGTCTTCGGCTGGCTTCACCGGTGGCGGGAGGCCGGCGCTGTGTTGAGCGAGCAGCTGGGACACTGGCCACTACTGGCGGAAGCCGAACCGCTCGCCCGCGACCTGGCCGACCTCGCGGACCTGGGCAGTGCGGCGTTGAACAGGATGGGCGCGCGGCGCGGGGTTCCCGAATCGGAGCGGGCCCCAGAGCTTGAGGTTCTGGAGCGGGTGGCCGAGTCGCACGCCGAGCTGCTGATCGTGCTCGTTCCGGCGGTCCGCCGGATCGTCGAAGCCTCACATCAGCTCCCGGTACGGTAGCCGGGAAGCGGCAACGATTGACGCCGTGATACGCTGACATGGACCTGACGCTGATCGTGCTCGCCGCCGGGATCGGCAGCCGCTACGGCGGCCTCAAGCAGCTGGAGCCTGTGGGCCCCAGCGGCGCGGCGCTGCTCGACTACGGGATCTATGATGCGCAGCGCGCCGGCTTCAACCGTGTCGTGCTGGTGATCCGGCGCGAGCTGGAGCGGGCTTTCCGGGAGCGGCTGGCACGCACCTTTGGCGGTTCACTCGCTGTATCCTTCGCATTTCAAGATCTGGATGCGCTTCCAGCCGGTTCGGCGGTTCCCGAAGGACGGCGCAAGCCGTGGGGCACGGGCCACGCGGTGTGGTCAGCGCGCATCGAGGTGCAGGGTCCCTTCGTGGTGATGAACGCAGACGATTTCTACGGCGCCCAGGCGTTCCGCTTGCTGGCCGGGCATCTACAGGCGGTGACCGGCTCGGAAGCACCCGAGTTTGCGGCGGCGGGCTATCAACTGCCAGACACACTGTCGCCGCACGGCGGCGTCTCGCGGGCGGTGTGCGAACTGGACGAGGACGGCTATCTGGCGCGCGTGACCGAGGTGAAGGACATCCGAGAAGTAGGGGGTGTGCTCTCCGGCGTGACGGTGGAGGGAGGGCGCTACGAGCTGAGCGGTGACGAGACGGTCTCGATGAATCTGTGGGCGGCGACGCCGGCGGCGTTTCCGCTACTCGAGCGCGAGTTCGCGCGCTTTCTATCTCAGTACGGCGACAACCCGGACGCCGAGTTCTATCTGAGCAACACGGTCAGCGATCTCATCGCGGCGAGGGAGATACGGGTGAAGGTGATCCCGACACCGGGACCGTGGCTGGGCGTGACGTTTCAAGAAGACAGGCCCTACGTCGAAACCAGGCTCAGAGAGCTGGTCGACGCAGGGCACTATCCGGAGGACATTTCCTCAGTGGCCCGGGGCCGCCAATTCAAGCGACCCCGTAACGATCGATGACCCTGCCACTCCGGCGGTCCAGGAGCACGAGCGCCGCACGGCCGGGCGCCATCGCGACCTCGATCGCCGATCTTGCTTCGTTGTCCGTCAGCTTCAAGCGCGCGTCATACCCGAGCTCGGAAACGAGCGCATAGAGCACGGCCGTCCGGTAGGCTGCAGGATAGACGAGGACGCCGGGGTCTATCTGCTCCGCTGCGTACCTCGGCTTGATGCCTGCCCGCGACAGGGCGTGCTTGTATAGTGCAATCGTCGGCTCCACTTGCCAGGCGAGCTCGACCGGTAGCGGTGACCAGAGAAGGGTGCCGCGTCCCACGGATAGCTCGACGACTTTCGCCGCCGAATCGGGAAGCACCGCCTTCTCCAGCCGCTGAATCTTCGGGCCGCGGAAGCTGAGCCGCAGCGTAGCGTCATCGAGTTGCAGAACTTCCTCTTGGGCGACGGGGCGGATAGCCGCATCGATTCCGAGCGCTTGCAGCCGTTGGACTGGCCGCCAGTGCTCGTCGGAGTCGATGGGGCCGGTGACTAGCAGGGTGGCGCCGTCTTCCGCCAGGCCAAGTAGCCGCTGCCAGGCGGCCTCGCTCATCAGGCGCGGCGCCGGCGAGACGACGAGCTCTGGCCTGTGACGCATTCGGTCGAGCGCGTACTCGCCGACCGCGCTCATCGTGACCCGGCAGCCGTAGTGCATGGCGCGCACGCAGCGTTGTGTCGCCTCGGTGGCGAAGTTGCGCACCGAGAACATCTGCGAGTGGGGGATCACCATGACTACGGGCTCGGGCTCACGTGGCCCGAGGTCGCGCATCGCGTCACGGGCGAAGGCGGCGATCTCGCGCAGAACGCGGAGCTCGGGCTTGGCCGAGCCGTCGGGGCGCAGCAGCCCGATCGCCGCCTCGTTGTCCAGCGGCATGTAGGGGTTGGTGTTCCAGATCCACTCGATGAAGCCGGCGGTGTCGGTGGCGAGAGCGAGGACGAGCTTGCGTTCCAGGAGATCGCGGGCTTCGTCTTCCGTTCGCCAGGCGCTACCGTCGATCCTCTCGTAAAACATGACGCCGGTCTCGGAGATGAGCAGCGGGCGGTCGGGCGTCTTGGTGACCACGCTGTCCCAGAGCAGGTCGTCGTTCAGCCACCAGGTGTGGTTCGACGTGAAATCGACGGCAGGTCCGTGGAAGAAGGGACCCGGCCGCTCGTAGGTGCCGCCTTCGTCTTGTCCCACCGTGATCAGTTGGTCCGGACTCCCGGCTGTGCGGATCGTCTCGACCATCTCCCGTGCCCAGCCGCTGAACACGTCGTTGGCGAACAGTCGATAGTCCATCGCCTTGAGCGGGCGCAGCACCTCGAAGATGTTGCGGTCGCCGAATTCGGCGAGCCGCGGTAGCGCCAGCGCGTCGTCCGGCGTGGTGCGCCAGAGCTCGGCGAGTCGTGACGCGAGCTCGTCGTCCGAGCCTGCAGCGAAGCGATCCCGCAGCCACTCACGCCAGGCGCTGACCTCATGCTCGTCGTAGTTGGGCCGCGTGACCCACAGCCGATCCGGCGAACAGCAGGACGGCTCGTTGATCAGGTCCCAGATGACGTCGCTCACCCCGCGGTAACGTTCCACGACGCGGGAGATGAAGATCTTCTGCGCTCTTACGGCCTGCGGGTCGAGGTAGGGATTCGTGCCTCCCCAGGGCTCGGGTACGAAGGCGAAAAAGGTGAAGATGACCGGGATGTCATGACGCCGTGCAGTCAGCAGGAAGGCGTCGAGGGCACGGAGGGCCGCCTCGTTCAGCACGCCGGGCTCGGGCATGTAGCGCCGCCAAGCGGTCCAGATGCCGGTGCGGATCATGTTGATCCCGGCGCGCTTCATCGCGGCGAAGTCGCGATCCCAGACGGCCGGGTTCGGCTCGAGCAAGAACCGGCGGTGCACGTCGCCAGCCATGTACGACGTGCCCGTCACGACGTACGGCTCGCCGTCCCGGAGAAGGTTGTGGGCGTCGGTCGTGAACGGACGACCACCGGCGAGCAGCTGGCGATCGAAGACCCAGAAGCCCGTGCTCGCCTTCGCTGCCGTCGCGCTATCGTCGGTCGGCTCCAGGGTCGCGTCGACGCGATAGAGACCGGGGGCGAGGCTGGAGCGCGGGGACGTCTCGAGGGTCGCCGTTGCCGCGGCGCGGTACCCCGCCGCCGCGAGCGTTAGCCTCGTTGCTGCTACGACGTTGCCACCATCGTCGAAAACCTCGACGGAACACGAATCTTCAGCGGTGAGCGATCGCGGTGTGTTGAGAACGACGCTGATCGACGCGGTCTCGCCGTCCCGGTAACAGGCGAAGTCTGGTCGAACCGTGAGCTCGTGTGCGCCGCGGGCGGCAGTGTCGACGAGCACGCGAAGGGCCGTGCCGGATATCGCTCCGTTATAATTGGCGAGCACCCAGCGACCGCCGGCGAATGGCCCCTGCAAATGGTCGACGCGCACGACCGGCACCGCCATGGGATGCTCACCCTCGCCCATCACCGATAGCAGTGGATTCACGATGGCTTCCCGCGGTCCGTCCGACCCGTCCTCGTCGGGAAACTCCTTCTCGCGCGTCAGCCGATAGTAGAGCGCGAATACGGTCTGCGCCTCGATCCCGTCCGCCAGCGAGGCTTCGATCTCCGGACCCGCGACGTAACGGTCGAGATGGCTGACGTCGACGGAGAACGCTTGCGTGATCCCCAGCGCCTTGTGGTACGCCGTCTGTCTCAGCTCGGCGCGCCAGCCGTCTTCCGTGGCTGATACCGGCACGGCGAGCGGGACACCGCCTAAGTTCAGCCAGTTGCCGCCGGCCGTCATGAAGTCGAGGATCGCCGGCCAGGCGCCCTTGGGAAACGCCGAGCCGTAGGGGGTGAGGAAGACGTCGAAGGCGTCCGGCGCCAGTCGGCCGAGTTCGGCGGCGCGCAGCGGGGTGGCTTCCAGCCCGTCGAGAGCCTCGCGCAGCGTGGGCTCCGGGAGGGCTTCGGTGTCGAAGGTGGGGAAGCCCGGCTCGGAGAGGGTCGCGACGCGCGGCGCGCGGGGCAGCCGCGGCGGGTCGGCGGGTACGAGGACGGCGCTGAGTGGGCGCGGCAGCGTGCCGGCGAGGGTGGCGGCGCCCAACGTTCCGACGAAGCTGCGACGGTCGATCGTCGTCGACATCGGCGACTAGAGCGGCACCCTCAACAAGTCCGGGCGGTCGCGGTGCAGGTTGACGAGCAACTCACCGAACAGCGTGTTCGCCCAGGCGAACCAGGAGCGGGTGAAGTTGGTGGGGTCGTCTTTATGGAAGGACTCGTGCATGAAGCCGGTCCCGGCGTGCGTCGCCTTCAGCATACGCAGGCAGCCGAGGATTTCCGCGTCGTCGGTGCTGGTGAGCGCGCGCATCGTAATGCCCAGCGGCCAGACCATGTCGAGCCCGACGTGCGGGCCACCGACGCCCTCGGCCGCTCGACCGCGGAAGAAGTACGGGTTGTCCTCGCTCAGCACGAAACTTCGCGTGGCCTGATAGGCTGGTTCGGAGACACTTGCCAGGCCGAGGTAGGGCAGCGCCAAGAGGCTCGGTATGTTGGCGTCGTCCATAAACAGCGCGTTCCCGAAACCGTCCACCTCGTAGGCATAGATGCGACCGTGGACGGGATGCGCGAGCAGCGCGTGATCGCGAATCGCTTCCGCCAGCTCGTCGGCCAGCGTGCCACACTCGTCGGCGAACGCTCGCTCGCCGATCTCCTCTGCGAAGATCTCTTGCAAGTGCCTGAGTGACGCGACCGCGAAGAGGTTGGAGGGGACCAGGAAAGGGTAGACGCAGGCGTCGTCGGAGGGTCTGAAGATCGAGTGAACTAGGCCGACCTTCCGCGTCGGGTTCCCGTAGCCGCCCAGCGGGACCGTGTCGTAGGCGACGGCCGTCAGCCGCTGGAACTTGTACGGTCCCCGGTCCCGCTTGCGCTGCTGCTCCTTGAATGTGCGGACGATGAGCTTTGCGGCCCGCCGCCATTCGCTGTCCAACACCGACGCGTCGCCCGTCGTCTTCCAGTAGCCGTGTGCCAGGCGGATCGGGTAGCAGAGCGAGTCGATTTCCCACTTCCGCTCGTGCAGCTCGGGCTTCATGTCGGTGAGGTCGCTCTCCCAACCTCCGCCGGTGGGGCCGTCGTTGAAAGCGTTGGCGTAGGGGTCGATGAGTATACAGCGAGTCTGGCGATTCACCACACCGGCGAGTAGCGCCTTGAGCGCGGAGTCCTGGGCAGCCAGGCGCAGGTAGGGCCAGACCTGGGCGGTGGAATCGCGTAACCACATGGCGTGGATGTCGCCCGTGATGACGAAGGTGTCGGGCCGGCCCTCCACGGTCCTGAAGCGTACCGTCGTGTCCAGCGTGTTGGGGAAGCAATTCTGGAACATCCAGGCGAGCTCGGGATCGGCGATGTCGCGCGACACCGCCTCGATCGTCGCCTCGACGACCTCGCTGATGAAGTTGCGCTGGCCGGCCGGTGGCCTTCGGGTCGCGTAGTCCTGAGCGGCCAGCCGCCTGGCGATCAGACTATCGGCGCCGGCGGCCAGGCCGGCCAC
>JBDHKD010000179.1:0-2156 GCA_039586575.1 Gemmatimonadota bacterium | reverse complement strand
TTCGGCTGAGGACCGAGTTTGTGTACGCGGCGGTGGTTTTGGATCTGTTCTCTCGCAGAGTGGTGGGCTGGGCGGTGGGTCCGAGCTTGGAAACCGAGCTGCCGTTGGCGGCGCTGGAACAAGCGTTGAGCCGGCGCCGGCCGAGGGCGGGGTTGATTCATCACTCCGACCAAGGAACGCAGTATGCTTCGAACAAGTACGTCGAGAAGCTGCGCGAAAACGGCGTCAAGATTTCGATGAGCCGCAAGGGCAATCCCTACGACAACGCCTTCGCGGAGAGTTTCATCAAGACGCTGAAAACCGAGGAGGTCGATTGCAACGAATACGCCACCCTGGCGGAGGCGCAGGTGGAGATCGGCGGATTCATCGAGGGGGTGTACAATCCCAAGCGGCTGCACTCGGCGTTGGGCTATGTGACGCCGGTCGAGTACGAAGAGGCGTTGCCGGCTCCGACGACGGCGGCTTGACGCCGCCGGAGTTTTCCAGGCATGGGCGGATCTATCGATCCGATGGCGTGTCGGGCGAGGTGCCGGACAAGCCGTGGGGCAAGGCGGGATGCGGCGTTTGGGCCGCACCCCGCAGCCATCGTTTGGTTCTGTAACAATTTATCTGTAGAATGTTCTGGCCTGATTGACTTTGGGTCATCGTTTGTTTCCACGATGGATTGGATGCAAAACAACCATCACGAAGGAGACGAAACGATGACCCAACCACACAGTGACACGATTGAAGAACTGGCGCAAGAGTTGTTCGAGCGCCGCGACGGAATCAAACAGTTGCTCGAGCAGCTGTTGAATACGGCGATGGAGGTGGAAGCCGGCGAGCATCTCGGGGCGCGGCGGCACGAACGCAACCCGCAACGCCAAGGTTGGCGCAACGGCGCGAAACCCCGCAAGCTCAAGACCCGTGCCGGCGAACTCGATCTGCGGGTGCCACAAACGCGCAATTGCGAGCCCTACCATCCGTCGATGTTCGCGCGTTGGCAGCGCAGCGAGCGGGCGCTGCTGGTGGCCTGCGCCGAGATGTATTTCCAAGGCGTCTCGACGCGGCGAGTGCAACAGGTGCTGGATCAGATGTGCGGCTGCGAGGTTTCGGCGATGACGGTTTCGCGGGTAGCGGCCGAGTTGGACGAGAAGCTGTCGGAGTTTCGTGAGCGGCGATTGGATCAGGCCGAATATCCCTATTTGATAATCGACGCGCGCTACGAAAAGATACGCCGGCAAGGCGGCATCGTCAGCGAGGCGGTGCTGGTGGTGTCGGGATTCGACGAGCAAGGGCAGCGGGAGATTCTGGACTGGCGCAATGGCGACAGCGAGTCGGAAGCCACCTGGGGAGAGCTGTTTCGGCATCTCAAGGGGCGCGGTCTGCGAGGGACGCGTCTAATCGTCAGCGACGCCCATGGAGGCATCGTGGCGGCACTGGGGAAGCACTTTCAAGGGGTGAGGTGGCAGCGCTGCCGGGTGCATTTCAAACGCGAGATGGCGCGCAAGGTCTCCAACCGGGAATACCGCGAGGTGTTGAGCGACTTGGCCGCGGTGTTTGCCGGCGAAGGGAAACAGCAGTGTCTGGCGCGTGGCGAGGAGATGGCCCTCAAGTGGGAGCCGCGCCGTCCCCCCGTGGCGGCGATGTTGCGGGAGGGGTTGGAGGATTGTCTGACGGCATGGGATTTTCCCGAGAGCCACCGTCGCCGGCTGGGATCGACGAACATGCTGGAGCGGCTGATGAAGACGCTGAAGCAAAGAACGCGGGTGGTGGGCGTGTTTCCCAACCGGGCCTCCTGCGAACGCCTGATCGGGGCGATGTTGCTGGAGCGGCATGAGAAGTGGCAGATCGAGTCGCGGCCCTACTTCAGCATGGAGAACGTGGATCTGAGGCTGCTGGGGCGAAGCGGGTCGGCGGACGGGGAAACGGGCCGACAGGCGGCCTGAGCGCGCGGCCGTTGAGCCGGGACCTGCGGTCGCCCTCCGGGCTCCCTGCGGCCCGGCTCAACGGCCAACGACGACAAAACGGTGAGAATGGAGAGGCGCTGAAAATTAGAGAAGGCTTCGTGGAAACAACCGAATTTACAGAAAGTTTGTTGCAGTACTTATCCAGGTATCCTAGGTATCCAGGCAACTCCTACCCTCTCTCCTCTCTCTACTCTCTATCTATTTCTC
>JBDHKD010000178.1:0-2198 GCA_039586575.1 Gemmatimonadota bacterium | reverse complement strand
CCGATGCGCTCGGGATCGGCCACTCCCATCTCGACGGCCTTGGCCACCGCAGCCTCCGCGTCGGCCACTAGCTGGGGCACGAAGGTGTCGTAGGTGGTCTCGGGATCGCCGAGCATCGGCATGGCGGTCTGGTCGAGCACAACATAGCCCCGGAGCAAGAAGTAGAGGGGGGAGGCGCCGTACAAACGCATGAAGTGCTGGGCCGAGCCTCGGACCTGTCCGGCAGTGGTTGCGCCGGAGTACTCGAGGGGATAGGCATAGAGCACCGTGGGCAGCGGTGTGCCCTCCTCGTAGCCGGGGGGCAGATGCAGGTGGAAGCTGAGGGGTACACCGTCCTCGCGCTCGTAGCGTACGATACGCTTCTTCATCTCGCGCAGCGGGGGCGTGGGGTCCTCGAAGCGCGTGATCGGCACACGCGTCAGGGCCCGGGTGGCCTCGCCTTTGGCCGCCTCGATCTCCTTGCCAAAGGTGGCCAGATAGTAGTTGGGCACGTCGACGGCGGACTCGGCGCACAAAACGAAGCGGCCCTCGTCACCGGCGAACGCCACGAAGTACTCGTAGCGGTCCGGATCGCAGCGGAACAGACGCTCGGTCTCACCGGTGTCCAGGTGGCGCAGGTCCAGGAAGGGCCGGTCGCCCTGGTCGGTGGCGCCGCTCCCGCTGAAGTAGACCGCGTCTCCCTGCTGGCGCAGCACCCAGCGACCGTTGGGCAGCGGGCGGAGCAGGGGATAGCCTGGATCTCGGTAGCGGTCGTCCTCATCGAGATCGAACCACAGGCGCGACGTGCCCTCGTCCACGTCCAGGAGCCAGACGTAGCGCCAGCGGCGTATCCGCTCGCGCTGGGTGAGCATGAGCGTGCCGCCCTCGGCGCCCCAGGCGTTCCGCCAGGGCTGGATACGGTGCTTGGCTCGGAAGACCTCCTGGGGCTCTGCCGTGAAGGGCGCGTCCAGACGCATGAGCCGGTCGCGGTGGGGCACCTTGGCCACGGGATCTCCGCCGTCGAGTGCCTCGACCCAGAAGAGCATGTGGCGAGCGGTGGGACGCCACGAAACTGAGCGCGGGCCCGGCGGCACACCGTGGACCGGGACCTCGTCTGCCACGGGCAGGGAGGCGATGTTCGCTATCAGCTCGCCCTTATCGTTCCACACCTCGATCTCGCTGGCGAAGCGCCACCAGGCCACCTCGTGGGACCAGGGACCGACCAGACGCTGGACAAGGAGATACTCGCCGTCCGGCGAGAATTCAACTGTGGTGTAGGGAGCGGGCGCACCGACGACCTTCACCTTGTCTGTCGCCGGGTCGACGATCACCAGCTCGGAGGTGGTGTAGTACTCGAAGAGGGCATCGTCGTGAGCTGTCTTGAGCAGGTTGCGCGCCTCGTAAGTGGAGCGGGCCGAGGCCCCCGCTCCTTCGAGGATCTCCGGACGCGCCGGTATGGCCGGTGGCTTGGGAGCCAGTCCACGCCGCGGGATGCGGCGGACCAGCAAGCGCTCCTGGTCGGGTAGCCAGTTCACGGCGGTGCCCATCAGCGGGTTGAGAGCCAGGTCCTCGATCCTAGTCACTTCGCCTTCCACCGAGCCGACCCACAGGCCGATGTGATCGGCGTGCCCGACGGTGAGCGCGAAGCGCCGGCCATCCACGGTCCATTCCACGTCGTGGACCTCGGCGTCCGCCGGCAGATCGAGCGGTGTCGTGGCTCCGTCCTCGACCCTGACCAGGCGGGGGGAGGTGCCCCCGTGTCGGCCATGGTGGCCGTTGATGGCGGGATTGACCCGCATGCCGGCCAGCTTGTGCATCGGCGCGGCCAGCTCGGCGAGGGGGGGATAGAGCACGGGATCGGCGAGGAGCAAGTACCCGCCAGTTGGTGCCGTCCACACCTGGGGGAGCTGCGGCGCGTGGAGTACCTCCAGCAACTCTTCGGGAGGAGACTGCCACTCGGTTGTCGGCTGCAGGCTGTCGTCGGGTGCCCCTGCGCTTGCTGTAATCATAAGCGCTTGCACCGTTAATACAGGTAAAATTGCTAATATCACGATCTTTCTTTTCATTTTTGACCTCCATATACCAATACTGGTACGACTATTTGTGCCTAACGTTAGCAATAACCCGCCAGTAGCTGCGCCCGAAGGGCGCGGTTTGCTACTGGTCGGAGTTGATTGCTTGGTTAAGCCGTCCCTCTGTGCGACCTGCACGCCAAGATT
>JBDHKD010000096.1:0-9249 GCA_039586575.1 Gemmatimonadota bacterium | reverse complement strand
CCGCCTCATGGTGAGGCCGGTGCATGCGGACCTTATAGATTCTCCAGACCCCGGCGCCGGCGATCAGCCCCGCGGCTACGCCGACAAACAGCAGCGTGAAGTCGCTGATCCACTTCACCACGCCTTCAACCTGCGCCGAGAATAGCCAGCCGGCACCGCCGTACACTGCGGCCCACAACAACAGAGCCACGCCATCGAACACCAAGAACTGCCGCAGGGCGATACCGGCGAAGCCCGAAGCGGCGGCCGCCAGATTGCCCGCCCCGGGGATGAACTTCGATGGCAACAGGTACAACGGTCCGACCGACCGGATGCGCCTCTCGATCACCGTGACACAGGCCATAGGATTCGTCGACAGCCCGCAAACGACATCGACCAGCCGCTGACCTCGCGTACGGGCTGCGGCATACCAGATCAGATCGCTTGTCAGGCCGCCGAGCGCTGCGGCGAGCACGATGCCCGGAAGCGGAATACCACCCATCGCTGCCAAGGCGCCCGCCACCACGAGGACGGGAATGCTGGCGATGGGCGCCCCGGCGTACTCAAGGAAGCCGACGACGAACAGCAACAGGTAGCCGTAGCACTCCAGCATTAGGGCGAGGGGCTCCATCGAGGCGTGTTTGCAGCGGTTCTTGATGGTCTACTCTTGGTAGGGTAACGCTTCGCCCATGACCTGGGTTCCGGGCAACGGCAGCGGTACGCGGGTTCAGTCGAGCTCTAGAGTCGCCACTCGAACTCCTCCGCCCTCGCCGACCAGCGTCCAGGCGAAGACGATATCCTTCCCCACACGAGCCGTGCGCGGAAGACCGCTGGCCCGTGACTCCGAGGTCGCCGTTACGGTCCACCCGCGTTTGCCTTCACCACGCGTATCGATCATTCGTGCTCTGATCTCGGCCGCCGTTTCGGTGCGCTCCAGCCAGGTGACGACCGCTCGGCCAGCGGGCAGCAGTTCGACGTCGACCCGCCCGAGTGGGTCGCCATCATCAATGCGCAGGCGTCGGCCGAACGACTTGCCAGCATCGAACGAGAACGCCGCGTAGACGGCGGCGACGTTCTCGGGAGCCGTGAACCACACGACAACTACGGTGTCTCCCCGGGCCGAAAGCTGAGGTCCGTTGACCGGACACCCGGGATAGTACCAGCCATCGTCGGCGACGTGGGCGGGCTCGCTCCAAACGCCGTCGCTGAATCGGACGACGGCGATGTCGCGAATCTCCTCGGCGCTGCGGTCGCGATAGGCGGCCAGCAAGCCGTCGCCCGCCCTCACCAACGCCGTCTGACAGCACTCACACGTCCGGCCGTCGAGCAGAATGTCCGAGCTGCTGGTCCCGTCGGCTGACACCGTCGTAGCGCGGAGCGACATATCGCCGCGCTCGAGCTCATCGTGTCCAGCACCGGTCATCTGCCGACCATCCAACCACACGAGAGCGGCGCCATCTCCCCAGGCGACCATCGAAACGAAACCGTGCTCGGTGGGCGAACGGTCAGTGTGTGGGCTGAAGGGTTCGCTCCAGCTAGCACCCCGGTCGTGCGAGACGGACACCAGCACGTGATAGGCGTACGGATTCGCCGCCACTTTCTCGAGCCAGTGGACGATCCAGGTGCCACCATCGAGCTCGACCAACGAGGGGAAGTCGGCCCAGTTGACGAAGAAGTCCCTACCCTGCACCACGGTCCGCGGCTCCGACCAGCTTCCCCGCTCGCGCACCGCGACCCGCAGGGCGTGACCGTCCTCGGCCGGCTCGAGCCAGGTCAGTATGACTCTCCCCCCTGAAGTGGCGAAGAGGTTCGGCTCGCCGCTTCCGGGTCCGGCTGAGAACTCCACCTCGCCGACCTCGCGAGTCAGTGTCAGCGCTTCACAGCCGCCGATGACGACAAGCAATAGAACCGATACGAGCAGTTTGGTCGGCAAGATACCCTCCGAATGACGGTCGCAGTTGAAGCGCCAAGTATACAAGAATGGGCCGTCGAACGCGAAACGGCCGGGCTGCCCCGAGGGCCGGCCCGGCCGCTACGGACTAGACTTGAAGGCCAGCTACATACGCGCGATGATCGCCTCGCCGAACCCAGAGCAGGAGAGCTCGTTCACATCCTTACGGCCCTCGCGCTTCATCAGGCGCGCGAGATCGTAGGTGACCTGGCCGTCCTTAATAGCCCGCTCCAGTCCGCCGATGATCATGTCGGCCGCCTCGTTCCAGCCCATGTGGTTGAGCATCATCACGGCCGACAGGATGAGCGAGCCGGGGTTCACCTTGTCTTGGCCCGTGTACTTGGGCGCCGTACCGTGGGTGGCCTCGAATAGCGCGACCTCGTCCGACATGTTGGCGCCGGGCCCAAGACCCAAACCACCCACCAAGGCGATGGCCGCGTCGGACAGGTAGTCGCCGTTCAGGTTGGGCAGCGCGAATACGCTGTACTCGTCCGACCGCGTCTGGATCTGCTGGAAGATCGAGTCGGCGATCCTGTCCTTGACCAGGATCCGACCTTCGGGCATCCGCCCATCGAGCTCGTCCCACAGCTTCTTCTCCGAGACCGTGATGTCGCCGAACTCGCGCTCGGCCAGTTCGTAGCCCCACTTGCAGAAAGAGCCCTCGGTGAACTTCATGATGTTACCCTTGTGGACCAGCGTCACCGACGGGAGTCTTTGGGCCACGGCCCACTGGAGCGCCTTGCGCACGATTCGTTCAGTCCCGAAAACCGAGATCGGCTTGACGCCGATACCGGAATCGGCGCGGATCTCGCGGCCCGTCTTCTCCTTGATCAGACCGATGATCGCCTTCGCCATCTCGCTGCCGTTCTCGTAGTCGTAGCCCGCATACACGTCTTCGGTGTTCTCGCGGAAGATGATGAAGTTCACCTTGTCGGCATACTTATTGGGCGCCGGTACGCCCTCGAAGTAGCGGACCGGCCGCACGCAGGCGAACAGATCGAGATGCTGCCGAAACCGCACGTTGATCGAGCGGAACCGCTCGGTCACCCCGTCGTCCTTCCCGCACTTGTCGCAGGTCCCGTCATGGTACTGCTGATGGGCGCAATGCAGGCAGACGTGGGTCTCCTCGCCGATCGGCGTGGTAAACGGACCCTTGATGGCGACCCTCAAGTAGCGGATCGCTTCGACCGTCTCGTCGGGGAACTCGGAGCCGTAGTGGTGAAGGCCCTCCAACCCGGCATAGAGCGGGCACCAGGAGATGGCTCGCTTGCCGCCGTAAGCGCCCTCGACCGCCGAGTCCACGACCATGCGCATCACCGGGCTGATGTCCAGGCCGATGCCATCGCCGCGCAGCACGCCGATGATCGGGTGGTCACCTATGATCAGCTTGCCGTCGCGATATTCGATCAGATCGCCGTCGGGGATCTTGACTTCTTTAAACTGCATCGTCGCCTTCCTATGTCTGTGGAGTGCACAGCTGGGGCAGGACCGCGCCGCATGATACGCTCAGAAACCGTGGGAAACAAGATGTCAGCGCCGTCGGAAACCCGGCCGCGCCGGGTCGGGAATCGACTCCGATCGCCCGCTGGGAAGCACACTGCGACTGCGGCCTACCACGGGTAGTTGCGCGTCCAAACCTGCTCGTGCTGCGAAGGATCGTCCCAGTCGGCCGGCACGAAGAGCATGTTGTACATCAGGGTGACGGTACCTTGGAACGGCTGGCGCGTGAACCGGAACTCGTACAGGGTGTCGTTCACCTGGCGATAGCGGACGAAGATGAACTGCCGACTGCCGGTCGCTCTGGCGGTGCGTGGCACGTAGAGACCCGAGTACTCCCAGCCAGGCGCTCGCTCGTCGCGGACGATGGCCACGTAATAAGCGACGAACGTCGCGGGCTCGGGATACGGGTCGAGATTCCACAACCCCTCGATGTCATCGAGACTGTCAGCTTGCTCGTCAAAGTATTCCCTGAAGTTCTGGGCGGTAGGCCGAAACTCGTGCCAGTAGAATATCTCTGCACCGCAGGCGAGGGCGAGCCCGAGAATGAGGCCGGGAAGTGCCAGGGTGAGCTTCCTACGCATCGTCGAACTCGACTGCTGCCGGCGGAGTGCCCGGGGAGGGATTCGAACCCTCAAGGGCCGAAGCCCAACGGATTTTGAGTCCGTCGCGTCTACCGATTCCGCCACCCGGGCTGGCCGCGGTAACATATCGCTTGGGGCCGCCGCCTGGTAGGGCTCGCGAGCCTGCGCCGCCGGCAGCGGACACATCGCCCCAGCCGGGGCGCTGGTCCGGGCCGCCTCAGATCGAGAAGGCCAGGATGAACCGCAGTGTGCGGTATTTGACGTCGATCGACTCCGGCACACCGACCACCGGTTCATCCCCGTCGCCCGGCGGCGCCAGTCCGTCGATGAAGTCATCGCCCCAGCCGAACGCCACCCCGAACGTCAGATCGGCGGTGCCGATTCTGAACGCCGCGCCCGCCGTGACGTAGTAGATGTCCCAGCTCGACGTCGCCATGTCCGACTGCCCGCCTGCGACCTTGGCCGAGAAGTCGGTGCGGAAGCTGGCATAACCGGAGAACGTCGGGCTGAACGTCTGTTCCACGCCGAGCCCGAAGTTGAGCACGTCGTCGTACCTCTGAGTGAGGTCAGCCGAAATGGTGTCGCCGCTGCTCTGCGCCACGAAGTCCTCCAGGTCCAGAACCGCGCGCTCCTTCATCTTCCCGAAGTACTCCGCGGTCAGGTGGAGGGTCGTTGTCCCGCGCGGCGAGAAGGCGGCGCCGAGGGCCGCCGACCAGGGCGACTTGTAGCTGGCATCGAGGCCCTCCTGGTAGCTAGCGGCGAAGATCGGATCGTCGATGCCGTCACCGTCCGCATCCACGCCGAACTGGGCGACGTTGATCAGCGTCCTGCCGCTGTTGAGTACGCTGAGGCTCGGCGTCGTTGTTGTCAGGCCGAGGCTCACGCCCTGCCATTCCAGGGTTAGACCGGCCTTCAACAGCAGGCGGGCGTCCCAGAACGACCAGGCGATCTCGCGCGTGCTGAGCGCGCCTTCCTGCACATCGCTAAGCGCCTCGAACGTGACACGGCTCGTGCGTTTCTGGCTGCGATAGGCGACGAACGTGGTGACCCCGAAACCGGTCCGGCGCCCGAGCGGGGCGGACCAGGTGAGCCCGAACCAACTCTCGCTCATGTCCTCTTTGAGCCTGGCCAACCCCAGGAAGTCGCCGTCGGCCTCGAGACTCGGAAGCTGGTCCAGGGTTCCCACCGCAACCGCGTCGAGGGTCGCCTTGAAGAGATGCCTCGTGAAGACCGAGTATCCGAGGACGTGATCGCCCAGAAAGCCGAAGGGAATCGTGCCGCCAAAGAAGCCGGGCGCGAAGTCGAACCTGAGGTTGTCGAGCGCAACCTCGGTACCGAAGTCCGGCTCGAGAGCCAAGTTGCTGAGCTCGAGGACCTTGGACGTGGCGATGATCTCGGGGTCCTTGATCAGCGACAGCGCGCCGGGGTTGTAGTAGGTGGCGCTGACGTCGACCGCGCTGCCGACCACCGCACCGCCCAGAAGGTTGGCTCGGGTGCCGTACTGGTAAGTCCAGTACTGCGCGTCCTGCGCCACGGCCACGCCGGGAGCGGCCAGGCTCACGATCAGACACAGTGCTGTTCGCCGCATCGCTCGATCGCCCTCCTTTGGCAGATGTGTCAGGCTCGGAGGTCTTTGCCGAGAGGCAAACCTACAGACAGCGCCCCTGCTCAACAACAGGCCCAGCACCGCGATTGAACGCCTACTCGTGGGCCGGGCCGATGGCCCAGTTGCCCATCGGGCGCAGGGTGTCGCCGAACTCCCGCATGAATTGCATGTCGCGCTCGCTCAGCGGACCCTGACGGGCGGCAGCCAGGTTTTCCTCGAGCTGCCGGATGTTTGATGGCGCGGTCATACAGACGTGCACATGCGGATTGGAAAGTACGAAGCGATAGCAGAGCCCGGCGGTGGGAACCCGCCCGTCCTTCGGCCAGGTGCGCGGCCGCTTCAGCAGGGAGCGCCAGCGTGTGGCTGTGTAGCTGATGAGCCCCGGGTCGTGGTGCTCCAAGTGGGGGAAGATCTCTTGCTCCGCTCCGCGATGGGCGGCGTTATAGCGGATCATCAAGACGTCCAGGGCTCCTTCAACGGCAAGTTGCCCGGCGAACACGCGATCGTGACAGGACATCCCCACGAACCGGACCTTGCCTTCCTCCCGCAGCGCGTGCAGCTCGTTCCTCAACTCTTCTGGGAAATGCTTGGGCTTCATCACACCGAGGAACAGGAAGACGTCTATGTAGTCGGTGCCGAACTGGCGCAGTCGCTTCTCGAGGGTGCGGCGCAGGCTCGTGCGAACCCAAGGCAAGTTGAAAGGACCAGTGGCGAGCACGAAGCGCTCTCTGTCGTTCCCAATAACGTCGCGCAGTGTGCGGGTCATCTGGGTGTCGAAGCCGTAGGCGAAGAAATAGTTGAGCCCCAAGTCGATCGCCCGGTGGACGGTCTTCTTACCTGGTCGATAGCTCGCCGAGAGGCCGAGCCGGTGGACTTCGAGTCCGGTACGACCGAGGGTGGTGCGAAGGAAATCGTCAGCCTGCGGTTCTCTCACTCGTTCTCCTGGTTCTTTGGTCGACCTAACATAGCAGTCAAATCTTGATGAAGATCCCGCGACGGTAGAGCAGCCACATGAGAAAGAGCCAGAACCCGATGTAGGAGAGCGCGAACGCGAGAGACCCGTTGAGCGGGCCGGCCCACGAGGCGAAGACGTGGGTGTATATCCAGCTGTATAGAGAGACGTCCTCACCCTGACCGGCGGGAACGCGGACCCGAATCAGGACCCGCGTCAGCAGACCCGAGGCGACGAAGACGGCGATCGCGTTCATGCCGTAGACGACGAACGGCCAGCTCCACCGCTTCCAGCCGCGCAGCTCGATCGCCCAGTAGAACGCGGCGAAGATCAGCCCGGCCATGCCGGCCGTGAACACGACGTACGAGCTGGTCCACAGGCTCTTGTTGATCGGGAACAGCCGATCCCACAGGACTCCCAGGAGAATCGTGACGAGCGAGGCGGCCACCAGACCTTTCAACTTGTCGGCCGGCTGGCGCTCCGACAGGATCCACTCGCCGGTGAAGATGCCCAGCAGGGTCGTTGCGATCGCCGGTACCGTGCTCAGTAGACCCTCCGGATCCCACGAATCGCCACGCCACAGATGCGACTGACCGAGAATCACGCGGTCGAGAAACGCTCCCAGGTTGCCCGCCGCTGAGAGATCGCCGGCCCCGTAGCCGGGCACCGGGACGAGCATCATCGCCGCCCAGTAGCCGAAGAGCAGCAGCACGAGCGCCGCCCAGCGGCCACGCCGATCGAGCACCAGGAAGAACAAGGAGGCGAACAGGTATACCACACCGATCCGCTGAAGAACGCCCGGGATCCGCAGCGTGCCCCAGTCGCTAAAGCTGGGAAACGCCGCCATGAAGATCCCGAGTCCGAAGAGAATCAGACTGCGCCTGAGGACATGACGGGAGAGAAGTCGCCTCGTGTCGCCGCGCGCCAGGCGCTTGCCGAAGGAGATCGGCAGCGCCACGCCCATGATGAACAAGAAGAACGGGAAGATAAGATCGGTGGGCGTCCAGCCGTGCCACTCCGCGTGACGCAGCGGCGCATAGACATGCGCCCAGCTCCCGGGATTGTTGACCAGTATCATCGCGGCGATCGTCGCGCCGCGAAAAGCATCTAATGATGTAAGACGACCGGCCGTCTCGTTCGATTGCTCCGACATGGGTTGGAAAGCTCGGGGAGAGTGACGCTTCCGGCAATAGCCCAGCTGACTTGTCCCCGCCCGTTGCCGCTGGGTATATTGCGCCACCGCCGCCGAGCCCCCTCCCCCGAGCCAGGAATCCTCCTATGCACGATCGCGACGATTGGACCGAACTGCATCATCTCGCCTACGTCTATGCGGCCGTCGCATCGAGTGACGGCGAGATCACTAACGATGAGCTCGACGTGTTCTGCGAGAAGCTCCACCAGTGGAACTCCGACATACCGGCGGACGAGCTGATGCAGGTCGTCATGGCCGCCGTCGCCGCCCTCGGGCGCGACAAGGAAAGCACGGACTCGTCCAACCTCCGCGACTCCGTTCAGCTGGTCGCCAAGCTGCTCGACGATGACGGACGGGCCGCCGCCCTGGACGACCTCTTCGCCATCGCCGCTGCCGACGGCACCTTGATGCCCGGCGAGGGCAGCCTGCTGCTGGAGATCAGAGAGGCCTGGAGTGGCGAGCCAAGACGCCGCCGATCGCGCCCCCAGCTCCGCCGCTCCCAACCCGACTGAAAGCGCGCTACTGTTACTCCGACCCTCACCCCCGACATTGCCACCTATGGCCCACGGTGTATATTCGCTGCCGCAGCGCCCCTACTCATTCAACGACAGTTCCTTACAGCTCGAGGGCCGATGGGTCGCAAGAGACCGAAGCTGAAGAAGTCGGGCCGCAGGAAGATCGGGCGGAAGAAGCGCAAGCAGCTGCACAAGCGCCGCAAGGGCAGCAAGTAGGCGCCGCCCGGGCGAGCCGCCGGCTCGCCTGGGCCTATCTCGGACCACGCTTCCCCCTTCACCCGCCCGTTCCCGCCAGCCCGATCGTTCAAGCGGAGCCGTGCCATGCTCGCGGCCGACATGCGGCCCGCGCCGGCCCAGGCGCTCGTCCCGCTGAAACCCCCGGCCCCGGGCCGGCGTAGGGTAGACAGACCCGTCAGCCTGCTGAGCACACGCACGCCCGACGGTCCCTAAATGTGAGTTGACCTACGCGAAGTTGGGGTTGGGAGCAGCGGATGACCGCGAAAAGGAACCTGGCGGACGGCGCTGGGGCTCTTGGGAACGAGGGCGGCAACGTTTTGGGAGGTTGAAGCGTCTAAGTAGCAGAAGTAGGTAGAAAAAGAAGAATACGTGTGGCGGCGCCTGCATGGGCAGCAGGTAGGAACAGTCCCTCCATCCGGCTCGGCCGCCCACTCCCGGTGCCGGGTCAGCCGCCACACATATTCTTTGAACCAGCCGATCTATTTGGCAGAGGCCTCGGATGAAGCCGGGGCCTTCTTTTTTGGCTATGTGAAGCCAGTTGGGGATTGTCCCGCTGCGGACGTGTACATAATCCCATCCCCAGGAGAGCGCGTCAAGACCCCCCCTCCCGGGCGTTGAAAACGCGACTTACTCCGGTTCTCCGGTAGCGATCGCCTCTGTTGCATTCGCATCCGCCACGATCCGGGCGACGTCGGCGAGCAGCCGGCGCGCATCGTAGACGATCCCGTCCTTGATC